>NZ_JBIBVF010000012.1:0-221189 GCF_043080045.1 Streptomyces sp. NPDC015125
GACGTAAAGCGAAGCAGTCCGGCACCCCACCCGCGCAGGCCCGTCACCGCACCCCGACAGCCCCGCGCAGCGGACCCGCCCCGCGCAGCGGACCCCGCCCGCCGCCAGGCGCAGGCGCAACGGCGAGAAGCGCCCACGGCGGGAAAGCCGAAAACGAGCCGAGGCCAAGCGCAGCGGACCGACAGGAAAGCCAAAAACGGCGCGTATCGGTCAGCCCGCCACCCGCTGGGCAATGGCCGCATCGACGGTCTGGGTGAGCAGGGTGGCGATGGTCATCGGACCGACGCCGCCGGGGACCGGGGTGATCAGGGAGGCACGGGTGCACGCCGAGTCGAAGTCCACATCACCGACGTTGCCGGGGTGGGAGCCGGCATCGATCACCACGGCCCCGGGCTTGAGGTGTTCGGCGCGCAGGAACCGGGGCCGGCCGACGGCGGCGACCAGGACATCGGCGTTCTTGGTGATCGATGCGAGGTCGGTGGTGCGGGAGTGGCAGTAGGTGACCGTGGCATTGCGGGCGAGCAGCAGCATCCCGACGGGCTTGCCGAGGATCGCGCTGCGGCCGACCACGACGGCGTGCCGGCCGGCCAGGTCGACCTCGTGGTGGTCCAGGAGGCGGAGGATGCCGCCGGGCGTGCAGGAGGCGAAGCCGTCCAGGCCGAAGCTCATCGCGGCGAAGGAGTGGCAGGTGACGCCGTCGACGTCCTTCTCGGGGGCGATGGCCTCGAAGGCGGCGCGCTCGTCGATGTGCGGCCCGGCCGGGTGCTGGAGCAGGATGCCGTGGACGTCGGGGTCGTTCGACAGTGCGGTGATCGTGTCGACCAGCTCGGCGGTCGTGGTGGCGGCGGGGAGGGCGATATGCCGGGAGCGGATCCCGGCCTTCTCGCACCGCGCGCGCTTCATGCGGACGTACGTCACCGAGGCGGGGTCGTCGCCCACCAGTACGGTGGCCAGACACGGGGAGGTGCCGGTCTGCCGGGTGAGGTCCGCTGCGCGTTCCGCGGCCTGTCCGACGATGCGGCGGGCCAGTGCGCTGCCGTCCATGAGACGGGCGGTCGGGGTCATCGGTGCTCCTGGCGTCGGGGCGGATCGCCCAGGCGCGCGGCACCGGCCAGGAGTGGCCGAGCCGCTCCCCGGTGGTACTCCACCCAAGCGCCAGTCACGGCCCGGCGCCCACTCTAAGCGACGCCCCAATGCCCCTGGGAGCGGTCCCGGGCAGCTGCTCCGCCCTGCGGCGCCGGGCACTCGACGCCGGGCGGCTACCCGGGTCCGGGGGCTCGTCACACACCCCCTTGGCCAGGGGCGGAGAGCGGCGGCGTGGGGGAGGTGGTGGCCTCCCAGTGGCTCAGGATGCCGTCCCAGTCGTGCTGGGCGGCGGTGATCGCATTGGCGTCCCAGGTGGCATGGGAAGCCTGTTGATACTGCTGATGCGGTGAGTGTTGCTGGTGCATTGAGTGTTGCTGGTGCTGCTGTACGTGTTGCGGGTGCTGCTGCGCGTGTTGTGGGTGCGGCTGAACGTGTTGTGGGTGCTGTTGCGGATGCTCCTCGTACACCCGGTAGTCCTGGTGCTCCTGCTGATCCGGGTAGTTCTGGTACTGCTGCTGCTTCCAGGACTCCTGCTCGTAGGGCTCGCGCGGGGACTGCGGTGGTCGCTCGCGCCAGGCCGAAGGGGCGCTCTCGTGCTGTGGGGCAGGCGGGAGATGGGCCAGCCGGCGGTGCCGGCCGGTGCGGTCCGGTGGCGGCGACTGCACCGGACGGCTTTCGGCGGCGAGCTGTTGTGCGCGTGCCACAAGGAGCCGGACATCGAGCCCGAGTTCGGTGGCAAGGGCGGTGAGGTCAACTCCGCTGTGCCAGCTGCTCATCAGGACCGCGTCCAGGGCCGGCGCCCAGGCCGGCTCGTGGGGCTGGGGGGCATGGGGAGTGTGGGGGGCGGCAGCGGCCGGCGTCGTTGCCGGGCCCACGGACTGCGCCGCGGGGGGCGTCGTGGCGTGTGCCGTGGGGGGTGTCGCGAGAGGCGTGCCGGCCTGCTGGGCGGGGGGCTGCTCGCGCGTGGTCTGGGCGAGCAGGCTCTTGGCGACCGCGCGGGCGTCCTCCTTGCCCACCGTGCGGCGGGCCAGGCGTACTTCGCGCTCGTCCAGGCCGAGCAGCTCCGCCACCACCGCATCGCTGCCCACGGTCACGGCGAAGGCGGCCAGGGTCCGTGAGCGGCGGGCCTCGGCCTCGTCGAGAAGTCCCTGCGTACGGCGGACCTCGTCATCGCTGCTGCAAAACGCCTGTGCGAGTACGGCATGGCGCTCCCACAACTCCCTCGGTTCCATGACTGCGACAACGTTTACTCGCCCGGATTGGACTGCTTCCCGGCTATAGATCACTGCATAAGGTGATATTCGAGAGAGATACGCCCTTGCCTCCACGGCGGACGTACGGGCCGCTGTAAAAATACGCAGTGACCCCAGGGCGGAAGAATCGTTTCTACGGCCATGAGCGACCCCTCTTCCGGCACCGTCTCTTCCGGCACCGTCGCAGGCCACGGACAAACCCCCCTCCCCCGCACCGGGCAGATGCCGCGGTGGATCACCGCGGACATCCTCCGGCAGACTCCGGTGTACGCCGGACTGGTGAAGCAGTGGACGGAGCGCGCCGCCACCGTGCCCGGCGTTGCCGATCCGGAGTGGCAGCGGCTGGTCTCCTACCGCGCGCTGATGGAGGAGACCGAGACCGCCCTCACGGCCCTGCGGCCCCATCGCGCGCCCGATGTGCTGCCGCCGAGGAAGCGGGTCCCCGCGGCCCGTTCCGCCCGCCTGGACGCCTGAACCCGGTGTACGCCGACGGTCCCGGCAGCGCGGCCTGAAGCACCGCCCCGTCCGGAGTACCGTTGAGTTGTCGAGGATTTCCCGCTGCCAGGATCTTGCCCGGCAGCGGCTTTGACCAGCGACGGAGCCCGGGTGAGCGCGAAGGATGACACGGACTTCAGCCCGATCGGGGTGATCGGGCGGGTGACCGTCTCCATCCCGGCCGACGGCCCCGGCGAAGTCCTGCTGCCCGTACGCGGCGGGACCGAGGCCTTCGCCGCCTGGTCCCGCGAGCCCATCGCCCGCCATACCCAGGTCATCGTGGTGGACCACACCTCGGCGCGGTCGGTGATCGTCGCGCCGCTGCCCGCGTGACCGGGCCGTCCCGAAGACGCGGCCGGCCACCTGAGCACTCCCTTCCTGCGGCCGTCCCCGTACACCGACCGAGGCCGGTCGCAACGGACCAGGAGCCTTTCGATGTTGTTCTGGCATGTTCCTGCGCCGAACGAGGCGCTGTTGATCTCCGGCTCGAAGCGCCGGACCGGGGATGCCCAATTCCGTATCGTCACGGGCCATGGCTGCTGGGTCATGCCCGTCAAGCAGAAGGCGAGCGTGCTGGCGCTGTCGCTGCGGGAGGCGGAGATCTCCGAGGACTGCGTCACCCAGCAGGGCATCCGGATCGGGGTCCGGGCGGTCGCCGTCTTCAAGGTCGGTGACGACCAGACGTCGATCGCCAACGCCGCGCGCCGCTTCCTGGACGAGCAGACGACCATGGAAGAGCTGGTGGGCCGGATCTTCGCCGGTCACCTGCGCTCGATCGTCGGCGGGCTGACCGTCGAACAGATCATCCGGGAACGGGACCGGGTCGCCCAGGAGGTCAAGGACGGCAGCCATTCCGAGATGGAGAAGCTCGGCATCGTCGTCGACGCCCTGCAGATCCAGGAGATCGCCGACACCTCGGGCTACATCACCAATCTCGCCGCTCCGCACGCCGCGGCGGTCGCCAGCGCGGCCCGGATCGCGCAGGCCAAGGCCGACCAGGAAGCCACCGAGCGGGAGCAGCAGGCGGCGGCCCTCAAGGCGGAGTACGAGCGGGACACCGCGATCAAGCGGGCCGGCTTCCTCGCCGAGACCGAGCAGTCCAACGCCCGTGCCGCACAGGCGGGCCCGCTGTCGCAGGCGAGGGCCTCGCAGGAGGTCATCGAGGAGCAGACCGCGCTGGCCCAGCGGCAGGCCTCGCTCGCCGCCCAGCGACTGGAGGCCGACGTGCGCCGCCCGGCGGACGCCGAGGCCTACCGGCTGCGCACCCTGGCGGAGGCACAGCGTGACCAGGTCCGCTTCGAGGCGGACGCCCGCGCCTACAGCGAGCGGGCGGTCGCCCAGGCCCGGGCCGATGCGAACACGGCCCTCGCGGGCTCCCTGCGGGACGGCAACCAGGAGCTGATCGCCGCCAACCGCACCATCGAGAACCTCCCCGCCCTCGCCAAGGCGGCGGCCGAGGGCCTCTCCGGTTCCCGGCTGACCGTCCTCAACGGCACCGACGGGATCAATGAGATCGCCTCCGGCATCGTGGGTGAGGGGCTGGCCATTCTCGACAGCCTCAAGCAGGGGACCACCGCGCCCGGCTCGGCTCCCCCGCTCGCCGACGGTGCGGGGCGGCTGCCGCAGAAGGTGACAAATCTGAAGCGGGACGGCGCCGGGTCCGGCTCCGGCTCCGGCTCCGGCTCCTCCTGATCGTTGCCGTAGTCCTGCCTGCGGTACGGCGGAGCGGACCACGCCTGCCGCGCGGCGCGGGCTGCCGGACACGGAGGGGGTCCGGCAACCCGGGCGGCGCCGGGCGGCGCGCACCGGCCGTCGCTGAACGGCGGCTCGGCTCAGGCGGCGGATTTCTCGGCGGATTTCTCGGACGTACCGCGCCACCGGGTCAGGACGAGATGGGCGATGACCCCGAAGAGCAGTCCCCAGAAGGCGGAGCCGATGCCGAAGAGGGTGACGCCGGAGGCGGTGGCGAGGAAGGTGATCAGGGCCGCCTCGCGGTCCCTCTCCTCCTTCACCGCACCGGTCAGGCCGCCGGCCAGGGCTCCGAGCAGCGCAACTCCGGCGACCGCCGCCACGAGTTCCTTGGGCAGTCCCGCAAAGAGCACCACCAGCGTCGAGCCGAACGCCCCGATGAGGAGGTAGAACGCTCCGCAGGAGACTCCGGCCACGTAGCGGCGCCGGGGGTCGCGGTGGGACTCGGGGCCGGTGCAGATCGCGGCCGTGATCGCCGCGAGGTTGATGGCGTGCGAGCCGAACGGGGCGAGCAGCGTGGAGACCAGACCCGTCGAACCGATCAGGAGGCGGTCCTCGGGCCGGTAGCCGGACGCGGTGAGCACCGCCATGCCCGGTGCGTTCTGCGAGGCGAGCGTCGCCAGGATCATGGGCACCGCAATACCGATGAGCGAGGCGAGCGAGAAGTCCGGGGTCGTCAGGACCGGCTTGGCCAGCTGGATCCGGTCCAGGTGGATGTCCAGCCGGGAGCCGGCCGCGCTGGCGATGACGCCCGCCGCCAGGGCGACGAGGACGGCGTACCGGGGCAGCCACCGCTTCGCCAGGAGATAGGCGAGCAGTACGGAACCGGCAATGAGCGGTGCGGTCTTGAGGGAGGTGAAGACTCCGGTGCCGAACGAGAACAGGATGCCGGCGAGCATGGCGGAGACGACGGCGGTGGGTACCTGCCGCATCAGCCACCCGAACACCCCGGTCAGACCGACCAGGGTGATCACCAGTCCGGTGATGAGGAAGGCCCCGATGGCTTCCGCGTAGGAGTACGCCCCCAGGCTGGTGACCAGCAGGGCGGCGCCCGGTGTCGACCATGCGGTGATCACCGGCATCTTGGTGCGCAGGCTCAGCGCGATGCAGGTCAGGCCGCTGCCGATGGAGATGGCCCATACCCAGGAGCTGGTCTGGGCGGTGTCGAGATGCCCGGCGGACGCCGCCGCGAGCACGATGACGAGCGGGCCCGAGTAGGACACGACGACGGCGACGAAGCCTGCCAGTACGGCGGACAGCGAGGCGTCACGCAAGAGGCCGGGACGTCGGCCCGGCCCGGCGGCCCGGGGTGCGTCGGCACCTTCCGGGGCCGTGGCGCCCGTCGGCGGGGAGGAGTCCGGCGGCGCGGCCTCGGGGCGGGGGGTGGGGGTCTTGGAGCTCAACGGTTGTCCTTAGCGGCCTTTTTTCAAGGGCCTGTTCGAGGTCGGCGACACGGTCTGTGGGGCTCTCCAGGCCGATGGACAGGCGCAGCTTGTCCTTCGGCGAGGGACTACCCGGTCCTTCGAAGGGCTAGCGGTGTTCGATCAGGCTCTTCACCCCGCCCAACGACGTGGCACGGAGGAAGAGTTCGCCGTGGTTCGCGGTCCGCACGTCCCGGGCGGAGGCGGAGGCGGAGGCGGAGGCGGAGGCGGGCTGCATGAGGGCCGCCCGGAGCGGTTGGTGAGCACGATCGACGGCTCCCACCCGCTGGGGAGACAGCGCATTCCGTGCACGACCGACCGTTCGAAGACGCCCGGCCCGCGCAATCGGGCGCCCACGATCGCGAGGGAGCGGGATATACGGTTCACCACCGGCGGTTCTCCCCGACGACGTCGGGCACCTCGGCGGTGGTGCCGTTCTTGCGGACCTCGCCCGGGAATGCGGGCAGCGCACTGTTCCCGGAACTCGGCTTTTCCGGGAAGTGAAAGACGTAGCCGTCCGGAATGACGGAGTCTTTGGATTCCTGTTCCTGGCGGGCGCTGCGCACCCTTCCGAGGGCGTCTCCCCGCTTGCCGCCGGAGACCTGACGGACCGCTTCTCCGGCAACTGTCCCGAAGTCGAGCATAAGATCCCTCCCCTTCTCAGGCAGGTTCCCGAGATACCTGGGATACCTTGTGGCGGGATATTCCGGGCCAGCGTTCGGCCACCCATGCGTCGTTATAGACGGTCTCCAGATAGCGATCGCCGAAGTCCGGGGAAATCGCCACCACGACACTTCCGTCCGGGATGAACTTTGCCGCGTCCTGCACGGCGCACAGAACCGTGCCGGTCGACCCACCCAGCAGCAGTCCGCGTTCTTTGGCCAACATCCGGCACATTGCGATGGAATCCGCTTCGGAAATGTGCACGACGTCGTCGATGTTCCGCGTGTCCAATATTTCCGGGCGCCTGCTCGTCCCCAGGCCCGGAAGGTGACGCCGGGCGGCCGGACCGCCGAAGGTCACGGAGCCCTCGGCGTCCACCGCGATGATCCGGGTGACGGGACTGTGCCGGCGGAGGTACTCCGCGCAGCCCATCAGCGTTCCCGTCGTACCGGCCCCGATGAAGGCGTAGTCGGCATGGCCGATCTCCGCCACGATCGCACGTCCGGTACGGTCCTGGTGCACCTGCGGCCCGGCCGGGTTGGCGTACTGGTTCAGCCAGTGGAGATCCGGATCGCGGCGCAGCCGCTCGCCGATGTAATCAATGCGCGATTGCAGATAGCCCCCCTGCGCGTCCCGGACGTCGATGACCACCACTTCGGCACCGAGCACCGCCATCAGGCGCCTCGACCGGACGGTGGCGTTGGGGTCCGTGACGCAGGTCAACGGGTAGCCCTTTGCCGCACACACCATCGCCAGGGCAACGCCGAGGTTCCCGGACGTCGACTCGATCAGCCGGGTCCGCGGAAAGCATCGGCCGGAATCCTCGGCCGACGCCACCAGTGCGACAGCGGTCTTGAGTTTTACCGAACCGGCAGGATTGAGACCCTCCAGCTTGAGGAAGACCGAACTCCCGGGGACCAGTTGGTCGAGCCGGATGAAAAGGTCATCCGGCACAAGATCATAAACTTCTTCCGCTATCACCAGAATCCAAACCGTTGAAAATGGGCAGCACGAAGCAAGTGCACTCGCAGAGGCGAGTTACCCATGGGCTTGTTGGCCGGCGCACGGGTCAGGTGCGCGCTACGCAGAAGGGACCGTTCCCCCCGTCCCGGTTGGCCGCAAATCCCCCATTCGCGATGCGACAGGGCAATCCTGCCACTCCGCAAGCCTTATGACAACGATTCACCGGAATCCGCAAAACGTTGAACGGTGAAATGCGGCGGGGCGGCCGGGCGGAATGCATTCTTCCCGTTGGCCGGGCGCTCCCGCCGGGTCGTACGCCTGTCGGCATACCGGCCCCGCCCACCCCACGGAGACCGGCGGAAAACGGCATGCGACACGGCATGCAGAGGGCCCGGGATCACGATCCCGGGCCCACCGCGTGACCAGCCGACAGTTCCTAGAGGAGGCCGAGCAGGCCGAGGCCGAGCAGGCCGTCCTTGCCCAGACCGTCCCTGCCCAGACCGTCCCTGCCCAGGCCGTCCCTGCCCAGGCCGTCCTTGCCCGCGCCGAATCCGTCACGTCCGTTGCCGTCGCGCCCGAAGCCGTCGCGGTCATAGCCGCTGTCGCGGCCGAAGCCGTCGTCACGGGCGCCGACGCGGCCGGAGCCGTCGTAGCCGTCGTGACCACCGTGACCGAAGCGGCCGTGGCCGCGGCCGTGACCGTGGTGTCGGTTGTGGTGCCGGTTGTGGTGCCGGTCGCCGTAGTGGCCCCTGTCGCAGTGGTGCGAGTAGCACTTGGCGCTCTGTGAGCTGCTGGGGACCGGGGTTGCGGCGGTAGCGGCGCCTGCCGTCGGCACCACCAGGGCAGCCGCGGCCAGGCCGGCCACTGCAAGGCCGCGAGGGATCGAACGGAGCATGTTCCCACCTTCACTCGACTCTGCAGAAAATGAATATTCTCTGCAAAAGTGACAATAAGGTGAGTTCCCTCCACCGACCTGCGACCCGCCGCAGAGTCACTGGAACGCAGCACCCCCCGGAACGCAGCAGACACCGCAACAGCCCACGCCGCAGCCCTCCTGCTTCACTCCGGAATACGGCCGCCTTCCCCGGCCGCCGCCTCGCCGGCCTGCGGCAGGCTCTCCAGCAGGCCTCCCAGGGCGCCCACGACGAGCCTGCACACCGTGTCGGGGTCGGCGCTCGCCAGCGGCTCCTTGCCGACCACCACACGCATCAGGCCAATTCCGAGCAGCCAGGACAGTGCCAGATCGCCCCGCAAGGTCCCGGTATCGGACTCGGAGAGCGTGGCGAGCACCGCCGCGTACTCCTCCCCCAGCCCCCGCAGCGCCTCCGCGATCTCGTCGCTGCCGCCGATGGAGCGCAGACACACCTCCAGCGAGCGGTCGGCGCCCTCCCTGCCGTCGGCCAGCATGCCGCGCAGCGCGACCTCGAACAGCTGCTCGGCGGGAGTGGTACGCAGCTGCTCGTGGCCGCCACGGGCCATGACTTCCCCGAACAGGGCCCGCTTCGAGCCGAAGTAGCGGAACAGCAGGGCCTGATTGGCCCCGGCGCGGGCCGCGATGTCGCGCACCGTCGACCGTTCGTAGCCGCGCTCGGCGAACAGCTCCGACGCGGCATCGAGCAACCGCAGTCGGGTGCCCTGTGCACTACGGCGGTATGCGCTCTCCGCGCCGTACTGCGGGGACTCCGCCATCGCCACGCTCCTCTCCGTTGGCCCGTCAGAATGACGGCCACAATCCATCGTTGACCGCCCCGAGGGGGGCGGCCTACCTTATGTAAGCAGGTGCTTACACAAGGGAGGTCACCTTGACCACAGCCGACACAGCACCCCTCTCCTACCCCTTCAATGTCCCCGAGAGCCTTGAGCTTTCCGAAGAGTACGAGCACGCCCGCAACCGTCCGGGGCTGCTGAAGGTCCGGATGACGTACGGCGAGCCGGCCTGGCTCGTGACCCGGTACGCCGAGGCCCGGTTCGTCCTCGGCGATCAGCGCTTCAGCCGCGCCGAGGGCGTCCGGCACGACGAGCCCCGGCAGTCCGAAGGGCGCCGCGACAGCGGCATCCTGGGCATGGACCCGCCCGACCACACCCGGCTGCGCACCCTGGTGGCCAAGGCCTTCACCGTCCGGCAGGTCGAAAAGCTCAGGCCGCAGGTCAAGCAACTGGCGAACGAGCTGCTCGACGAGCTCGCGGCGGCCGGGCCGCCCGCCGACCTGGTGGACCGTTATGCGCTGCCCATTCCCGTCGCGGTGATCTGCCGCCTGCTCGGTGTCCCGGCCGAGGACCGGCCGCGGTTCCGGGTCTGGAGTGACGCCGCACTGTCGACAAGTTCGCTCACCGCGGCGGAATTCGACGCCAATCAAGAAGAACTCCGTGCCTATATGCGGCAGTTGATCGAGGAGCACCGGCGCGCGCCCCGGGACGATCTGATGACCGCGCTCATCGATGCCCGGGACGTCAACGACCGGCTGTCCGAACTCGAACTCGTCGACCTGTGCATCGGGATCCTGGTCGCCGGGCACGAGACCACCGCCACCCAGATTCCCAACTTCGTGCTGGCGCTGCTGGACCACCCGGGCCAGCTCACCCTGCTGCGCGAACAGCCGGAGCTGATCGGCGGGGCCGTGGAGGAACTGCTGCGTTTCGTACCGCTCGGCAGCGGCGCGAGCCAGCCCCGTTACGCGACGGAGGACGTCGAGGTCGGCGGGACGCTGGTACGGGCCGGCACCCCGGTCCTGGTGGCGGTGGGCGCGGCCAACCGGGATGCCCTGCGCTTCGACTCACCGGGGACGCTGGATATCGCCCGGGGCGGAACCCAGCACCTCGGGTTCGGCCACGGGGTCCATCACTGCCTGGGCGCGCCGCTGGCCCGGCTGGAGCTCCAGGAGGCACTGATCGCCCTGATCACCCGGTTCCCGGAACTGCGGCTGGCGGGCGATGTGGTGTGGAAGAGCGAGATGCTGGTGCGCGGTCCCCGGGTCATGCCGGTGGGGTGGTGAACGGATGACGTGGAAGGTGGAGATCGACCCCCGGCAGTGCATGGCCTCGGGATCCTGCGCCGCCATCGCGCCGGACCTCTTCGCCCTGGACGGCGAGCATGCCCGTCCGCTCAAGGAGCGGATCGACGAGGACGACCGTGCGCTGGACGCCGCCGATGTCTGTCCGGCCGTCGCGATCACCGTACGGGACGGTGAAAGGGTCGTCGGGCCCCGGCCGTAGGGAGGTGTCGTCCACCCCCTGGGGCCGGCGGCCGGGCTCCTCCGGGATGCGGGTGCGTGCATCCCGGAGAGGCCCGCACCGTCGGCATGGTGCCGGCATGGTGCCGACGTGGGTGCCGTCGTGGTGGCAGGTGAGGGAGGTGTGAGGGCTGCGTCGCATCGGTTCGCGGGGGGGGGGAGGAGCGAGCCCGTCACACCGCTCGGCGCCACCACCCGAAGGCGAAGGTCCTCCACTCCTGGAGCTAGGCCCTGGCCCAGTCCTCCTGGTAGCGGGTGGGGGCGAGCTGGGCGTCTTCGTTGGGGCGGAGGGCGGCGCCGGGTACGGCCGCGAACATCCCGGCCAGGAGATGGCCCATCGTCTCCTGGAAGAAGGCGAGTGAGGCGTCGTCAAAGGTGGGTGAGTTCGTCAGTTCGCCAGTTCGTCAGGTTGACGACGACGTCGGCTCCCGTCGGTGCCTGGGGCAGCCCCTCCCCTGTGAGCAGGTCGACTCCGGTGGACTGCGCGTGCGGTACCGCCTCGTGCCCGGCCGTCGTCAGGATCTTCACGCCCTGCGAGCCGATGAGTCCGGTTCCGCCGATCACTGCGCTCTTCAGGCCGTACCTTCCTGGAGGGGATGCGCTTTGCCGGGTTTACCCCCACTTCCTCGCCCAGCCTTCGTGACTGCCGGGCACACGGACACGGATTCACCGGTTGGCAGATAGGTGCACGTCGGGGCCCCTCTCGCTGCTCTGCGGGGCAGGGGTGCGACGATGGGCCCGTCATGGATGCGGGGCAGGTTCTCAGGGGGCTACGCGCCGCGGTGTTCGCGGTGGTGTGTGTGCTGCTCGCCGCGCTGGGGCACATGGTGATGTCGGATGCCGTGGTACCCGCGTGGATGCTGCTCGTCGCCGGGGCGGGGACCGCGGCCGGCGCCTGGTGCTGCGCGGGCCGGGAACGCGGGCCGCTGCTCGTGGGGGTGCTGACCGTCGGCACCCAGGCGGCTTTGCACAGTGCCTTCTCGTTCGGCCAGGCGGTCGCCGGCTTTGGCGGGGACGAGAGCTCGCTCGCGCGGCGGTGGGCGGAGACCTGGCTGTGCGGGGCGGAGGGGACGCGGCTCTCCGGGCCTGACGGCGCCCAGTTGATCCAGCTGATGCATCAGCAGATGGCGGCCCTGCCCTCGACGGACCGTGCGAGCCATCTGCGAGACATGGCCGGCATGGGACACATGGAGCCCATGGGGCACATGGGCTCCATGGGCGGCATGGCCCACGCGGATCAGATGCCGGGGATGCACGGCAGTGCCACCGGCATGCTGGCGGCCCACCTGCTGGTCGCCTTGCTCAGCGCGGGGTGGCTGTGGGGTGGCGAGCGGGCGGCGTTCCAGCTCGTACGGAGCGTGTCGGCCTGGTTGTTCGCGCCGTTGGTGCTCGTCCTGCGGATCCTGCTGCCCGATCCGCGGCCCGCCGTCCGCGCCGCCCGTCAGGAGCCGCGGTGTGCGGTGCGGCAGTTGCTGCTGGCGTATACGAGGTCGTTGCGGGGTCCGCCGCAGGAGCCGGCTGTCGGCTGACAGCACGGTCGAACTCCCGAGCCGGCGGACGGCCGGGTGCCGAGCGCACCCGACGACGTCCCGGCTCCGACTTCACCGGTCCCCGCCGCGCGCGGCGACCGGATCATGCGAAGGACTCCAGATGATGATTCCTGTCCGGATGCCGGTGGCACTGCCGCCCGTGTCCCTTCCCGGCGCGCCGGTCGACGGAGGCGGGCGCCCGCCGGCCACCGCGTCAACCGGCGGGTGTACCGCCGGTGTCGGCCGTGCCGGTGTCGGCCGTGCCGGAACCCGCCGTGCCGGAACGCACCGGTCCCGCGGAGACCGCACGCAGTCGGGCGAGCAGCGCCCCGGCGGTCGCCGGGTCGTCTGCGGGGTGCGCGGCGATGCGGTCGAGGCCGGTCGTCAGGGCTCGTGCCTGTGCGTCCCACCGTCGGCAGTCCCGGCAGCCGGCCAGGTGGTCGTCGAGCCGGCCGGGGGTGAGCCCGGGAGGCAGTTCCTCGCCGTCGAGGCGGGCGGAGAGTGCCGTACGGATGCGCGAGCAGAGCATGCGTCCATCCTCCCCGAAGCACGGCGGCGCGGCGAGGGGCGGTCGCGGCATGCGGGATGACGAGGCGGTGACGGGCTGGGCGCTGGCCGCCCGAACCGGGGACGAGCGGGCCGTCGAGCAGTTCGTGCGGGCCACTCAGCTCGATGTCCGGCGCTATGTGGCGCATCTCAGCGGTGATCCGCAAGCGACCGACGATCTGATGCAGGACACCTATGTCCGGGCGCTGCGCAGTCTGCCGCGGTTCGAGGGCCGGTCGTCGGCGCGGACCTGGCTGCTGACCATTGCCCGGCGGGTCGTGGCGGACCGTATCCGGTCCCACGCGGTGCGGCCCCGGCTGGCCGCGACGGACGACTGGCAGACGGCCGCGGAGCGGGTGCAGCCGCGGGGTGTGCCGGGATTCGACGAGGGCGTCGCGCTGGCCGAGCTGTTGGCGGCGCTGGCGCCCCAGCGGCGGGAGGCGTTTGTGCTCACACAGTTGCTGGGGCTGCCGTACGCGGCGGCGGCCGGGGTGATGGGCTGTCCCGTGGGGACCGTACGGTCCCGGGTGGCGCGCGCCCGGGAGACGCTGGTCGGGTTGCTGACGGAAGCCGAGCACCCGGAAGCCGAGCACCCGGAAGGGGAGCGTCCGGAAGGGGAGCGTCCGGAAGGGGCCGACGGGCCGCGGGTCTACGCCGACGCCGTGGCCTGACGGCCGCGCACAGGGCCCGCGCACAGGGCCGTGCACGCGGCAGAGCGACGGGGCCCATGGACGGGCGCAGGCCGGTCCATGGGCCCCGTGGCGTGCGGCCGATGGTGTAGGGCCCCGTGGTGTGGGTCCCGTGGTGCAGGTCCCGTGGCATGCGGCCCGTGCCGTGCCGCCAGTGGTGTAGGGCCCCGTGGCGTGGGGCCCCTCGGTTCAGCCGCCGGGACGTACCGCCCGGGCCCGTACGGTCTGTGGCGGGCTGTGGCGGAAGTGCAGCGTGAAGGTGAGCCGGTCGCCGGGCACGAGCCGTGGCGGCGGGCTGACCATGACGTCCAGGGTGGTCGGCGTCATGGTCAGCGCGCCGCCCGCCGGGACGGTGGCGCCGCGGACCATCGCCATGCTCCGGGCGTTGTGCCCGATGTCGACGGTGCGGCTGAGCATCGCGCGATGGCCGGTGGGGCCGGTGACACCCGTCAGGACGTCATCGGCGCCTCCGGTGTTGCGGAGGGTGAAGAACGCGGCGGTGGCCTCGGCTCCCGAGGGGATCAGCACCCGTCCCTCGGGAATCCTCAGCTCGGCGGGCCTGCCCGCGTTGCCGCCGGCGGTCCATGCGGTGAGCGCGCCGAGGGTCACCAGACAGGTGAGCAGCGGCACGACGACGGACGGGACGGACGGGAGGGATGGCAGGGACGGGAGGGATGGGAACGATGGGAGGGATGGGAAGGATGGGAGGGACGGCCGTTTCATGAGGTCTCCCCACGGGGTTGGGGCCGCCGGCCGCCGGGGCGGCGGGCCGGCCTGCCGGGTCCGCCCGGCCGCCAGGCGCGCAGCCGGAGGCTGTTGCCGACGACGAGCAGTGAGCTGGCGGACATGGCGGCGGCGGCCGGCATCGGACTGAGCAGGCCGACGGCGGCGAGCGGCACGGTGACGAGGTTGTAGCCGAAGGCCCAGACGAGATTGCTGCGGATGGTGCCCAGGGTGCGCCGGGCCAGGCGTACCGCGTCGGGGATGGCCTGCAGGTCCTCGCGTACGAGGGTGACATCGGCGGCGCCGATCGCGGCATCGGTGCCGCTGCCCATCGCGATCCCGAGGTCGGCGAGGGCGAGGGCAGCCGCGTCGTTGACGCCGTCGCCGACGACGGCGACCCGGCCGCCCTGCTCCTTGAGGGTCGTGACGAGGGCGGCCTTGTCCTCGGGACAGGCCCCGGCGTGGATTTCGGTGATGGCGAGATGGCCGGCCACGGCTCGGGCGGTGGCGGCACGGTCGCCGGTGGCCAGGACCGGCCGCAGCCCCAGGCGGCGCAGATGGTCGACGGCGCGGTAGCTGTCGGGGCGGAGGGCGTCACCGACCGCGATGACGGCCTCCGGGGTGCCGTCGACGATGACCAGGACGGCGGTGTGGCCGGCCTCCTCAGCGGTGTGCACCGCCTCCGGCAGCGTAGCCGGCAGGCCGGTGAGGTCGCCGGGCCGGGTGACCTCCACCCGGTGCCGGTCGGCCGTGCCGTGCACGCCGTATCCGGGAGTGGCGCCGAAGTCCCTTACCGGCGGCAGCAGTTGTCCCGGCAGCCGGGCTTCGGCCGCTGCGCCGATCGCGCGGGCCAGCGGATGTTCGGAGCCCTGCTCGACGACGGCGGCCAGCCGTAGTGCCGCCACGGCGTCCAAGCCACCGGTGCGCGCGGTGAGGGCGGTGACGCTCATCCGGCCTGTGGTGAGGGTGCCGGTCTTGTCGAGGACGACCGTGTCGATGCGGCGCAGTCGCTCCAGCGCCTCCGGGCCGCGGACCAGGATCCCGAGCTGGGCACCCCGGCCGGTGGCGGCCAGCAGCGCGGTCGGGGTGGCCAGTCCCAGCGCACAGGGGCAGGCGACGACGAGGACAGCCACCGCCGCGGTGACCGCGGACTGCGGGTCGGCTCCGGCGCCGAGCCAGAAGCCCAGGACGGTGACCGCGACGGACAGGACGGCGGGGACGAAAACGGCGGCCACCGCGTCGGCGAGCCGCTGCACCTTGGTCTTGCCGGTCTGGGCGTCCTCGACGAGCCGGGTGATCCGGGCGAGTTGGGTATCGGCGCCCACCGCGTCGGCCCGTACCTCCAGCAGACCACCGGAGTTGACCGCGCCGCCGACGACCGCCGCGCCCGGACCGACCTCGACGGGGCGGCTCTCCCCGCTGATCAGGGACAGGTCCAGCGCGGAATTGCCCTCGACCACGGTGCCGTCGGTGGCGACCCGTTCCCCCGGCCGGACCAGGAAATGGTCACCGGCCCGCAGCCGGTCCACGGGGATGCGCCTCCCCCACTCCCGGCTGCTCCCCCACTCCCGGCTGCTCCCCCACTCCCGGCCACCGCTTCGCTCTCGGCTCTGCCCGAGCGGGGGGTCCTCCGCGACCGGGGCGGCCCCCACGACCGGGGGGAGCTCCCCGTCGTCGGCCGTGCGTACCTCGACGTCCTTGGCGGCGAGTTCGGCCAGCGCGCGCAGCGCGGCCCCGGTGCCGCGCCGGGCCCTGGCCTCCATCCGCCGGCCGGCCAGCACGAACAGCGGTACACCGACGGCGGCCTCCAGGTAGAGGTGCGCGGCCCCGTCGCCGGCCGCGGGCAGCAGGCTGAACGGCATCGTCATACCGGGCGCACCGGCCCCGCCGAGGAACAGCGCATACGCGGACCAGCTGAAGGAGGCGGCGACGCCCAGCGAGACCAGGGTGTCCATGGTGGCGGCGCCGTGCCGCAGACCACGCAGCGCACGGGCGTGGAAGGGGGCGGCACCCCACACGGCGACGGGCGCGGCGAGCACGAAGCACAGCCACTGCCAGTTGCGGAACTGCCAGCCGGGCACCATCGACAGCACCAGGACGGGGAGCGAGAGCACCGCGGTCAGCAGCAGCCGGTGCCGCTCGGCGCGGCCGCCGTCGTCCCGGCCGTCCGGGCCGTCCGGGCGGACGGCGGGCGACGGCGGATCGTCCGCGTCCGGTACCGGTGCGGGCTCGTGGAGCCGGGCGGTGAATCCGGCCGCCTCGACGGTGGTGACGAGGTCGGTGACGGACACCGCCGCCGGGTGGCTGACCGTGGCCCGGCCGGTGGCGAGGTTCACCGAGGCGGCGACGCCGTCGAGCCTGCCGAGCTTCTTCTCGACCCGGCCGACACAGGCGGCGCAGGTCATCCCGCCGATCGTGAGGGTGGTGGTGCGGGGCGGGGCCGATGCCGCGTCGGGGGGCGACGGGGGCCCGGGCCGGGGCTGCGGCGTCATCGCGGTGCTCCCCCCGGCACGGGGCGAGAGGCGGCGCCGCCCATGCCGTGCATCGCACCCATGCCGTGCATCCCGCCCATGTCCCCGTCATCGGCAGGCGTGCCGCCCCCCGTACGGGTGCCCCCGGCCGGATGCAGATCCGGGGCCACCGGCCCGGCGGCGGCACCGGCCGCGTACGACAGGGCGCCGAGCAGCGCCAGCAGCACGAGGAAGCCGAGGACCGGCCGGGCGGGCAGCAGCCGTGCGACGGCCTGGCGAAGAGGGGGCCGACTGCGGTCGGCCGAAGAGCGGGACATCGCGTCATCGTGGCAGGTGGAGAAGGTGCCGAGCGGTGGATCGGGGGCTCGTCGGAGGGTGAGGTTCATCCCCTTCCCGCGCCGGAACTCACGGGCCTTCGGGCCCGACTAACTGGGTTTGGGTGGTGCGCTCTTCGGCCTCGGCCAGGCCGCGTCCCGGTCTCTTCTCCGGTTCCTCCCGGCCTCTTCTCCGGTTCCTCCCGGTCTCTTCTCCAGTTCCTCCCGGTCTCTTCTCCGGTTCCTCCCGGCCTCCTTTCGACCTCCCCTCGGCCTTCCCTCGGTCTCCCCTCGGTCTCCCCTCGGCCACCCTCTTCGCCGCCCCGGCGCCGCCCCGCTCGCCGCCGGGCCGAAATCCGCGGCACCCGGCGGGAACTCGGCGTGCCCCGCGCACGACCTCTCCAACGCTGCGCCGTCCGGGCGCGGTTCGTCATCAGACGGTTCCGTTGAGGAGGACGCCATGTCCACACCGCCCGATCCCGTAGAGCTGTACGGTCCGGAGTACACCCGCGACCCCTATCCCTTGTACGCCGAGCTGCGGGCCCGCGGCCCGGTCCACCGGGTGCGCTTCCCCAGCGGCGTGCGCGCCTGGCTCGTCACCGGCTACGAAGCAGCCCACCAGGCGCTGACCGACGTCCGGCTGGGCAAACACCACTCACGTGGCAACGCGGCCTGGCGGGCCCGCGCCTCGATCATGCCCGAGCCCCAGCACTCCCAGCTCCAGGTGCATCTGCTCCACCAGGACCCGCCGCGGCACACCGCGCTGCGCCGGCTGATCACCGACGCCTTCGCACCGCAGCGCGTCGAGGGGCTCCGCCCCCGGTTCCAGGAGATGGCCGATGCCCTGCTCGAAGGCCTCCCGGACGCCGGCGAGGCCGATCTGGTCGAGGTGTTCGCCGGGCGCTTCCCGTTCCGGGTGCTTGCCGAAGTCATCGGGCTGCCACGGGAGTTCGAGGAGCGCTTCGACCGGGACTGGGGCAAGGTGGTCCAGCCCGTCGGCCCGTCGGATCCGGGCCGTCCGGCGTACGAGGCACGACTGCGCGCGCTGCAGCAGTACATCGCCGACCTCGTCGCCCACAAGCGCGCCGGGCAGGGCGAGGACCTGCTCTCCCGGCTGGTGGCCGCCCGCGACGACGGCCGGCTCGGGCAGGAGGAGCTGGACTCGATGATTTTCCAGTTGCTGGTCGCCGGACAGGAACCGGTGACGAACCAGATCACCACGGCCCTGGTCACCCTGCTGCGCCACCCGGCCCGGCTGGCGGAGCTGGCCGGCCGGCCGGAGCTGCTGCCCCGCGCGGTCGAGGAACTCCTCCGGTATGACAGCGCCTTCGAGCTGACCACGTGGCGGTTCTTCGCGGAGGATGCCGATCTGCACGGGACCCGGATCCCGGCGGGTGACTCCGTCATCGTGTCGCTGTGTGCGGCCAACCGCGATGCCCGCCAGTTTCCCGACGCGGACACCCTGCACTTCGACCGCACCCCCAACCCGCATCTCGCCTTCGGTCACGGCATCCACTTCTGCCCCGGCGCCACACTCGCCCGTATCGAACTCCAGATCGCCCTGGGCACCCTGCTGAGACGGCTGCCGGACCTGCGGCTCGCCGTCCCGGACGGCGAGCTGGGCTGGATCCCGGCAGTACTGGCGCGCGGGGTCGACCGGCTGCCGGTGGCTTACGGCACGCCGGCCGCCTGTCCGGTCGCGGACGGGCCGGATGCCCCCCGCCCGGTCGCGGACGGGCCGGGTGTCACCTGTCCGGTCACGGACCGACCGAATGCCCACCGTCCGGTCACGGACCGACCGGATGCCCACCGTCCGGTCACGGACCGACCGGATGCCCGCGGTCCGGTCACAGATGGACCGGACGCCGCCTGTCGGGTCACGGACGGACCGGATGCCGCGTGCTGACCAGCCCGGCCCGAACGCGTCCCGGTATGCCCGTCGCCCATCCGGCCGGCTGCGCGGCGGTGCTCGCCGAGCTGCTGCCCTACCGCCGCCCCCTGGGCTCCGGCCACGGTGACATGGCCGTGGACGGGAACATGGACATCGACACCCCCGATGCCTTCCCCGCCCAACTGCGGCAGCTCGCCGCGCCGGTGGCGGCGGGCGCCCCCCTCGTCTTCACCCTTCCGGGCTTCCCGTGCAAGTCACCCCATCCGGCCAAGGTGCTCGGCCACCTCCCCGACGAGGGCGAACGGCTGGCGCTGCGCTTCCTGGACGCCCTGTGTGCCCGGATCGAGGCCGTCCACCCGCCCGGGGCGCGGGTGGTCATCTGCTCGGACGGGCATGTCTTCAGCGATCTCATCCATGTGCCGGACCGGGACATCGATGCCTACGCCGACGCCCTGCGCGCCCTGATCCACGACGAGGGCCTGACCCGGCTGGACGTCTTCGACCTGCGCCAGGTCTACGGGCAGCGGCTGTCCCACGACGCCAAACGGGCCCTGGTCCACGACCGCTATGCCCCGGACGTGGAGGACCTGCGGTCCCTGACGCGCAGCGACGAACCGACGCGCCGCCTGTACCAGGGCATCACCCGCTTCCTCGCCGAGGACTCGGCCTCGTTCCCGGGTACCCGTTCGGCGTGGCAACGCGACTGCCGCCGCCGCGCCTACGGCGTGATGCAGCGCAGCCGCGCCTGGGGCGAACTGATCGGCGAGCACCACCCGGGCGCCTTCCGGCTCTCCATTCATCCCCAGCCGCGGGGCTCGGCCAAGTTCGGCATACGGCTGCTCGATGCGCCCGATGTGTGGATGACGCCCTGGCACTCCTGCGTACTCGAACATCGCGACGGGCGGCGGGAGTTGCTGCACCGGGCGGATGCCGAGCGGCTCGGCCGACTGGTGTTCCGCAAGGGCCGGCCGAGCCACTTCGTGGCCGGGTGAGGGACAAGGTTTCCAGCGCTGCCGGGCGGCGGGACGGGGTGCGCCGATCGGCGGGTGCGGCGGACCCGGCGGGCCGCCGCACCCGTCGCCGAGGGGACCGTGCTCCCGCGACTCCCCGGGACGGCAGCCGCCTCACCCGTCCCCGTGGGGCACCGCCTCCCGGTGGTCGAAGGCGATCAACGGGTCACCGGTGAGCGGATGGTCGGTTACCGCGGCGCGCACCCCGAAGACCTCGGCCAGCAGTTGTGGCGTCAGCACCGTACGGGGCGTGCCGGACGCCACCACCCGTCCGGCGTGCAGCACATGCAGCCGGTCGCACAGCGACGCCGCGGCGTTCAGATCGTGCAGTGAGATGAGTGTGGTACGGCGCTGCGCCCGCAGCAGTGCGAGCAGCTCCACCTGGTGCCGTACATCGAGATGGTTGGTGGGTTCGTCCAGGACCAGGACCTCCGGGTCCTGGGCGAAGGCCCGGGCCAGCAGGGCTCGTTGACGCTCGCCTCCGGACAGGGCGGCGAAGCGGCGGGCGCCCTGCCCGGCCAGGCCGACGGCGGCCAGGGCGCGGGCCACGCTCTCCCGGTCGGTGCGGTCGTCGCCCGCGAAGGCCCGCTTGTAGGGCGTACGGCCCATCGTCACCACCTCGCGCACGGTCAGCTCGAAGTCGCTGCCGCGCTCCTGCGGCAGCGCGGCGACCCGGCGTGCGGTCTGCCCCGGTGTGAGCGTGCGGATATCGGCTCCGGCCAGCAGCACCCGCCCGGCGGTGGGACGCAGATGCCGGTAGACGGTCCGCAGCACGGTGGACTTGCCACTGCCGTTGGGGCCGACCAGCCCGGCGATCTCGCCGTCCGCCGCCATCAGATGCACTCCGGCAACGACGTTCCGGCTCGCGTAGGCGACGTGCAGATCCTCGATCTCGACGTTCACCGGCCCGCCTCCAACCGCCGGTCGAGAATGAACAGCAGGGCGGGAGCCCCGATCATCGCGGTGACCACTCCTACCGGCAGTTCCTGGGAGTCCATCGCCGTACGGCACACGAGGTCCACCACGACCAGCAGCAGCGCCCCGGTCAGCGCGGACAGCGGCAGCAGCCGGCGGTGGTCGCCGCCGATGACCAGCCGGCACAGATGCGGCACCATCAGGCCCACGAAGCCGATGGCTCCGGAGACCGCGACCAGTACGCCGGTCAGCAGGCCGGTCACCACGAAGAGCTCCCGGCGCAGCCGGGTCACGTCCACGCCCACCCCGGCCGCGGTCTCATCGCCCATGATCAGCGCGTTCATGGCGCGGGCCCGCGCCTGGAGGGCCGACAGCCCGGCGGCGACCGCGAGGACCGGCAGCCACAGGACGCTCCAGGTGGCCCCGCTCAGGCTGCCCATCAGCCAGAACAGCACACTGCGGGTCTGCTGTTCGTCGCCGGCCTGGAGCACGAGGTAACTGGTGAAGCCGGACAGGAACTGCCCGATGCCGACACCGGCCAGCACCAGGCGCAGCGGTGAGAAGCCCCCACCACGCCGGGCCATGCACCACACCAGCGCGAAGGCGGCGAGCGCTCCGGCGAACGCCGCCGCGGACAGCCCCAGCCCCAGGGCGCCACCCGCACCGGCGCCCAGCACGATGGCGGCGACCGCGCCGAGCGAGGCGCCGTGGGAGATGCCCAGCAGATAGGGGTCCGCCAGCGGATTGCGCACCAGCGCCTGGGTCGCCGTTCCCACCAGGCCCAGCCCCGCACCCACCAGTGCCGCCAACAGGGCCCGGGGCACACGCAGTTGCCACACGATCAGGTCGTCGGTGCCCGGCCGGGGCGGCGCACCGCCGAGCCGCCGGAGCACCACCGACCAGACGTGTGCGGGTGCGATATCGGTGGAGCCCAGACAGACGGCGGCGGTCAAGGCCACGACCACGGCGATGCCGAGCCCCGCGGCGAGCAGCCCGGCGGGCGGTGTGCGGCGGCCGGCCTGCTCGGCCGGTCCGACCTGTTCAGCCGGTTCGACCTGCCCCTCGGGTCCGTGCGGGTCGGAGACGACCGAGGCCATTACCGTGCCGCCTTGAACCGATCGGGATGGATGGTGTGCGCGATCTCCTCCACGGCGTCCGCATTGCCGACACCGGCAATCGTCGTACGCTCCGAGCCGATCCGCAGGAACTTCCCGTTGCGCACGGCGGCCAGCCCCTTGGTGGCGGGGAAGTTCTTCAGGAACGTCGCGGCCTCGTCGAAGGCCTTGGCATTGGCTGCCGCATCGCCCCGGTTGCGTACCCCGAGCTGGATCCAGTCCGGGTTCTTGGCGACCACGTCCTCCCAGGAGACCGGCTTGAAGTCCCCGTCGCAGCCGTCGAAGACATTGCGCGCCCCGGCCTGGCCGATCACGGCGTTGGCGACCTGCTTGCGGCAGACGGCGACCGGCTGCTTGGTCCCCGCGTCGTAGTCGAAGAAGAAGTACGCCGGCCGCTTGCCGGGGGCGATATCGCCCACGGCCTCGTGCACCTTGCCGATCTTCGCCCGCATCCCCGCCACCAGTACGTCCGCACGCTGCGACGTGCCGGTCACCGCGCCCAGCCGCTTGATGTCGCCCTCCACACCGGACAGGTCGCGCTGTGGCTTCTCGGCCATCGGTGCGCAGGCGGTGGAGGCCAGGTAGAGGTGCTTGATGCCTGCGGCCGTGAACTCCTCCTCGGTCGGCGCGTCACCGGCCCGGCCCATGGCGTTCATCGATGCGAAGGTGTCGATGTAGAGATCGGCGCCCGAGCCGAGCAGCTTCTCCTTGGGAATCACGGCCTTCCCCAGCACCGGCACCTTGCCGGCCTGTGCTCCCAGAGCGCCGGGCAAGGCACCCTTGCGGGGCGGGAATCCGGTCCCGATCACCCGGTCGCCCGCGCCCAGCCGCAGCAGCATCTCCAGGGCGGCGGCATTACTGGTGACGATCTTGCGCGGCGCGGACGGGAAGGTGGTGGTGGCGCCCTTGCAGTCGGTGGTCCGCACGGGAAAGCCCGGTCCGCCTGCGCCCTTGTCCGGGCCGGTGCCACTGCTTCCTCCGCTGCCGCCGCATGCGGTGGCGGCCAGCGCGACACCTACCGCGACACCACACAACTTCCCAGGACGCATGACGCTTCTCCCTACGCCTCACCAGCCGGCGGACCGGCCGTCTCACCCGCCGCAGCAGCGGCCGAACGGGCCGCAGGCGCGACCCGGCACAGGTAGTCGGCCGGGCATCGGAGGCGGTTCCGGGCGGTGGCGTCCTTTTCCGGGCGGAAGCCGGCCGGGCTCGGGTGACGCGTCACAGCGGCACCCGGGAGCGGCACCGCGCGGTCGCCGGCGGCGCGGTGTGCGCCCCGGGTGAACGCACTCGCCCGGCTGATGTCCCGGAGGGCCTTCGAGCAGCGGCACGGCTCTGCCGAACTCCCCGCCGCCGTCAAGGATGGTCAGGGGTCGACGCCGCTGCCCTGCGGGCCGTACAGATCCAGCAGCCGGACCCGGGTGCCGTGCAGCCGGTTGGCCACCGTTTCGGCGACATAGCGGTACATCGCCCGGCCGAGGACGGGATCGGATTCGCACAGGGCGCGGACCACCTTGGCGTCGAACTCCACGGCCTCGACCGGGCCCACGGTCTCCGCTCCGAAGTGCCACAGATAGGGCGGGAACAGCCAGGACCAGCCGAGCAGTTCGCCCCGGCCGAGCGTTTCGACGATCGCAGCCCGGCGCCCGGGGACCCGCTGATCGAGCATCACCTGTCCGCTGTGGATGATCCAGAAGTGGTCCGCCCGCCGGCCCTCCTCGAAGAGGCGGGTGGCACGCGGCATCGACACCTCGACGGCGATATCGGTCAGCCGCCGGCGCCGGTCGGGCGGCATCGCATGGAACAGGTCTCTGCTGGTGGCCATCGCATCCTCCGCTCGCTCCCTGCACGATATGGGGTGCTTCAGCGGTATTCCGGGAAGGCTCGACCGGGCGGAGCGGCGGCGGGGACCGCACCGGGGCGGGTCAGGTCAGCTGGCGCCGTACGAGATCGTGCAGCCGGCCGCCGGTGTCGGCGAGCAGTTCGGCGGGGGCGCCCTGCTCGACGATCCGGCCGTCCGCCATGACGATCACGCGGTCGGCGTCCATGACCGTGGACAGCCGGTGGGCGATCACCAGACGGCTGGCGCTGAGCTTGCGGGTGCTGTCGATGACGATGCGCTGGGTCTCGTTGTCCAGGGCGCTGGTGGCCTCGTCGAAGAACAGGATCCGCGGGCGGCGGACCAGCGCCTGGGCGATCATCAGCCGCTGCCGCTGGCCGCCGGAGATGGCGCCACCGCCGGAGATCATGGTGTGCAGGCCCATGGGCATCCGCTTGATGTCCTCGGCCAGACCCGCCATCTCGGCGGCCGCCCAGGCCTCTTCCTGGGTGAAGGACTCGGCGCCGCAGATGCAATCCAGGATCGAGCCGGTGAGGGGCTGGGCGTTCTGCAGGACGACCCCGCACTGGCGGCGCACCGCTGCCTGGTCCAGAGCGGTCAGGTCCTGGCCGTCGTAGAGCACCTGGCCCGAGGTCGGCTTGTCGAAGCCGATGAGCAGCCGGAGCAGGGTCGACTTGCCGCAGCCACTGGGGCCAACGACGGCCACGAACTCGCCGGGCCGGATTCGCAGCGAGACCTCGTCGAGGACCAGCGGGCCGTCGTCGGTGTAGCGGAAGGACAGCTTCTTGGCCTCGATGCCGCCGGCGAGGGTGCCGGGCTGGGCGCTGGCGCCGCGCACTTCGGGCTTCTCGTCCAGTACCGGCTTGATCTGCTCGAACATCGGCATCGCGGCGGCCGCCGAGATGAAGGCGCCGGTGATCTGGGTGACCGAGGTCAGCAGCATGGTCACCGAGGTGTTGAAGGTGAGGAACGAGGCGGCCGACATGCTGCCGCGGGCCGGTCCGGCCAGCAGCATGAACATGATGAGCGAACAGACCGGCAGGTAGACGGCGTTGAGGACGGTGGTCAGGTTCTTGATCCGGCCGGCCTTCTGCTGGAGTTCGCGGGAGCGGGCGAACTCGCGGGCCCAGGCCGCGTACGCAAAGCTCTCGGCCGCGGCGACCCGCAGCTTGGGCAGGCCGCGCAGGGTCTGGAACGCCTGGTTGTTGAGCTTGTTGCCGAGCTTGACCAGCCGGCGCTGCCAGCGCAGCTCCCACAGGCCCATGGCGAGGAACACGGCGCCGATGACGAGCAGCATGGCGATCGCCGCCAGCGCCAGCGGCACGCTGTACAGGAGCAGCATCACCAGGTTCATCGCGCCGACCGTCGTGGCCTGCACGGCCACCGGGCCGAGTCCGGACAGCACCCGCCGGATGGCGCTGATGCCCATCGCGGCGCTGGCCAGCTCTCCGGTGGAGCGTTCGGTGAAGAACTTCGTCGGCAGCCGCAGCAGCCGGTCCCACACGGCCGGCTGCAGCGCGCTCTCGATCCGGCCCTCCATCCGCAGCACGGTGAGGTTCTGCAGCAGCATGAAGGCGGCGGAGACGACGCTGGTGATGATGACGGCCAGCGAGACCTGGACGATCAGGCTCTTGTCGGCGCTCGGGACGTACTCCCCGAGCACCTTGCCGGTCGCGAGGGGGACGAGGGCGCCCAGGCCCACCGTCACCAGCCCGGCGAGGGCCAGATTCCGCAGGTCCATCCGGGTGCCGCGCAGGCTGAAGAGCATCAGCCGCCACAGGCTCATGGGCCGCTCCGGCAGCGGGCGGTAGAACATCACGGCGCGCGGTTCGAAGGCGTCGGCGTTGTCCTTGCCGATGCGCATCCGCAGCCCGGAGGCCGGGTTGACCGCCTCGTAGCGGCCCCGGCGCCACAGCAGCGCCACGGGGGCACCGGACTTGGCGCGGTGGCCCACCAGGGGGCCGGTGTCGGTCCGCCACCAGCGGCCCTGGAGCCGGACCGCGCGGGTCCGGATCCGCGAGCTGACCGCGATCCTTTCGACCGGGGTGATGCGGTCGTTGGCGGCGGCGCCCTTCGGCGGCTCGGTGAGCGTGATCCGGGCCGCCTCGGCGACCGTGCGGCAGACCGCGAAGGTGGCGTCGTCGCCGGCCCGGTCCGTCTCGGCGCTGCCCCGTCCGCCCCGGTCCTGGCGGCCGATGGACGCGATCAGCGCCTGGTCGGCCCGCTCGCGGACGTCCTCACCCGCCTTGATGCCGGCTGCCGTGCGGTCCTCGTGGGCGCGCTCCAGCTGCTCGATCCAGCGGTCGACGGCGGACAGCAGCCGGTATTGCTGATTGACCATCTGCTGCCACAGCTCGGGGTCCACCAGCAGATCGCCGGCCGCCTCCGCGCTGTAAGAGGCGCCGTACTGCACGCTGCCGGGCGGGACCGGCATCCACAGAATGTCGTCGTCGGCCACCGCCTCATCGGCGGGCCGGCCGTCGAGCGGTGCCTCGAACAGCACGCCCAGGCTGCGGGCGGTGCCCAGCGCGAAGGCGTGTTCCAGCGCGGAGAGCGCCTCACCCCGGCCGGCGTAGGCGGCGTCGTGGCCGTAACCGTCCTGCGTGCCGTACTGCGGAATGGACCCGGTGTCGCCGTACTCCCCGTACTCGTACCGGGGCAGCTCGCGCAGCGGGATACGGCGCAGCAGGCAGTCCTGGGACGGCCGGCCGAGCAGGGTGTGGTGCGGGCCCGCGACCGGGCCGAGCAGAAGGGTGCCTGCTTCGAGACGGCCGAGGAAGTGCCAGTGCCCTTCCTCGGCGGCGTCGACCGCGAAGAGATCCAGCGATCCGCCGGTGACGAGCCACAGCACATGCGGGCCCTCCAGGGGAACGCTGCGCAGCCCGGTGCAGTCGACGGGCGTGCCGAGGCCGCCCAGGGCCTGGGTCACCGCGTCGGTGTCGCCCGGTCCCACGACCGCGGGCGGGGGCATGGATGACACGTCAGTGCTCCTTGACCAGCTCGGCGTACGGGCCCCCGGCGGCGACCAGGTCCTCGTGCCGGCCGCGTTCGACGACCACGCCGTGGTCGAGGACGACGATCTCGTCGCTGTCGCGGACCGTGCTCAGCCGGTGGGCGATGACGACGCAGGCGCAGCCGCGCCGCCGCAGGTTGTCCATGATGGTCTGCTCGGTCCGTGCGTCCAGGGCGCTGGTGACCTCGTCGAGGACCAGGATGCTGGGTCGCCGGACCAGTGCGCGGGCGATCTCCAGCCGCTGGCGCTGGCCGCCGGAGAAGTTGCGGCCGTCCTGTTCGACGCGGCTGTGGATGCCGTCGGGGCGACGGGCGATCACATCGTCGTAGAGCGCGGCGTCCTGGAGGGCGGTGATGACCGCGTCATCCGGGATGGACGGGTCCCACAGCGCCACGTTGTCCCGGACCGTGCCCTCGAAGAGGAAGATGTCCTGGTCGACGAAGGAAACGGAGGCGGCCAGCGCGCTCCGCGAGAGGTCCTCCAGCCGCTGTCCGTCGATGCGGATGGTGCCTTCCCAGGGGCTGTAGAGGCCGGAGATCAGCCGGGAGACGGTGGACTTGCCGCTGCCGGAGCCGCCGACGAGGGCGACCTGCCGGCCGGGGCCGACCGCCAGGGAGAAGCCGGTGAGCAGCGGTTTGTCCAGCGGGCTGTAGCCGAAGGTGATGTCCTCCAGCGTCACATGGCCCTTGAGGCGGCGGGTGTCGGCGTCCGGTTCGGGGCGCGAGTAGAGGGTGTCGACGGGGAAGCTCTCGACGTCCTTGAGACGGGCCACGTCGGCGGCGAAGTCCTGGATGCGGCCCGCCACTCCGTTGAGCCGGGTGATGGGTGCGGTGAAGCGGGTCACCAGCGCCTGGAAGGCGACCAGCAGACCGATGGAGATATGGCCCTCGACCGCCCGCAGTCCGCCGATCCACAGGATCAGTGCACTGTTGAGCGTCGCCAGGGTGGGGGCGACGACGGCCAGCGCGGCGCTCGGCACCCCGAGGCGCTGCTGCACCTCCAGCGTGGTGGCGTGCTGTCCGGCCCAGCGCCGGAAGTAGCCGTTCTCCCCGCCGGTGGCCTTCATCGTCTCGATGAGCTGCAGACCGGTGTAGGAGGTGTTGGTCAGCCGGGCGGTGTCGGCGCGCAGCTTCTGGGTGTGGGTGGCCCGCAGCCGGATCACGATCCGCATGGCGACGACGTTGAGCAGCGCGATCCCCACGCCGATGACCGTCAGTTGGGGGTCGTAGGTCCAGAGCAGGAAGGCGTAGAGGATCACGACGATCCCGTCCACGCCCGCGGCGGCGAGGTCACGCGCCAGGGTTTCGGCGACCGCGTCGTTGGACTGCAGCCGCTGGACCAGGTCGGCCGGGCTCCGCTGGGCGAAGAAGGTGACCGGCAGTCTGAGCAGATGGCGCAGGAAGCGGGCGCTGGTCAGGGTGGAGGAGATGATGCGGCCGCGCAGCAGGTTCGCCTGTTGCAGTCCGGTCAGTACGGCGGTCAGCGCCACCATCGCGGCCATCGACGCGAAGAGCGGTCCCAGCAGCGAGGTCTGGTTGCCGATCAGGAACATGTCGATGTACGTACGGCTCAGCGCGGGCACCGCCGCGCCGACGGCGACCAGCAGCAGGCTGGCGAGCAGCGCGGCCAGCAGGGTGCCGGTGGTGCCGCGCATCCGGGCGGGCACGGCGCCGAGCACGCCGGGCTTGCGGCCGCCCTTGCGGAAGTCCTCGCCGGGCTCGAAGACCAGGGCGACACCGGTGAAGCTGGTGTCGAAGTCCTCGGTCGGTACGAAGCGGCGGCCCTTGTCGGGGTCGTTGATGCGGACGCCCCGGCGGCCGAAGCGGCGGCTGGCGCCGTCGTAGACGACGTAGTGGTTGAACTCCCAGAACAGGATGGCCGGCGCCTGCACCTCGGCGAGCGCGGACGGTTCCATCTGCATGCCCTTGGCCTGCAGGCCGTAGCTGCGGGCGGCCTTGAGCAGATTGCTGGCGCGCGAGCCGTCGCGGGAGACGCCGCAGGCGATCCGCAGCTCCTCCAGCGGTACATGCCGCCCGAAGTGGGCGAGCACCATGGCCAGCGAGGCGGCGCCGCACTCCACGGCCTCCATCTGGAGGACGGTGGGGGTGCGTACGGTCTTCGTCTTCTTGGGCTTCGGGGCGGGCGCGGCACGGCGGGTGCGGCGGGCGCCGGGCGCGGGCTCGGGACGGTGCCGGCCGCGGCCGGGAGGCGGCAGCTGCTGCTGCGGGGCCGCGGAGTCGTCGGTGGCGGTCATGGCAGCAGCCAATCGATCGGGTGCTGCGCGGCCAGATGCACGGCGCCGGTGGCCGGTGTCATCGAATCGAGGGCGTACGGCGGGCCGCCGGAGGCCGACCAGGCGTAGCCGGACGCGCTGTGCGGGGCGGAGTCGAGCTGTACCAGGACCGCGAGGGGCTGACCGTGCTGCGAGAACTGCTCGCCGAGCTGGCTGTTGCCCAGGTAGGCGCCGATCCGCTGGCGGGTCTGCGCGGTCCTGCCGACGGCCTTGACCCGCCCGCGCAGTACGCCGTACTTCTGGCTCGGCACGGACTGGACGGTGAGGTCGACGGCGGCGCCGACGGGGACGGTGGCGCCGCTCTGGGCCGGGACGTACAGCGTTGCCGTCAGGGGGTCGCCGGCATGGGCGACGCGCTCCACTGAGGCGACATCGGCGCCGGTGGTGACGACGGAGCCGATCGCGGCGACCATCGTGGTCAGCCGACCGGCGGCGAGCGTGCGGACGACGGCGGTGCCCCGGGCGGTGCGGACCTTCAGGACGGGGGTGTTGGCGGCCACCCGCTTGCCTTCTTCGGCGAGCACGGCGGTGACCTGGCCCGCGACGGGGCTCTGCAGGATGTAGCTGCCCTGGCCGTGGGTGAGGATTCCGGGTGCGCCGAGGGTGGACGACACGGTGCCGGTCACCGCCCATACGGACGCGGCGATCACGAAGAGGACCGTGACGGTGAGCACGAGCCAGCCCTGGGGGCGGGCGAAGCGCACCGGCAGATCGATTTCCTCGGGCGACTGCAGCTTGGAAAGGGCCTGTTGGCGGAACTGCACGACACTCTTCCCTCAACTGCAATGGTCTGTCAGACGGGTGGCGGCCGTGCGCCCCGGTCCCGGGCACAGCCAGGGATCCGGGGCACGCGGCCCGGCACGTCGGCAAGGAGGGGGCGCCGACCTGCCGTTGTCACCGTTCAAAGCCGGCTGTACCGCTCAGCGGCACAGAAACGACTCAGAGACCGGAGACCAGGCCCGTGGCGGTGCCGACGACGCCCGAGGTGTTGACGCCGGTGGCGCCGTCGACCAGGCCGGTGGCGGTGCCCACGGCGCCCGAGACCGGGGCGATGGAGTCAACGGTGTTGGTGGCGGTGCCGACCACGCCGTTGAGGAGGCCACCGGACACGTTGTCCAGGTCGGCGTCGGAGATTTCCTGGGTCTGAACCTGGGGGATGGAGTTCATGGTGTTTCCCTTCGATGAATATCTCGAAAAAAGCTGCGCCCGAACCGTCCGGTGGGGTGGTCCGGCCGCGGCTGCGGCAGTCGGGTACCCGAAATCGGGAACCGATGGTGTGACTCCCGCGGTGCGAAGGATCAAAGCATGCGGGCGCGGTGCGCTGCTAATCGGAGAACCACTGATCCGGACCCCAACGTCCCACTGAATTACCGGAAGTGCACGTGCATCCATGACTTGGTGGCAGCTTCTTCACAGGTTCTGCAGTTTCACTTCCAACTCATCGGTAACCACTCATTCGGCGAACTGGACATTCCCGCACCAAACCATTGATGCGCAGGTCAGGGCGGGGATGCTTCACGGCAGACCGCGTGCCGACTGCGCATTCGGTGTGCAGATTCCTTGAAGACCACCAATTTTTACGGCACCTGAGCACAGCACGGTCACGAAACTCCGGAGCGCGCCTTCGGCGGACCGCTCCGAATGTTGCAGAGGCATGAAATGTGCCCGATTCGCCCGGAGTTCACGGGCGGCATGCGGCGGGTTGTCCGCTTGGCACGGAATCATTGGAACTATCGGCACACCATTCCCATGGAAAGGGATCCAGTATCCGGAGAACGGACATAACCGCATAACGGCGCGCCTTCGGACCCGTCGGTAATGGGCGATTCCCGGGAGCGGCACCGACGGCCCGGTGGCAGCCCCCCACCGCGTACGGCACCGTGAAAGGACGCTGCGGGGCCGGCGCCCCGGGAAGGAGCCGTCCGTGGACCCCGTCGAGGCGCTGGAGCGGATCGCGTTTCTGCTGGAGCGGCAGGGGGCGGTGAGTTACCGCGTCCAGGCGTTCCGTACGGCCGCGACGGTGGTCGGCGCGCTGTCCCCCGACGAGGTGCACCGGCGCGCCCTGGACGGTTCGCTGGGGCGGGTCAAGGGGCTGGGCCCGAAGACCACCCACGTGGTCGAGGAGGCGCTCGCGGGGGTGCGGCCCGCCTATCTGTCACATCTGGAGGAGGAGGGCGGCCCGCTGGTCGAGGGGGAACAGGGGCAGCGGCTCCGGCGGGCGCTGCGCGGCGACTGCCATCTGCACTCGGACTGGTCGGACGGCGGCAGCCCGGTCGAGACCATGGCCCGCACCGCCCGCGACCTCGGGCACGCATGGTGTGTGCTGACCGACCACTCCCCCAGGCTCACCGTGGCCCGCGGGCTGACCGCCGAGCGGCTGCGGCAGCAGCTGTCGCTGGTGGCGGAGGTGAACCAGCGGCTGGCACCGTTCCGGCTGCTGACCGGGATCGAGTGCGACATCCTCGACGACGGCACTCTCGACCAGGAGCCGGAGCTGCTGGACCGGTTGGACGTGGTGGTCGCCTCGGTGCACTCCAAGCTGCGGATGGACAAGGCGCCGATGACCCGGCGGCTGCTGGCCGCGGTCCGCAATCCGCTGGTGGACGTGCTCGGTCACTGCACCGGACGGCAGATCACCGGCAAGCTGCGGCCGGAGTCGCAGTTCGACGCCGGGGAGGTGTTCGCGGCCTGTGCCGAGCACCGTACGGCCGTCGAGATCAACTGCCGTCCCGACCGCTTCGATCCGCCGCGCCGGCTGCTCCGCCAGGCGCTTGCGGCGGGGACGCTCTTCGCCATCGACAGCGATGCCCATGCGCCCGGCCAGCTGGACTGGCAGATCTACGGCTGTGCCCGTGCCGAGGAGTGCGGCGTACCTGCCGACCGGGTCGTCAACACCTGGACACAGCGCCAGTTGGCCACCTGGACCCGGACCGGTCGGACCCCGCGGCGCTGAGCGGGCCGTCAGGCGGCGTGCGGTGCGGCCGCGGGGGACGCGTCCGCCGTGGTGGCCGGGGTGAGCCGCAGCGCCACGACGTACGCGACGACCACGGCGACGATCACCAGCGGCATCACGGTCAGGCCGCTCTTGCCCAGCAGCAGGGTGGCCAGCAGCACCGAGGTCATCGGCAGCCGGAGCATCGCCACGCTCATGGCACCGACGCCCATCGCAAAGGCCGGGGTGAGCGACAGGCCGGGCAGGTGGGACAGTACGACGCCGCCCGCCGCGCCGAGGAACAGCGCGGGGAAGATGGGCCCGCCCCGGAAGGCGCTCAGCGAGGCGCAGTACGCCAGGCCCTTGCACACGATGAGCAGCAGCAGCGCCGCCACCGAATAGCCCGCGCTGTCCCGGAACAGCGACCCCAGGGCCGACTGGCCCGAAGAGAGCATCTCGGTGGCGGGCTTGCCGGTGATCCCGGCGAACGCCACCGCCAGCGCGCCCACCACCAGGCCGATCACCATCGTGGCCGGGACGCGATGACGGGCCACACGGGCCTTGAGGAACAGTGCGAGCCGCCGTACGCCGGCCGCGAGGAACGCGGCGGCCACGCCGATGACCAGGGCCCAGCCGAACTCCGCAACCGTCGGACCGGCGGCCTTGGGGATGTCGTGCAGCGCGAGGGAGTACGTACCGAGTCCGGTCCAGGCCCCCAGCCCGGTGAAGACCAGCGCACCGATCCCCGCCGCGAGCAGACCCGGCACCAGCACCATCCCGAGCATCGGGCCGCCCAGCCCCGACACCTCCATCAGGAGGAACGCCCCCAGAAGCGGGGAGCCCAGCAGTGCGCTGACCGCCGCGAAACTGCCGGCGGCGCCCACCGCGGCGACGCTCTGGGCGGTCACGCCCCGGCCCAGCAGCCGTGCGGCGCCCGCGCCCAGTCCGCCGCCGAGGGCGATGAGCGGTGCCTCGGGGCCGACCACCGCACCGAAGCTGAGGGAGGCCAGCGCCGCCAGCACGATGCCGGGAAGCGCGGAGAGCGGTGGCGCGCCCCTGAGCGCCAGCCCGTCGGCCGGCTCATGGCCGCCGTGGCCGGGCAGGTAGCGGACGGTCAGGCCGACCAGGAGGCCGGCGACCACGAGCATCGGGATCGGCCACCACAGCGGTGTCCCGGTGAAGCCCAGCGCCCGCGGCAGATCCTGGTAGAGCAGCGGCTCCAGCTCGTGGACCAGCGCGAGGAAGCCGAACGAGACGGCACAGACCGGAAAGCCGACCACTGCCGCCACCAGGAGGAGCTTGAGATACCCGCGGGTGCGCACCAGCGCATACGGGTCCTGGGGCGCGGGAGCCGGCGCCGCGCCTCCCGGGCCGGTGGAGCCGACCGACATCGCCTCGCCTCGCCTCCCTCGCCGCCGCCGTGCCGAGCCTGCCACGACCGGCCCCGCCCGGCATGCCCGGCGCGTCCTCGGGGACATGGCCATTCGGGTGGACCGGGCCCGTACCGGGGTCGGGCGGGGTAGGGAGAGAAGACACGAACGTCGTGGACGGCCGGCCGAGGAGTCCGATGAGCGAAGGGGCGGGGCCGTTCCGGGAGGCGATGGCGGGGCGTGCGCCCCTGCCTCCCGCGGCGGCCACCTTGGGCATGGAGTTCCTCGACGCGGACGCCGCGAACGGCACGATCCGGCTGGCGTTCACCGCGACCGAGGACTTCACCAACCCGCTGGGCAACGTCCTCGGGGCCTTCCTCGCCGCGATGCTCTACGACACGGTCGGCCCCGCTCTCCTCGTCACGCTCCGGCCCGACCAGTTCCAGTCCACCCTGGGGCTGACGGCCTCGTTCCTCCGGCCCACCCGCCCCGGCCGACTCATCGGCACCGGGCGCATCGTGCACCGAGCGGGCGATATCGCCTTCCTGGAGGCCGCGCTCACCGACGGCGACGAGCGGCTCATCGCCACCGCCGCCGCCACGGCCCGGGTCATCCCCATGGACGAGGCGCCGGGCGCGGCCTGACGAGCCCGGCCCTCACCCCTGCGGCGCCGCCGTCTCCCGGAGGGCGGCCAGCACCGGGCGGAGCAACGGATGCTCCTCGGCTCCGCGGCGTACGGCGGCGAAGACCCGGCGGGTGGGGGCGACATCGTCGACGGGGCGGACCACCACCCCCGTGAGGTCCATGTCGCGCAGGGCCGAGCGGGGGACGAGGGCCACCCCCGCGGCGGCCGAGGCGAGGGCGACGACGGCCCGGAAGTCGTCGGAGGAGTGCTCCAGCCGGGGCTCGAAACCGGCGTATTCGCAGGCCAGGACGACCACGTCATGGCAGGGGTTGCCGGGGTAGGGGCCGATCCAGGGGTCGTCGGCGAGATCGGCCAGGGCGACCTGCGCCACGTCGGCCAGCCGGTGGCCGGGCGGCAGCACCGCGTCGAACGGCTCGGCGTAGAGCGGGACCCGGGTCAGCCGCGGGTCGTCGGCGCGGGGCGCGCCCCGGTATTCGACGGCGACCGCCACATCGACCTGCCGGTCCAGGACCATGAGCAGGCTGGCGTCGCCCTCGGCGTCCTGGACACGGACCCGGATGCCGGGCGCGGTGCGGGTGAGCGCGGTGAGCGCGGGCGCGACGACCAGGCCGATGCCGGTGGCGAAGGCCGCGACGGTGACCGTGCCGGCCTCCCCCGAGCCATAGGCGGCGAGCTCGGACTCGGCGCGCTCCAGCTGGGCGAGGACGGCATTGGCGTGGGCGAGCAGGATGTCGCCCGCGGCGGTCAGCCGTACGCCGCGGGCACTGCGCTCCACCAGACGGTGGCCGGTCTCCGCTTCCAGGGCGGCCAGCTGCTGGGAGACCGCCGAGGGCGTGAGATAGAGCGCGGCGGCCGCGGCGGTGACCGTACGGTGGTCGGCCACCGCACGGAGGATGTGCAGCCGTCGTGCTTCGATCATGCTCCCAGTTTCTCAGGCCCCGCCGGTGAGCGGCGTCAGCCGCCCAGCGCGGACCGCGCGTCGACGAAGGCGTCGACCGCGCGGTGGACGTCCGCGGTGGAGTGGGCGGCGGACAGCTGTACGCGGATCCGCGCCTGGCCCTGCGGGACCACGGGGTAGGAGAAGCCGATGACGTAGACGCCGCGTTCCAGGAGCAGCTCCGCCATCCGGGCCGCCTCGGACGCGTCGCCGATCATGACGGGGGCGATGGCATGGTCGCCGGGCAGGACGTCGAAGCCCTCCTCGGTCATCCGCGAGCGGAACAGCGCGGTGTTGGCCTGCAGCTGCTCTCGCAGGTCGCCGGCCGACTCCAGCAGGTCGAGCACCTTCAGCGAGGCGGCGGCGATCACCGGGGCGAGCGAGTTGGAGAAGAGATACGGGCGCGAGCGCTGGCGCAGCAGCGCGACGATCTCGGCGCGGGCCGCGACATAGCCGCCGGAGGCGCCGCCGAGGGCCTTCCCGAGGGTGCCGGTGATGATGTCGACGCGGTCCATGACGTCATGGAGCTCGGGGGTGCCGCGGCCGCCGGGGCCGACGAAGCCGACTGCGTGCGAGTCGTCGACCATCACCATGGCGCCGTAGCGGTCGGCCAGGTCGCAGATCTCGCGCAGCGGGGCCACATAGCCGTCCATGGAGAACACACCGTCGGTGACGACGAGCTTGCGGCCGGCGCTGCCGGCCTCCTTCAACTGGCGTTCCAGATCGGCCATGTCGCGGTTGGCGTAGCGGAAGCGGCGGGCCTTGCACAGGCGGATGCCGTCGATGATGGAGGCGTGGTTGAGGGCGTCGGAGATGACCGCGTCGTCCGGGCCGAGCAGGGTCTCGAAGACACCGCCGTTGGCGTCGAAGCAGGAGGAGTAGAGGATCGTGTCCTCCTGGCCGAGGAAGCCGGAAATCCGCTGTTCCAGCTCCTTGTGGACCTCCTGGGTGCCGCAGATGAAGCGGACCGAGGCGAGGCCGTAGCCCCAGCGGTCGAGCGCTTCATGGGCGGCCGCGACGACCTCGGGGTGGTCGGCGAGGCCGAGGTAGTTGTTGGCGCAGAAGTTGAGGACCTCGACGGGGTTGCCTTCCCCAAGCTCTCGGCTTCGCTCGAGCAGGGGAGACCCCATTGCGGTGACCGCGACGGTGGCGGACTGCGGGGTGCCGATGACGCGCTCGGGCTTGTGCAGGCCGGCGGCGCGGATCTCGTCGAGGGTGCCGCGCAGTTCATCGCGTACGGAGTCGAACATCAGGGATGTCTCCAAGAGTTGGGGGAAGCGGGCGCATGGGTCGAAGGGGTGCGCACCGTCGGGCGGCCGAGCCGGAAATTCAGACGGTCCAGTCGAGGATGATCTTGCCGCTCCGGCCGCTGGCGGCGTCGTCGAAGGCGGCGTCGAAGTCCTGGTACGGGTAGCGGCCGGTGATCACCGGCGCGAGGTCGAGGCCGCCTTCGAGCAGCACGGACATCGCGTACCACGTCTCGAACATCTCCCGGCCGTAGATGCCCTTGATGGTGATCATGGAGGTGACGATCCGGGACCAGTCCACGGGGAACTGTTCGGCGGGCAGGCCGAGGACGGCGATCCGGCCGCCGTGCGTCATGTTGGCGATCATGTCCTGCATCGCCTCGGGCCGGCCGGACATCTCCAGTCCGATGTCGAAGCCCTCGCGCAGGCCGAGTGCGCGCTGGCCCTCGGCGATGGTCGTCCCGGCGACATTGAGGGCGAGGCTGACACCGACCTTGCGGGCCAGTTCGAGGCGCGCCTCGCTGACGTCCGTGATCATGACATTGCGGGCCCCGGCATGCCGGGCGACGGCCGCGGCCATGATGCCGATCGGCCCGGCACCGGTGATCAGTACGTCCTCGCCGACCAGCGGGAACGACAGCGCGGTGTGCACGGCATTGCCGAAGGGGTCGAAGACGGCGGCGATATCGAGGTCGACGGGGACGCGGTGCACCCACACATTGGTGGCGGGCAGCGCCACGCACTCGGCGAACGCGCCGTCCCGGCCGACGCCGAGACCGACGGTGGCGCGGCACAGATGGCGGCGACCGGCCAGACAGTTGCGGCATTTGCCGCAGACGAGATGGCCCTCGCCGCTGACCAGATCGCCGGTCTTGACCTCTCCCACATCCCGGCCGGTCGCCACCACCTCACCGACGAATTCATGACCGATCGTCAGCGGGGTGCCGATAGACTGCTGGGCCCAGCCGTCCCAGGCGCGGATGTGCAGATCGGTGCCACAGATGCCGGTGCGCAGCACCTTGATCAGGACATCGCCCGGGCCGACGGCCGGTTCCGGCACGTCCATGAGCCAGAGACCCGGCTCCGCTTTCTGCTTGACCAGTGCCTTCACCGCAACGGCTCCCGTACGTGAGTGTGACCTGCCGGGGGCCCGTCCTCGGCCGCCCGATCTTCGTCAGGAAATCTTCCTTACGGCGGCCGCCGGGTCCATCGAGGATTTCTTAAGCACGGTCACAGTTGCCCTTTACGCCCCCATGGGAACCGGGGCGCACGGCCCCGGACGTGAGGGCGGTCACGCACCGCGCGAGGCCGGCAGCGCCGATGGACGCGCAGCTCAGGGACGGTGCCGGTGGTCCGTGCGAGGTGCCAGGGCCGGTCGCCCGGAAGGTTCCCGGGGTGGCGCGGCGGGCGCGGGAGTGTAAACGTTCGCCACCGCAAGCGTCGGAATTCATCACAGCTTGAGTGGCCGTGAGACCCGGATGCACGGGGCTACGTAGGACTGAGTGGCAGCAACACACGGGTGCTGACGCGACGCACCGCCCTCGCCCGTGTGCCCCGTTCCTGTGCGTCCCTGGAGGTCAGTGAATTGAGCCACCGACATGTGAACAAGCGGACCGGCGTCATGGTCGGCGCCGCCGCGGCGGCGATCGCGGCCGCAGCGATCCTGCTCCCCAACGCCAACGCGAGCACGGACCAGCCGGCGGCCCCGAAGACGCTCAGCGCCCATTCGGCCACACAGCTGGCGGCGTCCCTGAAGGCGAACCTGGGGGACAAGGGCGCCGGCTGGTACCTGGACAGCGCGAACGGCCACCTGGTCATGAACGTGCTGTCGGAGGACGACGCCAAGAGCGTCACGGCCAAGGGCGCCGTCGCCAAGGTCGTGCACAACAGCATGACCGCGCTGAAGGCCGGTGCGAAGACCCTGCGTGACTCCGCCTCGGTGCCCGGCACCGCGTGGTCGATCGACCCGAAGACCAACAAGATCGTGGTGCTCGCCGACAGAACCGTTACCGGCGCAAAGATGGCCACGCTCAACAAGGCCACGAGTGGCATGGGCGCAGGCATGGTCACCGTCAAGCGGTCCCAGGGCGAGTTCAAGCGGTACGACGGCGGCGACGCGGGGAGTGCGGCGGGGGGCGCGGCCGACGGCGGCGGGCAGGCGGCGGGCGGTGCCGGCGATGCAGGAGCGGCGGGCGGCGGCGATGCGGGAGCGGCAGGCGGCGGCGATGCCGGCGCGGCAGGCGGCGGCGATGCGGGAGCGGCAGGCGGCGGCGATGCCGGCGCGGCAGGCGGCGGCGGTCAGGCTGCGGGCGGTGCCGGCGGTGACGGTGGGGCCGGTGGGGCCGGTGGTGGACAGGCCGCGGGGCCGGTCGGTGGCAGCGCCATCTTCGGCGGCAACGCACGCTGCTCACTGGGTTTCAATGTCACGGTCAAGGGCGCACCGGCGTTCCTGACGGCCGGTCACTGCGGCAACGACTCCAAGACCTGGACGGCCGACCAGGGCGGCAGCCAGCCGCTGGGCACGGTGTCCGACTCCAAGTTCCCCAAGACCGACTTCGCGCTGGTCACCTACGACGACAAGAGCGCCCAGCCACAGAGCGCGGTCGACAAGGGGGACGGCAGCACCCAGGAGATCACCAAGGCCGCGGAGGCCGCCGTCGGGATGAAGGTGCAGCGCTCGGGCAGCACCACCGGCCTGCACGACGGCACCGTCACCGGCCTCGATGCGACGGTGAACTACGGCAACGGGGACATCGTCAACGGCCTCATACAGACGGATGTCTGCGCGGAGCCCGGCGACAGCGGCGGCTCGATGTTCTCCGGCGACTCGGCGGTCGGGCTGACCTCCGGCGGCAGCGGCGACTGCACCGCGGGCGGCGAGACGTTCTTCCAGCCGGTCACCGACGCGCTCAAGGCCACGGGAGCGGAGATCGGCGCCGGGGGCGGCGGCGCGGGCGGCGGTGACGCGGCAGCAGGCGGCGGTGACGCAGCGGCAGGCGGCGGTGACGCAGCAGCAGGCGGCGGTGACGCAGCAGCAGGCGGCGGTGACGCAGCAGCGGGTGGCGCCGGAGCCGGGGATGCCGGTGCCGGAAGCGCGGGCGCGGGAGACGCCGGTGCCGGAAGCGCCGGAGCCGGGGATGCCGGTGCCCAGGACCCCGGTACGGGTGCCCAGGACCCCGGTACCGGTGCCCAGGACCCCGGTACTGGTGCCCAGGACCCGGGAGCCGGCGGCAGCGGTGACGGGCTGAACTGACCCCTGATCCCCTGGATCCCTCTGTGCCATCGGCCCCGTCCCCTGCAACTGCGCAGGAGGGCGGGGCCGTTGCGTACGGGAGCTCAGACCGGAACCGGCCTCAAGCCGCAACAGGCCCCAGGCCGGAACAGGCCCCAGGCCGCAACAGGCCCCAGGCCGGAACAGGCCTCAATAAGAGACGACGGTGAAGAGACCGCCGTCGGGGTCACGGATGACGGCCTGTTGGCCCTTGCCGTCCGGGGTCGGCGTCACGGGGGTGACGGTGCCGCCGGCGGCCACCGCGGCGGCCGTCACCTTCTCGATCTCGCGGACCGGGAAATGGACGTGCCAGCGGGGGCGCACCCGCGGATCCGGGGCCGACTCCACGGCACCGCCCCGCAGGGTGGCGACGGTGTGCTGACCGTCCCGGACGAGGACCTGGTCGTGTTCGTAGGTCACATCGCAGCCGCCCGGCTCCCCGGAGGCCCAGCCGAAGACCTCCGCATAGAAGATGGCGGCCGCGAAACCGTCCCGGGTGCGCAGTTCGAGCAGGGCGGGTGCGGCGCCCCGTCCAACCGACCATGCCAGGGTCTGGCCTTCCCAGAAGCCGAAGGTGGCGCCGTCGGGGTCGGCGGCGAGGGCGGCGCGTCCGGGGCCGAGCTTGAGCGGGCCGACGGCTACGGTCGCCCCGCGCTCGCGGATCCGGTCCGCGGTGTCGTCGGCGTTCTCCACCGCGAAGTAGGAGGTCCAGGCCACGGCGACCTGAAAGCTCTGGGCGAGGGCACCGATGCCGGCGACCGGCTGCCCGTCGGCCACCGCGACGGAGAACTCCTCGCCCAGGCTGGCCGGGCGGAACCGCCAGCCCAGGACGGCGGAGTAGAAATCCTGCGCGGATTCCAGATCGCGCGCCATCAGACTGACCCAGCACGGAGCGCCACGTACCGGAGTGGCCGGGCCATGGGCCGACATGACATCTGCCTCCTGTTGCTCAGCGCCCCTTCCCACTCTGCCAGCGACGGGGCAGGGCCGCACCAAGGGCGCGTCCCCCGGCGGCAGCGCAGTTGTGCCGCTCTTGATCAGGCTCGATGCTGTAGGTACTGAACCGGGCTGGGTTGATGCCATGAACGCATGGAACGGGGCGGAGAGCGCCGATTTCCGTGGTCCCCTCGACGTCACCAGGGCGGCCACAGCGGTCCTGGATGCCCAGGACCGGATCATCGGGTGGAGCCCGGCGGCCCAGCGACTCCTCGGGTACCCGCCGGAGGAGGTCATCGGGCGCCCTGTGGAGATGCTGGTGCCGGCCGGCTCGGCACCGGCCGCACCGGCGCCCGAGGCCTCACCGAGCGGCAGCCAGGCGCACACACTGCTGCACCGTGACGGCCGGATGCTGCGGATGGCCGTCACGAGCTGCCCCCTCACCGACCTCACCGACCTCACCGAGGTGGCCGGGACCGCCGGTGCGCAGCCGGCCCGTGTCCTGGTGGCGGCCGAGCTGGACGAGGACCGGATGTGGGAGTCCCGTCAGGCGATGTTGCACGGTCTCGCCACCCAGTCGCCGGTGGGCTTGGGGATCTACGACACCGAACTGCGGCTGACCTGGGCGAACGGCGCGTACACCCGGGAGATCGGACTGCCGGTGGAGGAGTTCCTCGGCGCCCGGGCCGATGAGCTGTACCCGGACGGCGAGTTTGTGACCGAGGGGTACCCGCGCACCCTCGAGGCGGTGATGCGCCAGGTCCTCGACACCGGCGAACCCGTCCTCGATCTGCACTTCGTCGGCCAGCAGCCCTCCGACCCGGGGTCGGATCACGTCTGGTCCTGCTCCTACTACCGGCTGGAGGACGCCCAGGGCCGGGTGCTCGGGGTGTGCGAGGACGCCTTCGACATCAGCGGCCGTTACCAGGCGCAGCGCCGGCTGAACCTGCTGGTGGACGCCGGCGCCCGGATCGGCACCACGCTCGATATGACCGTCACCGCGCGGGAGATCACCAAGGTGGCGGTGCCGGCTTTCGCCTCCATGATCATCGTCGACCTGCTGCGGTCCGTGCTGAACGGCGGGGAGCCGGAGGCCGTCGACGGCACCCTGCCGACCCTGGTGCGGGTGGCCACCCGCACCGCCGATCACACACCGGACGGTCCGCTGCAGGGCCCGCACCGCGTCGAGTACCCGCCCGACTCGCTGCAGTACCGCAGCCTGTCCTCCGGTGGCACGGTGCGCGAGGAGGGCACCATGGTCGTGCCCCTGCGGGCCGGCGGCGCCCTGATGGGACTGGTCACCTTCCTCCGCGCCGCCCCGTCGGTCTTCGACAACGGGGAGATCGAGCTCGCCGACGAGCTGGTCATCCGGACGGCGGTGTGCCTGGACAACGCCCGCCGCTTCACCCGGGAGCACACCGCCGCGCTGACCCTGCAGCGCAATCTGCTGCCGCAGCACCTGCCGGCCCAGTCCGCCGTCGATCTGGCCTACCGCTACCTGCCGAGCGACGAGCGGACCGGAGTCGGCGGCGACTGGTTCGACGTCATCGGTCTGTCGGGCACCCGGGTCGGCCTCGTCGTCGGGGACGTGGTCGGCCACGGTCTCCAGGCGGCGGTGACCATGGGGCGGCTGCGGACGACCGTACGCGCCCTGGCCCGGCTGGACCTGTCCCCCGACGAACTGCTGAGCCGGCTGGACGACCTGGTGGGACAGACCTCGGAGGAGCAGGCCGCCACGGTCGGCACGGACGCCGGCCCGGACGATGTGGCCACCGGCGTGACCTGCCTCTACGCCGTCTACGACCCGGTGTCGCGGCGGTGCACCATGGCGCGGGCCGGTCATCTGCCGCCGGCCGTCGTCGATGCGGAGGGCGGTCTGTACTTCCCGGACCTGCCGGCCGGCCCGCCACTGGGCCTCGGGGGCCTGCCGTTCGAATCCCTGGAGATCGAGCTGCCGGTCGGCAGCCTGATCGCGCTGTTCACGAACGGGCTGGTCGAGGCCCGCGACCGGGACGTCGACGAGGGGCTGGCCATCCTGGGCCGGGTGCTGAGCGATCACCGCCGGCCGCTGGACGAGCTGTGTATTCACACGCTGGCGGAGCTGCTGCCCGACGGGCCGGCCGTCGACGACTCGGCCCTGCTGCTGGTGCGCACCCGTGAGCTGGACGCCCGGCAGGTGGCGGCCTGGGAGCTGCCTGCCGAGCCGGCCGCGGTGGGCAAGGCCCGTGAGCGGGCCACCGGACAGCTGCGGGAGTGGGGCCTGGAGGAGCTGTCCTACACGACGGAACTCGTGGTCAGCGAGCTGGTCACCAACGCCGTACGGCATGCGGCGGGGCCGCTGCACCTGCGGCTGCTGCGCGACCGGACCCTGCTGACCGAGGTGTCGGACACCGGCCACACCTCGCCCCATCTGCGGCACAGCGCCAGCGACGACGAGGGCGGGCGGGGGCTTTTCATCGTCGCGCAACTGGTGCAGCGCTGGGGCACGCGCTACACGCCGTACGGCAAGACGATCTGGACGGAACAGGCGTTTCCGCCGCAGTATCCCGGGGCCCCGCGCCCGGCCGGCTGACCGGCCGAAGAGGTCCGGCACGGATCGGCCCCGCGCATGGCGTGCGGGTGTTCGGAGGCGGTCCCATGATGGAACCAAGCGAGGTCCCGGCGACCCGGCGGGCGCGGACAGAGGAGGACCTGTGACGTCCAATGGCAGTGACAAGTCGGCCGAGCGGCACCCGGTCGAGCTGTACACCGGTAGCGAGCGGCCCTACGACCCGGAGGATCTGGTGAAGGCGTCCGGGCGCGAACCCACCCCGTCGAGCCTGGAATGGGCCAGGCGCCTGATGGCCGAGGAGGGGCCCGGCGCCATCGAGCGGTATCTGCCGTGACGGCCGCCGACTGAGCGAACGGGCCGGGCAGGGAGGTCGGCCCGTCCCACCGGCCCGTGTGCGCAGTCGCACGGCCGCGGACGGGCGGACCGTTGGCATGCCCGTAAGCCACCACCGCCCCGTGACCGTCACCGCCCCCGTGACCGCTGCCGCCGTAACCAGCCCTCCGCCGTGCGGCGTTCCACGCTGATACGAGCTGCGCCGCGGCCCTCTGCCACCGCACCTGCCACCGCGCCTTCCGGTAAACCGCTTGCGGCGGCCCCCGGCGCTCGGGAAGATCCCCTCGACCGCGGCCGCCTGTGACATCGCTCAGCCTGCCGGCCCGCCCACCCGCCGAGTCCTCGGGGACTCGCCGCGGAAAGGAATCCACCGTGACCACCGAACGCATCTCGCCGCCCGTACGCGCGGGCGAGCGGGAGACCCTGCGGTCCTACCTCGACTTCCACCGCGCCACGCTCGCCATGAAGACCGACGGCCTCTCCGACGAGGACCTCAGGCGCCAGGCGAGCCCGCCGTCCACGCTCTCCCTGCTCGGCCTGGTGCGGCACATGGCAGAGGTGGAGCGCACCTGGTTCCGCCGGGTGATCGGCGGCGAGGACATTCCGCTCGTCTGGTCGGCCGAGGGCGACTTCCAGGTGGCGTACGACGCGACCACGGCCACCCGCGCGGAGGCGTTCGACGCCTGGCAGACCGAGGTGGCACACGCCCGTCGCATCGAACAGGAGGCGGCATCGCTCGATGTCACGGGCTATCAGCCCCGTTGGGGTGAACATGTCTCCCTGCGCCTGGTGATGCTGCACCTGATCCATGAATACGCCCGTCACAACGGCCATGCGGACTTCCTCCGCGAGGCCATCGACGGCACGGTCGGCCCATGAGGGAGCCCACGGCCACCGGATTCCGGTGGCGGCGCGTGGGCCCGCCACGAGCCCGCCCCGAGCAAGAGACGTTCCAGGGGTGTCGTCGCCCCGACTAGATCAGGTCCATCGCGGCCACCTCGTCGGGACGGCCGTAGCTGACGGGCCCCTGGAAGCGCCGTCGGGCGGTGGCGAACCACCAGACGGTGGCGATGACCAGTACCACCGCCAGTGCGATGGGGGCGTAGTTGAACGAAGCCGGGGTGATCGGGGACGCCTGGGGCAGCATGAACAGCACATTGCTGATCAGGATCCAGACCACGGCGACCGCCGCGACGGGCTTGCCGTAGCGGCCCAGGTTCCACGGCCCGGCCTGGAAGTCGTCGAGCCGCAGCCGCAGGAAGATGGGCACGGCATAGGCGAGGAACAGGCCGACGACATTGACGCTCACCACGGCGGTGAAGGCGGTGTGGGACCACCAGCCGGGCAGCACCAGCACCAGGGGGCAGGCCGCGGCGAGCCAGACGGCCTTGACGGGGGTACGGGTGCGCGCGGACACCGAATGCCACCAACGGGAACCGGGCATCGCCCCGTCCCGGGAGAAGGCAAAGATCTGCCGGGTATTGCTGGTCATGTTGGCGAGACCGCAGAAGAGCATGGCGCCGATAACGATCAACAGCAGGAACTGCGCCGTGCTTTGGCCCAGCGCGTCGACGAGAATCTGTACCGGCGGCGCCTCGGCACTCGCGGCATGACCGTAGTCACGGATCGCATACACCAGGGCGAGCATGAGGATCAGTCCGGTGATCGCGGAGTAACTGATCGCCCGCATGATGCCCCTGGGGGCGTTGACCGTGGCCTTCACTGTTTCTTCAGACATGTGGAAACTGCCGTCGAACCCGGTGAAGGTCCAACTGGTGACGAGCAGGCCCAGCATTCCGCCGTAGAGGGCATGGGTGAAGCCGGTGTTGTTGGCGAAGTGCAGTGCGAACGAAGGCGGTTGGTGCCGGTCGGGTATCAGGGTCAGCGCACCGACGATCACCACCATGCCGATCAGCAGCCACCACACGGAAATACGGTTCACCACGGCAACCAGCCGCACCGTATAGGTGTTGGCCAGCGCCTGGACGAGAAGGATGGCCGCGGTGATGCCGACCGTCTGCTGTGGTGTCGGCTCGTAGGACGGCCATTGCATGGAGACGAACGCCTGGATGAAGGTGGCGGCGGCAAAGTTGGTGGCGGCGGTGCCACCGACCTGGCCCACGAAGTTCAGCCAGCCCGTGTACCAGGACCAGGCGCCCTGGTGCCGCTTGGCCAGCTTGCCGGCCGAGAAGTAGAGCGCGCCGCTGGTCGGGTAGGCGGAGGCGATCTCGCCCATCGCGGCACCGACGAAGAGCACCATGACCGATACGCCGACCCAGCCGAAGATCAGAATCCTCGGGCCACCGGCGTTCATACCGAAGCCGAAGGAGGAGAAGATCCCGGAGATGATGTTGATGATGGTGAAGGAAATAGCGAAATTGTCGAACGCGCGGAATCTGCGGGTGAGTTTCCGCGGATAGCCCATGGCATGGAGCGTGGCGTCATCGTCGAGCGTGCCGGGGTCTGCCGTGTGGGGGGTTTTCGAGCGATCTGAGGACGTACGCTCGGACACAACCGCAACCTTTCTGGGGAACCGGGGGAGAATGGATCGGGTTGAGCTGATCGAACGGGTGGAGCAGAAGGGGAGGAGCAGAAGGGGAGGGCCTTTTGCGGTGCCGCATCCGGTGCGCTTCGGGCCTCATCATGAATCAGCCGCCATGGGGTACGGGGAGTCCGCATGAGCGTCTCGCCCTGGTCAATTGCTCTTCGGGATCACCGAATGCACTCCAGGGCATGCGCGAGGCATACGGCCCCATGGCCGTAAAGACCTCCCGTGCCTCGAATTCGCGTTTCGCCATGAACAGCGCGTGGGCCAGATACGCCAGATCCAGCACCGGCGTGAAGCGGTAACCGGCCACCTGCGGGAGCCAGTTCCGGTGGATACCCATCGCCGCGGAGATCCACTGGGGCTGCTCCCAGGTGTGGTCCGCGAGCAGCTCGGACGGGTTGTAGTCCTCGACCAGCGCCACCAGCGGCAGCAGCCGCAGCGGTGAGGCGGCGGGCGCCCGCTGGCTCAGGAACGCGGCAACGTCCCAGCTCGCGCTGGACGAACCGCCGTAGCGGGTGAAGAAGAACGACAGGAAGCGGTGGTGCGCCTCGCGGTGCCAGGAGTCGAGCCGGAGGATGTGGGCGAAGAGGTACCAGGGCCCCGTCGGAGCGGTCAGCAGCCCCTGCGGCGCCGGGTCCTGCGGACGGTCCAGGCGGGTCAGCGCCAGTTGCGCCACCCAGGGCGTGGGGTCCTCGGGAAACAGCTTCGCGGCCCGCTCGCACGCCGATTGCGCTATCCGGGCCAGGGCGCCCTGCCGCCGGTCGCCGGCATCGGCCATCCGCAGGGCACGGAGCATCGCCACCCGGGCCCAGAGCAGCGCCGCCTCCGGTCCCGGCTCTTCGGCCAGCCAGCGCTCGGCCAGATCCGAGTCGGCCGCCACGGACGCCAGCACCAGGGACCGGTGGGCGCGCACCTCGAAATCCTCCCGGGCTTCCCGCAGAACTTCGTGCGCGCTCAAGTACCGTCCGGTCCGTACGTCCATACACGCGCGCGCCAGCGCCCGGTCATTGGCAGCCGGACTCCACACGTACTGTCCCTCGAAAGAGCCGGCCGCCATGGTCCCCTCCCGGTCACGAAGGCGTCATCCCCCACACCGCATTCCGGCTGCGCCGAATTCAGCCGGACCCTGCCACCGGTCAAGTGACAGCGGGCCACACCCTACTCACCCTCAACTCCTTGCGAAAACAAGTCGTCTGGAATATCTGGTTCCGCACCTTTTAGTCTCGATGAGATTGAAAAAGAAACAACTTCTCGGCCAACCTTCCGAACCTCCTTGCTTTGCACCCCTGTTCATCACCGCGCATTTATTTGGCATATTCACATGCCCACAGCACCTTCACAACTGGACATCGCTGCCGACTACCCCTCCGTATCCGTCGTTTCCATGGAGGCGGCGCGCCCCCGAGGCGCCACCCCCTCGTCAACCCCCGTCACGAGGGGAGCACGCGAGCCCACGACACCCTCACTCCCCCGCCCTCCCTGCAACCGCTCGGCACTCTCGGCCAGTTCAAGGAGGTTTTCCGGCCATGCCGGTCGGGGCGCCGGAGCCGGGACCGACGGGCGCGCGCCCGCCCGGGCGAACGCACCCCCACCCTTCGGGGCGTGAGTCGCTCCGCACGCGGCCTGCACCGCCACCGGGCGAGACCGCCATCGGGCCCGCACGGCACCACGGGCACCCCGAACCCACACCATTCCATGAATTCCTGACGGGCTTGCGAAGCGGAACAGTGGGCACCCGGAAGCCACGGGCCGGTGCACCGCCCGAGCGGGCACCGCCCCAACACGAAGTCGGCTCAAGAGCAACCGAATTAGCGGACGCTACTTTCCGGAAGCACGCGATTACATGTAGCGTTCGAGTGGACCGGAGGCCGTGACTTCACACCACGTCACGGCTGGGTACGGGCACGGGCGCGAGCGTTCCTGCGGTACAAGCGGAGCGATCGCCCCCGATGGGCGCACCTGCACCACAAGTGTCTGGCCGCCGCCCCGCACGACCACCGGACCGCCTCGCGATCGCTGCGTAGCACCTCAGCGTCCTTGAACGTCGAGCACCGCCATGTCTGTCCGTACACGCCTGCTTTGCAAGAGGAATGGGCCCAGATCATGTTTATGAACTCCTCGACGACCCCGCTTGCGTTGCGTCCGGACGCCGATGTCGTCCGGCCGCTCACAGCCGGGCCCGGCGAAGGGCCACCCCTGGCGGTCGACCGGCTACCCGACGGAAAGTGGCAATTGACCCTGCACGACCTGGAACCCGTATCGGTGCACCGGCTGCCGTCCGACGAGGTCCACATCATTCTTGCGCCGCCGGGCGAGGAACCGTCCCACCCCGGGGAACCTCCGGCCGACCGGACCCGGCCGGACCCGGTCCGCCTCGACACCGCGGCCCGGACGGTCTTCATCAGAGGGCGCCAACTCGATCTGCCACGACTGGAATTCGATCTGCTCGCCCATCTTGTGCTGCATCCCCGGCGCGCCTTCACCCGGGAACAGCTGATGGCCGCCGTCTGGCCCAGCCGTCAGTCCAGCACCCGGACCGTCGATGTCCACATCGCCCGTCTGCGCCGGCGCCTGGGGCCCGGCCTGCGTGACACCATCAGCACGGTCTTCGGCATCGGCTACAAGTACCTGCCGGCCGCACAGGCCGACGGCCGCGACTGAGGCGCCGCCGCACTCGCCACCAGCCCTCCGTGCAGGCATGGCAGCGGGCCGGTGACCGACGGATATCGGCCACCGGCCCGGCCCGGGAGGACCACCCCGACCGCTGTTCCGGCGGCGCTCGCGGCACGGGCCGGGGACGGTCGCCTCAGGTCCCGGCGGGCGAGGTGTTCAGGTGTGCGGGGGCTCCGGCCGCGGATTCCTTGCGCACGAAGGCCCGGCGCAGGACGTGATACGCCTCGTCCGGGTCGAAGAAGGTGCGGCGCATACGGGCCAGCTCATCCTCCCGGTAGGCGGCGAGCGGCCGCTCGGCCTCGTCGCGTTCCCGGGACGCCTTCTTCGTGGCGATACGGGCCTGCGTCGCGGGTGCCGATGCCAGCCGGACGGCGAGACGGGCGGCCTGCGCGGCGAAATCCTGCGCGGTGCAGTCGATGATCCGGTCGACCAGGCCGAGCCGCGCGCCGGCCGCCGCGGTCATCGGCAGGGCACGGGCGGTCAGCTGCCCGGCCACCTCGGGGCCTGCCCGGCCGGGCAGCGTATAGGTCCAGTACTCCGAACCGTAGAGCCCCATCAGCCGGTAGTGGGGGTTGAGCACCACGGCCGACCGGCACCACACCTCGTCGGCGGCGAGGGCCAGCATCGCCCCGCCTGCCGCGGCATTGCCGCCGAGCGCGGCGACCACCAGCCGGTCCGTGGTGGTCAGGACGGCATGCACCAGGTCGTCCATGGCGTTGATATTGGCCCAGGACTCCTCTGCAGGGTCGGCGGCGGCCTCGATGACATGGAGATGGATGCCGTTGGAGAAGAAGTCCCGGCGGCCGCCGAGGACCAGCACGGAGGTCGGCCGGGCGCAGGCGCGACGGTAGGCGGCGAGCAGGCGCCGGCAGTGGCCGGTGCTCATCGCACCACCGGGAAAGGAGAATTCCAGGAAGCCGGCCGGCCCGTCCTCGCGGTAGCGGATGTCGCTCCAGGTACGGGGGCCGTCGCCGCGGTCGAGCGGGGCCGGGATCTCCGGGAGCTGCGGGAGGCGGTCGCCCAGCGCCAGTGTGGCGGGCAGCTTGGGGGTGCCGGGCTCCCCCGGCGCGCGGGGCGCCCGCAGTTCCGGGATCCATACCGCGCCGTCGGCCGTCGCCCGGCAGATCGCGCCGCACCGGGTGGCGAGCAGCTCACCGGGGCGGCCCGTCAGGGTGTCCTCGGGGTGGCCGCCGTGCAAATGCCAGGTCTCGCCGAGGAGTTCACCGCGTACACCGGGCTGCGAATCGGCGGCACGCAGCTTGCGTACGACGGTGTCGGTGGGGTCGGACCGCCAGTCGATCCGGCGCAGGTCCTGACGGAAGGGCGGACGGGTGCGGCCGGGTTTCGCGGCGTCGGGCAGGGCGGTCTGTGGCTGCGGCCGGTGGGTACCGGAAGCCACCCGGGCAACGGCCGTCAGGACCGCTTCGACCGCGCCATCGGCGATCTCGTTCCGGTACAGGTCGCTCTTGCCCACCTCGGGTACGGGGAAGTCGGCCGCGGCCCAGATGTCGCCGGCATCCATCTCGTCGTTGGCCTGCAGGACCGTGACCCCCCACCGGGCGGCGCCCAGGTGCACCGCCCAGTCCACCGACGACGGGCCACGGTCGCCGACGGGCCCGGGGTGCACGATCAGGCAGGTGTACGCCGACCACACCTCGCGGGGCACAGCCGTCTTGAGCATCGGTGCCACGATCAGGTCCGGGCAGTGACGGCGTACGACCTCGAGGAGCGGCGTCTCGCGCGTCACCAGCTCCACGCCCACGTGGTGCCCTCGCTCGCCGAGTTCCGCGTAGACGCGCTGGGTCAGGCTGTTGAACGCGCCGGCGATGAGCAGAATGCGCACAGCGGACTCCCCTGGAGCTGGAACCGGTCAGCGGGTGATGGGTCGTGATCGTTCCGTACGGGCGGCCGGCCGGCGCCGGAGCCGCGCCAGGGGTCACCCGATCGACGGCGGCCGGGCGGCCCAATGTCCGCCCGAGGCACTAACTGACGTCTCGTCAGTTAGTTCCCGGCGGTAGATCATCTCGTCGGAATCCCGCCAAAGTTGGCGCACCCTGCACGCTTCCACAGACCGCGACATTGCCGTTAATTGACATTCACTTGGTCATACTTTTACCTTCGGTGGTGCGGCATCAGCGCAGGTCAGCGTCGTATGCCCCGTTCGTCTTCCGCACTCTCATCGGAGGTTCCCATGGAGCAGCTCATCAAGAAGATGGCTCAGGACCACGTCTGGCAGAGCTGGCTGGCCGCCAACTCCGCACAGCAGGCGGCGAAGAACGGCTGCATCAGCGCGGCACCGAAGGCGGGCTGCATCAGCGCCGCACCCAAGGCCGGCTGTATCTCCTGACCCTCGCGCCTCAGGTGCCCGGAGCGGACCGGCGATCACCGGGAGCGGGCCACCGCCCACTCCCGGCCACCGGCCCGCTCCGGGCACCACCCCCCTGCATTCCCGTGTGGGCACCGCATCCCGACCAAGGACGAGGAATCCATGGATGGTCAGCCGACCGCCGAGGTCATCGAGCAGATCCGCGACATTCCGATCTACCGTGAGTCGCTGGCGAAGGGGCACTTCCCCCTGCTCGACAAGCCGGAGATCGCGCGCGGCTTCCCCCGCAACTGGATGACCCCCCGGCTGGCCGCGGCACTGGAGTCCGGAGAAGCGGAGTTCGTTCTCTCCACCGGCACCCACCACGCCCGGATGCAGATCATCCGCCCCCCGTATTTCCTGCTGCACTCCTACTACCGGCTGTGGAGCGAACACCCCGATATCGCCGGCACCTGGGAAGCGGGCTGCCGACGGGTCTCACTGACCACGGTGCTGGCCACGGAACATGTGGCGCGGGTCAATGCCGCACGGCGCGGTACTCCGCCGGATCCGGTGCCCGCCCCCGCCGACCGGCAGCTCGATGCGCGTACCTGCTACCTCAATCTGCGGCTCGACCCGGCGCTGTGGGAGCGCGACGAGGTGGTGCGGATGCTCCGGGAGATCCGGGCCGCCGCGCGAGCGCACCCGCGCGGCTGGTACCACCTCGACTGCTCCGGATATCACCTGGCGCAGCTGCTGCGAAAGGTCACCGAATGGGGGCTGTGGGACGACTTCCCGCCGCCCGCCAGCATCATCCACGCGTACGAATACACCCCGGTGAACGTCCGGCGTTTTCTGCACCAGCACTTCGCCTGCCCGGTCATCGACCTGTTCGGCAGCACCGAGCTCGGATATCTCTACTTCAGCGACCGCCGCGGCACCTACCGGCCGCATCTCGACAAAATGAGCGTCGAACTCCATCCGGTCGCCGACGGCAGCACGATCCACCAGCTCATCGTCACCAGTGTGCGCAATCCCTTCATGCCGCTGGTGCGGTATCGCTCGGGCGACTGTGTACGCACCCTGGACGGGACGCCGGACCCCGGCAAGATCTCCCAATTCTGCGGCCGTGAAAAGGAATTGCTCGACACTCCGCACGGCCCCGTGGCGCAGGGCGACCTCGACCGGTGTATCGGCGAGGCGTCCTCGCAGGTCTTCGTGTACCAGTTGCAGCTGACCGGCGAGGCGACGGCACGGCTGGTGTACACGACGTTCGACGGCACACCCGTCGAGGCCGGCCGGGCCACGGCGCTGGAGGAGGCCATCGGTGAACTGACCGGGCGGCGCTGCCGGCTCGACCACCGCCCGCACATCCCCATCGGGAAGTCGGGAAAGTACGCCTGGCTCACGACCGGCCACTGAACCGCCCGGACGTCTTCCTCACCCGGACAGGAGAAGCATGACCACCCCGCCGCGGATGTCCCCCGACGCTCTCGCAGACCTGCTCGGCAAGGCGCTGTACACCGAAGTGGTGACGTATTTCGACGGCAAGAGCGCCGCGCCGCGAGAGTTCGTGGAGCGCCAGGTCACCGAGTGCCTGCGCTATCTCTATCTCGTCTCCCGGCATCACGACCGGCTCGGCGGTCTGTTCCTGCCCGTCGAGCAGGACATCGACGAAATCTGGCACTACCTCATCCTGCAGACCCGCGAATACCGGGCGCTGTGCGAGGAACGGCTGCCGGGGCGCTTCTTCATCGAACACCGCAGCATCGCCTACGAGGACTACCAGCAGGAGCCGGGCCGCGAGCAGGCCCTCGAAGAGGCACTGCGCTGGATTCCGCTGTACTGCCGGGAATTCGGGCCGTTCGACGAGGGAGCGCTGCCGCACTGGACCATGGTGCGCTTCCTCCATGAGCAGATGGGGCTGTCGCTCGCGGACATCGCGGCGCTGGAGCCGATGGCGACGGCGTGAAACCCGTCCTCACCGGTCCCCCGTCCGGCTCGAACCGAAAGGAATCATGAGGGCTCGCCACGCTGACCCCGTCGAGGGCGAAGCACCGGAACAGCGGCGGATTCTGGCTGTTCTGGTCTTCTCCCAGATCCTCAGCGGCGCAGGTCTCGCCGCGGGGATCACCGTCGGCGCGCTGCTCGCCAAAGAGATGCTCGGCTCGACCGGCCTGGCGGGCGTGCCCAGTGCGCTGTTCACCGCCGGGGCCGCGCTCGGCGCCGTCGGCATCGGCCAGGTCTGCCGGCGCCACGGGCGGCGCCCCGGTCTTGCGCTCGGGTACGCCGTCGGGGCGCTGGGCAGCCTCGGGGTCGTGGTGGCGGCCGCCCTCGGCAACGTGGTGCTGTTGTTCGCGGCCCTGGTCGTCTACGGAGCGGGCACCGCGACGAACCTGATGGCACGTTACGCGGGGGCGGATCTGGCCTCGTCCGCACGGCGCGGGCGGGCCGTGAGCACCGTGCTCTTCGCCACCACGCTCGGTGCGGTGATCGGGCCCAACCTGGTGACGCTGACGGGCCGGGTCGCACACTCCTGGGGCATCCCCCGGCTCGCCGGGCCGTTTCTGCTGGCCGTCGCCGCGTTCGGGGCGGCGTCGGTGGTCCTGGCCGCCCTGCTGCGGCCCGATCCGCTGCGGCTGGCCGAGAAACTGGCCGCGGCGCAGGCCGAGACGGCGGCCGGGAGCCCCGCGGGCGAGGCCGCCGGCGGGCCGGATGCCCGGCCGGACCGGCGCGGGGTGGTCACCGGCACCGCGATCATGGTCCTCACCCAGCTCGTGATGATCGCCGTCATGACGATGGCACCGGTACACATGCAGGCACACGGCCATGGCACGCAGGCGGCCGGATGGGTCATCGCCCTCCATGTCGGAGCGATGTTCCTGCCCTCCCCGCTCACCGGCCTGCTGGTCGACCGGGTCGGCCGGCGGTGGATCGCGGGCGCGTCCGGTCCGGTCCTGCTCGCCGCCGGGGTGGTGGCCGCCTCGGCACCGGATTCCGTGCCCGCGCTCGCCACGGCACTGGTGCTGCTCGGCCTCGGCTGGAACTTCGGGCTGGTCAGCGGCACCGCCCTGGTCACCGACGCGCTCCCACCCGCCCGTCGTGCATCGGCGCAGGGGCTGGTGGACGTCGGCATCGCCCTCGCGGGTGCCACCGGGGGGATGCTCTCGGGTCCGGTCGTCCTCCTGGCCGGCTACCCGACGCTGGCACTGGCCGGCGGAATCCTCGCGATGGCGCTCGTACCCGTCCTCGCGTGGGCGGCCCGCCGGCCGCCGCACGCCGTCACCGCGCCCGCGGCTCCCCCTACGGAAACGGAACAGGCATGAACATCCCTTCGCTGGACGGATGTTCCCGGCTCCGCTTCGGGGAATTCTGGAAACTTGGCGTCATTTCTCGTTATCCCGCTCGAAACCTGGATGCTGCACTGTGAAGGCAGAGTGGGACCGTACGGACGAACCACGGGGGGCGATGATGCGGAAGGACACCTGCGTAGCGGGCATACCCGTGCTGCGCCTGTGCCGTATGTCGCTGACCGCCCTGCTGGTGGTCGCGGCCTTCCTGCTGGGTGGTGCGGCGGCGGCGCCCGGTGCGGCGAAGACCGCGTTCACCACCCCGTCCGCCGCGAAGTCCGCGAGCACGCCGGCCGTCAAGCCCGGCGATGACAGCAAAGAGGAAAAGGCCAAACGCGAGCCCGAGCGCGGCCAGCCCCGGCGCACCGCCCGGACCTCCGTCGGCGTCCCCCAGCACGCCGGCCGGCCGCTACCGCCGTTCAGCGCGGGTGCCGTGGCTCCCATCGCCACGACGGACTCCGGCGCCCCGGCGGCCGGCAGCTCCACCAAGGCCGTGTCCAGAGGTGCCGGGCTCACCGTCCTGCACTGCGTCTTCCGCTGCTGAGAGCGGCGTGGTGGCCTGCCCCACCCCCGCACCATGCACGTTTCCGCCACCACCCCACAGTGGCACCACTCATCAGCAGGAGACCTCCTCGTGGAGACCTTCATTCAGCATGCCCGGGGCCTGACGGCCCGTATCGCCGACCGGCGAGAAGACCAGGAGACCTACGGCCGGCTCGCGGCCGGACAGTCCCCCCTCGCCCTGTTCATCACCTGTTCCGACTCGCGGGTCGTCCCCGCCCTGATCACCGGGGCGCAGCCCGGCGAACTCTTCGAACTGCGGACCGCCGGCAATGCCGTGCCCGTCTACCGCGAGGACATGACGGCCTGCGCGGAAGCGGCCACCATCGAGTACGCGATGCGCGTACTGGGCGTGGCCGACATCGTGGTGTGCGGTCATTCGCACTGCGGCGCGGTCGGCGCCAAGGCCCGCGGTGAGGACCTGACCGGCGCACCCGCCGTACGGGACTGGCTGGCGCTGCAGCTGTCCGACCAACTGCCCAAGGACGAGGAGCCGACGGTCGCCGCGGCGGTCCAGCAGCATGTGCGCGAACAGCTCGACCGGCTGCGCGGCTACCCCTGTGTCCAGGAGCGGCTGGCCGCCGGCGAGGTGAATCTGCACGGGTGGTTCTACGAAGTGCACACCGGCTTGGTGGCCGCGCATCACCCGTCCTCCGACCTGTTCCTCCCGCTGTGAAGGCGGGCGTGCACCTCATGAAGCGATTCACCTCCTTCCGGGCGGACTTCACCGCCTCCCTCGTCGTCTTCCTCGTGGCCGTCCCGCTGTGTGTCGGGGTGGCCGTCGCCTCCGGGGTACCGGCCGAGCTGGGGCTCGTCACCGGCGTGGTCGGCGGACTGCTCACCGGCCTGCTCCCGGGCAGCAGCCTTCAGGTCAGCGGCCCCGCCGCCGGTCTGACGGTGCTGGTCTTCGAAGCCGTCAAGGAGTACGGCATCGGCGCGCTCGGCGCACTGGTACTGGCGGCCGGCGCACTGCAACTGGCCATGGGTGCCCTGAAGTTGGGGCGCTGGTTCCGGGCGATCTCGGTCGCCGTGGTCCAGGGCATGCTGGCCGGCATCGGCCTGGTCCTGATCGCCGGACAGCTCTACGCCCTCGCGGACGCCAAGGCGCCGGGCAGCGGACTCGCCAACCTCGGCGGTATGCCCGGCCTGATCGGCGACACCGCGGGGTCGGGGACGGCACTGGCCGCGCTCGCCATCGGCGCCGGCACCATCGCCGTCCTGGTGCTGTGGCCGCGCTGGCGGCGCGCCGCGCGGATCCTGCCGGCACCGCTGGCCGCGGTGGCGCTCGCCACGACCGCGGTATGGGCACTGGATCTGCCCGTCGCACGCGTCGAGGTCAGCGGGCTGCTGGACGCGATCCAGCCGCCCGGCCTCGCCGACCTCGGCCGGCTCACCGATATCGGTGTGCTCGGCACCGTCCTCGCCTTCGCGCTGATCGCGTCCGCCGAGTCCCTCTTCAGCGCCGCGGCGGTCGACCGGCTGCACGACGGGCCGCGCACGGACTACGACAAGGAGCTGATGGCCCAGGGCGCGGGCAACGCGGTCTGCGGCATCCTCGGTGCCCTGCCGATGACCGCCGTCATCGTCCGCAGCGCGGCAAATGTCCAAGCGGGCGCCCGGACCAAGGCCTCGCGAGTGCTGCACGGTGTCTGGCTGCTGGTGTTCGCCGCGGCGTTCCCGGCCGCGCTGGGTGTGGTGCCGGTGGCGGCGCTGGCGGGCGTACTGGTCCATGCGGGCTGCAAGCTCATCCCGCTCAAGGAGCTGCGGCCGCTGTGGCGCGAGCACCGCGGTGAGGCGGTGGTTCTGCTGGCCACCGCCCTCGCGATCGTGACGGTCAACATGTTCGAGGGCGTCCTCATCGGCCTGCTGATGGCCGTCGCGAAGACCGCCTGGGAGACCTCCCATGTCCACCTCGACATCGACACCCCGGACGACGAGGACGAGCCGGTGCGGGTACGCGCCGTCGGCAACGCCACCTTCCTGCGGCTGCCCAAGATCCTCGATCAGCTCGACTCGCTGCCCGCCGACCGGGAGGTGGAACTCGACCTGAGCGGGCTGCGCCATCTCGACCACGCCTGTGGCGCCGCGCTGACGAACTGGGCCGAGCAGCACCGTCGTACCCGGCGGGCCGTGGAGCTGGTGTCCTGACGACCGGCCCGCCCGGCGGTACGGTCACCACTCCGTACAGCCGGGCGGCGGCGCCGGGAAGATCCCCCTCGTCAAGGTTGTTGAGCGAAGGCCAGGCCGGTCGCGGTGGACACAGCGGCCGGCGCCACGCTTGTCGTCGTCGAGGGGACGGACGGTATGCCTCTTCAGGGTGAGTACGAGCCGAGCCCGGAGCAGTGGGTGCGTGATCAGGTCGAGGAGTACGAAAGCTCCGGCGGCAGGGAAGGCACCACGATCCGGGGGCTGCCCGTCGTGGTCCTGACCACCCGGGGTGCGAAGAGCGGAAAGATCCGCAAGAGCCCGCTGATGCGGGTGGAGCATGACGGGACGTATGCGGTGGTGGCCTCCATGGGCGGCGCACCCCGGCACCCGGTCTGGTACCACAACGTCGTGGCCGACCCGCGGGTGGAGCTGCAGGACGGCCCGGCGCGACGGGACATGACGGCCCGTGAGGTCACCGGCGAGGAGAAGGCCCGGTGGTGGGCCCGCGCGGTCGAGGCGTACCCCGATTACGACGACTACCAGAAGAGGACGGACCGGCAGATCCCGGTGTTCGTCCTGGAGCCGGCGGCCACGGCGCACTGATACCGGGTCCCTCGTGACGCTCAGAGCGTCACGAGGGAGACCTCGGTGGCCTTGACGCTGGTCCACACGGACACGCCGTCCGCAAGGCCGAGTTCGAGGGCGGCCGAGGGGGTGATTTCGGCCACCAGGTCGGGGGCCTCGTGCGAGGTGACAAGGATCCGCAGGCGGCTGCCCGCCGAGGTGATTTCCCGGACGGTGCCCGGCCAGACGTTGCGGGGGCTGCCCGTGGGCTTGTCGAGGTGCAGGGACACGGCCTCGGGGGCGATGATCGCCAGTGCCCGGGCGCCGTCGGGGAGCCGCTCGGCGGCGACGAGGCGGCCGCCTTCGGTGAGCGCAAGGCCGTCGCCGGTGGCGGTGCCCGGCCAGGCATTGCGGCCGAGCATCCGGGCGACCCAGGGCGAACGCGGGTGCCGGGTGACCTCGGCGGGCGGTGCGTCCTGGAGGGCGCGGCCGTCCTCCAGGACGAGGACACGGTCGGCGAGCGAGACGGCTTCGACGGGGTCATGGGTGACGATCAGGCAGACGCCGCCGAAGCCCGCGAGATGGCGGCGCAGGGTGTGCCGTACATGGGCGCGGGTGGTCTGGTCGAGCGCGGCGAGCGGTTCGTCGAGCAGCAGGAGACGGGGGCGGGCGGCCAACGCCCTGGCGAGGGCGACGCGTTGCGCCTGTCCGCCGGAGAGCTGGGCGGGCTTGCGGTGCGCGAGCGGGCCGACGCCGAGCCGGTCGAGCCAGAGCTGTGCCGTACGGCGGGCCTCGGCGCGCGGGGTGCCATGGGCGCGCAGCCCGTAGGCGGTGTTGCTCAGGGCCGTCAGGTGCGGGAAGAGTGCGCCGTCCTGCGGGACCCAGGCGACCCCGCGGCGGTGCGGGGGCAGCGTGGTGACGTCGGTGTCGCCGAGGCGCAGCGTGGCGCGGGCACGCGGGGTGAGCCCGAGCAGGGCACGCAACAGGGTGGTCTTGCCAGCGCCGTTGGGGCCGACGACGGCGAGGGTGGTGCCCGGTTCGGCGTCCAGGGTCAGCTGGTTGAAGCCGGTGACGTCGGCGTGCAGCGGCCAGCTTTCCGGGGGCGCCGCCGGCGTCGTTGCGGGCTCCTCGACGCGGGGGGCGGGTGCCGGCGCGAGGCCGGTGTCGTCGGTGGTGGGGACGGTGCGGGCGGCGCGGGCGGTGGTGGCACCGGTCCAGCGGCCGCGCAGCGCGACCAGCACGCCCATGGCGATGACGAGCAGCAGCAGCGAGACCGAGGTGGCGGCGTCCGGGGACCCCTGGAGCAGCAGGTAGACCTGGAGCGGGAGGGTCTGGGTGGTGCCGGGCAGATTGCCCGCGAAGGTGATCGTCGCGCCGAATTCACCGAGTGCGCGGGCCCAGGTCAGTGCGGCTCCGGCGGCGAGACCGGGGGCGACCATGGGGAGGGTGACGGTGCGAAAGACCCGTACGGGTGAGGCGCCGAGGGAAGCCGCGGTCTCCTCGTAGCTCGTGCGCAGTCCGGCGAGCGTGCCCTCCAGGCTGATGACGAGGAACGGCATCGCGACGAAGGTGGCGGCGACCACGGCGCCGGAGGTGTGGAACGGCAGCACGATCCCGAAGGTGTCCTCCAGCCAGGGGCCGAGCAGTCCGCGGCGGCCGAAGCCCATGAGCAGTGCGACACCGCCGACGGTCGGCGGCAGCACCATCGGCAGCAGCACCAGCGAGCGGACCAGCGCCTTGCCGGGGAAGCTGACCCGTGCCAGCAGCCAGGCCAGGGGCACCCCCAGCAGCAGGGCGAGCCCCAGCGCACAGAACGACACCAGCAGCGACAACCGGAGCGCTTCGAGCACGTCCGGGCTGGTCAGATGGGTGCCGAGGTCGCTCCAGGTGGTGCGGGCAAGGATGCCGGCCAGGGGCATCAGCAGGAACGCGATGGCGACCAGCGCGGGTACGGCCAGCGCGACGGGGGTACGGCTGCCGGGCGCGCGGAGCCTGCCTGCCGGGGGCCGGGCGAGGGTGCGGGGGCGTCTCATCGGGGTCCCTGGGATTCGGGGCGGGCCGGGGTACGGCGGCGCGCACGGACCGGGCCGCGGTACGGCGGCGGGGGGGGGGGGCCCCCCCCCCCCGGCCCCCCCCGGGGGGGCGCCCCCCCCCCCCCGGCGCGGGCGGGGGGGCCGCCGCCCGGGGCGGGCCGGCGGGGGGTGGGGGGGGGGGGGGGGGGCGGGGGGGCCCGGGCCGGGGGGGGGGGCGGGGGGGCCCCCCGGCCCCGGGGGGCGGGGCCCGGGGGGGGGGGGCCGGGGCCCCCCGTCCGGGTCACGGCTGCTGGAAGCCGGCCTGCTGCAGGAGCTTCTGCGCCTCGGGGGTGCTCAGCCACTTCACGAACGCGGCCGCGGCGGCCTTGTGCTGAGAGGCCTTCAGGGTGGCGGCCGGGTAGGAGGCGACGGCGTTCTGCGCGTCCGGGATGTCGACGGCGTCGACCTTCTTGGGTGCGGTGGCGGCGTCGGTCTTGTAGACGATGCCGGCGTCGGCCTCGCCGAGCTCGACCTTGCTGAGCACCGCGCGGACGTTGGGCTCCTGCGAGACCGGCTTGACCGTCAGCTTCTGGGCGTCCAGGACCTGCTTGCTGTAGCGGCCGACCGGCACCTCGGAGGCGGCGAGGACGACCTTCAACTTGCTGTTGGTGAGCGCCTTGAGGTTGTCGATCTTCTTCGGGTTGCCCTCGCCGGTCGCGATGACCAGGCGGTTCTTGGCGATGACGGTGGGCGTGCCGGCGTCGGCCTTGAGCCCGTCCATGGTCTTGGTGTCGGCGGTGACCACGGCGTCGGCGGGGGCGCCCTCCTTGACCTGGGCGGCCAGTTCCTGGGAACCGGCGAAGGAGAAGTGCACCTTGGTGCCGGGGTGTTCCTTCTCGTACACCGCACCGGCCTTCTTGAAGACATCGGTCAGCGAGGAGGCGGCGAGCACCGTGAGGTCCGCCTTGGGGGCGGCGCTGCCGGACTTCTCGGTGCCCTCGTCCTTCTTGCTGTCGCTGTTGCCGCCGCAGGCGGAGAGCGGAACGAGGAGGGCGGCGGTCACGAGCGCGGCGGCGGCGCGGCGTCCGGTGAAGAGCTGGGACATGGGCGGGACTCCTTGGAACGCGGGACGACGGGTGTCGTCCGAGCGGATGGGAAAAGCCGCGCCGGGACGGGCGACGCCGCTGGTGTGCGCAGCCGGCCGGTGGGGGACGGTGGTGGCGATCGGCTGGGTGCTACCGCGGTGGGTCAGGTGCGGTCGATGTGCACGCTGGTGGACTTCACACGGGCGGTGGCCTGCATGCCGACCTCCAGGCCCAGTTCCTCCACCGCTTCCCGGGTCAGCAGCGACACCAGGCGGTGCGGGCCGGCCTGGATCTCGACCTGGGCGGCGACATCGCCGAGCTTGACGGCGGTGACGATGCCCGGGAAGGCATTGCGCGCGGAGGTGTACGAGGCGTCGTCCTCATTGGTGCCGGTCTGCGCCACCTCGATGGAGAAGGCGGCCAGGTCACGGCCTTCGATGAGGCGGCGGCCGCTGTCGTCACGATGGGTCGCGACCTTGCCGGCGTCCGCCCAGCGGCGGGTGGTGTCCGGGCTGACGCCCAGCAGCCGCGCCGCCTGGCCGATCGTGTAGGACTGCATGTGCGACAAGATATGCGGTATCGGCTCGCATTTGCAATTCCTCGGGGGAAGCTATATGGCAGCTGCCAGGTCGCCTGGAGGAAGGAACGAACGGCGGCCCGCCGAGCGGTGCGCACCCCGAATGACCCACGGAATTCTCCGGGCGTCCGCTGTTTTGCCAGGCGCATTCGGATATCTGCCCGGCATCTGCCAGGCATGCCCGGACCGCGGCGCGTTGTGTGGTTAGGGTGCAGATAATCAGAGCAGGGAAAACGCGACATTCCACCCTTCGCTTTCCACTCCCCGGTGAGGCATATCCATGAGCCTGAGCATCCGTAACCAGATTTCCGGCACCGTTCTCTCCGTCACCCCCGGCGAGGTCATGGCGACCGTCAAGGTGCGTTTGGAGGGCGGCCAGCAGATCACCGCGGCGATCACCCTGGAGGCGGTGAAGGAGCTGGGCATCGAGGAGGGTTCCACGGTGCGCACACTGATCAAGTCCACCGAGGTCGCGCTCGCCACCGGCACGGTGGACGGTCTGAGCATCCGTAACCGGATCCCCGGCACCGTCACCGATGTCACCACCGGCGGCGCGATGGCGGGCGTCAAGGTCGCCGTCGCCGGCGGGGAGCTGACCGCCGCGATCACCAGGGACGCGGCCGAGGACCTGGGCCTGGCGGCCGGCGCCGAGGTCACCGCGCTGGTCAAGTCGACCGAGATCGCGCTCGCCGCGGTCTGACCGCGGCCCCGCCGAAGTCCCCGGCGCCACCGAGGACTTCGGCCCTTCCGGAAGCGGTCAGGACGCGCCCGGCCCCGGCCCGCCCGAGCGGAAACCGTCCGCCTCGGGCGGGACGCAGGTCCCGAACCAGATGCCGGTGATGGCGCTGATGTAGCGGGCCCCGCAGCGGTCGGACGGGACCACCAGCTGGCTGCCCGCCGCGTCGAGCGGCCGCCCGTCCATGGCCGTGGCCAGCAGGACCGGGGCGTCGCCGAAGTCCGCGTCGAGCTCCGCCCAGGACAGCGCGGTGTGGTGCCCGTCCCGGCCGGTGACCGCCAGGACGTAGCGGGAGCGGTCCTTGCGCCGCCGGACGTCGAAGGCCGGTTCCGCCGCGTCGATGACCTCGCGCAGCAGCGGCCCCTCGAAGGTGTGGTGCTGCGGCCCGTTGGCGGCGCAGTCGAAAGCCACCTCGGCCCGCCGCTGCGGCCACCGCTCCCGCAGCTCCGCGACGGTCAGCACGAGCGGATGCCGGAGCTGACCGCGGATCAGAAAGCGCCGGGGGCCGGCGGGTACGGCGTCCATCGGCGTCGGGCCTACGGCGGTGGTGCGGCGGGACGGCGGGCCGAGTCGGCTCATTCGGGACCCCCTGGAAACGCTCCGCGCGGCGGCTGCCTCTCTGTGATGCCCGACCGGCCCGCGCCCGAACCACGGATGCCGGCCATCTCCGCCTCTTCACCTGGCTGGTGTGAGGCAAAGGCGGCGATCAGGGCGGCATCTCCGCGGCCGCGAAGCGGGAGAGCTGGGCGATGGTGCAGGTCGCCGCGATCTCCAGCGAACCGTCCGGCTGCCGGGTCAGCGGCTCCCAGCCCATCCGGCTCAGGTCCACCAAACGCCGTATGTGCGGCTGTGGTTCGGAGAAGAGGTAGGTGCCACCGCCCGCCTGGGGGTACCTCCCAGCGTTAGCTGGGGGAGCGTCGCCGCTGCGCCACGGGGCGCGCTGCCGGGCGTCACGTACGTCCCGCACCGTGTTCAGGTCCATACCGTCGAGTGAAGCAACGCCGCCGCCTCGGGCACGACTGGTGCGCAGTACGGAAAAACACCATGGCCGGGGCCGCTGTCTGGAGGATCAGCCAAGAGGGCTTTGGGCGTCGGCGGCTGGCATTTACGATGCCTGTACTCACTTTCGCCTCGTGAATGTGAGATGCCGGGGTCACTCCCGGCAGCCGCCCAAGGAGTCCGCACATGCACGTCCAAGATCTCCTTCAGCTCGACTCGCTCGATCTGACCCTGCTGTGGGGCGAGGGCCCCCTGCTCACCCGGGAAGTCAGTGGTGTCACCGCCACCGAGCTGGCGGACCCGGCGCGGCTTCCGCAGCCGGGCGAGTTGGTGCTGAGCGGACTGGTGTGGTGGACGCCGGACGCCGACCGCACGACGGTCGACCGTTTCGTCTCGGCGCTGCACTCCGCCGGGGCGAGCGCGCTGCTGGCAGGCGAGGAGACCCATGGCACGGTCCCGGATGTCCTGGTCGACTCCTGTCGTGAGCGGGGCATCGTCCTGCTGGCGGTGCCCGCGCACACCACGTTCCGCGCCATCACGGAGGCGGTGCACCTGCGCCAGTGGGGCGATCTGAGCCGGCGCCCCACCGAGCACCACACGCTGCCGGAGAACGTCCGCACCGAGCTGGCCGGTCTGCTCGCCGGGAACGCCTCGCCGGACACCCTGCTGGACCGTGCCTTCGCCCATCTGGGCGGGCCACCCTGCTATCTGGTGACGGCGACCGGACGGGTGATCGCCCGGACGCCGGCCGCCCCGCAGCTGCCGGCCGAGCAGGCCGCCCGGGAGCCGGCGGCGGCCGGCACCGGTCTGCGGATCGACGGGGAGACGGGACCGTACGACGGCTGGCAGCTGTATCTGCGGGACGCGGCCGACGCCCCGCCCCGGGTGCTGCACGAGATCGCCGAGGTCATGGCCCGGTACCGCCACCGTGTCGAGCTGCGGCAGGCGGCCGGACGGCGGGCGGCGGACGAACTGCTCGCGCTCGCCGGGGCCGGTTCGTCCGACGGGCCGGCCGACGGTGCGGCACTGGAGGCGGCGCTGCACGCCTGCGGGTTGCCGGCCACCGGTCCGTACCGGGTGGTGGCCGCATCGGGCGGCGAGGAGAGCGACCAGACGGTGCGCGCGCTGGCCGAGGCGTTGCGGCACTCCCCCGGTGAGCCGTTCGCAGCGGGCCGGCTCCCGGGCGGCGAGGCGGTCGCCGTCGTGTGCGCCCGGCCCGATGCGGCGGACCGTCTCCCGCTCGGCGGCCCGTGGCAGCTGGTGCACGCCTGCCGGCCGCAGACACCGCTGCACGCCGGGATCAGCGGTCCGGTACCGGCCGCCGACGGGCTCAACTCGGCGCTGAGCCAGGCACGTTACGCACTGGCGGCGGCGCGAGCCGGCGCTCCGGGCGGCGCCCGGGTGACCTCCGTCGAGGAGCTGAGCACGCTGGGCGCGCTGCTCGCCGGGGTTCCCGCCGATGTCCGTACGGCCTTCAGCAGCCGGGTGCTGGGCCCGCTGGCGCGCGCCGGGAGTACCTCGCACCGGATGCTCCTGGAGACGCTGGAGAGCTTCCTCGCCCACCACGGGTCATGGGCGCGTACCGCCGCGACGCTGCATCTGCACGTGAACACGGTGCACTACCGCATCCAGCGCATCGAGACGCTCACCGGCCGCGATCTGTCCCGGCTCGATCACACACTGGATCTGCAGGCGGCGCTGCTCTGCCGCTGAGGGGCTTCAAGGGCCGGCGGGTACCGGCGGCCGGCAGGTACCGGCGGTCACCGGGTACCGGCGGTCGCCGCGTACGGGCGGTCACCGGAAGGGCGGCTCAACTTCGCTCGCCCGCCCGGTCGATATGCACATGGGTGGACTTCACCCGGGCGGTGGCCCGCACCCCGACCTCGATCCCCAGTTCCTCGACGGCCTCCCGGCTGACCACCGACACCAGCCGGTGCGGGCCGGACTGGATCTCGACCTGGGCGATCACCTCGTCGAGGGTCACCTTGGTGACGATCCCGGCGAAGGAGTTCCGCACCGAGGTCAGCACCTCGCCCGGCACCGGATGCAGCCCAGCGGCGCGCTCCTTGGCGAACGCCGCCAGGCTCACCCCGTCGATCACCCGGTTTCCCACGCCGTCCCGGTCCATCCGCAGCTGCCCGCCATCGGCCCAGCGGCGGACGGTCTCCGCACTCACACCCAGCAGCCCGGCTGCCTGACCAATGCTGTATGTCGGCACCCTCGCACTCTAAGGGGTACCGGCACCGTGCCGACCGGCGCTGCGCGGACGGCCGGGCAGCGGCCCGAAGAGTCGGGTTCGACGCCCCCTCAGGCGCCCCTGAGGGCTGCGGCACGCGCGGCGATGTCGGCCACGATGCGGCCCGCCGGGACGACATCGTGGAGGAGACCGGCGCTCTGGCCCGCGTAGAGAGCGAGGGCTTCCAGGTCACCCGACATACCGGGCATGGGGACCATGTCCTCGTAACGCGACCAGGTCCGTCCGTCGGCGCTGCCGGCCACCACGGCGCCTTCTCCGGGACGGTTCGGCGCGGCGGGCCGGTTGGCGGCCTCCCAGGCGCTGAGTGTGGAGTTGCGCAGCGCCCGGTGCGGGGCGTCGGGCCAACCTCCGTCGAAGCACCGCGTGCGTACCGCGTCCTGCGGCGCCGCCCGGATCACGGCTTGGCGGTAGACCTCGTGCGTGGCCGCCTCGCATGCCGTCAGGAATCGGGTGCCCACCCAGCCGGCTTGGGCCCCGAGAGCGAGTACGGCGGCGAGCCCGCGACCGTCGGCAATGCCGCCCGCCGCGATGACGGGCACCGGGTGTACCGCGTCCACGACTGCGGGCACCAGCGCCATCGTGGCGGTCTCCCCGCGCACATGGCCGCCTGCTTCACACCCCTGGGCCACGATCACGTCGACGCCTGCGGCAACCGCGCGTTCGGCCTCGTCGACGGAACCGACGGTGTGGAGGTGAACGGCGCCGGCCGGGCGCGCGCGTGCGGCGACGGCCGAGGGATCCCCCCAGAACGTCGAAATGATCGGCACGCTCTCCGCCAGGCAGGCATCGAGGAGTTCGCCGACCGGGAAGTCCAGCACCAAGTTCACGGCGAAGGGCCTCGGCGTCAACCGCCGGACCTCCCGGATCCGGCGCACCGCCTCTTCTGCGGTGACCCACGTCAGAGCGAGGGTGCCGAGCCCACCCGCCTCCGCCACGGCAGCCACCAGATCCGTCGTGACCGCGGACCCGATGGGCGCCTGCACCACGGGCACCTCGATTCCCAACTGCCGGCACAGAGGTGTCATCAACGGCGTCACATCGACCCTTCCCGGAGGGAGTGTTTCGATTTCCGAATCACGGGCGATGTTAATGTTTCGGAAACCAAATCACCAGGGTCGATCCGCAGGAGCGCAGGAGGGCCGCGATGGTCACACCGACGCCAGGACAGCCGGTGCGCGGCTCGACCACCGGACGCCCCCTCATGGCCGCGCTCGATCTGTTCGGCCGGCGCTGGAGCCTGCGCGTGGTGTGGGAACTGCACGAAGGCGCCCTGGGTTTCCGTGCCCTTCGCGGACGCTGCGGCAACATGTCCTCCAGCGTGCTGCGTCAACGCCTCGTCGAACTGATCGAGTCACGCCTGGTGCACCAGACTCCGGACGGCCACTACGCCCTCACCGAGCTGGGACAAGAGGCTCACACCGCACTCAGCCCCCTCGTCGACTGGTCGACCGCCTGGGCCGCCGCACTGGCCGAGCAGTCCACCGATCCCGACGCTCCCACCAGTCCCGACGCTCCCGCCAATAGCGCCCCGGACACCCCCGAAGCGGGGCCGGAGCGGACCTAGGGTGACCCAGGGTCCGTCTTCGAGGTCGTCGAACCCCACCCCCTGACACCCCCCGACACGCCCCTGACACCCCCCGGCACGCCCCTGACACCTCCCCCCGGCACCAGTCGGGCACCCGGCAGCGCCGCGGCGGGCGTCCACTCCGCGCCGTGCATCCGAACAGAGCAGTCCGATCCCCCATCGGTGCGGCTCCGTCACCCTTGGAGCCCTTTCCCCCTGCACCTGCCTGCCGTGCCGGAGGGAACGCCATCAGCCGGACACGACACGGCAGTTGAACGTCACGGTTCGGATCGGGAGACATTCACCCCCACCCGAAAGGGTGTTATTTGTCAGATTTTTCCCCTTGCATCGTAAATATGCCGATGTGAATCTGGGATCCCATTCGTCGAAGGAGTTGATCGCATGGTTACGGATCGCACAGCGCCGGTCGAGACGGCCGCCCTGGCCGCCGAGGTCGAGGGACTGCTTGAACCCGCCGAGGCCGACGGTGTCTTCCGCGATACCCGCGAGTGTGGAGGTGCGCTGCTGCTGGCCGCGCTGCTCCTGATCTCGCCGCCCACCCCCCGCCCCAAGACCGACGTTCGCTGAGGCTGAGGGGAAAGCGTTGGCTGAACAGACGCCGGGAGCAGTCCCGCTGAGCGCTGTGATTGCCGATGCCGCAACCGGGGTCGCCCTCGCCCTGCGGGGCGAGGGCGACCCTTATGCGTTGTCGGCCCTTCTGCGGCAGAGCGATGCGCTGGCCCCGGCCGCCATCCGGGTGCTCGGCGCCGATGTGCTCGCGCCGTACGCAATGGACCATCCCGCAGCGCCCGTCGGCGGGGACGATGCCGAGGTCGTCCGGCAGGCGCTCTCGGCCTATCCACCGGGAACGGATGCCTCGGAGGTGTCGGTGTGGACGTACCGGGGCCTGGTCGAGGCCTCGCACGCGTTTCTGTCCGGAAGCGCACAGCACTGGCCGCCGCCGCCCGAGGCCGCGGCCGGCTGGGTCGAAGCCGACCCTTGGCCGAAGCTTGCGCACCGCGTGTCACAGCTCGCCACACTCGCGCTGCCCGGGCTGGCGCCCGGTCTCGCCGAGCAGCTGGCGGCACGCACCGACGATCTGGCCCGTGGCTTCGTCCGGGCGGTCCGCCGCCGGGACTGGCTGCAGGCGGCCGGTCTGGGCCGTTGGCTGTCCCGGCTGCCCGACGTGCCGCAGACCCTGGGGCTCGACAGCGGGCTGGCGTTCGTCCGCCACATGGGCGGCGGTGACCCCCGGGTGACGCTGCACATCGTGGCCGCCCAGCGTTTCTACGGGCGGGGTTGGTGACCGGCGACCGGGGCGACCCCGGGCTGCTGGACCGGATGGTCCACAGCAGCCTGGGGTGGCTGGACGAAGCGCGCGACCACTTCCGCCTGCCCCCGAACGTCACCACGGACGCCGACCCCAATCTGACCCTCAAACCGCTGGGCGAACTCGCCGAACTGACCCAACTGATCGGCGTGCTGCATCCGGGTGACGAGATCCGGCAGACCGCCCGCGGGCTGTTCGCGTTCGCCTGGAACGAGACCCGCGACGGCGAGCTGTTCGCCGAGCTGATCCGCGGGGAGCCCTTCGCCACCTATCCGGTCGAGCTGTACGGCGTGTTCGCCCAGGCCGGGCTGCGCCATGCCGAGGCCGACAAGCTGGTGGACCTCACGACCCGGCTGCGTGGCTGGCGGGTGGCCCGTGAGGATCACACCCGGACGCTCGGTGTGCTCAACGCGGAGCGGCGGATCGGGCTGCGGCAGCACGCCGACTTCGGCGCCGTCCTGGCCCTGACCGGCCTCGGCGGGCTGCCGGAGCCCTGGGCACTGGACCGCAAGGCGGCGTACGGCCTGACCCATGACGTCTTCCACCTCACCGACTGGGGGCGCAACCGGCAACGGCTCTCCCCCGAGCTCGCCGGCTATCTGCGGCTGTGGCTCCCCTCCTGGCTGGAGAACTGGCTGGAGGAACAGCTGTGGGACCTGGCCGGCGAGTTGCTGGCCGTGACGGCCTGCCTGCCACAGGCCCCGTACCCCCCGGAGGCCTGGCAGCGGCTGGCCGGCGCCCAGGCGGCCGACGGCAGTGTGCCGGAGATCGGCGCCGCCCCGCCCGCCGGCGACCGGGCCGAGTCGTTCACCGCCTGCTACCACTCCACCCTGGTGACCGCGTTCGCCGCCACCCTCGCCCGTATCGCCTCCGACGAGGCCGAGGCCGGGCCCCCGGCCGGGGATACGGTGAGGGCGGACGGGCGGACCCCCTGCGAAAGCGAGACAGCCCCGTGACCGTGACGGCCGCATCCCCCGCCTTGCTGCACGGTGTCGGCGACCGGGCCCTGGCCTGGCTCGACGATCACCGTGAGCACTTCCGGCTGACCCCCGACGACTTCGCCACCAACGGCGCGGTCGTCGAACGGCTCAAGCCCATCGGGGAGCTGGCGCTCAATATGCAGGTGCTGTTCCGGGAGGGCGTGGCCGGCTCCCGGCAGAAGGAGCGGGCCGGGAAGCTGCTGGACTTCGCCTGGCGGGAGCTGCTGGACGGCGGCAATGTGCCGGCCCGGCTGCAGCACGACGAGCCGCTCTCGCCCGTGCCCCTGGAGATCTATGCGACCTTCCACGAGCTCGGCCACCGCCACCCGGGGCTGGAGGCCGCGCTGGAGGTCTGCCGGCGCACCACCACCTGGACGGCGCTGGAGATGATGCCCAACCGGCGGCTCGGCGTGCTCAACGCGGAGCGCAAGCTCGGCCTGCCGCCCAGCAGCGACTTCGACCGGGCCGTGGACCGCACCTGGCTGGGGCAGCTGCCCGAGCCGTGGACGGTCCAGCTGCACATCGCCTACGACCTCACCCACACCGTCTTCCACCTCACCAACTGGGGCGAGGCCCCCGAGCGCATCCCACCGGCGATCGCCGACTACCTCGCGCGGTATCTGCCCGCCTGGATGGAGGACTGGGCGGACCTCGAACACTGGGATCTGCTCGGCGAACTCCTCGTCGTCGACGCCTGCCTGCCGCGCCCCACCCTGGACGCGGAACTGTGGGCGCGCTACGCCGCCGCCCAGTCGCCCACCGGCGCGATGCCCATCCAGCGCCGGATGCCGCAGGGCGACCCGGCACGGGTCTTCGACCTGGTCCACCACCCCACCCTGGTCGCCGCGTTCGCCTCCGCGATGGCCACCTCCCGGGCCCTGTCCGCGGTCGGATGACCCCCGTCAGCGCCGGATCCGCGCTCGGTGACCGCCTCGCGGACGCGGTCACCGGGATCGACGCGCCGGACGTCGTGCTGGCCGTCACCCGGAACGGCCGCCGGACCGTGATGACCGGCGGCTCGGCGCTGGCACCGCCCACCCCCCGCCATGCGCTGCGCTACGAACTGGGCTCGCTCTCCAAGACCTTCACCGTGCTGCTGCTCGCCGAGCTGGCCAGGGACGGTGTGCTGTCCCTGGACGACCGGCTCGTCGACCGGCTGCCCGAGCTGCCGTTGCCGCTGCCGCACCCGCACTCGCGCCGGATCACCCTGCGGCATCTGGCCACCCACACCTCCGGGCTGCCGCGGATCCCCGCCGACCTGATCGCCGGCGCGCTGGTGCACCCCTATGCCAACGGCTACGCCCAATACGACACCGGGCGGTTGCTGCGCACCTTCGCCCGCACCCGGCCGCGGCACCGTCCCGGCACCCGCTGGCGGTACTCCAACTTCGGGCTGGCGCTGCTCGGCCCGGCCCTGTCCGGTGCCACGGGCGCCGGTTACCCCGCCCTGCTCACCGACCGGGTGCTGCGCCCCCTCGGGCTGACGGACACCACGCTGGGCCCCGGCACCACCGGCACCGACGCCATCGGCCACCGTACGAACGGGGTGACGCCGGTCGGCAGTGCCGACATGGGCGCCTTCGTCGCCGCCGGGTCGGTCCGTGCCACCCCCGGCGATCTCCTCACCTACCTCGAAGCGCACCTCTCCCCCGACGGCACGCCGCTGGCCCGGCCGCTGCGCGACGTGCAGGTGCCGCTGCTGCGCCGGGGCCGGCGCAAGCGCAACACCCACACCCTGACGTGGTATCAGCATCCCGCTGCGCGCGGGCCGTTGCTCTTCCACGTCGGGGCGACCTTCGGCCAGCAGGCGTTCCTCGGCTTCCACCCGGCGTCACACACCGGGCTGGTCGCACTGGCCACCCGCCGCGGCCGCACCTGCCGGATGATCAGCACCGCCTACGAGCTGCTGTACGCCCTGGCCGGCGAGCCCTCCGCCTGAGGCGGTGAGGACCGCCGCCGGTCACAGATCGCCCGCCAGGATCCGGGCGAGCGAGGCCTGGGGCCGCTCCTCGCTGGCCCGGTGGAAGAGGTCCGCGTACGCCTTGTCACCGATCGCCGCGCGGGCCCGCCGCTCGCACTCCTCGCGTACCGCGCGCAGCTCCGGAGTGCCGCGCTGCGGATGCCCCACGGTCCGCCAGAGGGCCTGGCCGCTTCCGTAGACGCGGGCGGCGGCCGCGCCGTGGCCCTGGGCCGCCACCGCGGCCGCGAGCAGGTCCAGGCCGAGCGCGATACCGAACTTGTCGCCGATGCCCGCTTTGGCCGCGAGCATCGACCGGGCGTGGTCCGCCGATTCCACCGGCCGGCCCTGGAACAGCGAGATCAGCGAGAGCTGGTAGTCGATATAGGACCGGGTCCAGTATTCGCCGCGCTGCACACACCCGCGGCGCAGTGCGCTCGCGGTGGCACGGGCCTCGGTGAGCTTGCCCAGGCCGGTCAGCGCGAAGAGCTGTACGAGATGGCAGCGCAGCCGTCCGGGAGAGTCGAAGGGGGTGCACGCCGCGGGGCCGAGCACCTGTTCCGCGACGGTGTGCGCGGACATCGGGCGGCCCGCCATCAGATGGGTGAGGCCGGTGAGATAGCCCGCCTGGAGCTGCGCCTCCGCATCGTCACCCGCCCGTGCCGCGCGTGCGCATTCCAGGCCCAGGTCGTCGGCCAGGGTCAGATCGCCCTGCAGCAGTACGGCCACGCCGAGCGCCCACAGCGCCCGGGTGCGTCCCGGGCCCGGGCCCTGGTGGGCGGCCAGGGCCCGGGCCACATAGTCCCGGGCCTCGTGGAGATGGCCGCAGCAGCTCCAGAAGAAGCCGACCGAGGCGCTGAGATCCTGGGCCCGTACCGGGTCGGTGGCCAGGAGGTGGTCCAGTGCGGTGCACAGGTCGACATGGGCCTCGGCGACCCTGCCGTACCAGCCGACCTGTTCGGGGCCCAGCCAGCCCCGCTCGGCGCGGCGGCCGAAGGAGGCGAAGTGCGCGGCGTGCCGGTCCGCCAGCGTCGTGGTCTCGTCCAGTTCGGCCAGCCACATCCGGCCGTACTCCCGCAGCGTGTCGAGCATGCGGTAGCGCGGGCCCTCGCGGATGAGCACGGACTTGGCGGCCAGCGCGTCCAGTGTGGTGCGCACCTCCGATGCGGTGAGCGGTCCGCCGGCACACACGGCGCGCGCGGACTCCTCGTCGAAGGTGCCACGGAAGACGGACAGCCGGGCCCACAGCAGCCGTTCCAGCGGTGCGCACAGTTCATGGCTCCAGCCGATGGCGCAGCGCAGCGTCCGGTGCCGTGGCAGCCGTACCGGCCCGTCGCCGTCGAGGGTGTCGAAGCGGGAGGTGAGCCGCTCGGCGATCCGCTCGACGGAGCTGTTCGCCAGCTGGGCGCCCGCCAGTTCCAGGGCCAGCGGGATGCCTTCGAGGCGGCGGCAGATGACGGCGGCGGCCGTCGCCTGCGGTGGCGCGGTGAGCCGCAGGCCGGGGACCGCGGCCGTGGCGCGTGCGGTGAACAGGGCCAGTGCGTCGTTGTCGCCCGTGCAGGGCAGCGGGCCGATCTCGGTGGTCCATTCGCCGACGAGGTCCAGCGGCTGTCTGCTGGTGACCAGCACGGTCACCCCGGGGGCGGCGGTCAGCAGGTCTCCGAGCAGGTCACGGCAGGCGTCGACGAGGTGTTCGCAGGAGTCCAGCACCAGCAGCAGCCGTTTGCGGGCGAGTCCTTCGCACAGCACCGCCACCGGCGTCCGCGCCGTGTGGTCGGCCAGCCCGACGGCGTCGCAGACGCTGGCGACCAGCCGCCCCGCGCCGTGCAGGGGCCACAGGTCCGCCCAGCAGACCCCGTCGGGAAACCGCGCCGCCGCCGCGCGTGCGGCCCGCATCGCGATCCGGGTCTTGCCCACACCGCCGGGGCCGGTCAGCGTGATCAGCCGGTGCTCCGTCAACTCGTCGTCGATCCGGCGCAGTTCGGCCCGCCGGCCGATGAAACTGGTCGGCTCCTCGGGAATGTTGCTCGCCACCGGCCCAGTTTGCCCCAGCCGCGGCGCCGGCCGGAGTCCGGTACGGCGGGCCGGGGCGCGAGGTTGACGGCCGCCGGCCGGGCGGTCGTCGTCAGGGCGTGACGACGGGGAAGGTGGGATGCGGCGTACGGACCAGGCTCAGCAGCTGGTCCAGTGCCCCGGTCTCGCCGTGTGGTACGGCGTCGCCGGGACCGCGGCCGGCCAGCAGGCCGAGCAGCTGGGGCTTGGTGAGGGTGAGCGTGAGGTCCGGGGTGCGTCCGCCGGACGGTGTGGGGGCGCCGGGTGAGCTGAGGTGGGTGAGGGCTCCGTGGGAGAGCGTCAGCTGCCAGGTCCGGTCCTCTTGGGGGAGGTAGAGGTCGAGAGTGAGCGCGGTGGACCAGGCCCGGGGGCCGTCGATGCGGATGGCGAGCGAGTCGATGAGCTGGTCGACGGTCAGGGCCAGGGCGATCTCGGGGTCGGCGGTGTCCGGCCGGGCCTCGGCCAGGGTGCCGCGCAGCTCCATGGCGCCGGTGAGGTAGACGTTCCGCCAGGTGCCGTTCTCGCAGCCGTGGCCCAGCCGTTCGTACACGAGGGCCAGTTCGCGCCGGGCGCGGAGGTTGTGAGGGTCCGCGAAGACCGCATGGTTGAGCAGCGTGGCCGCGAATCGCAGATCGCCGTCGGCTGCGTACCGTTTGCCCGCGTCCACCGTGGCCTCGACGCCGCCCATGGTCTCGACATAGCGTCTGGACTGCTCGGCCGGCGGGTGCTCCCACAGGTGGGCGGGGTTGCCGTCGAACCAGCCCAGGTAGCGCTGGTAGATCGCCTTGACGTTGTGGCCGATCGAGCCGTAGTAGCCGTGGAGGGACAGGTCCTGCTCCAGGGCCGGCGGCAGCCGGAGCTCCTCGGCGATTTCGGCGCCGTTGAGCCCCTCGTTGAGCAGCCGCAGCGTCTGGTCGTGCAGATAGGCGTACAGGTCACGCTGGTGGGACAGCAGGGTCTTGACGCGGTCCTTGCCCCAGGTGGGCCAGTGGTGGGAGGCGAAGACGACCTCCGCCTCGTCGCCGAAGAGGGCGAGCGCCTCACCCAGGTAGCGGGACCAGGCCCGGGCGTCACGGACGGCGCCGCCCCGCAGCGGCAGGACGGTGTGCAGGGTGTGGGTGGCGTTCTCGGCCAGGCAGAGCGCCTCGTGCGCCGGGAGGCAGAAGTTCATCTCGGCGGGTGCCTCGGTGCCCGGGGTGAGCTGGAAGACGATGCGTACGCCGTCGACGATCTCCTCCTGGCCGGTGCGGGTGATGTCCACGGTCGGCGGGATCAGCGTCATGGTGCCGGTGGAGCGGGTGGTGCCCAGGCCGCAGCCGATCTGGCCGTCCGGCCCCTTGGGGAGCTGCGTTCCGTACATGTAGACGGAGCGCCGGGTCAGGGCGTTACCCGCGTAGATGTCCTCGCGGACCGCGTGCCGGAGGAAACCGGCCGGGGCGAGGACCGGGACGGGGTGGTGGTCGTGCGGCAGGACGCCCCGTCCGCCACCGAAGTGCTCTGCGTGCGAGTGGGTGTAGATCAGGCCGGTGACCGGCCGGTCACCGCGGTACTTGCGGTAGAGCTCCAGGGCCGCGGCGGCGGTCTCGGCGGAGACCAGGGGGTCGATGACGATGACCCCGTGGTCGCCCTCGACCAGCGTCATGTTGGACAGGTCCAGGCCGCGGGCCTGGTAGATGCCCTCGGTGACCTCGTACAGGCCCTGCCGGCTCACCAGCCGGCCCTGCCGCCACAGGCTCTCTTTCGCGGTCTCGGGGCAGTTTCCGGCCAGGAACCCGTAGGCCTCGGCGTCCCAGATCACCCGGCCGTCGTCCGCGGTGACCTGGGGCGGGTCGAGCGCGGCGATGAAGCCACGGTCGGCGTCGGCGAAGTCCTGGTGGTCATCCACGGGTGCAGCGGTCACGGAACGCTCCCTCTCCGGGGCGGCGGGCCGCAGTCGGCGGGCCCATGCAACCGATTTAACCGAATTTGCGCGGTTATCGCATGCGTGCAGGCGTCTCCCGGCAGGGCACAGGGGCCGCCCGCCCCGGCACACCCGGCGGCGCGACCGCCGGCCCGGCACCGCATCCCGTACACGCGACCGCCGACCGGCCCGCCCCCATGGAGGGCAAGCGGTCGGCGGCTTTCGCCTGCCCTCGGGGAGGGCGCGTCACGTACCGCGGCGGCTCTTCGACGCTGCGGCGACACACATGGCACCCAGCAGGAACGTCAGGGCACCGATGACGACGTTGTTCCAGATGACACCGGCGTCCGGGCCGCTGCCGACGATCCAGGGCGAGATGATCATCCATACGCCGATCGCGCACATCGCACCGCTCAGGCCGTACATCCGCTCAGGAGTCACGGTGAAGCCGACCGCCAGGAGGGCGATCGCGATACCGAGGATGAGGTTGTGCGTCACGAGCGCCGGCTGTGCGGCGGTGAAGTGGAGGATCCACGGTGAGACGGCGCAGTACAGACCGACCAGCAACACCGGCCCGTCGACGAGTACCACGTCACGCCCACCGAGCACCCGCTCGTACCGAGCCTGCATCTCAGAAGCATCGGGGTGACCTGCGAGATCTCCCCTGTGGTGTGAGACGTCGGCCATGCGACTCGCCTCCTTCGCTCGCAGTCTGGCCGTTCCGCGTGGCATGGAGCCTCGCACCCTTATTCTGCGCTTATGTCGCCTTTATGTGTAGATGAAGTGGCACGTCAATTTTGCCGGGCAGCGGCCGCACCGCCGTCACCTGCGGTCCGGCGCCCGCCCCAGGCCCAGATTCCAGCGCCCGCCGCGGCCGCTCAGCTCGGTCACGGTCAGCGGCGGCACATCCAGCCGCCAGAACGCCTCCACGGGAACCCCGAGCGCGCAGACCGCCGCCGCGCGGACGACATCCGGCTCGACCACGGCCAGCACCCGGCCCGAATCCAGGGCCATCCGCGCCAGCCAGGCCTCGATCCGGTCGCAGAGCTGCCGCAGCGACTCCCCGCCGTGTCCCACGAAGTCCGGGTCCGAGAGCCAGGCGGACACCGCGAGCGGTTCGGCGTCGGCGACCTCCGCCAGGGCGCGGCCGCGCCAGCCGCCCATCGCACAGCCCGCCAGCTCCTGCGCGGGACGGACGGGCAGTCCGAGTTCCCCGGCCGTGCTCCGGCACCGGACGGAGGGCGAGACAAAGGTCCGGGAGGCGGCCGGAAGCATTCCGGCCACCTCCCGGACGCGGCGCAGCCCGGCCTCGCCCAGCGGGCCGTCGTCGTCGAAGCGCACCTCGCGCTGGGCGTCGCCCGCGGCCGGTGAGACCAACATCACCCGAGTTGTCATGCCCTCTTCTCTCACTGTTCACCGGCACCGACAACGCCGTACCCGGGCAACGGAGTTGTCCGGCCCGCGCGCCTTACCCTGCACCACTCCGCCCCCTACGCGGCCTTGGCCCGGGGGCAGGTTCGCGGTACCTTCCCGATGATATTGACGACGACATGACGGAAGCCGGTGGGATCCCGGCGCGGTCGCGCCACTGTATGTCCGGTTTTTACCAGCCCAGCAGGGCCGGAACCGGGCGAGCCAGACCCGGCATGTCGTTGCGCACTCCCACGACCAGGGACGCGAGTTCCCCGCACAGGAGGTTCCGCCATGGCTCAGACCATCGCACCCCCGGCCACCGGCGCCGTCACCCCGGCCCCGCTCCCCCTCAAGGCCATTGCCCCTTGGGCGCTGTTCTTCGGCGTCCTGATGCTCGTTCTGCTGTACTTCATCGGCGCGGAGCAGGGCGCCACCTCCGTGCTCTCCGGCACGGAGGTCCACGAGTGGGTCCACGACGGGCGCCACCTCCTCGGCTTCCCCTGCCACTGATCGGACTGCACCTCCATGAACTCCGTCACCATCAGAAACCTCCTGGTGCGCGGGATGCTCGCCGGTCTGGCCGCCGGCGTCCTGGCCCTCGTCGTCGCCTATCTGCTGGGCGAACCGCAGGTGGACGCCGCCATCGCGTTCGAGGAAGCACACAGCCACGAACACGAGATGGAGGTCGTCAGCCGCGGTGTGCAGGCCACGGCGGGCCTGGCCACCGGCGTGCTCGTCTACGGCGTGGCGCTGGGCGGCATCGCCGCACTGGCCTTCTGCTTCGCCCTCGGGCGGATCGGCCGGTTCGGCGCCCGCGCCACGGCCGCGCTGCTCTCCGGAGCGGCGCTGCTGGCCGTCTACCTCGTACCGTTCCTGAAGTACCCGGCCAATCCGCCGTCCGTCGGTGACCCCGACACGATCGGCAAACGCACGGCCCTGTACTTCCTGATGATGCTGCTCGGCATCCTGCTGGCCGTCGCCGCGACGATCCTCGGCCGGCGGCTGGCTCCGAAGCTGGGCAACTGGTACGCAGCGGTCGCGGCCGTCGCCGCGTTCGTGGTCGCCATCGGCCTCGCCTATGCGTTCCTGCCGGCCATCAACGAAGTGCCGCACGGCTTCTCGGCCACGCTGCTCTGGCAGTTCCGGCTGTCGGCGATCGCCATCCAACTGGTGCTGTGGACCGCCTTCGGGCTGGTCTTCGGCCATCTCGCCGAGCGGGTCGTCCCGACCCGGTCCCAGGCCACCGCGGCCGAGGCGGCACCCGCCGCCTCCTGATCCGGCGGCCACCGAGGGAGGGCTCGCGACGTCCGGCGTCGCGAGCCCTCCCTCGTCGTATGGGGGCCGCCCTCGCGGCTTGTCCTGCCGTGTCAGGCAGGACGGGGATGCCGTGTCAGGACAGGCCGGGGATGCCGTGTCAGGACAGGCCGGGGATGCCGTCCAGATGCGGCAGATCGTGGTCGAGACGCTCCCGTTTGGCACGGAGGTAGCGGATGTTCTCCGCACGGGGTGTCATCAGCAGCGGGACCTGTTCGGCGACGGCGATGCCGTACCGCAGCAGCGCCTCGCGCTTGCGCGGATTGTTCGACAGCAGCCGCACGGACCGGACGCCCAGATCCAGCAGCATCTCCGCCGCGACACCGTAATCACGGGCATCGACGGGCAGCCCGAGCGCGATGTTCGCCTCGACCGTGTCCAGCCCGCCCTCCTGCAGCTTCATCGCCCGGAGCTTGGCCAGCAGGCCGATCCCCCGGCCCTCATGGCCCTGGAGATAGACGAGAATCCCGCGCCCGTCCGCCACGATCGCCCGCAGCGCGGCGTCCAATTGATCGCCGCATTCACAGTGGCTGGAGGAGAAGACATCGCCGGTGAGGCATTCCGAATGCACCCGGGTCAGCACCGGCCCTCCCCCGACATCGCCGTGGACCAGGGCTACTTGCTCGATCCCGCTACGGCGGTCCAGATAGCCCACGGCGAGAAATTCACCATAGGTGGTGGGAAGCCTGACCGTCACCACCTGTTCCACATCGGGTTTGCGGCCGAGGGCATCATCGATTGCGACACGGAGGTCGGGGCGGGCATCGTCGTCGGCGTCCATCATGGCGCGATCGTACCCGCGGCGGGAATGGATCGCCGGTAGTCACTCAGAACACAACAAGTATGCTGCGACAACCATGACTCGGTGAGTCAGCGACGAAAGGCCGCAGCACACGATGACCGCTTCGGGACACCCGACTTCGGCGCCCGGCCTGTTGCCGGCGGACACCACACAGGACGTACGGGCACGTCAGCCGACGATGGCCGTGCTGCCCATCGGCAGCTTCGAACAACATGGCGCCTTCCTGCCGTTGACCACCGATACCGTCATCGCCTGCACCATCGCCCGGGAGGTGGCCGCCGGCCGTCCGGTCCAGCTGCTGCCGCCGTTGACCGTGTCCTGTTCACAGGAACATGCCGCCTGGCCCGGGACGGTGAGCATTTCGGCGCGTACCCTGCATGCGGTTGTCACGGACATCGCTGATTCGCTCCGCAAGTCCGGTATCGGCACGTTGATTCTCGTCAACGGGCACGGTGGAAATTACGTGCTGCGCAATGTCGTTCAGGAATCCGCGGAGAGCGGCATGCGGATGGCGCTCTTCCCTGGATCGGCCGACTGGGACGCCGCGCGCACCCGGGCCGGGGTGCAGACGTCCGGGCACACCGATATGCATGCCGGAGAGGCCGAGACGTCCATTCTGCTGTATGCCCATCCCGAATTGGTCAAGGAAGGCTACGAATCGGCGGATTGCGTCGCCGATGACCGGAAGCACCTGCTGACGCTCGGCATGCCGGCGTATACCGAATCCGGGGTCATCGGGCGCCCGTCGCTGGCTTCAGCCCGGAAGGGGCAGGAATTGCTGGCCGGCCTGGTCGAGGCATTCGACGAATATGCCGCGCTGTTCGGCGCAGGAACGGAAGACCATGACTGAGGTGCTCGACGTGGCGGCCGCCTGGGAGCAACTGCGGACGATCCGTACCGCGGAAGCGGCGCGGGCCGCCGGATGGGTGACGGACGGGGACGGCGGGCCGCGCCGGGACCGGCCCGCCGCCCCCGGGGCGGTGGAGCTCGCCGCGCGCTATCTGCCGCTGTGCCTGGCCGGGCCCCGGGTCGCGTTCGCGCAGCTCGGGCAGAGCCTGGACGGCTTCATCGCGACCCGGACCGGCGACGCCGACTATGTCACCGGCCCGGAGGACCGCTGTCATCTGCACCGGCTGCGCGCGCTGGCCGATGCGGTGGTGGTCGGGGCCGGCACCGCGGTGGCGGACGATCCGCGGCTGACCGTGCGTGCCTGTACCGGGGACAATCCGGTGCGGGTGGTGCTCGATCCGCGGGGGCGGGTGCCGCTGCACAGCGGGGTGTTCACCGACGGCGCCGCGCCGACGCTGTGGGTGGTGGGTCCGGAGGTCACCGCCGTGCCCCGCGGCACCGGCGTCGAGGTGCTGGTCCTGCCGGACACGGACGCGTTCACTCCCCGGCGACTGCTGTCGGCGCTGGCGCGGCGCGGTCTGGGCCGGGTGCTGATCGAGGGTGGCGGTGTCACCGTCTCGCGGTTCCTGCAGGAGCGGGCGCTGCACCGGCTGTATGTCACCGTCGCGCCGGTCCTGCTCGGCGACGGCGTCCCCGGTCTGCGGTTTCCCGGTACCCCGGTGATGCGGGAGGCGCTACGCCCGCCGCTGCGACGCGCCCTGCTCGGCGAGGACACGCTCTTCGAACTCGAACTGCGGGCGTTCGGTACGCCGTCCGGCGGACCGGCGGACGAGCAGCACCCCGGCGCCCGGGAGGCTCGCGACGAAGGCGAGCACGCCGTAGATCACGGCGGTGGTGAGTCCCTGCGCCGCGCCTAGCCCGGCGGCGCCGAAGGCCCAGGCGGCGACGCCCTCCCGCGGGCCCCAGCCGCCGACGTTCAGCGGCAGTGCCATCGCGAGCAGCGCCAGTACCACGAGCGGCACCAGTTCGGCGCTCGGCGCGGTGGCTCCCGCGACCCGGGCGGCCAGCACGAACATCCCGAGGTAGCCCGCCAGGACCGCCACGGAGGAGAGCAGGACACCGGGCCAGACACCGCGGGCGAGCAGGCCCTGGCGCGCTTCGGTCAGCACGGTGCGCAGGGCGCTCTCGGCGCGCGAGGCTCCCCGGCGGTGGCGCAGCAGACCGGCGACCGCCACCAGCAGCACGCCCACCGCGGCCGCGGTCAGTGCGACAGCGGGCGAGGTGAGGAAGCGGGTGACCGGCGCCAGTACGGGCGAGGGCCGGGCGAGCAGCACCACCGCCCCGGCGACCAGCAGCACGACCTGGCCGGCGGTGCGTTCCAGGACCACCGCCCGCACACCCCGGCCGAGGTCACCGGAGTGCCGGCCGTGGCGTACGGCGCGGTGCACATCGCCCAGGACGCCGCCGGGCAGCGCCGCGTTCAGGAACAGCGACCGGTAGTAGTCCGCGACGGCCCCGCCCAGCGACAGCCGCAGACCGAGGCCGCGGGCCACCAGACACCACCGCCAGGCGCTGAACACCGTGGTGAGCAGACCGATGGCGAGGGCGGCCAGCAGCGTGGCGGCGTCGATCCTGCGCAGTCCGTCCAGGAAGGCGTCGGATCCCAGATGCCAGACCAGCGCCACCAGGATGCCCAGTCCCGCGAGCAGCCTGAACCACGCCGCCCAGCGGGAGCGGTTCATCCGGCACTCCCGGCGGAGGGCGGTCCGGGCAGCGCCAGCAGATCCGTGTGGTGCACCGCGACGGACAGGTCCCCCGCCGCGCACTCCTCCAGCCGCCGGCCCAGATAGGCCACCGCCTCAGGGGCCAGCTCCGGCCGCTGGGCGTGCGCCGCACCGACCCAGCCGCGCAGCCACTCCGCGGTCAGCGCGGATTCCGCACAGCCCAGCCGCCAGGGGCTGGACCGCACCAGCACGGTCGCGCCACGTCGTTCGAACGCCGCGACCGCCGCCTCGACCGCGTCCGGCCCGAGCAGGGCGCGGCCCTGGTCCGTGCGCCGCTGATGGTCGTTGAAGGCCTCGGTGATCTCGGCGTCGAGCGGATCGGAGGGCGTCAGCTCGACCCGTCCGGCGACGGAGAGCGCCAGCAGCACCGGGGAGCCCGCGTCCACACAGGCCTCGGCGAGCGCCTCCACCTCCTCGCGGGTGAGCAGATCGAGCAGTGCGGAGGCGGTCACCAGCGAGGTGCCGGCGAGGTCGTCGGCGGTGAGGGCGGCCAGGTCGCCGCGCCGGGTCGTGGCGTCAACGGGCGTGCCGTCGGCTGCCGTTACGGGCAACCGCGCACCGGCGTGCGCGAGCAGCAGCGGGTCGAGGTCGTGCAGGACCCAGTGCTGGGGGCCGGGGAGCCGGACGGCGAGCCAGCGTCCCATCGAGCCGGTGCCACAACCGAGATCGCGGATCACCAGACCGCCGGTGCTCCCGGGCGGGCCGGCGGGCGCCGGCCGCGCGGACAGCCACTCCAGCAGTGGATGCAGCAGCTCGGGTGCGCGGGCGGCGGCATCGGCGCGCTCGCGCAACTCCAGCCACCTCGGGGCGAACCGGGGCCTGTCGGACGCGTTCACCGTATGCTCCGGATCTCGTCCCGAAGCGTTTCCAGCGCTCCGGCCAGACTGTGCGACGTCATCTCCCACCCCTCCAGCATGGCACGCCGTCCGCGTGCCGCGGTCTTCAGCCGATCACGCAGGTGCGGATCGCCCAGCCAGTCACGCAGCGCCCCGGCAACGGCCTCGGGCCGGCCGGCCGGTACGAGGAGACCGGGCACACTGCCGTCGGGGGCCCGCCCGACCGCTTCCGGTACGCCGTCAACCTCCGTCGCCAGCACCGGGATCCCGCGGGCCAGCGCCTCGGTGACGACCATGCCGTAGGTCTCCGCGTACGAGGTGAGCACCAGCAGGTCGGCCGCGGCATAGCGGGCATCCAGGTCCGCGCCCGCCCGTGGCCCGGTCAGGACGATCCGGTCGTCGAGGCCGGACTCCGTGACGCGGCGCCGCAGTTGGGCGACGTAGCCGGGGTTCCGGTCGAGCCCGCCGACGCAGGCGCAGCTCCAGGGCAGCTCGGTGACGGTGGCGAGGGCCTCCACCAGGAGGTGCTGCCCCTTGCGCGGGGTGACCGCGGCGACGCACAGCAGACCGGTGACGCCGTCGGTGCCCGGTGCGAGGGGCGCGGCATCGGCTCCCGGCCTGGCGACATGTACCCGCTCCGGCGCCAGACCGTGGTGGGCGACGAGCCTGCGGGCCGCCCACTCGCTGGTGGCCACGACGGCCCCCACGGCGCGCAGGGTGCGGCGTTCGAGGGCGTCCAGCTCCGCCGCAAGGGCGGGGTCGAGCCCGGTCTCGTCGGCCAGCGGCAGATGGACCAGTACGGCCAGCCGCAGCCGTCCCGCCTCGGGTTCTAGGATCTCGGGGACGCCGCAGGCGACCAGGCCGTCAAGGAGGACCACCGCGCCGTCCGGCAGCGCCGCCAGGTACCGCACGAGCCCCGCGCGGGCGGCGGCGTCCGGCCGCGGCCGGCTTCCGGGCGCCGCGTACGGGCGCACCTGCCAGCCGGCCGCCGGGAGGTCGCGGCACACCCGGCGGTCGTAGGTGTTGCCGCCGCTGGGGACCGCCGGATCGTCGACGTCACCGGGGAGGACGACATGCACCACACGCTCCGCCGCCGCGGTGGCGCCGGTAGGGGTCACAGGGTGCGCTCGTACGTCGCCCAGGCGATATGCGACTCGTGCAGGGTGACCGACAGCCCCGCCAGTTCGCGGGCGCCCGCACCGAACTTGCCCGCCTCGATGCGGTCGGCGAGCCGGTCGGCGATGACCTTGGCCAGGGCCTCCGTCGAGGTGTTGATGCCGGTGAAGGCGGGCTCGTCGTCGAGGTTGCGGTAGTTCAGCTCACCGATCACGGCGCCGAGTTCCTGGGTGGCCAGGCCGATGTCGACCACGATGTTGTCGGCGTCGAGCTCCGCACGGCGGAAGGTGGCGTCCACGATGAAGGTCGCGCCGTGCAGACGCTGCGCGGGTCCGAAGACCGCGCCACGGAAGCTGTGGGCGACCATGAGGTGATCGCGGACGGTGATGCTGAACAAGGCCGTTCCTCCGGTGTGATGTCGGTCTCAGTGAGGTGTTCGTCGGGGAGCGAATTCCGGGTGGTTTCCCGGTGGTTGTCAGCCGGCCGCCGGCCCGTACCGGATGCGGTGGCACAGCGCCGGGAGATCGCCGGAGGCGAGCCGGGGCAGCACCCGCGGCAGGTCCTCGAAGGCCGACTCGCCGGTGATCAGCGCATCGAAGGCGGGGTCGACGAGCAGATCGAGGGCGACGGCGAGCCGGTCGGCAAAGGTACGGCGGGGGCGGGCCGGGGAAACGGTGCCCACCTGGCTGCTGCGGACGACCAGCCGGCGGGAGTGGAAGGCCTCCCCCAGCGGCAGGCTGACCTGCCGGTCTCCGTACCAGCTCAGCTCGATCACGGTGCCTTCCGGGGCGAGCAGTTCGAGCGAGCGGGCCAGGCCCTGCTCGGTGGCGCTGGCGTGCACGACCAGGTCACAGTCGCCCAGCGCCTCCGCGGGCAGGGCGAAGTCCACCCCCAGTGCGCGGGCGGTGGCGGCGCGCGCGGGGTCGGCGTCGACCAACTGCACCCGGACCCCGGGGAAGCGGGCCAGGACCGCGGCGACGCTGCAGCCGACCATGCCCGCGCCGACCACCGCGATCCGGTCGCCGACCAGCGGCGCGGCATCCCACAGGGCGTTCACCGCGGTCTCCACCGTGCCCGCCAGCACGGCCCGCGCGGCGGGGACGGTGTCCGGTACCGGGGTGACGGCACTCGCCGGGACGACGAAGTGTGTCTGGTGCGGATACAGGCAGAAGACCGTACGGCCCAGCAGGTCGTGCGGGCCTTCCTCGACGACGCCTACATTGAGGTAGCCGTACTTGACCGGTGCCGGGAAGTCGCCTTCCTGGAACGGCGCCCGCATCACGGCGTGCTGGCTCTCGGGGACGCCGCCACGGAAGACCAGGGTCTCCGTTCCACGGCTCACTCCGGAGCAGACCGTGCGCACCAGGACCTCACCGGCGGCGGGCTCCGGAAGGGCTACCGTCCGGATCTCGCCCTGACCTGGAGCGCTTAGCCAAAAGGCACAAGCAGCACGCGGCATCGGGATCCTCCTGGACGCTACGGCGATGGTTCATCGATGCTGGAGATCATGAGGACGCCGTCACCCTACGCGGCGCCCTTCGACTCCGCTACACATCCCGGGAGGCAGGGTGGCCGTACAAGAGCTCTACGACACAAGGCCGTTCGGACCGGACATTACGGCCGGTATGGGCATGCAACTGCTGGTTCTGGAAGTCCTGTGCCGGGTGGACGGCCTGGGCACCGTGGGGTGGTTCACGGGCTGTCTCTTCGCCGTGGTCACCTGGGCCGTGCTCACCGTCGCGCTGCGCCGGACGTGGACCACGTCGTTCGGACCGGCCAACCGCGTCACACTGGCCCGCACCATTCTCGTCGGCGGGGTGACCGCGCTGGTCGCGGACTCCTTCGCCCGGCGGACACCGGTCACCGTGCTGATCGTGTTCGCCGCCGTGGCGCTGGTCCTGGACGCGGTCGACGGCCAGGTGGCCCGGCGCACCGGAACGGCGACGCCGCTGGGGGCGCGCTTCGACATGGAGGTCGATGCCTTCTTGATCCTGGTGCTCTGTGTCCACGTCGCGATCCCGTTGGGCGCCTGGGTCCTGGCCATCGGCCTGATGCGGTACGCCTTCGTCGCGGCGTCCTGGGTGCTGCCGTGGCTGCGCGGCGCACTGCCGCCCAGCATGGCCCGCAAGACCGTGGCGGCGCTGCAGGGCGTCGTGCTGGTCGTGGCCGGTACGGGGATCCTGCCGCGGGCCACGGCGGTCACGGCGGTGGCCGTGGCGCTGGGGCTCCTGGTGTGGTCCTTCGGACGCGATGTCGTGTGGTTGTGGCGGACCAGAGCGGGCGAGGCGTCCGCGGTGGGCATCGGCGCCCCTCTTCTCACCGGCCTCCGTGTCACGTCCCGGCGTGCCGGCCCAGATAGATGACCAGCACCAGGAAGACCAGCAGCAGATGGGTCACGAGGATGGAGAGCAGCACCTGCCGCCACGGGCTGCGCCGTGGAGCCCGGTGGGTGAGCAGTACCGCACCGGGCAGCCGGGCCAGCTGTGTCCCGGGGCGCACCGCGGTCGCACCGGCCCGCCGGACGCCGCAGCGCGGCGAGGCGCGGTGGCGGGCGGCGCTCTCCGGGCACGCACGGCCGTGTCCGCGAGCGGTGCGCAGTGGCCCTCGTCCGGGGGGACGTCCCCGGCAGGGCCGTACGGTCCCCGGCCCGAGGGGCGTGGGTATGCAGGTACGGGAGCGGACCGCCCGCCATGGCGGCGGCCCCTTACGCCGTGGTGATCCGGGCATCCGCTTCACCCTTTTCCGCTGGTGAACGGGCGGACCTTCGCCGGGCGGCCACCGTCCTCGGGACGACGTGCCAGAACCAGAAGGGGTCGAAGGCGGTGAAGGACGAGCGGGCGGAGGGGGCGGATCACGAGACCGCCCCCACCCCGCCGGGCGTCGGCAGTGCGCCGGCCTCGGACTGCCGCAGCTCGGTGAGGAGCGCATGCTGTCCGGCGAGCACTTCGGTGAGAACCCGGCGGGCGGCGCGCAACAGCTCCGCGACCTCGCCTCCGGCCAGCTCGTAGACGACGGTGGAGCCACTGCGGGTGGCCGTCACCAGGCCCGAGCGGCGAAGCACGGCAAGTTGCTGGGAGAGCGCGGACGGCTCCACCTCGATCGCGGAGAGCAGCCCCCGCACCGGCATCGGCCCGCCCTGGAGCAGTTCCAGCACCCGGATACGGACCGGATGACCCAGCATCCGGAAGAAGTCGGCCTTGGCCTGACAGAGCGGAACCCAGGCGCCGTTCATGCCCGCACCCCGGTCCCGGGCCCGGACCGCGCCACGCGCACCCGTATCCGTATCCGTATCCGTGCCGATTCGGCGAAACCGCCCACGCATATCCTCCGCGTTCAGGCCGACCGGCCATCGCGTCATCTGTTGAATTGCGGAATTCTGCAACTGTAGACGACCGGGTCGGGCAACTTGAATGGGTGTACCGGACGAACCGGGGACGCGCAGGGCGCGGACACCCGGCGCCGCCCGCCGCCGACACCACCCGTCCCCGACGCCACCCGTCCCCGCTGCCGCCGGCCCGCCGGTTCCTGCCGTCCGCACCGGTGGCCGCGGTGCCGAACTCTCCGTGAACTCAGCTCCGGACAGGAGCAGTTACTGCACGGGGCCGGCAGGGGCCATCGCCACCGGCGCGTCCGGGGCGCCACCGGCTGTGCGGCCGAACCGCGGGCGCCGCCCCGTCCCGTGTGGTGCCGCTGGACAGCCCCCCGCCCCCCCAACCGCACAGTGGCGCCCATGACTTCACCGGTACGTCACACCACGATCGACTGCACCGACGCCTACCGTCCGGCGGGCTTCTGGGCGCAGGTACTGGACGGAACGCCGGCCGGGGACGATCTGCCGGGCGATCCGGAGGCCACGGTCACGGCCACGGGTGGCACCCTGCTCTTCGTCACGGTGCCCGATGCCAAGGCCGGGAAGAACCGGGTGCATCTGGACCTGCAGCCACAGGACCGGAGCCGGGACGAGGAGGTCCAGCGGCTGCTGGCGCTCGGCGCGACCCTGGTGGCCGACCACCGGCGGGCCGACGGGACCGGGTGGGTGACGCCGGCCGATATCGAGGGCAACGAGTTCTGTGTGGAGCGCAGCGCGGCCGAGCGGGCGGGCTGATCCCGGTGGTCCTCGGCCGACGCCCGTTCGGCGCCGCCTCCCCGGGGCCGTTGGGGTGATCAAACGCGCCGACGGCCCTGAGCGGGTGTCGTCGGCCGGGCCTGGCGCGTTGGTCTTCCGTGACCCTTTCCCTCGCCCGTCCATGGTTTCTGCCGACCAGCCTCGCGGCCTTCCTGACCGAGGCGGGGCCGGACGGGTCGGCTGACGACCCGTCGGACATCCGGCCCGACGCCCGGCCCGGCACGCCGTCCGATACCCGGTCAGGCGATGGTGCCCCAGCCGATTGCCCACCGTCCGCCGAGGCGCCCGATGCTACCGGCGAGGACCGGGAGAAACCCGCTGACCGGCCCTGATCGGCCATCCGGTGCGGCGCCGGGCAGCGGACTTGACGGCGTGTCGAAAGCTGGCCGCTGCACGCACCGTCATCATCGGGTCACCACATGTGGCGAGCGGAAGTGATCGCCCATAGCTTCGCTTCATGGCTCTACGACAGATGAAATACATGGGCTGCGTCGCCGCGATGCTGGTCGGCGGACTGGGCGCGGCATCGCCGAGCGACGCAACGGAACGACTCGTCGTCCACCCAGGTCAGTCGATCCAACGGGCGGTGGACAGAGCGAAGCCGGGTGAGACCGTCATCATCCGGCCCGGCCTCTACCGGGAGAGCGTGGTCATCCGCAAGTCGCGGCTGCGCCTCGTCGGCGCGGGCCCCAAGACGGTGATCGCCCCGATCGGCAAGCGGGCCGGGAACATGTGCGCGAAGGCCGGCAACGGCATCTGCGTCATCGGCGCGGCGGGCAGGCCGCTGCGGGACGTCAGCATCCGTTCGCTGACCGTCAAGGGCTTCAAGAAGAACGGCCTCTGGGCCTCCGGCACCGACCGGCTGGCCGTGCGCCACGTGTTCGCACGGAACAACGGCGTGTGGGGCATCGCCCAGGAGAAGTCCGTCCGCGGGCTGTTCCGCGACAACGTCGTCACCGGCAACGGCGACTCGGGAATCTTCCTGGCCAACACGGTCAAGGAGGAGGGCGGGGCCACCGACACCCGGGGGGCCGCGGTCACCGAGAACTACCTCGCGAGGAACCGGATCGGCATCACGGTACGCCGCGTCAGAAACCTGGTGGTCGCCCACAACACCATCACCAGGAACTGCGCCGGCGTCTTCGTCGTCGGCGACGAGTCCCGCCCCCGGGCGGGAGCGCTGGCGGTCCGGAACAACACCATCGTCAAGAACAACAAGTACTGCCCCGCCACCCCCCGCCTGCCGTTCCTCCAGGGGTCCGGCATCGTCCTCACCGGCGCCGAGAAGACGCTGGTGCGGCGGAATCTGGTCCGCGACAACGTCGGCAAGTCCCCGCTCTCCGGCGGCATCGTGCTCTTCCACAGCTTCGTGAAGGCGACCAACGAACGCAACCTCATCATCGACAACCTCGTGCTGCACAACAAGCCGGTGGACCTCGCCGACCGCGACCCCAAGGGCAAGGGAAACCGGTTCGTCGACAACATCTGCCGGACCTCGCAGCCGGCCGGTCTGTGCCGACGGCAAGAGGTGCACGAGGCGCAGCCCTCTTCAATCGGAGAATAGAGGCGGAATGACCACCGTAAGCCCCACCCCCCAGCCGGCCATGCGGCTCAGGGAGCTCGTCTTCGGAGCCGCCTGTGCGGCGGCCGTACGGGCGGCGGCGCAACTCCGCGTCGCCGACGCACTGGGCGACCGGCCCACCACGGCGGAGGAACTGGCCGCCGCGGTCAAGACCGAGCCGCGGCCGCTGGAACGGCTGCTGCGCACCCTGTCGTGCTACGGGATCTTCGAGGAGACCGACGACGGGAAGTACCTCCACACGGACATGTCCCGGCTGCTGCGGGAGGACTCCCCGGACAGCCTGCGGTACATCTCGCTGTGGTGCACGGAGCCGTGGACCTGGGCGGCCTGGCCGAAGCTCGACGATGCGGTGCGCTCCGGCCGCAGCGTCTTCGACGACCTGTACGGCAAGGGGTTCTTCCAGTACCTGCACGAGGACGCAGGCGACTCGGCCGAGGTCTTCAACCGTGCGATGACCACCTCCAGCAAGCAGTCGGCGCAGGACATCGCGGATCTGCTCGATCTGACCGGTGCCTCGTCGGTGGCGGACATCGGCGGCGGCCAGGGGCATGTGCTCGCCGGCCTGCTGGAGAAGTACCCCGCTCTCGAAGGCACGCTGCTGGATCTGCCCAGCGTGGTGGCGCACCCGGACCCGCGGCTGCGCGACGGCGGCCCGCTCGCCTCGCGGGTACGGGTCGTGCCCGGGGACTGCCGCGAGGACATCCCGGTCCAGGCCGATGTCTACATCATCAAGAACATCCTGGAATGGGACGACGAGAGCACCCGCCGCACGCTGCACAACGTCGTCAAGGCCGCCCGGCCCGGTGCCCGCGTCGTGATCATCGAGAATCTCGTCGACGACAGCCCCTCGATGAAGTTCACCACCGCCATGGACCTGCTGCTGCTGCTCAACGTCGGCGGTGCCAAGCACACCAAGGCGAGCCTGGTCAGCCGCATGGCGGAGGCCGGCCTGAAGGTCGGCGAGATCCTGGTCGTCAATCCGTATCTGCACGCGTTCGAGTGCACCGTCCCCGAATGAGCATGACCCGGCACGGCAGGCCGCCCGGTGAGGAGACTGCTCCTCACCGGGCGGCCTTGCCCGTGTCCGGGACGGCGCGGGAACCGGGGGATCGCCTCGGCTCCGCGTACGCGTCAGCGGCTGCCGTCGCGCTGCCAGCTGTAGAACGGCTGGGCCATCGCGTCCTTGGGGCTTCGCCAGGTCTCCGGGTCGTACGCGCTGACGAAGGCGGACAGCTTGTCGCTGACGGCGCGGAACTCGGGGTGTTCCGTCACCTTGGCGATCTCGGGGCCGGGCGGCCGGTCGGATTCGATGAGGTGCAGATACACGTCACCGAACTGGAAGAGGGTCCGCCGCGAGACGCCGACCAGATGCGGCAGTTCCGTACGGTCGGAGGCCTGGAAGACCTCGGCGATGTCCGGAGCCGAATCGGGCGCCATACGGGCGACGATCAGAGCGTGATGCATCGGGAAGATCCCTTCATTGCCGCCGGGTGGCGGTCCGCACGCGGCCTGGCGGGCCGTCAGCTGACGGTGGTGGACCGGAGTTCGCGGTCCCGCTGCTCGATGCGGTCGCGGATGAGCTCCAGCTGGATCCGGGAGTTGCGGTTGATGAGCTCGGTCATGCCCTTGTCGTCGACCGGGGCATCGGGCTTCATGGCGAAGTCCTGGGTCCAGTGCATGGAGGTGCCGCCCGGGATCTCGGCGTACTTCCAGTGGATGTCCATGTGCGCGAACGGGCCGGTCTCGACGCGGCGGGCGCGCACGGTGCGGCTGTGGCGGTCGATGACGCGCTCGGAGACCCAGCTCCAGACCGTGCCGTTGTCGTCCGGGTGCATCGTCAGCCGGAAGGTGGTCTTGTCGCCCTCCCTGGACAGCACCTCGACCGAGGCGTACTCGCTGAACAGCTGCGGCCAGTTCTCGATGTCGTTGGTGAGGTCCCAGACGAGGTCGAGCGGCGCCGCGATGGTGATGTCGTTCTCGGTGTGGCCGGACATGTCAGGCTCCTGTCGTAGACACGTTGTCTTGCACGGTGTGGGCGGTGGGGACGGTGTTGACCAGGGCGAGGAAGTCGCGCGGCGTCTTGCAGCGCTCCGCGTCGGTCGGCATCGGCCGGCCCTGCCGGTTCTCCAGCTCACCGACGATGCCGAGGAGGCCGAGCGAGTCCAGGCCGAATTCGGTGAAGGTCGCGTCGGGCCGGTTCGCCAGCTCCTTCGGGTCGACGGTGAGTCCGGCGGCAGACTTCATCAGCGCGGCCAGCTCATTGAGCGTCAGTTGAGCGTTCATGTGCGGTTCTCCTTCTCACGAGGGGGACGGGGAGCCTTTGCGCAGCACCATTGCCGCGTTCGAGCCCATCAGCCCCCGGCTCAGCACCAGCGCCGTCCGCAACTCGGCAGGGCGGGCCCGGCCGGTCACCACGTCAAGGTCGTGGCAGACATCGACGACGTTGGGGGTGGGCGGCACGACGCCCTGTTCCATGGAGAGCACCGCGGCCGCGGTGTCCAGGACAGGGGCGCCGCAGTACGCCCGCCCGGTGCCGGTCTTGGGTGCGGTCACCGGGACCTGCGAGGCGTGCCGGCCCAGGGCGTCCGCGATCGCCAGCGCCTCGGCCCGGTCGGCCGCAGGAACGCCGAGCGCATCCGCGAACACCACATCGATCTCCTCCGGGGCGCACCGCGCATCCGCCAGTGCGCCGCGGATCGCATGCGCGAGCCCGTCCCGGGACTCCTCCCACCGGGAGGCTCCGGTGAAGGTCGCGGCGTGCCCGGCCAGTACGGCCCGGACGCTCGCCCCACGGGTCACGGCCGCCGCCTCTTCCTCGACGATCAGCATCGCGCCGCCCTCGGCGGGAACGAATCCGCATGCGCCGCCGGTGAACGGGCGGTAGGCGCGGGCTGGATCGTCGAGCTTGCTCAGGTCGTCGTAGCCGAGCTGGCAGACGACCGAGTAGGGGGCCAGAGGTGCCTCGGCGGCACCCACGACGACGGCATCGGTGCCGCGCCGGATGGTGCGGCCGGCATGCGCCAGGGCGTCCAGACCGCCCGCCTCGTCGCTGGCCACGACTCCGCACGGCCCCTTGAAGCCACCGCGGATGGAGATCTGTCCGGTGCTCGCCGCGTAGAACCAGGCGATCGACTGGTACGGGCCGACGTGGCGGGAGCCCTGGCCCCAGAGCCGTTGCAGCTCCCGCTGGCCGAACTCGCCGCCGCCGGATCCGGCGGCCGTGACGACTCCCACCGCGAACGGTGAGTCGTTGTAGTCGGCACGGCCGAGCCGGGCGTCGTCCAGCGCGAGGTTGGCCGCCGCCATGGCGAAGTGGGTGAACCGGTCGGTCTGGACGAGGTAGCGCTCCTCGATCAGATCCGCCGGGTCAAATCCGCGGACCTCGCCGGCGACCTTGAGCGGAAGGTGCTCACACCCCTCACGGGTGACCCGGTCGAGGACGCTGATGCCCTCCACGGTCGCCTTCCAGAAGGTCTCGGTGCTCACCCCGTTGGGGGCGATGACACCGATGCCGGTGACGACGGAACGACGTGCTCTCGGGGAGCTCATGATGCCCTCCCACCCTGTCGGGTCAGTACCACCGCTGACTGGAATCCACCGAAGCCGCTGCCGACCGAGAGCACCGAACGCAGCGGCAGCTCCCGTGCGGTTTTGGGCACATAGTCGAGGTCGCACTCCGGGTCCGGAGTCTCGTAGTTGGCCGTGGGCGGCACCACTTGATGGGTGAGTGCCAGCACACAGGCCACGATCTCGATCGCACCGATGGCCCCGAGCGAGTGGCCGACCATGGATTTGATGGAACTCATCGGGATCTTGCGGGCGTGTTCGCCGAGCGACCGTTTGACCGCGGCCGTCTCGTGCCGGTCGTTCTGCTGGGTGCCCGAGCCGTGCGCGTTGACGTAGTCGACCTGGGTGGCGTCGATCCTGGCGTCACCCAGTGCCCGGTTGATCGCCTCGGCCATTTCCAGGCCTTCCTGGGTGAGGCCGGTCATGTGGTACGCGTTGCCGAAGGTGGCGTAGCCACGGATCTCGCAGTGGATCGTCGCCCCGCGGGCGCGGGCGTGTTCCAGCTCCTCCAGGACGAGGACGGCGCCGCCCTCCCCCATCACGAATCCGTCGCGGTGGGCGTCGAACGGCTTGGAGGCATGGGCGGGATCGTCGTTGTTCGCGGATGTCGCCTTGATCGCGTCGAAGCAGGCCACGGTGATCGGGGAGATCGGTGAGTCGGATGCGCCGGCGATGCACACATCGACCCGGCCCTCCTCGATGGAGTGGAAGGCGTACCCGATGGCGTCGAGACCGGAGGTGCAGCCCGTCGAAACGGTCTGCACCGGGCCATGGGCCCCGACCCGTTCCGCCACCGCGGAGGCGAGCGAACTGGGTGAGAACGCCCGCTCCAGATGGCGGCCGGCCGGCCGGTGGTCGACATCCCACCGTTCACCGTGGTTGCTGACGGCGACGTAGTCGTGCTCCAGGCGCGTGGTGCCACCGACCGCGGTGCCCAGGGACACCCCGATGCGCCAGGGGTCCTCGGCCTCCGTGTCCAGGCCGGCGCTGCGCAGCGCCTCGTCCGCGGCGACCATCGCGAACTGGATGTACCGGTCGGAGCGGGCCACCTGCTCCTCGCTCAGCCCGTGGGCCGCGGGATCGAAGTCGCACTCGGCGGCGATACGCGAGCGGAACCCCTCCGGGTCGAAGAGGGTGATGCCCCGGGTCGCCGTGCGGCCTGCGGACAGCAGGTCCCAGAAGGCGGGCACCCCCACACCGCCCGGAGCGACGATCCCGACGCCGGTGACCGCCACACGGCGGGTCATGACACCGGCTCCGTGCGTTCCGGTGGTGCGGCCGGCGTGCTCTCTTCCGAGCCCTCGGTATCGACATGGCCGAGCTCCGGGCGCGGGGCCAGCGGGCCCAGGTGGAAGACCATACGGGCCTCCACGTCTCCGACGTTGCGGAAGCGGTGCCGCATGTACGGGGGGATCAGCAGCCCCTGGTCAGGGCGGAGTGGGTGCGGTTCCCCGTCGAGGTCCACTTCCAGCGCGCCTTGGACGACGTACACGAACTCCTCGGAGTAGGGGTGGTAGTGCTCGCCGATGCGCTCGCCGGGCTGCACGAGTGCCATGCCCATGAAGCCGCTCGTGGCGCCCACCGCGCTGGGTGTCAGCATGGCGCGCAGATCACCTCCGCGCCGGCGGTTGGGCTGGGTCTCGCTGAGGTCCACGATGCGTGGGCGGTACGTGGTCATGGCTGCTTCCTCCAGGGGCTGGGGCCGGGGGTGAATGAGGGAGAGACCTGCTGCGGCCGGGCCCGTTCAGGCGCCCGGTGCCCGGCGGTCCGTGATGAGGGCCATGTCGGCGCGCTCCAGGAAATGTGCGAGCTCACGGTCGTTGGACAGACCGCCGGCCACTTCGGTGTCGAGCAGACGGCGCAGCACGGCCGTCTTGCGAGGACCGCGCACGCCGAGCGCCAGCACGGGATCGCTCTCGATCGGGATCCGGAGATCGATGAGGCGGACGACCACGTCGTCACGCTGGAAGATGGTGCTGCCGGCGATCGGGCAGGCCGGATCGTCCGCGGCCAGCTCGTCCTGGCGGGCGAGCATCTGGGCCAGCGTCATGCCGCAGCCTTCCTTGGCGGGGTAGAACAGCGCATGCCGCTTGATGCCGTCGGGCTGCTGTCCGCCCGAGGCGACGTGGTGCACGGCGGGCAGCGCGGCCCGGGTGAAGAACACCCGCGCGGAGTTGGGATCGCTGAGGTCGCGGTCCTGCTCCAGATAGGGGTTGATGGCCTCCTCGACGGCCCGGACCTCGGGCTGCTGGGAGATGTGCCGCAGCGCCGCGACGAGGTCGCCCTGCACCTCGACCGCACGCACGACGCGGTTGCCGTGCATGAAGAGGGAGGTGCGGCGGAGCCGGGTGGTGTCGTCGACCCGGGCCTCGGGGGAGGTGTACCCGGCGAGGATGTCGGCGACCATCGATTCGCTGCCCGGCTTCACGGTGAAGGTCAGCGCGTGCCGGACCACCCCGTCGCCGACGCGGGGGTTGGCCTGCAGACGGCCCTTGGGAGGCTCGGGCGCCAGGCTGGCGATGTTCGAGGTCTCGCGCAGGACGCTGAAGCGCAGCGACCGGGTGTCACGGACACAGCCGTGCAGCGGCTGGACCATCTTGACGTGTTCCTCGCTGTTGACCCAGGCCAGGAACGGCGGTGCGCTCTCCCATTCACTGGTGATGAGCCACTGGGAGGGGTTCTCGATGGACTGGCACAGCTGGTCGGTGATGTGTCCGGGGACGGACGCGACCTGGTTGCGCAGGTGCTCGTAGGCTTCGAGGAAGTCCTGCTGGGCTCCGTCGTGGAGGTCCAGCAGCAGCACGACCCTCAGCCGGGAGCCGTCGAAGGCCGACTGGGATATTCGTTCCGACAGCGTTGTCATCGTCTACGCATCTCCTTCGGGGCCCGATGGCCCCAGTGGTGCGTCGTCAGTTCCGGTGCGATCCGGGTGACTGAGCCGGATGGTGGGGGCGGCCTGCCCGGTGTCGCGGGGGCGTCCCGGATTCGATCGTGGCCGGGACCCACGGGTGGCGCGAGATCTGTGAGCCATGCAGGTGAACCGTGATCGAACAGGCTCCGAGCCGGGCATTCGTGCTCCATCTGCCGTAAGCGTCCCTGGAGCTGGAGCACGCAATGAATCCCACCGTCGAAGACCGGGTGCCGGTACTCGTCGTGGGCGGGTCCCTCGTCGGCCTGTCCGCGTCGCTGTTCCTGGGACGCCTGGGTATCAGACATCTACTGGTCGAGAAGCACTCGGACACCTCCCGCCACCCGCGAGGGCGGGGCAACAACGTCCGCACCATGGAGCTGTTCCGGGTGGCCGGTGCGGAGCAGCGGATCCGCGAGGCCGCGTCGGTCCTGGCCGACAACCACGGGATCCTGCAGGCCCGTTCGCTCACCGGCGACGACCAGGAGTGGCTGTTCAAGGAGATCGACCCGGGTGGCGGGCTGGCCCGTATCAGCCCGTCCGCCTGGTGTCTGTGCAGCCAGAACGACCTGGAGCCGGTGCTGGTGCGCTGTGCCCGCGAGCACGGCGGTGACCTGCGCTTCTCCACCGAGCTGAGCTCCTTCGAGCAGGACGCGCAGGGGGTGCGGGCGACGCTGAAGAACCGGGAGACCGGCGAGCTCACCACCGTGCACGCGGACTACCTGATCGCCGCCGACGGGCCCCGCAGCCCGGTCCGCGAGCGGCTGGGCATCGGCCAGACGGGGCCCGGCGACCTGTTCCACAACGTGAGCATCACCTTCCGCGCGCCGCAGCTCGCCGAGGTCGTGGGCGACCGCCGCTTCATCGCCTGCTACTTGACCAACCCCGACGCCGACGGCGCCCTGCTGCCGGTGGACAACCAGGCGAACTGGGTCTTCCACGCCCCCTGGCACCCCGACACGGGCGAGACCCTGGAGGACTTCACCGACGAGCGGTGCATCGACCACATCCGCCGGGCAACAGGCGTACCGGACATGGCAGTTGAGATCACCGGCAAGGCCCCGTGGCACGCCGCCGAGCGGGTCGCGGAGCGGTACGCGGACGGCCGGGTCTTCCTGGCCGGCGACTCGGCCCACGAGATGTCCCCCACCGGGGCGTTCGGCTCCAACACCGGCATCCAGGACGCCCACAACCTCGCCTGGAAGCTCGCCACCGTGCTCAACGGCTCGGCGGGCCCCGAGCTGCTGGGGACCTACGAGGCGGAGCGGCAGCCGGTGGCGCGGGAGACCAGCGCCCGCGCCTCGGCGCGCTCGGCCGAGCACAGCCACCCGGGGTACGCGCCGGCTCCCGGCGCGGGCGGCGGCCGGCAGCGCGGGGTGCTCACCGTCGCCCTGGGGTACTGCTATCCGCAGGGCGCGGTCGTCGGCGCCGACCCCGGGCTGCCGGTGGTACCCGACCAGATGCGGCTCACGGGCGAGCCGGGCACCCGTGCCCCGCACATGTGGCTGCGGGCCGGCGGCGAGCGGCGCTCGATCCTCGATCTGTACGAGAAGTCCTTCGTCCTGCTGACCGGTACCGACGGCGAGATGTGGCGCACCGCGGCCAAGGGCGCCAACGAGGAGTTCTCCCTCGGGCTGGACTGCTACCTGATCGGCACCGGGCCGAACGACGACCTGGCTCCCGAGGACGGCGCCGACTGGGCCGAGAAGCACGGGACGACGCCCGAGGGCGCGGTGCTGGTGCGCCCCGACGGCTTCGTGGCGTGGCGGGCCGAAGGCCGGGTGGCCGACCCCGAGGCGGCACTGCGGGAGGTCCTCGAAGCGCTGCTGTGCCGGAGCTGACCCACCCGGCCCGCCCCCGCCCCCGCCCCGTTCGAACAGCAGGGGCCGGGTGCGGTGACGCACGAGGCTGTCGATGACGGAGGGGCCGGCGGGACATCCGCCGGCCCCTCCGTCACGCGCGAACGTATCTTCTGCCCGTCACCACCGCAGGGACATCTCGGGACCGCCCCGGCCGCGTCCCGCAACTCGGGGGCCGATTTCCGGTTGAGTCCGGGCATGGACGCCAAGAAGCCCGCCTCACACCCCTTTCAGCGCATCTCCCTTCCCCACCAGCCGCCGGCCCTGCCGCCCCCCGCCCCGCAGGCGCGCCGCCCGGCCGAGGAGCAGACGCCGATCTTCGACCAGCTGCTCAAGGAGTGGCGCTCGGGGGCGATCCGGCCGGTCGTGTCCTGGCCGGTCGACGATCCGGGGAAGATCAGGACGGGAAGCACGGTGGGGACGGATGATGGCCGTCCGTATCCGCGGACCCGTGACGAGGAGCATGACCGTGAGCCTGTACGACATCCCCCTGCGCACCCTGACCGGTGAGCCCGCTTCACTCGCCGACTACCGGGGCAAGGCCCTGCTGGTGGTGAATGTGGCGTCCAAGTGCGGGCTGACCCCGCAGTATTCCGGTCTGGAGCGGCTGCAGCAGCGCTACGCGGACCGTGGCTTCCGTGTGCTGGGCTTCCCCAGCAACCAGTTCGCGGGCCAGGAGCCCGGCACCGCCGAGGAGATCGCCACCTTCTGCTCGGCGACGTACGGCGTGAGCTTTCCGCTGTTCGAGAAGACCAACGTCAACGGCGCGGACCGGCATCCGCTGTACGCGGCGCTGACCGGCACCGAGGACGCCGAAGGGGCGGCCGGTGACGTCCAGTGGAACTTCGAGAAGTTCCTGATCGATGACCAGGGCCGGGTTGCGGGCCGTTTCCGGCCGCGCACCGAGCCGGAGGCCGAGGAACTGATCACCGCCATCGAGGCGGCTCTGCCGGCCTGATTCCCGGTGCCGCGCCGCCACCGGGCCGCCGTGCCACCGGACCACCGTGCCGTCGGGCCACCGTGCCGTCGGGCCGTGGGGCAGTCCGGCGCCGCCTTGATGCGTAAGGGCCGGGCGGCGGCGTGGCGTATCGGGCGACGGCGAACGGTGGGCGGGTCGGCGACGCGGAACGGTGGGGCGGGTCGGCGACGGCCGGGGGGCGATGGGGCGGGTCAGGCGACGGCGGTGCCCGCGGCGTCCGTGACCGCGGCCGGTCCGGCGGCTCCGTCCCCGTCGTCGCCGCCGGTCTCGTCGGACAGGATCTCGAAGCTGCCGGTCAGCCCGGTCATCCGCAGCAGCCGGGCAACGCTCCCGCCGCCACAGACGCCGGTCAGCCGCAGCCGGCCGCCCCGCTGCCGCGTCCGGTAGCGGGCGCGGCTCAGCAGGGACAGTCCGGCGCAGTCGATGAACGTGACCGCGCGTACGTCGACCACGAGGTCGGTGCCCTGCGCACCGGTGATCTCGTCCAGCCGGTCGGACAGCACCGACACGGCGAGAATGTCCAGCTCACCGCGGAGTTCCAGCACGGTCGTGCCGCCCGCGGCGCTGCTGGGCCCCACGAGTCTCGGGTAGTACTGACCTTTATCCATCGGCCCGGCCCACTTTCGTGCCGAGGCGCGGGATATGGCCACGCGTCTGCGGCGGAGACGTTCGGAGGGTGTGGGGGGCGCCCGGCGCAATCCGGGCGGGTCGGCCCGTTTCCGGGTCGTCGGTGGTGCGGTGGTGTGTCGTCTGTGCCCCTGTGTTTCTGCTGCTGTGCCCGTAGTTGTCTACGGCTTACCCGCAGGCCGCGCCCTCAAAGTCCCGGCGTACGCCAGAGCTTCAGGTTGTCTCAAAGTCGCCCCTTGCGGGTGTGGCCGAGATAGGTGACCACGGGCCCCGCACCACAGGTGACCGGCCCACCGATCGCCTCCCCCGCACCTCACCCGAGCGCGCACCCCGAGCGCCCCCATTGCCACTCTTTCGGGCGAATTACACTGTCCGGACCGCCCCGAAGTGAGAGGTGTGCCCTGAAGCCGTCGGATCCCGCAGGAGATCCCCCCGACCGCACCGCGCAGAGCCTGCGCGAGTTCGCCGGTGGGCCGGTCTCCCGGCTTCCGCAGCTGTGGGAGGCGATGGCGGTCGTAGGCTCCGACCACGACCTGGGCCGCGCCCTGGGCCGCATCGCCGAGACCGCCGCCTCCCTCACCGGTGCGCGCCACGCCGCCGTCAGCCTCCGCGACGAGGACGGTGCCGGGCCCGGCGAGCCGGTCGCCCACGCCACGCCCCCCGAAGACGAGCCGCCCGCCGGAGGCTCCCTGGAGGTGCCGGTCCGGGTGCAGGGGGAGCTGTTCGGCACGCTGCACGTCGCGGGGAAGGACGACGGCGAGGAGTTCAGCGACGCGGATCTGCACCTGGTGCGGGTGCTGGCCACCGAGGCCGGCATCGCCCTGAGCAATGCCCGGCTGCACTCCGCCGCCCGGCAGCGCCGACGCTGGATCGACGGCGCGGCATCCCTCACCACGGCACTGCTGGCCGGGCCCGAGACCGGCTCGACGACCACCCACGCCCTCACGGTCGTCGCGGAAAAGGGCCGGGAGCTGGCCGAAGCGGCGACCGGAGCGGTCCTGCTGCCGCATGCCGAGGGCGGTATGGAGGTCGTGGCGATCTCCACCGTGCTGTCCGAGGCCGTACGGACCGAGGCGTACCGCGGCAGGATTCCGCCGCAGAGTCCGGTCGTCCACCAGATCTACGCCGGGCTTGCGGTCTTCTCCGACGACTTCGCCGACGACCCGCGCTCGATCTCCCCGATATCGCGGCACTACGGCCCGACGATGCTGCTGCCACTGCGCAGCAACGGGCGGGTGCTGGGCGCCCTCGCGTTGTGCCGGATGTCCGGCGACCGCCGCTTCAGCCACACCGAACGGACCCTGGGGACACAGTTCGCCGCCCAGGCCGCGGTGGCGCTCGTACTGGCCGACCGGCACCGGGACCGCGAGCGGCTGGCCGTCTTCGAGGACCGCGACCGCATCGCCCGCGATCTGCACGATCTGGTCATCCAGCGGCTGTTCGCCACCGGGATGCTGCTGGAGACCGCCCGGCGCAAGGCGCTGGTGCCGGAGGTGCAGGAGGGGGTGGGCCGGGCGGTCGACGAGCTGGACGCCACGATCCAGGAGATCAGAACGGCCATCATCGCACTGGAGCAGGGACCGCCCGAGGCCCCGCCCGGGCTGCGCACCCGCGTGCTGCGGGAGGCCGGCGCGGCCACCGCGGCGCTCGGCACCCGGCCGTCGGTCCGGTTCACCGGACCGGTCGACACCCGGGTCGACGACAAGAGCGCCCGTGCGCTGCCGGCCGCACTCCGCAAGGCGTTGGCGGCAGTGACCGCCTCGGCCTCGGCCCCGCCACAGCCGACGCGTGTGGAGATCGCCGTGGACCTCACCGCCCCGCTCCCCGACGGCCGGCCGGGCATCCGGCTGACGGTGACCCGCCCGGACGGCGCCGGCCGGCCCGTGATCTGGGAGCGTCCGCTCCGGGGCGGGTTCGAAGCCTGATCCGCCGCCGGGCCCACGTCCGGCGCGCCCGGCGGGTGATGTCACCGGAATCACTTGACCTCAACATTGGTTGAGGTCCTAGGTTCCTTGTATGTCGCCGGTCACGCACGGCGATCCCGTGACGACCCGGCACACCGGAGGCCACCCATGGACATGGAAGTCACCGCCTGGCATGCGCTGCACAGCACGATGACCGCTCAGCAGGGCAGACACCGCTTCTCCCGCGGCACCTTGCGCCGCATCACGGCATTCGCCCGGCCGCACCGCCGCCGCCTGGTGTGGTTCCTCGTACTGAGCACGATGACCGCGATGCTCGCGGTGGCCACCCCGCTGCTGGCGGGCCGGGTGGTGGACGCGATCGTGGGCGGCGACTCGGCATCCCTCGTCATCGGGCTGTCCGGGCTGATCGCCGTGATCGCGGTCGCCGAGGCGGGTCTGGGGCTGGTGACCCGCTGGCTGTCGGCGAGCATCGGTGAGGGGCTGATCCTGGATCTGCGGACGACCGTGTACGACCACGTCCAGCGGATGCCCGTCGCCTTCTTCACCCGCACCCGCACCGGGGCCCTGGTCAGCCGCCTGAACAACGATGTGATCGGCGCCCAGCGGGCCTTCAGCGACACCCTGTCCGGGGTCGTCAGCAATATCGTGACGCTGCTGCTCACCCTCGTGGTGATGCTCGGCCTCTCCTGGCAGATCACTCTGATCGCGCTGGTACTGCTGCCGGTGTTCGTGCTGCCCGCCCGCCGGGTCGGCCGGCGGCTGGCGGACCTGCGCCGGGAGGGCGCCGACCACAATGCGGCGATGGGCACCCAGATGACGGAGCGGTTCTCCGCGCCGGGCGCCACCCTCGTCAAGCTGATGGGCCGCCCGGCGCGTGAGTCCGCCGAATTCGCCACCCGGGCCCGCCGGGTGCGCGATATCGGGGTCCGTTCGGCCATGGTCCAGACGTACTTCGTCACCGCGCTCACCCTCGTCTCCGCCCTGGCCCTGGCCGTCGTCTACGGCCTGGGCGGGTACCTCGCACTGCGCGGACAGCTGGAGCCCGGTGCGATCGTCTCGCTGGCCCTGCTGCTCACCCGGCTCTACGCCCCGCTGACCGCGTTGTCCGGCGCCCATATCGAGGTGATGAGTGCGCTGGTCAGCTTCGAGCGGGTCTTCGAGGTGCTCGACCTGGAGCCGCTGATCTCCGAGAAGCCGGATGCCCGCGCGGTCCCCGAGGGTCCGGTGTCGGTGGAGTTCGACGCCGTCCGCTTCGGCTACCCGTCCGCCGACAAGGTCTCGCTGGCCTCCCTGGAGGAGGTCGCCACCCTCGACACCCGGGGCGGCGAAGAGGTCCTGCACGGCATCTCCTTCCGTGCCGAACCCGGCCAGATGGTCGCCCTGGTCGGCTCCTCGGGCGCCGGCAAGTCGACCGTGGCCCAGCTGCTGCCGCGGCTGTACGACACCGACTCCGGCGCGGTCCGGCTGTCCGGCGTGGACGTCCGCGAGCTGACCGCCGCCTCGCTGCGCGACGTCCTGGGGATGGTCACCCAGGACGGGCATCTCTTCCACGACTCGATCCGCGGGAACCTGCTGCTGGCCCGGCCGGAGGCGGCCGAGGAGGAGCTGTGGGACGCGCTGCGCCGGGCACGTCTGGAGGACCTGATCGCCGGGCTCCCCGACGGGCTGGACACCGTCGTCGGCGAGCGGGGCTACCGGCTCTCGGGCGGCGAACGGCAGCGGCTGACCATCGCCCGGCTGCTGCTCGCCCACCCCCGGGTGGTGATCCTGGACGAGGCCACCGCCCATCTGGACAACACCTCCGAGGCGGCGGTGCAGGAGGCGCTCACGGAGGCCCTCGACGGCCGTACCGCGCTGGTCATCGCCCACCGGCTGTCGACCGTACGGGCCGCGGATCTGATCCTGGTCGTCGAGGGCGGACGGATCGTCGAGCGCGGGACGCACGAGACGCTGCTCGCCGCGGACGGGCGCTACGCGGAGCTGTACCGGACACAGTTCACCGACTCGGCGGAGCGGCGGGAGGCCGTGGAGGAGGCCCGGCACATGGATTCCGGCCCGGATGCCGTGCCGGAGTCGGCGCTGGTGAACTGACGCCGCGCCGGACGGCCCCTACCTCTTGGCGGGGGCCGTCCGGATGCCGAAAACTGAGGTGATGACGCAGCGCGCGGAACACTCCACGGTCATGGACCGCCTCGCCCTCGACGATCTGATCACCGGGTACGCCATCGCCGTGGACGACGGTGACTGGCCCGGCTATCGAGCCCTGTTCACCCCGGACGGCCGTGCCGACTACCGCTCCGCGGGCGGCATCGAGGGCGGCGCGGACGAGATCGCTGCCTGGCTCGGCGAGATGCTGCAGAACTTCGCCATTCGGCAGCATCTGATCGTCAACCGCCGCATCACCCTCGCCCGCCGGGACGGCGCTCCCGGGGACACCGCCACGGTTCAGGCGGACTACCTCAACCCGATGCGGCTCGCCGGCCCCGCGACGGATGCCGGGGGCGGCCCGACCGCCCCCAATTACACCTGCGCCGGCCGCTACGAGTTCACCGCCCGGCGCACCACCGACGGCTGGCGGCTGACCGGCGTCGTCGTCCACGAGAAGTGGCGTGAGGTGTGGGCCGACGGTGAGTGACCGCCCTCGCCGTGCGTCGCCACCCGGTTCCGCCGTTGCGGCGACCCCCCTTTCCCTGATCGGCCCCTCCGCGCACACTGGCCGTCCGACCGGCCGGAACCGGCACCGGGTCGGCCGCATGCAGGGAGGCCGCATGGACACACCGCCAGGCCGTCAGGCGCGGTGGCTCGGCTCCCCCTGGGCCCGGGGGGTGGCCGCCGCGCTCGCCGGTGCGGTGCCGGCCCTCATCTTCCCCGCGCCGTCCTGGTGGTGGCTGGCGTATGTCGCGCTGGTGCCCTGGCTGCTGCTGGTGCGGTCGGCACCGACCTGCCGGCGGGCAGCACTGGACGGCTGGCTGGGCGGCACCGGCTTCATCCTGGCCGTCCACCAGTGGCTGCTGCCGAGCCTGCACGTCTTCATCCTCGTGCTCGCCCTGCTGCTCGGAGCGCTCTGGGCACCCTGGGGGGTGCTGGTGCGCGTGCTGCTGGGTGACGCACCCACGGCGAGCGGGGCGGCGCGCGAGGGGCCCGCCCGGACGAAGCCCGGGGAAGCCCTTGCCGAAGGGCGGCGGCGGGCGACGGGCGGACGGTACGCCGCCGCGCTGGTGCTGGTGCCGTCGGGCTGGCTGATGGTCGAACTGGTCCGTTCCTGGGAGTACTTGGGCGGCCCCTGGGGGCTGCTGGGCGCCAGTCAGTGGCAGCTGCCACCCGCGCTGCGGCTGGCGTCGATCGGCGGGGTGTGGCTGGTGAGCCTGCTGATCGTGGCCGTGAACACCTCGGTGGCCGAGCTGATCGCCCGCCCGGCGGCACGGCTGCCCGCTGTCGCCGGGTTGCTGGTGTGCGCGCTGGCGGGCACCGTGGCCTGGTTCTGGGCGCCGGTCCCCCGCATCACCGGCACGGTGCGGGTCGCGGTCGTCCAGCCGAACCTGACCGGCACCCCCTCGGCCCGCCTGGCCCGCAGCGAGGCCCTCACCCGGTCGCTGGCGGGCCGCGGTGTGCGCCTGATCGTCTGGGGCGAGAGCAGCCTCTACACGGATCCGGCGGACCACCCGGCGCTCGCCGCCCGCCTCGCCGCCCTCTCCCGGCGGACCGGCGCCGAGCTGCTGATCAACGCCGACTCCGCGCACGCCGAACGGCCGGGCATCTCCAAGAGCGCGGTCCTGATCGGCCCGGACGGACCGACCGGGGACCGCTACGCCAAGATGCGGCTGGTGCCCTTCGGGGAGTACATACCGTTCCGGTCCGTGCTGGGCTGGGCGACGCGGGTGGGCAAGGCGGCCCCGAGCGACCGGCTGCGCGGCACCGGCCAGGTGGTGATGCCGGTCGCCGCCGCGGGCGGACTGCGCATCGGGCCGCTGGTGTGCTTCGAGACCGCCTTTCCCGACCTGAGCCGCCATCTGGCGCGCGACGGTGCACGGGTGCTGGTCGCCCAGTCCGCGACCTCGACCTTCCAGGACAGCTGGGCGCCCGCCCAGCATGCGTCACTGGCCGCGCTGCGCGCCGCGGAAAACTGGCGGCCGATGGTGCACGCCACGCTCACCGGCATCAGTGCGGCGTACGGCCCCCGGGGCGAGCAGATCGGCGAACGGCTCGGCACCGACCGCAGCGCGGCGGCCGTCTACGACCTGCCCCTGGCCGCGGGCACCAGCCCGTACACCCGGTTCGGTGACTGGGCGGTGTACGGGGCGATGGGTGCGCTGGTGCTCGCCGGCGGTTACACGGGGCTGCGGGCGCTCAGCAGGCGGCCTGCGCGAGCGCGTCGGTGATCACCCGTTCGCACAGTTCGTGGGTGCGCAGTGCGTCCTCGGCGGACGGCTGCCGGCCGGCTCGTACGTCGTCCAGGAACGCCAGGACGATCTGCTCGATGCCGCGCTGCCGGGCGACCGGCACCCAGTCGCCGCGGCGCCGGATGCTCGGCTGGCCCTTGTGGTCGATGACCTCGGCGAGATTGACGACCTGGCGCTTGGTGTCCTGTCCGGAAACGTCCAGGATCTCCTCCGTGGACCCGCTCAGGCGGTTCATGGTGCCCAGGGCGGTGAAGCCGTCGCCGGAGAGCTGCAGCACCACATGCTGCATCAGCCCGTCACGGATCCGGGCGCGCACATCGATGTGGTCGATCTCGCCGGGGGCGAGGAACCGCAGGGTGTCCACGACGTGGATGAAGTCGTCCAGCACGAGCGTGCGCGGGTCCTCGGGCAGTCCGATGCGGTTCTTCTGCATCAGGATCAGATCGCGGGCGTGCTCGCGGCACTGGGCGTAGGCGGGAGCGAAGCGGCGGTTGAAGCCGACGGCGAGGCCCACCCGGCGGTCTTCGGCGAGCGCGACGATGCGCTGGGACGTGGCGAGTTCGTAGGAGAGCGGCTTGTCGACATAGGTCGGTACGCCCGCCTCGATCAGCCGGGTCACGATCTCGGGGTGGGCGGCGGTGGCGGCGTGCACGAAGGCCGCGTCCAGGCCCGTGGCGAGCAGCGAGTCCAGGTCGGTGTGGAGCTGTGCCCCGGTCAGCCGGTGAGCGGCGCCCACGCGTTCGAGGGTGGCCGGGGTGCGGGTGTGCAGATGCAGTTCGAGCCCGGGTTGTGTGCCCAGTACGGGGAGATACGCCTTCTGGGCGATGTCGCCGAGTCCGATGCAGCCGACCTTCACTCGTGCTCCTTGGGTTGTGCCGCGGCCCTGGTGCCTCGCGTGCCGGAAGCATACGTGCCGGGCGGCGGCCGCCGGCCGGCGATCCCGTCCAGGGGCCGCAGCACCCGATCCGGGGCGAGGCGGGCGGTGACGGCCATCACGGCGGCGCGCAGCGCAGGCCGGGCCGGAGCGCCAGGTGGTGTGCCGCGGTACGGGCCAGTCGGCGGCCTGGGCGGCCAGGCGGATCTCTCCGGTGGTCTGCCGGGCGCCCCTGACCCCTACGGGGTCGCCCGCATCGTCCTGCACGGAGCTGCTCGACGGGATGCTGCGGCGGTGAGCACGCCGGTCTACGGGGTGTGGCCCGCGGTGCCGTCGATCCGCAGTTGCAGCCGGTCGATGGCGTCCCGGAGCCCCTGGCGGTATTGGCCGTCGGCGAGGGCGTTGACCGAGGCCCGGGCGCGCCGCAGCTGCGCCCGCGCATCGGCAGGCCGGTCCAGGGCGGCGTAGTCGGCCGCGATATTGAGATGCAGCGAGGGAAAGAACGCCCGGAGGGCGACGAGGGGGTGGCGGGGGCCGGGGCCGTCGGCGACCTTCGGCTCTTCCGGCGCGGCGGTGTTCCGGGGCCGTTCGGTGACGAAGCCCTCGGCCGCCTCCAGGGCTCTGAGGTCCCAGTCGAGTTCGTCCCTGGGGTCGTCCTGGGTGTCGGCCATGTAGTGGGCGAGAGTGCAGCGGTGGAAGGCGTCTCCCTGCGGCCCGATCTCGTGCCACAGCGCCGAGAGACGGTTGCGTGCCTCTTCCCGGTCGCCCGCGCGATGCAACATGATCGCCTGGCCGATCCGGGTCAGCACCCCGTCCTCGGGCGTCGCCTCCCGCCGCTTGTCCACCACCGCGCACTCCGTATCCGCTCACCACGGCCGCTGCCGTTCCCTCGACGCTAACCGCCGGAAGAGACCTGCGCGCGGTGTGCGCGACGCGCCGGGTGGTGGGGCTCCCCGCCCCGGTCGGCCGGACGGGCCGGCCGGCTCAGCCCAGGTCAGGGATGCGCCAGTCGATCGGGGTATGCCCTTGTGCGGCGACCGCCGCATCGATCTGGGTGAAGGGGCGGGAGCCGAAGAACTTCTTCGCCGACAGCGGGGAGGGGTGCGCACCCTGCACCACCGCATGCCGCTCCTCGTCGATCAGCGGCAGCTTCTTCTTGGCGTAATTCCCCCAGAGCACGAAGACCGCCGGGTCGGGCCGGGAGGCCACGGCACGGATCACCGCGTCGGTGACCTTCTCCCAGCCCTTGCCCTTGTGCGAATTGGGCTCGGCCTCGCGGACCGTGAGGACGGCGTTCAGCAGCAGCACCCCCTGCTGGGCCCAGGGCATCAGATATCCGTTGTCCGGAACCGGGTGGCCCAGCTCGTCCTTCATCTCCTTGTAGATGTTCCGCAGCGACGGCGGTGTCTTGACACCGGGCTGCACGGAGAAGCACAGGCCGTGGCCCTGGCCGGCGCCGTGGTACGGGTCCTGGCCCAGGATGAGCACCTTCACCTGGTCGTAAGGCGTCGCCTCCAGCGCAGCGAAGACCTGCTCGCGGGGCGGGTAAACCGGCCCGGCGGCCCGCTCCTGCTCGACGAAGTCGGTGAGCTCCTTGAAATAGGGCTTCTCCAACTCCTCGCCCAGGACCCCGCGCCAGGATTCGGGCAGCATGTCGGTCACCACGTCAACAACCTCCGGTGTGCGTTACGTTCTCCGTCGAAGAACCTACCGGCGACCACTGACAACGCCGCCCGCGGGCCGATGGCCCCGGCCCGCAGCCCGCGCCTGCCCGCCCCGAGCCGTGTCGAGCCGGGAGGGTCGTAGCGCTCGGGCAGCGGCCGGTCCGCACGGGAGCAGGCACCTGCCATCAGCGTCCCCTGGCCGACCGGCGTCGGACCGGGGCGCCGGGTACGGGACCCGCGGTCACCGCCGAGCCTGCGGTCGGACACCGCAGGTCTCCCGGATATCTCCCTGATATCTCCCTGATGTCTCCCTGGCAGGTCCGCCGACGAATGTGGTGCCGGCCCCGCTGGGGACCGGCACCACGGACGCCGCCTCTCGGAGCGCACACAGCGCACACCGCGCACACCACGGCAGGGCCTCCCGGGCCCGCCCGGTGCCGTCAGACGCCGACGTTCAGGAACAGCCCGCCGTCCACGACCAGGGTCTGGCCGGTGATCCAGCCCGCGGCGTCGGACAGCAGGAAGGCCGCGGCCCCGCCGATGTCCTCCGGGACGCCGAGCCGCCCCATCGGGTAGCCGGCCGCCGCCTCCTCCTCACGGTTCTCGTACAGCGCCGCCGCGAACTTGGTCTTGACCACCGCGGGCGCGATCGCGTTGACCCGCACACCGGGCGCGAACTCGTGGGCGAGCTGCAGCGTCAGGTTCACCATGGCGGCCTTGCTGATCCCGTACGCACCGACGAAGGGCGAGGCGTTGAGGCCGGCGATCGAGGCGATGTTGACGATCGCGCCGCCGTTGTCCTTCTGCCAGGCGTGCCAGGTGCGCTGCGCGAAGCCCAGTGCCGAGACGACATTGGTCTCGAACACCTTGCGCGCGACGCCCAGGTCGAGGTCGGCGATGGGGCCGAACACCGGGTTGGTACCGGCGTTGTTGACGAGGTAGTCGACGCGGCCGAAGGTCTCCATCGCGCGCTCGACGGTGGCGGCCTGGTGGGCCTCGTCATGCGCCTTGCCCGCGACGCCGATCACCCGGTCGGCGCCCAGCTTCTCGGCGGCCTCCTTGAGGGTGTCCTCGTTGCGGCCGGTGATGACGACCCGGTCGCCGCGGGCCACCAGTGCCTCGGCGATGCCGTAGCCGATGCCGCGGCTGCCGCCGGTGATCAGCGCCACCTTGCCGGTGAGCTCGGGAAGCCCGCTGTCCTGCTCGGTCATGTTCTGTTCTCCTGGAGTCGGTGGGGCGGTCAGTTGAGCGGGCCGCCGGCGACGTACATGACCTGGCCGGACACAAAGCCGGCCGCCTCGCCGGTGAAGAAGGCGATGGCGTTGGCGATGTCCTCGGGGCGGCCGACGCGCTGCACCGGGATCTGGGTGGCGGCCGCGGCCTGGAACTCCTCGAAGCCCATGCCGACGCGCTCGGCGGTGGCGGCGGTCATGTCGGTGACGATGAAACCGGGGGCGACGGCATTGGCGGTGACGCCGAACTTGCCGAGTTCGATGGCGAGGGTCTTGGTGAATCCCTGCAGACCGGCCTTGGCCGCCGAGTAGTTGACCTGGCCGCGGTTGCCGAGCGCCGAGCTGGAGGAGAGGTTCACGATCCGGCCGAACTTGGCGTCCACCATGTGCTTCTGGCAGGCGCGGGACATCAGGAACGCACCCCGCAGATGCACGTTCATGACCGTGTCCCAGTCGGTCTCGCTCATCTTGAACAGCAGGTTGTCGCGGAGCACTCCGGCGTTGTTGACGAGGACCGTCGGCGCACCGAGCTCGGAGGCGACGCGTGCGACCGCCGCGTCGACCTGCTCGGCGTCGGAGACGTCACAGCCGACCGCGATGGCCTTGCCCCCGGCCTTGGTGATCGTCTCGACGGTGTCCTTGCACGCCGCCTCGTCGAGGTCGAGTACGGCGACGGCGCGGCCCTCGGCGGCCAGGCGGACGGCGGTGGCCGCGCCGATACCGCGGGCCGCGCCCGTCACGATGGCAACGCGCTGCTCGGTGGTGGACATGCGGGTTCTCCTCACCCTCGAAACCTCGACAAGCGGTCCGCCGCACCGATCCCGTGGGTGAGCAACCGCTTAGTACCCTGAGCAGGGCTGACGCTAGAAGCCCGGCAACCCGCTGTCAACGCCCCACCACTGCGCCGTTGCACACCTCACCTGCAAGGCAGGCCGGAGCCTGGCGCGATCGCGTCACACGACAGGGCGCCCGGCTCCGCCCCCGAGGCGGAACCGGGCGCCCTGAGCGGCGTGCCCGCGACACCTCAGCGCACCAACAGCTCCAGCAGCCGCTCGGCCTCGGTGGCGGGATCGGCGGTCAGACCGGTGTGCACCGGGCCCGGCTGGACGATGGTGCTGCGCGGCGCCATCAGCCAGCGGAAACGGCGTCCCGGGTCCTCCCCCGCCGCCTGTCCGGCCCGCTCGCCGCCCTGGCAGACGCCCTCGACGGCACCGAGCGCGGCCCGCACCCCGGCCACATCGGTCGTGGGATCCAGGGCCAGCAGCCGGGCCTCGTCCAGATGGGTCCTGGCCTCCACGAAGCGCCGGGCGTGGCAGTACACGACCACGCCGGCATTGATCATCTCGCCGCGCTCGACCCGGGGTACGACCTTCAGCAGCGCGTACTCGAAAACATCGCGCCCGTTGTGCAGACCGGTCACTTCACTGCCCTCCGCACCAGCCGCGCGGCCAGCCATTCCGGTGCCTGCGAGGGCTTGTCCTCGGTGGGCTCCCCGAGGGCGATCCGCTCGCTGATCGTCCGGGCGCGGGCCAGCAGCGTGCTCACATACGCCTGGCGCAGCGCGTCCGGGGAATCAAAGCCGGGCTCGTCGGCCAGCCATTCGTCCGGCACGTCGGCCGCGATCCCGGTCAGCAGTTCCTCGGTGATCAGCGGAACGAACTCCTCGGCCGCCGCCGCGATATCCGGCCCGAAGGTGGCCAGCACATGGTCGGAAGCGTTGTACGGCCGGGCCGAAGCCTTCTGTGCACTCGGCCAGTTGTGGTGCCAGATCATCGCCGCGCCATGGTCGATCAGCCACAGTTCGCCGTGCCAGACCAGCAGATTGGGATTGCGCCAGGACCGGTCGACGTTGTTGATCAGGGCATCGAACCACACCACACGGCCCGCCTCGCGGGCACTCACCTCGAAGGCGAGCGGATCGAAGCCCAGCGACCCGGGGAGGTAGTCCATCCCCAAGTTGAGCCCACCACTGGCCTTCAGCAGCTCCTGGACCTCCTGGTCCGGCTCCCCCAGCCCGATGACGGGATCGAGCTGCATCGTCACCAGATCCGGCACCCGCAGCCCGAGCCGCCGGCCCAGCTCTCCGCAGATCACCTCGGCAACGAGCGTCTTCCGCCCCTGCCCGGCACCGGTGAACTTCATGATGTATGTGCCGAGATCGTCCGCTTCGACGATTCCCGGGAGCGATCCACCCTCACGCAGAGGTGTGACGTAGCGGGTCGCTGTGACTTCTGTCAGCATTTTCTCAGGCTATCTGACCAGACGGCCTTACAATCCACAATTAAATCCGGACCGCATTCGGACCCGCACAAGCCCGGGAATCCGCCGCGATCAGCCCTGGGGAGAATCTGGGGAGTTGCTACCGGCACGCCGGATTTCCCTTCCTCTCGACCAGTCCGTCCATGGCGGTGCGCCCCTTGCTTCCGGACTCGATCCTCCGGCCTCCGGCCTCCGACATGAAGTGAGCACAGCAACCGATGCACGCGAAATCCGTGCGTGGTCCAAGACATCGCGGGAGCGCCGCGAGGCATGGTCGCTGGAGACCGTGCTGCGAGTTCGGGACGCGATCAGCCCTCGGCATCGAGTGGCCGTCGTACTTGCCCTGGGGATGGTGAGCTCCCGTGGGGGAAGCCCGGGGCCGATCCCGGAGAAGTCCGCCAGCCAGGCCGCCCGCATGCGCAAAGGCTCACGCGGCGGACGGCCCCCGGCTTCGACGGAGAGCGGTACAAGAAGCGCAACACGGTCGAACGAGCGATCAGCTGTCCACCTCGCCGTCCGGGGCGTAGTCCGCTTGCATGGTCCGCTGCACGAGCGCGACAGCATCCGCGCGACTCATCTCCGCAGCACTCATCAGGTCCCTCCGCCGAGTCACCCCAACGGGGCAAGTGATAGCCCGGACAGCTCCTGGTCGTGTGAGGTGAACGTCGGTGGCACGGCCTGGGGAGGTGGTGTCACCGGCTCCGGAGGCAGGTCCTTGCCCGCAGTGATGTGGAGAAGTCGATTCTTCAGTTGGTGCGGGGCCGTGGGCCGCAGCCCCCGAGCGAATCGGGTGGGCTACCTCGGGCGGATCGTGACCCTGTAGGTGGCTCCGGCCCTGCCGTGGGTGCTCACGGTGACGGTCTGGTCGTGGTCGTCCCACCTGGCCTTGCCGCCTTGGATATCGACGCGGTAGCCGTCTCGGTACGTGTCCCTGGGCACGGTGATCCGGGTCGGCCCCTCTGCGTTGTCGCGGGTGCGGAAGGTGAGCGTGTAGGTGCGGGTAGCCGGGTCGTACGCGAACTTGAGCGGGTCGCCCGCGACGGCCCGCGCGTACGGCTGGACGAGCAGCTGGGCATTGGGCTTCGCGGCGCCCGTCTGGTCGAGGAAGCAGTAGCCGCCGCCCCGGCACCACTGCCACCACGTCCAGCCACTGGAGAAGCGGTCCAGGGAGGCCGTCATGTCGGTGACGAACTGGCTTGCGTGCGGAACGTAGGGGTTGCCGCCCCACTCCCCCACGATCACCGGCATGCGGTGACGGGTCGGGTAGTCGCTGATCGCGGCCTCATAGGCGGGGATGAAGGTGCCGTTGGGGTCGTAGTCGGCGCCGGTCTCCATCGCGGTCTCGTAGAAGTGCGGCGCGTAGCCGGCGTGCGGGTCGTCGATGTGGCCCAGCTGGGTGGGGACGCCGACACCGACGATGACGGTTGGTTCGACGAAGACCCACGACCTGTGGTCGACCAGGCGGATCGCCTGGGCAAGGCGGTTCCACAGCTCGGTGAGCTCGGTGGCCTCGAAGCGGGCCGCGGCGGCGGGGAGGTCTTCGCCTTCGAGGAACTTCGCGAACGGCTCATTCATCAGGTCGTAGCCGAGCAGTGCCGGGTGCCCGCCCAGGGCGGAGGCGACCGTCATCCACATGCGAGCGTGCGCGGCGCGGAGGTCGGCGTCCTTGTACAGGTGGTCGAAGGCGGTCTGTACGGATGGCTCGAAGTACTCGGAGAACCAGTCGTCGGGTATCGGCCAGAACGGCAACCCCTCGTCGCGGGTGGCCCAGTCGGGAACGCCGCGGGAGCCGAAGTGGGGGCCGTATACGTCCTGGTGGGCGTCGAGGATGACCTTGATGTGGTAGCGGTCGGCCCAGTCGAGGATGCGGCGCATCTTGGTGAGGTAGCCGCGGTCGTAGTGCCCGGGGGTGGGTTCGAGGTCGTCCCAGAAGAACGCGAGGCGCGCGAGGTTGAAGCCCCTGGCGGCCATGTCTTTGAGGTCGCTCTCGTGGATGTCGGCGAACGCGTTGGCGCCTCGGCTGTTCTTGTCGGCGAGGTTGAAGCCGCGCCACTGGAGCGCGCGGCCTCGGCCGTCGGCGATGAAGGTGCGGTCCCCGACCGTGACCCGGTCGGGGGCGCGGTCGGGGGCGCGGTCGGGGCCGGCCTGGGCCTGCGCGGGGAGGACACCGAGCAGGAGGGCGGCCACGGCGAGGGCGGCGGGGGCGACGCGGGAGGCCAAGCGCATGCAGGAACCCCTTTCGAGGATGGCTGCTGGGGCGGCGTGCTACTGGCCGGCCGGATGCTACTGGCGGGTGGGTGAAGTTCCCAGGAGTTCGCAGGAGTTGGCGAAGCTTCCTTCTTCAAGGGCTTCCCCGGCGTCATCGCCGGGGGTTTCCCCAGGGGTTCGCCTGGGTCTTCGCCTGGGTCTTCCTCGAGGCCTTCGCCGGGGGTCCGGCTCCGACTGTCGCTGAGGTCGGGGTGTCGTTAATGAGGGGCGAACCAAGTGACCTGCAGCTCAGCATGATGCTCAGGTCGCGCACGCTGCCCAGCGGTCCGGCTGTGCTGGACCGGAGGCCGAGCGAGGTCGCGGGCCGTTGCGGTGCCCTCCCCGCGACGCCGCGACGGCCCGCACCCTGATTGTCCGGAAAAGTTTCCCGGCGCACCGAACTTCCCCCGGGCATTGCGCATCTTCAGGTGCGTAGGCGCGCGCTGACCTCGCGCGCCGATTCGCCTTCGAGAGGAACCCGACATGAAGAGCAAGCTGATCGCCGGGGCCCTTGCGGCCGTCGCCGTCGCCGGCACTGCCGCTTCCGCCACCCCGGCCTCGGCCGCCCCCGCCAAAGCCGAGCCGCCCCGCTGCCACACCGCCGACCTGAAGGCCGGCTTCGCCACGGGGGAGGACGCGAGACCGGAGATGGAGCAGACCGAGAAGCAGACCCAGGCGTACATCTGGTTCACCAACCAGAGCCAGCGCACCTGCACCCTGTCCGGCTTCGCCGGTGTCGACATGATCGGCGCTCAGGAGACCGACGGCACCTGGTCGCTGGCGCGCTCCTCCAAGAAGCCCGAAAAGATGATCCTGGAGCAGGGGGACACGGTGGACTTCAGCATCAACCTGCTCCCGGTGGCCGGGTCCACGCCGCAGAAGGAGAAGTTCGTTCCGGCGAAGTTCCTGGTCACACCGCCGAACGAGACGGAGCACTTCACCCTGAAGTGGCCGTTCGGCGGCCAGATCCTCAAGCAGGACGGCGCCACCCACCCGGCCACCTACCTCAACCCGGTCGGGCGGTAACCGACCGGACAGCCTCTGAGCTTCCCTTCAGCGTCGCTGATGGCCACCGCAGGACTCCCGGAATGAAGGGAAGGCTCCGGGTGGGGCGGTGGCCATGCCTGACGCGCGGCACGCCCCCTTCCGTCGGTGAACGCGCCGTGCAACGCATCCTCTGCCCCGCGTCCCCAAGCGTCCGGAGGGACGTGGTCCTGCCGGTATCCACCGTCGCTACCCACCGGGGCATGCTGATCCGTTTCCCGGCCTACTCAGCTGTCCACCCCGGCCTCCCACTTGCGCCGGCGCAGCACGTGGTCGCTGAAGAGGTGTCGGCTTCGGTCGAGCAGTTCCCCCACCTCCGCGGCGCAGCACCGCACGTCCGCCGCCGGATGCCAGCGCTGCACGGACTGCTCGGCCCAGGTGCGCAGCTTCGCATCCGGGTCCTCCAGCAGACCGACCGCCGCCCGTAGCGCCACGACGCCGCCACGCGCGTCGAGCAGCCGGAATGCGCCGACGCGGACGTGCCGCGGCCGCTCGAAGCCGGTGCGTTCCAGTAGCCAGTCGGCGGGCAGTTCCGTTGCCGAGGGCAGCAGGGCGACGGCTGTCTCGCGGACGACACTGGCGCCAGGGTCGTCGAGGAGCGGCCGCAACCGCTGCGCCTCCACGCAGTCCAGTGCCCGCAGTCCAGCCACCGCCCGCGCCCGCACCCCGGCCGTCGGGTGCGCGAGCAACGGCCACAGCAGCCCGGCGTCCGCGCGGTTCCCGCACTCGGCCAGCCCGATGACCGCACCGGGCGGCAACGCGGGGCCGTCCAGTGCGGTGCACCGCTCCCGGTACCAGGCCACCGGATCACCTCCCTGCTGTCGCACGACATACCGGGCGCAAGCACGCACGAGCGCGGACCGGTCGCTGAGAAACGACTGTGCCTGTTCTGACCACCCCGCCCGCCGCAGTGCGGTGACGCCGGCCGAACGCGTACGCGGATGGCGCGCGGACAGCAGTGGAGGCAGCACCTCCTCGTACGCCTCCCCATCGCCCAGAGCCGTGAGCGCCGCTGTGGCACACAGGTCCTGGACCACGGTGTCCTCGTCCCGGGCGGCCGCGCGGGACAGCTCAGCGGGATCGAGCAGCCGGCCCTCGACGGCCAGCCGGTACGCGAACCGCCGGACGCTGCGGTCGGGGTCGGCGAGGAGAGCAACGAGCTGCCCGCGGGATGCCCGGCGCAGGACCTGCCCGAGCACATCGACGCCGAAGGCACCTCTGTCGCGGCGGCCTACGCGGAGGATGAGCGGCGCGAGGTCGCGGGCCGAGTCCACATCGAGGGCCTCGCGCAGTAGTTGCCGGGCGCATTCGCGTACCGGGCCGACCCAATCGGCGCAGCGGATCACGACCAACGGCAGCAGACCGGGGTATCGGGCCGACCGGGCGACCGCCTCCTGACGGATCCGCCCGTCGCGGTGGCAGAGAGCGAGTGCGAGCCGAGACTCGCCGAGCTGAGTCAGATCGGCGGGCAGCGGGGCAAAGTGCTCCCACTCCGGCAGGGACTGCAGGCGGTACCAGGCCACCTCACGCACTCCTGCATCCAGCGCGAGCCAGTCACTGGGGTCGGCGACATCAAGCGTTCCGCTAAGCGGCGCACCTCCCACGAGTCGCATCGCTGCGGCTGTCCCGCCCTCGATGCCTTCACTCATTCCCGCCCCCTCCACTAGCCATATCGGGTGATCGTAGGGTGTGAGGATCGCGCAGGGCGCGCCCGGCCGACCGGCCTCGGCCTGCCCGGGTCCACTCTCAGCGCAGTTGCTCGGCCAGTCCGACGATGATGCCCTCCGGGCCGCGGAGGTAGCAAAGCAGATAGCTGTCCTCGAACCGGGCGATCTCGCCGACGAGTTCGGCGCCGTGAGGGCGTAGGCGGGCAACGGTGTCCTCGATGTCGTCGACGGCGAACATGACGCGGTGCGTGCCCAGAATGTTGTGCGGCCGGTTGCGCGGCCCGGCGCTGATCACCGCGGGGCTGCGGTACTTCGCCAGCTCGAGCCGGCTGTGACCGTCCGGGGTCCGGACCATCGCGATCTCACAGCGGACGCCGTCGAGTCCGGTGCACTGGTCGGCGACGAGGCCCTCGACCTCCGCCCTGCCCTCCAGCTCCATACCGAGTTCCACGAAGAACGCGATGGCGGCATCCAAGTCCTCGACGACGATGCCGACGTTGTCCATCCGCTGAATCCCCATGCTGGTTTCTCCTTCTTCCTCGTGCGGCCGGTGGTGACCGCTGATATCCCTGGGACGGAGCCGGTGGCGCGTTCTCGACATCCTCATACCGCCGAACTCCGAAAAATCTGGCTCGCCCCTCAGCACCGCTACAGCAGACCCGCGAGCCAGGCGCCACCACCGAGGGTGAGTGCGGCGCAGGTGGCCGCTCCCATGAAGACGATCAGCCGCAGCATGCCGTCCCCGCTTCTCCATGCTTCCTCGACGACTGGCAGCGTGCGCGCTTGAGCATTGCGGCTCCCCAATTGATTCACGGTGCCGGGTCACCCTTGACGGGTGGAGTTCCCCGTGCCACTCGCCCTCGCCGCACCCGTCCGGGCCCCGCCGCGCGGCGCCGGCGCGAGCTGGGGGCCGCGCCCCCCCGGCGGGCCCGAGCAGCTGCCGCAGCCGTACCTGAGGCGCCCGCGAACCGCTGGAGCGCCTCTTCGCCGAGGGGAGGCCGGGCCCGCCGTGGACGCTGTGCCCGATGACGCTGGACCGGGGCGCGGCGGAACGCCGGCCGCAAGAGTGGGCGCAGGCCGACCGGCAGCTCTCCGGACAGCCGGCGTCCGCGGCGGCAGACCACCCCTGGCACGGGCACTCGTTCTCAGCGGCCTGGGGATCGTGCGAGAAGCTGGCCGTCGACCTGGCCGCCGACCTGGCCGCCGAGCCCGTCCACCGAAGTCAGCGCCGACACCGCCGTGGACAACGGCCGATGGCGCCACCCCGTCCGCTTCGTACGGGTGCGGACCGACATGGCGCCCCGGGGCACTCCCCCTTCAGCGACGGATGACGCCGGGCGTCGGTGCTCTTCGTCGGGCGTGGCTGACGGCTGCCCTGCCCGGTCGGCGCCGTCGGCATCACCGCGGCCTTGAGGCCTCGCTCAACTCAGATGGGGAGACCTATCAGTCCCCATTGGCGTCGTTGGGCTTCGCCGACAGCTTCGGCCCAGCCGGACAGCAGCTCGTTGAACTCGTCGAAGTCCGCGATCCATCGGCCTGGGCGTTCCGCGCTGCGTGCGTAAGGTTCACGCAGCTGCGGCAAGGCGCGGGCAGCCTCTTGCCAGCAACGGTCCAGACGGGCCACGGTCGTAGGCCCGCGGGCGATGAGCGGCCCCGGCCGCCACAGCCCGTCCTGGGAAGGGAAGAGACCGGCGTCCACGTGCTCAGCGTCATCGGCCTCAGGACCCGACCAGATCAGAGCACTCAGGAAGTCGTCCAGCGCCGTCCGCAGCGCGATCCCAGCGGAACCCCGGACGTCTTCCCACGCCTGTGCGGCCCAGAAATGCGGTTTGTACGAGCCGAGGGTGCCGCCGAACTCGTAGCGGCCCAGCCAGGACCTGTCCGGCCCGGCAGACCATACCCAACCCTTGTCGACCTCATCGTCCTCGTCGTCGGCGTAGGCCGATTCCTGCAGCACCTTGAGTCGCTCGTCCGGTGCGACCTCCATGAGGTGCCCCCAGTCGACGACCAAGACCGTGATGTCCATGCCCATGCGACGAAACTAACCTGCTCCCGCCAACTAGAAGGGTTCGGCCGCCTGGAGCAACCGCTGTGGCAAGTAGGGGGAATCGACCCGGATCGTCCAGCCCCTGCGGCGGGCGTGGCAGGTCAGCGCCAGGATGTCGACGTTGATCGCTGCGTCGCAGTCGTCCGCGCGGTCGGCGACCTGGTAGTGATCACGGTGGGCTTCGAGGGCGTCGGCAAGGGCCAGGTTGAAGCTCTCCTCATCGCCCTCGACGAACTGGGAGAAAAGAACGACGGGCGGCGGGGAGAAGCCCCAGTCCTTGGCTCGCTCTACCTCGTGCAGGGCACGCTCCGTCGCCGGGAGAGGATCCTCACCCCTCAGGTAGTCGTGGAGGGCCTGGCGGTACGAGGCGAACGCCGAGCCGTCCTTGTGGGCGTAGATCGGACCGGTGAGCACCTGCGGGGCGAGGTCCTCGGGTACGCCGGTGATCAGCGCGAAGTTCGTGGCGGTCTGCCAGTGGCCGGGGCTCATGTGCTCGCCTCGGGTAGCCGGGTAGACGACCGTACTCCCGTCGATGATCACCTCGGCCTCCGTACGGGGCTCGGCGAGGGCTATGCGGAACAGGGCCGCCCCCAGTTGGGAGGCCAGGCGCAGGTTCGCCAGCTGGACGTCCGTGACATCGGCGGAGTGTGAGGCACGTGTTTTGAAGAGGATCTCCTGGTTTTGCAGGGCGCCGGCGAGCTGCCATACGGCGGGGCGCTTACCGTCCACCTCGGTGAATGCCTCCCGGGTGTACTTCTCGAACAGGGCCTCGCTCTCCGGATGCAGGGGCTGGGGTGGAATCCGTCGGTCGATGACCACGGGGCCTTCGGCCAGGGCAGCGACCGCGTCTGCACGACGGTTGCGACCCAGGCTGCCGACGCGCGGGCCGGGGGCCTCGAACCCGGTGACCAGGGCGCGCGGGAGGTAGTCGGTCTCGACTGCCGGAGCCCAGCCCGGGCCCCGGTACGCGAGCGCGGCCAGGGCGATCGGCAGGAGCGGGAGGAGGCTGCGCGGCCCGGCACCTGGGCCGCGCTGTTCGCTGAGGGGGAGAAGCAGGTCGGTCAGGCCGGTGTTGAACGCCTCCCGATCCCCTGCGGCCAGAGCACGCAGGGTCTTCAGTGCCACGGTGTGCGACCGGCCGAGCAGGCTCTCGCCGGTCTTCTCCGCTCGGACCCGGATCCGGGCCAGCGCGGCGTCGATCGCGCCGAGCTTGGCCTCCGCGCTCGGCGGGTACTCCGCCTCGTCGTCACCGATGTCCCCGATGACCTGGGCCATGAAGCCGGTGACCAGCTCGACGGAAGCGTTTCCCGACGTGTCCTTGCTGAACTTCTCCCGGGCGAAGTGGAAGGCCTCGCCATGCCACGTGGCTTTGTCGGACAGGATCGCGAGGCAGAACGCGTCGATCCATTCCTGCGGGGTGACCTGATCCCGTGGGTTCTCCTCGCCGCCGGGATCGTAGCTCATCCCGAAGTTCACGTAGTCGAGCATGACCTGGAAGGAGACGTGCGGGTGATACGCCGCGTACGCGACGGCGCCGGCCGCGGCTTCGGTGGCGTCCTTGAGTACTGCCTTCGCCTCTGGGGTATCGAGGTCAGGCCTCTCGACGGACAGGGCGCCCAGATAGTCAAGGAACTCCTCTGCGAGCGACCGCCATTCGTACGTGGCTATCGGGCCGGCCTTCGACATGGACCGGACCTGCCCTCCGATCCGGTTCGAGAAGCCGTCGCGTACTGCCGAGACCGCTGCCCCGCCCACCTGGTGACGCTTCATCTGCACGCCCTGCCTCCTTGATCACTGGTTTGGCTCGCAGCGTAGACATGGGGACGGACAACCGTGGAACACGGCAGTATCGCCGACCCGTTCGGGGCACGCACGCGACGTGTCAGTCTCGGCAGCCGCTGACACACCCCAGGGGAGGGGCTGGCTGTGGAACACGCTCGTCATCGATGAGCAGCCCCGCCTTGCTCGCGTGGAGCAGCACGGTGAATGCCGCGCATCCCGGAGGCGGCGAAAGCGCTTCAACACCGCGTCGTGCGCGTGTAACGATGCAGGTCACGAAGGCCGCTCCCCGCACCTGCGGGGATGGCCCCCCGGAATACGTACGCGTCGGGCGAAAGGTGCTCTGCTCCCCGCACCCGCGGGGATGGCCCCGTGAGACGGCCTGTGAGAGGCGGTGCCGCGCGTCGGAGGCGTTCTCGTGGACCGCAGTCGTGCCGGTCATGAGTGACATCGATGACATCGATGACAAGGCTCCTGGCGCTGGTGGACAGCGTGGTCGACTGCCACGAGCAGCGTCTCCCCCTGCTGTCGCTGCGCGAGGCCCGCGCGGCGGTGGAGCTGCTCTGCCGGGCCCACCAGCGCGTCGCCGGTACCTGGAAGCCGGCACACATCTCCCCGGCGCACAGTGAGAACGTCAACTACCGCGGCACGATCGACGTCGAGGGTCCACTCCGAGCCGGCCAAGCTCGACCCGGCCGGCTACCGGCCGCTGCGGGCCCGCCGCCGCGAGCGAACCTACGCTCTGCTTTGTTCGGTCTCTGTGTGCAAAGGCGGTCCAGGGCCGGGGCGTTGCTGCCATCGTGGTGGGGACACGGACTGTCGAAGTGGTGGGGGGCGGCATGAGACGGAACCTCAGGTGGGCGGTGGCGGGGCTGGCGACGGTCGTGGCCTTCGCCGTCCCGGTGTGGCTGTGCGCGGCAGTGGTGCTCCCTTCCCTACTGAAGGATCCCGCGATCCGCTGGGCACTGGCCTCCGCCCTGGGCACGGTGCTGGCGTCGTTGGCGGCCGTGTGGGGTCACGGCTACGCCACCCGGACCGAGGGATCGACCAGGCGGTCCGCCTCCTCGGTCCAGGCCACGGCAGAACGCGCCGTCGCCATCGGCGGAAGCAACCAAGGCCCTGTCTCCACCGGCGACACCCAGGTGCCTGCCCAGTCCCCGGCCGTGGCGCCCGCCACACCGCAGCATCCCGCAGCACCGCCGGCGGACGCGGTGACCGCGTCCGGGAACCGCTCGATCGCCATCGGCGGGAACAACTCGGGACCACTCTCCACCGGCAACCAGCCCGACGGCCCGCGCCCGTGAGAGGGCCCTTCCGGCGTCGCGGAGAACCGGAACCATCGCCCACCGAGCCCGTCACACGGGTGGAGGCGAACGGCGATCGAGCCGTCGCCGTCGGGGGCGACAACCACGCTCCCATCCTGACCGGGGACGGCGCCAGGGCGGTGTCCCTGCCGCGCGAGGCACTTCGCCCACCCGCCGAGGTGACGGCCCCTGCCGGACTGGACAACCTCCCGGTCCGGCCAGGGCTGTTCGTCGGACGCACCGCCGAGCTGGACCGGCTGGACGGGGTGCTGGCCGCCCCGGGCGGCGTGGTGGTGCAGGCGGTGCACGGACTGGGCGGAATCGGCAAGAGCACCCTGGCCGCACACTGGGCCGCCACCCGCACCCACGGCTGCGCCCCGATCCGATGGATCACCGCCGACAGCTCCAGCAGCGTCCATGAGGGCCTGGTCGCGCTGGCCGGCGCCCTGGAACCGACCCTGACCGACGCACTCCCGCCGGAGGCGCTGGCCGAGCGTGCCCTGCAATGGCTGGCCACCCACACCGGCTGGCTGCTGATCCTGGACAACGTCAACGACCCCGCCGACATCGCCCCGCTCCTCGCCCGAGCCCACGCGCAGGGACGCTTCCTCATCACCAGCCGCCTCGCCACCGCCTGGCACGGCATCCCCACCGTGCTGCGCCTGGACGTCCTGGACGAGAGCGAATCCCTGAACCTGCTCACCCGCATCGCCACCACCGCCGGCCCCCGGGACCTGGACGGCGCCGCCGAACTGTGCGCCGAACTCGGCCACCTCCCCCTGGCCGTCGAACAGGTCGCCGCCTACCTGGCACAGAGCCCGCTCACCACCCCCCGCGCCTACCTGCAGCTACTTGCCCAGTACCCGGCGGAGATGTACCGCCACGGCGCGGTCACCACCCCAGCCGAACGCGTCATCGCCCGGATCTGGAACATCACCCTGGACCGGATCACCGCCCTCCAGCCCCCGGCCGCGGACCTGCTACGCACTCTGGCCTGGTACGCCCCCGACAACATCCCCACCCTCCTGGCCGACGGCCCTGCCGACCCGCCCGCGCTGAACGCGGCGATCGGTCTCCTGACCGCCTACAGCATGATCACCCCCGATCCCGGCACCGGAACGCTGGCCGTCCACCGGCTCGTCCAGGCCCTCACCCGCACCCCCGACCCCGACGACCCCCACCGCACGCCCCACCACATCCAACAAGCCCGCGCACAGGCCACCGACAACCTGAGCACGGCCCTGCCCGCCACCTGGGACGATCCCGCGACCTGGCCCGCCTGGCGCACCCTGCTCCCCCATGTCGACGCCCTCGCCAACCACACGACCGAGGACACCGACACCGAGACCACGGCTCACGTCCTCACCGAAACCGCGGGCTTCCTCGACAACCAGGGCCAGCTCATCCGCGCGACCAGCCACTTGCGACGTGCCCTGGCCGATCGACTGCGGGTACTGGGCGAGGGCCACCCCGACACCCTGACCTCCCGCAACAACCTCGCCTACGCCTACGACGCGGCGGGGGACCTGGAACGCGCCATCCCGCTGCACGAGCAGAACCTCGCCGATCGACTGCGGGTGCTGGGCGAAGACCACCCCGACACCCTGACCTCCCGCAACAACCTCGCGGGTGCCTACGAATCGGCGGGAGACCTGGAACGCGCCATCCCACTGCACGAACAGAACCTCACCGACTCCCTGCGGGTGCTGGGTGAGGACCACCCCGACACCCTGAGCTCCCGCAACAACCTCGCGGGTGCCTTTGAGGCGGCGGGGGACCCGGGCCGGGCCATCCCGCTGCACGAGCAGAACTTGGCCGATCGGCTGCGGGTACTGGGCAAGGACCACCCCGACACCCTGACCTCCCGCAACAACCTCGCCTTGGCCTTCGAATCGGCGGGAGACCCGGAACGCGCCATCCCACTGTACGAGCAGAACTTGGCCGATCGGCTGCGGGTGCTGGGCAAGGACCACCCCGACACCCTCATCTCTTGCAACAACCTCGCCTACGCCTACGAATCGGTGGGGGACCTGGAACGCGCCATCCCGCTGTTCGAACAGAACCTCGCCGACTCCCTGCGGGTACTGGGCGAGAACCATCCCCACACCCTGACCTCCCGCAACAACCTCGCCTTGGCCTACGAATCGGCGGGAGACCCTGAACGCGCCATCCCGCTGCACGAACAGACCCTGGCCGATCGGCTGCGGGTACTGGGCGAAGACCACCCCCACACCCTGGCTTCCCGCAACAACCTTGCAGGTTCGTACGGGTTGGCGGGGTACCTGGAACGGGCCGTCCCGCTGTTCGAGCAAACCCTTACCGACTGCCTGCGGGTGCTGGGCAAGGACCATCCCTTGACGGGAACGGTCCGAAGCAGCCTCGCCAACGCCGTCGCCGAACGCAACGGCAGCGAGCCCAGGAAGTTTTGATCGCGCTGCCCCGGTCGGACTCGGTCAGCCACCCTGGTGTGCGGAGGGCGCGGAAGAACGGCGCGGTGCTGGTCATGTTGATGTAGTGGTCGTCGAAGGCGGCGCGGACGTGGCTACGCAGCCGACCGCGGCGGCGGAAGTCGTCCACGGCGGCGGACGCGGCAGCCAGCACCCCGCGGGCGACGTGTTCGCCGAGCACACCGCGGCCTTGCTGGTGCGCGCGGGTTCGCGCAGGGCGGCCGGTAGGCCTCCTCGACCCCGACGACGATCGCCGGCTCCGGCTCGCTCGCCTCGGCCTGCATCCGCGCCGGCACGTCGCGTTCGTCGGTGGGGTAGGCGCGGCCGTTGACGCGCAAGTACCCGGCCGCACCCCAGCCGGCCGCGCGCCAACCTCTCCGAGCAGCACAGACGTCGGCGCGGCGCCGGTTCGTGGCCCTGCCGAGCAGAGAGGGCAGCGCCGCCGCGAGTGCCCTCTGCCGCAAGTCGTAAGTCCTCCTCCAGTTGACGGATGTAACGCCGCGCGGGCCTCCGTACGTTGGCACCGCCGCAGCAGGGGCCACAGCCAGGGATGGGGCGCTTCCTCCCCTGTCCGGGCGGCGTTGCCACGGCAAGAGGGCCGGTTACCAAGCCGGTCCCACAGGCAAGAAATGCCCAAGGAGAACCGAATAACCATGATCACCGAGCCGACCCCCTACAGGCCAGTGCGGCGGACGATGGCCGCATTTGCCGCGGTCGCCTTCGCCACCCTCGCCACGTCAGTCTCTCCGCTCACGACCGGAACGGCTCACGCGGACACCCCCGCCATGACCGGCCTGTCCCTGTCGCCGCGCCTGCCCCAGAGCGACGGTCTTGCGCCGTCACTGGATCTGGCGAAGGACTCGCCGGACTACGGGACCGAAATGGTTATCAACAAGTCGCCGATGGCGAATTGGAGCATCCTCCCCAACAGGGACGGGAGTTTCCTGATCCGCAACGACAAGACGCAGAAGTGCGTCGACTTCAACACCGACAACGGCCACCTCGTCGAGCCGAAGTACTGCGACCAGAAAAACAGCAAGCAGAATTGGTATCTGCAGCCCTCGAACGGTGGTGACGGCTACTACCTGATCCGGAACGTCAACACCGACAAGTGCATGGATGTGTTCGGGGGAAGCAGTAACGACGGCACAACCGTGGGTATCCACGACTGCAACGGTGCCGGCAATCAGGAGTGGACCATCGGCCCGACCCCCGGCCCGGAGTACACCGGCCCCACCCTCTCGGACCTGGCCACCGTGTACGCCCTGAAGCAGTGCAGCAACGGTGCCGGCACCGTCAAGTCGTGCGATTACGCGGTCACCGGCGACAGCGTGGCTTCCGTGGGGAACCTGAAGCGGGTCAGCTCCAACGTGTGGAACAACAGCACCGACCCCGGGGAACGGACCATCACCTGGACGCAGACCACGTCCCAGACCAATACGGTGGGCACCTCCCTCACCGTCACCAGCGAGGTCGGGGTCAACGTCGAATTCGTCACGGCCAAGGTCAGTACGGCGCTCACCGCACGCTACGAGCACTCCTGGACCCAGACCGACACCGTGAGCGACGCCAACAAGATAGCCGTGAAGCCGGGCAACTACAGCTGGGCGATGCGAGGCCAGCTGATGAAGACGGTGACGGGTAAGTGGACGTTCACCAATGATCTCGGGGACACCTGGTCCGGCGACGGCACCGCCACCGTCCCCGCCAAGGACGGCACCGACAGTCTCAGCAGCAACCTGGTGCTGTGCACGAGCGACAGCCCCGCTCCGGAGTGCGTCAACAACCGGTGACCGGTGCGGTGCACTCCGCTGGTGATCCGAGTGCACTCCGCCGCGTGATCTGACGGCACGCCGTCGGACCGTTCCCCGGCCTCCGCGAACGGAGCGTTCCCCGGCCCCCGCCAAACGAGCCGGGGAACGACGCGTCGAGCGCCGTGGGGGTCAGCCCTGCGAAGGTGACCGCCCGGACTTCTGCCGGCGGGTCACCTCCGCGGCGATTTCGACCCGTGAGGTCATCGCCAGCTTTCTCAGGATGCTGGACACATGGGTGCTGACGGTGCTTCGGGCGATGGACAACCGAGCCGCGATCTCCGGATTGGAACACCCTTCGGCCACGTGCTCCGCCACCAGGCGTTCGGTGTGGGTGAGTGCTTCCCAGCCGTCGCGAAAGCCGGTTCGGGTCCTGCGTGAGCCCCGGCGAACGGCGACCGCACGCAGCCGGGACGTCGCCTGGGCCACGTCCCAGACGGCGCCCAGCTGCGTGAACGTGTCCAGCGCCTGATCGAGCAGGACGCGGGCGTCGTCCAGCCGCCCTCTACCGGCCAGCATTTCCGCCGCATCGGTAAGGGCGTGTGCCGCATTGAGTGGCCGCGGAGCGTTGCGGTAGCAGCGGACCGCTTCCATGAGCAGATCGGGGTCCCCGCTCAGCAGACCTTCACAGCGGTAGGCGTCACCGAGGTGGTAGAGGCCGCCGCTGTGGTCGGCGCGGCGTTGCGCGGCGGCGGCGTATCGCTGTGCGTTCGCACGGTCCCCCTGGGCCAGGGCGAGGCGGACCAGATCAGGTGTCAGAAAGCTGAGGATCAGCTGGCCCGGCAGATGGCCGACGCCGCTGTCGAACGCCTCGGCGAGTCGGGAGTAGGCGCGCTGGGCATCACCCTGCGCTTCGTCCAGAAGGACTCCGGCACACAACGGCAGATACTCGTAGAAGGCAGCGACCGTCGAGTGGTCGACCTCAGGCAGCAGAGCGGTCAGCTGCTCTTCGGCGAGGGGGTGCCTGCCTCTGTGCACGGCGATCAGTGCCGCCACCGCCCGCAGCGCCCGGCTCAGCGCGCCCTGGCCTCCGCAGTCGAAGCCTGATGCGATCTCCGCCAGCGCATCGTCCCAGCGCCCCGTGTGGAACGCGAGGAGCGCGCAGGACAGGTGGTACCAGGGCAGAAACATCCCCCCGGTGTGCTCCGCCGGGATGCGCATGGCGGCGAGGGTCCGCTGGGCATCGTCCCCGAGATCGAGATCGACGTAGTAGTTCACCAGGGCGAGTTGCAGCCCCATCCACTGCGCCGGGTGCATCGTGTCGGGCGTGAGGCGGGACGCCTGCCGCGCAAGTTCCACCGCTTCGGCGTCAGGCGTTTCGAGGAATCGCTTGGCTGCCAGTACGTGCAGGGCGCCGGCCAGGGCGTGGCTGTCGCCGGCCTGGTCGGCGGCGCGCCGGGCACGTGAGGCGACCGCGCCGGCTTCGGTGAGGTCGCCCAGCGCGAAGAGGCACACCGCGCCGAACGCCTGGAGCCGGACTGCCTCGACCGCCGGTACGCCCGGGCTCCGGTATCCGGCCCGCGCCTCCGCCAGCGCCAGGTCAGGCCGGCCACGGGCGAACGCGGCCTGGATGACGATCCAGCGCACCAGGCATTCCCACCCGGGGTCAGGCGCCTTGGCCAGGGCACAGCGGGCGCTTTCCTCCGCCTCGGCGAGGAGACCGCAGGAAAGCTGCGCAAGGGCGTGGTGCAGACGGAGGTTGGCGTACCCGGCATCCGTGGGGTCGCCGAGTTCCAGCGCCGTGGTGAGCAGCCGCAGAGCCATGGCGGGTGCCCGCGTGGTGAGCCGTGCCGCGGATCCTTCCAGCCACGTGATCAGGAAGTCCGGGCTCGGCAGTCCGTTGAGGAGGTGCTCGGCCACGCGTTCGGGAGCGGCCCCGGCCTCGGCCAGACACTGCGCTGCTCTCATGTGCAGCATGGCCCGGACCGACCCCGGCACGGCGTCGTACAAGGCGTGCCGGATGAGTTCATGCCGGAAGCGCAGGTGTTGGCCGGTGTCCCTCAGCACCCCGGATGCCTCGGCCTCCGCCATGACGGCCAGCAGGTCGCGTAGCGGAAGGTCCACCACCGCTGCGAGTTCGGCGGTGGTGCAACCGGCGCCCAGTACGGAGGCGACGCGCAGCACCTGCAGCACGTCGTCACGCAGATAGCGGAGCCGGTGCGTCACCAGCGCGGTCAGCGGCGGAAGCGAGCAGCCGTCGGCGATGTCCGCCGTGGCCTCACCGGTCTCGATGGCGTGCTCGCGCCTCAGCGCGGCGATCAACTCGGTGAGGTACAGCGGGTTGCCGGCGGCTCCCTCGGCCATGCGGCGCAGTCGCGGACCGGCCGACCGGCCGCACAGCTCTGCCAGCAGGGCCGCCACGGCCTCCGAATCGAGGGGCGCCAGCTCCAGCCGGGTGCGACTCCCGGCGATCGGGCTCCGTGACAGGCGGTCGACGTCCCCGGCTCCGGACACGGGCCGGTGAGCACCCACCACCAGAAGCGGCAATTGATGCACCGAACACACCAGTTTGTGCAGCACGGCCACGCTTGCCGAGTCCGCCCACTGGAGGTCGTCGAGGAACAGCGCCAGCGGCCCCTGTGCGCACAGGTCCTCGACCAGCCCGATCATTGCCTCGGTCGTCGCGGCATACGCCCCGGCGGTCTCGCTCTTGGCGCCCGGCAGACCGTAGCGGGCATCGCCACGCAGCACCTCGGCGACCCGGGCCCGCCGGGCATCCGAGGGAGACTCCTCCAGCCTCAAACAGCTTGAAATGAAGGCGAACGGACATGCCTGTTCCAGCTCCTGGGCACTCCCCTGCAGCACCCGCAGGCCCCTACGCTCCGCGGCCGCCGCGGCCTGCTCAAGCACCGTGGTCTTGCCGAGACCGGCCTCCCCCACGACGAACGCGGCCCGCCCCTCGCCCGCGAGCGTGGACTCCACCAGCCTGGACAGCTCCGCCAACTCAGCCGCACGACCCACAAGCCAACCTTCGAATGAAGCCATCACTTCGCCCTCACGCCATGCAATGCCAGGTGTTTCATAGCACACGTCTTGGATGTGCGTAGTAAATGACCATCACCCGGACACAATCCGCTCGTCGATCAAAGCAGCCGTCAAACCCGGACATACGCGGAAGCCGGACATACGCAGAGCCCGGGTACATGCGGAGCCCGGGCATACGCGGAGCCCGGGTACATGCGGTCCAGGACATGACCCTCGTCATGCCGCCCGGCCGCCTCGGCCGCGGGAACCCGACGAGTACGGAACGGCGGCGGCCCGGAGGTCAGGGCGAGCGCGGTGGAACCGGCCGCCCGCCCGCCAGGCGTTCCCCGGCTCTGCAGCGGCATGGCGGGGCCTCCGGCACGGAGCGGTACGCAGACCGGCCGGCATGGAGACGGCCCACAAGTTCGCGGCGGCTCTCCGCGTCGCCACGAGCGGCTACCCGAGGTCGGACTGCGTCGCGACAGTGAAGTAGCGGCGGGCTGATGACGAACGGCCTCTCGCTCCAACTCCCCTTTGATCACGCCGAGTTCACGTTCATCCACCATCACCCCGGACGCCGGCTCTTACCCCAGGGCCGTTCCCGGCTGAGAACTCCTCACGAAATGATCTTCGAGGTGGTGGGAACACTCCGGACCGATGATCCGGGAGTGCAGGGCGGGCGCGGCCGGCCCCGACGCCGCCCGGACGTGCTGCCGGCCGACCGCGGCCACGACCACGGCCACGACAGGTACCGCCGTCCGGTCTGGGCTCTCGGCGTGAAACCGCTGATGGCCCGTCGCAGTACCGAGCACGGCTCCGGGCCGAGCGCCCCACGCCGGGTCGTGGAGCGCGCGTTCACCCCTCTGCACCGGTTCCGCCGCCTGCGGATCCGCTGAGAGATCCGCGACGATATCCACCAAGCCTTCCTCACTCCGGGAAGCGGCATCAGCTGCTGGCGTCGGCTCAAGAACCCCATGCGTGACGCCATATGACAGCGGCTGTCTACGGCGAGATCTTCCGTTCGTCGGCATGGAGACCGCGGAGCGTCCAAAGCCCGTACAGAGCCAGCAGCGGTTTGACGACCATCCACTCGCCAGGGCGGTAGTCATCCGCGCGCACCAGCCGCTCGGCAAGATCAGGGCGCTGCCGCCGCAAGTACGCGCGGGCCTTGAGCGCGTGAGCCGGCTGGGAGGCGATCTTGATGCGGTCGACGTCCTCAAGCAAGGGGATCACGTTCGTGATGTTCTCCCATGTCGTCGCGCTTTGGTCTTCGAGGAGCACTGTGCCGTCGAACTCAAGCACCGACTTCGCGTAGTCAGCCATCAACTGCGCCTCCGCAGCGCCGCTGCCGGTCGCACCGCCGCTGAAGATCACGCGAGTGCCATGTGCACCGTCGGCGGCGATGGAGCGAATCCCCGTACGGACTCGCCATCGGTTGATGACGTTCGCCGTCGCTTGGGGATTCCGGTAACCCAACACGACCACCGCCTCGGCAGCACCCCCACGGCTCCCCACGAGAGCTCGAGACCAACGCCAGTTCAACCATTCGCCCCAGGCCAGGGCTACAGCCCCCGCTATCGCCACTCCTGTTCTTCGCCGCATGCAGCCGACTCTACGATGTCCAAGGCACCTCGGCATCGGACCGCGAAGGAACCAGCCACGCCACAAACGACGCATTCCGTGAGGGCCGCTAAGCGCCTCTCAGCAGCCTTGCGTAAGACGTCGAATCAATTGCTGAGCACTGGGCCGTGTTCGGATATGAGGACAGCCAGGCGGCGGAGTCGTCGGCAGTAATGGATCTCATGAGTCTCGACCAGTAGCGGCAGAACCCGATCGAGGTCGCCGAGGCGGCTGAGCAGGATCCGTTGACGATCCGCATCGAGGTAGCCGCCTGTGTTTTGCCAGGTCAACACGCATCCGGCGATGTCTGCATCGAGCATCACCGTGTCGATGCCCGCCGGCTCCGCACCGCGCAATGCCGCGGGAAACTCCGCGGCCAGGTGCTCTTCCCAGAGCTTGCCGACGGTTGCTTGAGCTTCGTTCGATCCGTCCGTTGCCGCATTCTCCTGCACGAGGGCCGGCCTTGGTTGTCAGGTCCGCCCGGTCTGCTGCATCGCGATCGCCGCAGTCGTGGCAGCGGACACCGCGGCAGGTGCAGGGGTCACCAGTGACGCGCGGAGGCAACGGGGAGAGCGTGCCGACCGAGGAACGACCGGGGATCTTGCTCCGCCCAAGGGCCGAACGACGAGTCGGCGGTGCGTGCTTCGTGGGAACAGGGAGCATCCGGGTTCCTGCCCGTTTGTTCCGCGTCTCTGCTCCTGCGCCTCTGGGGCGCGTCCGTTGAGGCTGTAAGAGTGGCGAAGGATGGTTCGCTCTTGGACTCCGGAGGAACGCAGATGGGCCTGACCCGCGACGAGAACCCCAAGTCCGGCAGGGTGCGCGGGCCTGAGCGGCCGAGACCGGCTTCCGCTTCCGCCGGCACGGCTGTTCAGCGGATGCTCGCCTTGCAGAGCGCTGCCCACATGTGCATTACCTCCAGTTGCCCACGTACGGCACGACGTTCGGGCGCGGCGGGGGTACGAGAGGACACGTGATTCTGGGCCCGCGCGGATTCCTGGATCAGCGCAGCGATGCCAACTCCCAGCTGCCTCCGGCCATCGTCGACGCCCGCGCGATGTATACGAACGAGACCTTCATTGCCGGACATCTGGTCAACGCTTCCTTCGGCGGGGACGGTCGACGGTCGGCGAATCTCACTATTCTGACTTCCAGCGCCAACGGCCAGATGAAGAGTTTTGACAACTCGATCAAAAAGGCCCTGGATTGCGTGAGCAATATCTACGAACACCTATCCCGCATGTCTGTAGATATCACTCCTCTACGGCTCGGCGTTGAAGTGGATGTCAGGCCCGCAGGTGAAGGGTATACGTGGGACACGCACGGCCCCGGAAAATACATCTCGACATTCATCCACTGCGCAGCAACAGTCCGTGGTGCCGGCTTGCTGGAAGACTGGATAACTGCGGAATTGGCCAAGGACCCCAGAAATCCAGACTGGCTGTACGTTCGCGGTCAGCTGGACATAGTGGACAACTACATCGACTACGCGAACACCATGGGCATGATCGACAACGAGCCCAGGCACCCCATCGTCCCCGCCCAGAGCGGTTCGCGCAGGCGTTGACGGCGTGAAGGGAACTTCGGCTATGCGTGGTTGCCCTTTCTCGGGGCTCGGTGCGTAGGAGGCCCGAGACGGGCCTGATGCGATGGAAGCCTCCACCCGCCGTAGGCGTCGCCGGACGCATTCTCCGCGGGCGGGCCACTGTTTGGAGACCACCGCCGAAGCCGTGGCCTCGATCGCGAAGGGCGGCCTCTCGCCCCGGTGTGGTCGGCCTGACCAAGGTCGCCGCGGTGGACTACGCGCCCCGTGGTGTTCGCGTCGACGCGGTCTGCCCCGGCCCGACCCGCACGCCCGGGTTCGAGCGGGTGGCGGCCGGCACCGACCTGATCGCCATGCAGGAGGCGATGACCCCGCTGGGCCGGATGGCCACGCCGGAGGAGGCGGCCGCGGCCACGGTCTGGCTCTGCTCGGACGCGTCGCCTCGTACGTCACCGGGATCGCGCTGCCGGTGGACGGCGGGCGACGGGCGTAAGGGACGTCACGGTCGCGGCACGGCTGGGGTCAAGCCTCCTCCTGGCTGATCGGCACTTCGACCGGGGGTGATCGGGCGGCGTGGCCGTGGTGTCGGCGGCATATCCCGGGCTGTCAGCCCGATGTCGGCGGCATATCGGGGCTGTCAGCCCGGTGTCGGCGGCATATCGGGGACTGTCGGTCCGATGTCGGTGGGGTCCGGCACCGTTCGAGAGGTCCGGCCGGGTGTCCATCCGGCCGTGGGGTGAGGAAGGGGATCTCTCATGCATGACGTAGTGATCGTGGGCGCCGGCCCGGTTGGTCTGTTCCTTGCCTGCGAGCTTGGCCTCGCGGGCTGCTCTGTCCTGGTGCTGGAGCGGGAGCCGGATTCCCACTCCCCGTTCAAGGCGAAGCCGCTGGGGATGCGGGGGCTGTCCGCCGCGTCGGTCGAGACGTTCTACCGCCGCGGGATGCTGCCCCAGCTGCTGACGGCATCGGGCGTCCACGACGATCCGGGCCCGGCCTCCGACGCGCACGAGCCGTTACCCCCTCGTGGCGTGGGCCATTTCGCCGGCATGGTGCTCGATCCGGCCCTGGTCGACGTCGCCGCCCTGCCGTACCGGCTTCCCAGCCCGGCGATGGACGGCATGCTGACCTACCTCGAAGCGGTCGAGACCCTGCTGTCCGAGCAGGCATCCCTGCTCGGCGTGGACATCAGGCACGGCGTCACGGTCTCGGCCATCGCCCAGAACGATGAGAGCGCGGTCGCGCAAGCCGGCGAGCACGAGTACGCGGCGCGCTGGGTCGTCGGCTGCGATGGCGGACGCAGCGCGGTGCGTGGGCTCGCGGGCTTCGAATTCGTCGGCACCGAGCCACAGTTCACCGGCTACACCCTGCACGCCACCGTCGCCGATTCCGAGAAACTGCGCTCTGGAATCAACCTGACGCCGACGGGCATGTACCTCCGGCTCTCGGAAGGGCACGTCGGCATGATGGACTTCGACGGCGGCGCGTTCGATCGCTCGCAGCAGCCGACTCGCGACCATCTCCAGGCGGTTCTGCGCCGTGTATCCGGCACCGACGTGACCCTGGACGACGTCCATCTCGCCTCCAGCTTCACCGATCGGGCGATGCAGACGACGAGCTACCGGCGGGGCCGAGTCCTGCTCGCGGGCGACGCCGCTCATATCCACTCGCCCCTTGGCGGGCAGGGACTCAACACCGGCATCGGCGACGCCATGAACCTGGGCTGGAAGCTCGCGGCAACCGTGCACGGGTACGCGCCGGACGGGCTGCTCGACACCTACACCCGCGAGCGTCATCCGATCGGGGCGGGGGTGCTCGACTGGTCGCGCGCCCAGGTGGCGGCCATGCGGCCGGACCCGCATGGCCAGGCGGTACAAGGGGTGCTTCGCGACCTGATCGGGACCCGTGACGGAACGACCTATGTGTTCGAGAAGGTGTCGGGAGCGTCGATCCGTTACGACCTCGGCAGCGAGCATCCACTGGTCGGTCGCAACGCCCCGGACCTTCGCCTCGAAAACGGCACTCGCCTCGGTGACCTGATGCGGGACGGACGGGGCGTCGCGCTCGATTTCAGCACCGACCGATGCCTGCGCGGTTCGGCGATGGGCTGGGAGAGTCGGATGCAGTATGCAGCCGGTCCGGCGACAAACGACCTCGGATTGGGTGCCGTGCTTGTCCGGCCCGACGGCGTAGTCGCCTGGGCAGGTGATCGCACCCCTGATCGTGCCGCGTTCGAGCGGGCCGCCGGCCATTGGTTCGGGGATCCGGAAATCTAAAGCGGCTGCCCCGTTCCCCTCAACAGCTCCCCCGTTCCCCTCGGCGGCTACCCCGTTCCCTTTTCGTTCCGGCGGGCGCCAAAAGGGTGCGAGGGGAGTCGTGCCGATGCGATTTTCCTCGCCGAACTAGCAACGTTCTCATCCGCTTCACTCTCCTCACTCGAATTCAAGGAGCGCACATGACGATCACTGTCCGACCGGGAAGCACCGTGATGTTCACCGGCGATTCGATCACCGACTGCCAACGGCTGCTGAGCGAAGACGGTCTCGGCTTCGGCTACCCGCTGCGCGTCGCGGGCGAGTGGGCACTCCGGCATCCGGACCGCCCCGTGACCTGGCTGAACACCGGGGTTGGCGGTCACAAGGTGATGGACCTCGAAGCCCGCTGGCAGACAGACGTACTCGACGCGCGTCCGGACGTGGTGTCGCTCCTCGTCGGGGTCAACGACATGGGCTGGCACACGCTGGACCCGAAGGGGTACGTGATTCCCGTGGAGGAGTTCGAGGCGGGTTACGACCGCCTGCTCGCGCCCCTCGCCGAGGCGGGCACGGAGCTGATCCTCATCGAGCCGTTCCTCCTGCCGATCCACGGCGTCGTCGAGGCCGGGGCCGGTGTCGCGCTCATCGGAGAGGAAGAGCGAAAGGAGTGGCGCACCGACCTGGACCCGAAGATCCAGGTCGTGCGCAAGCTCGCCCGCAAGTACGGGGCGCAACTGCTCGACGCCGACGGCATGTTCGCCGAGCTCGCCGCGACGACCGGGCCGGAGTACTGGGCCGCGGACGGCGTACACCCGACGCCGGCCGGTCACGCCGCACTCGCGGCGGCCTGGCTGCGCCTGGTCGCGTGACCGGCCTCGCGATCACCCGCGACACCGGCGATCGCGAGGAGCTTCGCCGCCCGGGCCGCCCCGGGCAGGCCGCCCCGGGCGGGCCATCACGCGTCGTTCGCCGGCGTCCACGACGGGGCGCCGGCCGATGCCGGGCGCGGCCTTCTCCACTGTCCGGCCGACGAACTTCCTGTCCCGGTCGTGCGTCAACTGCGGGATGGGCAACCCTTGACTGAAGGTTGACTGCTTGGGTGGCGAGCCCTTGACAAGATGCGAACTACGTTCCCTGCATGCCTCTACGCACCCCGGCGCTGCCTGTGCTCCCGTACCGCAAGCCGACCCGCGGCCGCGACTACTGGGTGCTGGACGACGTACTGCCGGACCCGGAGGTCGTGCGGGAGCGTTGTCTGGCCAGGAGCGACTGGACCGAGGGCTACCCCCACAAGCCCGAGAGCTGGCCGGGCTTGCGCGCCAGGCCGGCGCTCGAACCCGGCGAACTGGCCCATGTCGAGAAGCTGGTGCAACGGGCGACCGGCGCCCGGAAGATCTGGGCCGAACACCCCGCGGGCAGCCATACCTTCCATCACAACTGCGTCCAGGTCGTCGGCGAGGGCGAGTGTGAGCCCCGCCCCCACACCGATTCCCGGAACCTCTGCCGGTACGCCGCCGTGCTCTACCTCAACCCCCTGGTTCCCAAGGACTGCGGAACCAGCTTCTACCGGCAGAGCCTGCCGGGCGGCACCCTCGGTGGCAACCAGGTGGCACCTCCGCACAACAACCTGGTCGACGCCCTCGGCACCCGCTTCGTCACGCCGGACTCCTTCACCGAGGACGTCCGCATCCCCCACCGCGCCAACCGCCTGCTGCTCTACTCCGCCAACCTGATCCACACAGCGACCCGCTACTGGGGCACCACGCGGCAGGACAAGCGGATGACGGCGGTCTTCTTCTGGATGGCCTGACACCCGCTCCGACACCGGACGTCGTAGTGGTGCCTCCGATACGGCCGCTGACCCACCGAGTCCGCCCGGTGGACAACGGCCCCGATCGACCGCGCCCCCCGCCCCGCCCCGGCTGGGTACGGGGCGGGGCGGGACGGGGCGAAATGCGCTCGGCGCGCGGTTCAGCGGTTCAGCGGTTCAGCGGTTCACCTCAATGGCATTCCGCAGGTGCCTTGCACGGATCCGACGTATCGGCCGGTCGGCGGCCTGCCGAAAGAGCCGGCTCTGAACGTGATGGGCGGAAAGGAGCGAGCAGCCACAGCGCGAGCCATCCGGAACCGCGACAGCCGAGAGAGTGCGGTGCGCCTCTCACCGGCACGGCGGTCCGGGCCGTGCACGGGTCGCTGAGGAGCCCGCCTGCGCCCGGCCTCGGCACCATCGCCCAGCAGGGTGCACCGTCCGGGCGCAGGCGGCCCACTCCGACTCATCAGAGCGCCATGTCCGCTGTGCCTGGATATCCTGCAAAGTGTGATCAAACCTGGACGGCTGCGCCTCCGTCGTCGCCACGGCCGGGGGCCACTTACTCTGCTGTCTCCAGTGATCCTCACCGTTGTCATCGCCGGCCTGGCGTATGCCACTCCCCCAGAGCTGGCTTTCAGCCGGCTCCTGCCCGCAGCGCCGGCCCTCGCCGCCGCCATGTGGCCCGTGCTCCCCACCGTCCTCCTGGGGACGGTCTGTCTTCTTCTCATGATCGGCCTCGGCATCGTGTTCCCCGACCTGGGGACGTGGTGGACGGCGGCAGGGGTCGTCGCTGTCACCGTGGCCGCCGCGTACGGAAGTCATGTCCGGCTCCGGCGGGAGCAGACCCTGTTCCAGCTCCGGCTTGTCGCCGACACGGCGCAGCAGGTGGTCCTGAGCCCGATGCCGCGCCGCTTCGGGGGCATCGAGATCGAGGCGCTGTATCTCGCTGCCGCGGCGGAGGCCAGTATCGGCGGCGACTTCTACGAGGTGGTCGACACGAAATACGGGGTGCGGCTGCTCATCGGCGATGTGCGGGGCAAGGGTCTGCCGGCGGTGGGCACGGCCGCGGCGATGGTCAACTGCTTCCGGGAGGCCGCCTACGACGAGGCCGACCTGGTCAATATCGCCCGTCGCCTGGAGGCCAGCAGTACCCGTTACAACGCCGCCTTTCCCCCCGAGGGCATGATGGAGCGCTTCGCCACCGCCCTTCTCGCCGAGATCCCACACGGGGGCGGCAGTATCGGAATCCTCAACTGCGGACATCCCCCGCCGCTGCTCCTGAACCACGGGGAGGTCCGCGCCCTGGAGCCCACCGCTCCCTCGCCGCTTCTCAACCTCGCGGAGCTGATCGGTGATCACTACAGCACCGACACCTTCGGCTTCGCCCCTGGCGACCTGCTGCTCCTCTATACCGACGGCGTTGCCGAGGCTCGCGACCGCGACGGCGAGTTCTTCCCGGTGGCGGCCTGGTTGCGCCGGCAGCCCCCGGGGCGACCCGGCGAACTGCTCAACGCTCTCCACCATGACCTCCTCCACTACAGCAGAGGACGCCTCGACGACGACATCGCCGCCCTCGCCCTGCGCTTGTGCGCCTCTCCGGAGCCGCTTGACGGTCAGCGGGATCAGCCTGCATAGGAGTCCTTGCAGGATGATCTGCGGGTGCATGGTGGAGAGGTAGGTCATCTCGTTCTCGGGGGTGAGGACGACTCGGCCGAAGCCGTGGGAGATCGGTGACGAGCTGTGGGCGGTGATCGAGCCGCTTCTGCCCGGGCATGAACGCCGCTACCGCCGCTACCGCCGCTACCGGTTGCTCGCGCGCTCTTCGCGCCGGTGCTCTGCGCACGGCGCTGGACGACCATAGGAATACCGAACGCTCACGACACGGATTCCGGAAACCCGTTGACTACGGCATTCACCGATATGGCCCACTGCTGCGACCCGATTGGAGTGCGTGGCCGTGCCTACCGGTGCGGAGGGGTGGAAAGTCAGGTGCCTTGAGCTCTCACGGAAGGCGTGAACACCATGGCAGCATTTCCGGTACCCCGCTCACGGCGCCGAATACGTCGCACACACGTCGTCGCGGCCGGGTGCATCATGGCCCTGAGCACATCCGTGGCAGCCCCTGCCACCGCAGACGGCGGCACGACCACGACCACGGTCAAACCCACCATCGTGCTGGTGCACGGGGCGTTCGCGGACGCCTCCAGTTGGAACGGGGTCGTCGAGCGGCTCGAACGTCGTGGTTACGCCGTCATGGCCCCCGCCAACCCGCTACGCGGGCTGTACAACGACTCCACCTACATCGCCTCCGTGCTGGACAGCATCAAGGGTCCGATCGTGCTGGTGGGTCACTCGTACGGCGGCTCCCTGATCAGCTCGGCCGCCGAGCGCAACCCCCGGGTGAAGTCCCTGGTGTACGTATCAGCACTGATGCCCGACGTGGGCGAGAGCGGCATGTCCCTGGCCGCCAGATTCCCCAGCGAACTCGCCACGGCCACGAATTCCGTTCCCTACCGGGCCGGCGGTGTCAGCGGGACGGACCTCTACCTCAAGCCCGACAGGCTCCATCAGGTATTCGCCGCCGACCTGCCGGAGAGCACCGCAAGGCTCATGGCGGTGACCCAGCGGCCCGCGGCAACGACCGCGTTCTCGGAGAAGGCCAAGGCGGCAGCCTGGAGACACATCCCGTCGTGGTTCCTCGTCGCGAAGCAGGACAAGACCATCAACCCCGACCAGGAACGCTTCGAGGCAAAGCGTGCGGGTTCACACACGGTGGAGATCGACTCCTCCCACGTGGCCATGATCACCCACCCCGAAGCGGTCACCGACCTGGTCCTCGAAGCCGCCACGGCAGCCGAATCCACCCGGCCCACGATGGCCGCCACGGGCTCCACCCATGGCTCCCGGGCCGAGACCGCGCTCACCGGCATCGCCGCCGCCGCATTGATCGCGGGAGCGGGAGCCGTCCTCCTGGGCCGCCGGCTGAGGCGCCCCGCGCCCTGACGGGTGTTCGGCGGCGCGCGGGCCAACGACCGGTTGTGGCACTTCGCCTTCAACCGGCTCACCGACATCAACGAGGAGTTGATCAAGGGGCGCGAGCACCTCTACTTCGGCCACCAGTTCGCCACCACGGCGGCGCGCCCCCTGCCCGAGCACGCCGTCCGGCACTACGTCGACCCGCTGGCCGCCGACCCCGCAGCGCTCCGGTCCAGCTTCACGTGCTACCGCGCGCTCGATACGACCATCGAGCAGAACCAGCGGCGGAGGACCCGGCGGCAGCTGTTCGATCATGAGCGGATGACTGCGTTCTCCCATGTGTGCTTCGTTGTGCCGGACATCGAGAGGGCTCTGCAGGACCTTGGGAGGTCCGTGAGAGCTGAGTGGGGTGCTCCGGTAGCTGACCGACTTGGCGAGTGGGACTTCCGCATCGCCTTCACCCGCGGCGGACCACCGTTCATCGAGCTGATCGAGGGGCCTGCAGGGAGTCCTTGGGATGCATCGCAAGGAGCTCGGTTCGACCATCTCGGCTACTGGACCAGCTCCGTCCAGCAGGGTTCGCAGCGGCCGGAGGACGAAGGTTTCACCGTTGACTTCTCTGGCTGCCCCTATGGCCGGCCCTTCGCGTACCACCACTTGGACAGCATCGGCGGCCGTATCGAGCTGGTGGATGTGACACGGCAGCCGAGCTTCCTCCAGAAGTGGCATGGCGATGGGGGCCCCATGCCCGTGATCGACGAGATATGACAGCACAAACACGGTTCTTGCGTTGGGCGGCCGACGGCAAGAGAACGCGCACACCCCGGAGGGGACGAAAGCAACGATGCGGGCACGGATCGCACTACACGAGACCGACTGGACCGGGGCGGTACACGCCTACGGCGACGGAGAGGACACCCTCAAGTGGCTTCGCGACGCCTGTGGCGAGGACCCGGACCGCGCCGAGCGGGCCGTTGAGGTCCTCCACAACTGCCTGGTCCACCAGGGAAGCGTCTACGCGGGGTCGGCCAAGGCGTACCCCGTCCTCGTGGACCTCCTGCTCGACCCCACGGCACCCCACCGGGCAACCCTCGCTGACCTGCTGCTCGACATCACCATCGGCATCGCGGAGACCGAAGCCGTGCACCACGAGATCCGTGCGGCCCACGCGCGGGCGACTCCTCTCCTGCTCCCCCTCCTCACCGACCCGGTCCGTGAGGTGCGACACCGCGTCGCCTACGTGACCGGGTTGCGCACCGGGCACGAGGAGCTTGCAGTACGCGCGCTGGGCGAACGCGCCCTCAGCGAACCGGACCCGCTTATCGCGGCGGTCATGACCGGTGGCGTCGCCCGGCACGACGTCGCCGACCGCGCCACGTGGCTCTCCGGCGCTCTGGCGCCCCGTCACACGTCCGCCGTGCGCGCCGCCGCGGCGTGGGGCATCGCCCGAGCCGGACTGCCGTGGACCACCGAGGCGACCACCGCCGTCGCCGAGGCTTGGGAGCACGGCGACGTGCTCAACGGCGATGTCATCGAAGGCGAACAGTGGCGCTGGTCGGACAACCCGCTGGCAGAGACGCTCATCGCCATGGCCGACCCGGTCCGTGCGGCGGAGATCTGCCTGCGTTTGATCCAGTCGGAAGACGAGGACAGCGCGGAGTACGGTGCCGTCGCCACCATGGGCCTCTTGGAGGAACACCCGCACCCACACCCGGTGTTCGCCCCCGTGATTGCTGCCGTCCGCGCCCACCGGGCCATCCATATCCGCTCTTACGCCGATGACCTCGACGCCCTCACAGCGGCGGACGAGGGGGGTCACACCGTGCGCTAGGCGTGGTCGCGTGCCCTGCTCCTCACGGGGCCGCTCGGCTAACACATGCTGAACGGGCGACCACTTCGGTCCCGGTTGACGCCACGTCACCCGGGACCGAACCCCGTTGACCGACCTCACGGAAGGTTCGGCCCGCCCGGGGCATGCACCACTGGCGCCGGCGCGCCGTGCAGATCCGCTGAAGCCGGCGCCCGGAGCACGCACTCCGACCCCGGCCGCCCGAAACGCGATCCCCGGCCCGCCACCCGAGGAGTGGCGACCACTCGGCCACGGGCGGCCTCGGGTGGCCTCGGGTGGCCTCGGGCGGCGAATTCCTCATGTGCCCCACGCGTTCCAGACAGCGGCGATTCGGCCAATCCCCACCGTCCGAGGGCGGCCCCAGCAAGGCGCCCACGCGTTCGAGCCCTTGCCGCGCCCGGGCTCACACGCGTCCGGAATCGAGCGCGTTCGATTCTCTGTGGGCGTCGTTATGCCGTGCACTGCCGAGCCATCCCGGTGCGGCACGTCTGGCTGACCGGATCATCGTCATGGAGCACGGCCGCGCGAGGGAGGACGGCACGTACGACGACCTGCTCCATGCCGGCGGCCCGTTCGCCGAGCCCATAGCCCTGGCCACGGACCGGTAGGCATCGTCGGCCCCGGCTTGCACAACGAGATTCCGGCCGGGACCGCTACTCCCCGGCGATGGCGCTCACGCTTCCTGTCCGGCTGAACTCCGACCGCACGAGATGAATCGAGACACAGATGACCGAGACCTGGCAGACGATCGCCCGCCTTGCCGGCCGCCTGGAGGACCACTCCACGCTCCCCCGCGAACAGCGCATCCTCCTGCAACTGCTGAAGATCCAGGAGGAGGCCGGCGAGGTGGCCGAGGCGGTTATCGGGGCCATGGGGCAGAACCCTCGGAAGGGGCACTCGCACACCTGGGAGGACGTTGAGGCCGAGGTCTGCGATGTCATCGTCAGCGGCATGGTCGCGTTGACCCGCATGAACCCCGAGGCCGCGACCGTCTTCGCGCGTCATATGGAGGGCATCGTCGCGCGGGACCTCGACAAAGCCGAGAGCGCCGCGAAAGCCGAGGGTGCCGACGCCCGGTGAACGGGTGCCGCCATCCTGTGACCCGGCTCGCGCTATCGGACAAGAGCAGTCTTGGTCGGAGGCGGAGAGAGCAGCTGCCCGCCCCGCGTCGTTCCGCACCGTGAAAGGGGGTCGGCCTTTGCGCCAACCCCGCCCAGACCCACCAGACCCCCACCACAGCCCGAAGAGAGGTCCAGCGCCGCGGCACAGTTGCGGCACAGGGCTGCTTCTCCCCAGCCGTCTCGCCGGCCGCCCGCGCCACCCCGAGGAAGTTGATGTTGTGGTGAGTCGTGGTCAGCTGGGTTGAGCTGGGTTGAGCTGCTTCAGTCTCCCTGTGACCACGCAGCTGACGGGAGTGACAAGTAAACGCCGAAGTCGCGGAGTCCGGTCGCGGTACTGACGTCCTGGTGAAGCCTGTCCACGCGCTCTTGGCGGTTGGCGGCCCTGCTCTCGAACCACTTGGACCTCACCTCGATCACCACATCGAGGCCACTCCGGTCCAACGGACCCAGCCTCCGGAAGCGAATCTCCACATCGCCCGGCTGCAAGGCCCCGTCGTACGGTTCCTCGGGACACTCCACGGCCTCGGACACCAGGTGCGGCAGCACCGACCCCAGTTCTCGGAGCTTCGATTCAGCGACACCCGGCACATAGGTCACTTCCACAAGCGGCATCGGGCCACCCTAGCCTCGAACACGTTCGGTGCTCGCGGAAGCAAGAGCACGAGCGCACGGGAGCACGAGCGAGGTGATGGGTAGTCCGGCGCGGTAGCGCGCTGCCGGTTTGCCGGGACGTATGGCGATGGCCCGGAACTGCTTGGCGCCGACGCGGCCCACGCACTCGCGGGGCAGTGGCTGGCGGCAACGCCGTGCCCACGTGGGTGGGTATGACGGTCCGGCACAGCTCTACGGTCTTCCGCAAAGACCTGCGTGCCTAGGTGGCGCTCCAGCGGATCATGGCCAGAGGCGGAGGCGGAGGCGGAGGCAATGGCTGTGACGTTGACGGTGACGGTGACGTGGAAGCCATAGGCCCTCTCGTCGTATCTGGTCCCGACGGCCCGAGAATTTTCGAGGGTGTTGGTCGTCCGCTCGACTTCGTTCCTGCGCTGGTAGATGGCCTTGTCGAAGCCGGCGGGCCGACTGCCCCTGCCGCCGCGGCGTGCGGAAACGCGGTGTCCACGGCTCCCCTACAGCTTCAGGCCGTGCCGGGTGAGGTACCAGTTGTGGAACGCGAACAGCCCACCGAGCATCACCAGCCAGAGCACGGTGCTGGTGAGCGGGAAGGCGTCCAGCGGGATCGTGTACACCAGCACCACCCGCAACAGCGCGTCGAGCAGGAAGACCGCTCCCCACACCGCCGTGACCAGCCGCAGGTGGTGGCGGAACGTCGGCTCCTCGTCCCACCGCGCCTCCCAGGCGGCCAGCCCGGCCTCGCCGACCTTGGCGATGACGATGCCGCGCGAGGCCGTCATGATGAACGGGCGCCGGGTGAGCAGCGTACCGAGCACCCAGAGCCCGATCGCGGCGGTCAGCCAGCTGTCCCGGATCATCAGCACCCGCGGACTGCCGGTGATCAGTGACAGCAGTGTTCCGGCCACCACCAGGCTCAGCGTGAACACCGCCATCCCCTCGACGCGCCGTTGCCGCACGATGCCGTAGCCGATCCACGGCAGGAGCAGCACGCCGCCGACGACCATCGAGAGCCACTGGCCTGCGCCGGCCGCCCGCAGCCCGTAGTAGGAGCCGAGCGGGAGAACGAGCTCGAAGAGGAGCTGCGCGACGAGCCGTCGGCGCAGCGCCGCCGTGCGGCCCCGGGCGGCCGCCGCGGCGGACCCGTCCGTGTCGGTCTGCGGTGCCTGGTGCGTTGCCATGGTGTGCGCCCCCGTGTCCGCTGTGGTCATGACGTCTTCCTGGTGGCGCGGTCGAACAGGTCCGCCAGCTCCCGGCCGGCCGCCCGCACATCGAGATCGGGATCGTGGGTGGCGCGGCGCACCACGTCGTCGATGGCGGCGCGGATCGCCCGCATCATCACCCAGGGGTCGAAGTCACCGAACTCGCCCGCGCGTTGCGCCTTGCGGATCTGCTCCACCTGGACGGCGAGGTTCGCCTCCGTCGAGTCGAGGAAGGCGACCATGCCGGGGTCGCCGCCGCGGAGGTTGGCCAGGATCTCGACGAGCGCCGCGAGGTGGTTCGGGTACTCGGCGAACAGGTCGAGGTTGCCCTCGATGGAGGCGCGCAGGCGGGCCGCATAGCTCTCGTGGGCCTCGGTGCGGGGGCGGACGTACCCCTCCGCGAGCCGCATCACCTCGGCGACGACCTCGCGCATCAAGTCGTCCCGCCCGTCGAAGTGGTAGGAGATCATCCCCGTACTGCTCAGCCCGGCGCGCTCCGCGATCTTCGCGAACGAGGCCCGGTGATACCCGAGTTCGGCGATGACGTCGATCGCCGCGGCGACGATCTGGGCGCGGCGGCCCGTCTCGGTGAAGGAGGACTTGGTCTTGCGCCCCGCCTTTTGCTTGGCTGTGCTATCCCTTGCTTGCATGAGCAAGAAGGTAGCGCAGTTTGCTCACCCGAGCAAGACGGTGGTGGCGCGGGTATCCGCGGTACGGGACCAGTACGGTGCGGCGCCGGCCCCCGCGCCCGGGCACCGGACAGGTAGCCGGACAGATAGGTGGACGGGTAGCCGGACAGATAGGTGGCCGATGCGACTGTGGAGCACGGGCGCGGCTATGAGCGGGCCGCCGTCCAGCAGGCCGGAGTGGCTGCGCATCCAGCCCTCGCGCGCCGAGGACGTGGCCGCCCCCTCACCGCCACCGCCACCCCTGGCCGCCGCCGGGACGCCGCCCTGGAGAAAGGAGCCCTCTCCCCCGGAGGGCTTGCGCCGCCCTACTCGCCGACGGCGGGCGGCCGGGTGCCGTAGTCAGGGGTCTCCCGGGCCGGCAGACCCCGCAGCAGGCTGTCCAGGAAGAGGTCGAAGCGAAGCGGCGCGTCACCGAGAAGCCGCTGCTCCTGCGCGCCGAGCCAGGTGACGAGCACGGTTCCGAACACATACCAACTCTGCTCGGCGAGTTCGGGGCCCGCGCCGCCCGCACGGAACGCGGCGACGACGGCGTCCCGCATCTTGAAGAAGCCGCGCGTGTGCCGGTGGGGGCGGGAGATGCGGGTGGCATAGCCGGGGGTGGCGAGGAACTCGTCGTGCGCAGCCCAGGCGAGGCGCCCCAGCCACGCACGCCAATTGTCCGGCGTGGGTGCATCGGTGGGGACGATGCGGTCGATCAAGGTCTCACTGATCAGGTCGATGACACCCTCCCGCCCCGGAACCCAGCGGTAGAGGGCGGAGTGCGAGACCCCGAGCCGGGCCGCCAACTGCCGCATGGACAGCGACTCCAGGTCGCCGGAGGCGAGCGCGGCCTCCACGATCGCACCTCTGCTCAGCCGCGCGGGCGGGCCGGGCCGCTTGCCAGGACCAGTCATGCTCCGGACCTTACCGACCCATCGGGGGCTCTCGGTGACGGCCACCCCCTGGGTGACAGCCCCCTGACAGTTCCTGGTGACGGCTCCCCCCGACAGTAGTGACCAATGGTCTCTATTGAGTTAGGCTCACCTTACTTTCACTTCTCCGATCCTCTGTGCCGAAAGGAGGGAGTGCTGTGTCCGTGCGCACGGAAAAGGACGCGCGTCCCGGGAACGGAACGACCAAGCGCCCCGCGAGGGCCGCTGCACCTCCCGAGTTACTCCTGCTGCTCGCCTGCGGTGCGATGTTCCTGGTCGTCCTCGACGCCACGATCGTCTCCGTCGCCCTGCCCGCCGTCGGCTCCGAACTCGGCTTCGGCGGTGCGGGACTGGGCTGGGTGGTGAACGCCTACACCCTGACCTTCGCCGGTTTCCTGCTGCTCGGCGGGCGGTTAGCCGACCTCTTCGGCACCCGTCTGCTGCTGGTGACGGGCCTTGCGATCTTCACGCTCGCCAATGTGTGGTCCGGCCTCGCCGCCGGCCCGGCGCAGTTGGTGACCGCCCGCGCCGTGCAGGGCATCGGCGGGGCGCTACTGATGCCCGCAACGCTGACCGTCGTGCACCAGGCGTACCGCGACCCCGTACGGCGCGCCCGCGCGCTGAGCCTGTGGAGCATGGTCGGCGCGGTCGGCGCCGCCACCGGAACGGTGTTGGGCGGGGCCCTCACCGACACGCTCGGCTGGCGCTGGGTGTTCTGGGTCAAGGTCCCCATCGGTCTGGCCATCGCCGTGGCCGGATGGCTGGTGCTGCCCCGCCGGGCGGCCTCCACCGAACCGGGTGCAGGGCGCCGTCCCGTCGACCTGCTCGGGGCGCTCCTGGTAACGGCCGGCCTCGCCGCGCTCCTCTACGGTGTCGTGACGGTGCGCGCACCCGGCACCCGCGGTACGGCGTTCGCCAGCCTGGCCGCCGCCGTGGCGCTGCTCGCGCTCTTCGTCGTCCATCAGGGCCGCTGGGCCCGCGAACCCCTCGTGCCGCTGCGCATCTTCACCTACCGCTCGGTCAGCAGCGCCAACGCCGTCGTCTTCGGTCTGGGCGTCGCCTACCTCGCCAGTCCCGTGCTGCTCGCGCTCTATCTGCAACAGGTGCTCCACTACAGCCCCACTCGCGCGGGGCTCGGCTTCCTGCCGACTGCCTTCGCCGTAATGATCGGCGCTCACCTTTCCGGGCGCCTCACCCCGCGCTGGGGCACCCGCCGCGCCGCTGCCGTGGGAACGGCGATCTCGGCCGCCGGCTTCCTCTGGCTGTCGGGCATCGGCGCTCACAGCGCGTTCCTGACGGACATCGCGCTGCCCTCGCTGCTGTTCGGCCTCGGCGCCGGCATGGCGTTCACGCCCATCACCGTGGCGGCCACCGGCGGCATCGACCCCTCGATGACCGGACTCGCCTCGGGCCTGCTCAACACGACCCGACAGGTGGCCACGGCCCTCGGCATCGCCGTGCTCACCACCCTCGCCGAGGCCCGCGGTGGTGCCCCCGGCTATGCCCTGGCCTTCGCGGTGGCCGCAGCATTGGCCCTCCTCGCCTCCCTCGCCGCCACGGTGTGGATGCCGCCCCGCGTCGCACCTCCGCACTCCCCGGCCGCCTGAGCCCGGTCGCCCCTGCACCGCGGGCCGGTCGGTGCCGGCCGGTCTCCCACCGTGCCTCGCGCGGCGTGCGCACCTCGGTCACCTGCGCACCTCGGTCAGCTGTTTCAGGTGCCGGCCGGGGAGGCGGTACGGCGAGGAGCCAGCCGGGGAATTGTTCCGCCCCGGAGCGGCGGGAAATCGAGAACGGCGTCAAGTATGACCGTCGAACTTCACTCGATAGAGACCCTCACGGTGGATGGATTCACCCGATCGCCTCCCAGTATTCTCGAACCCGCTTCGGGGCGAATCACCGGAATGGGAGGGCCACATGGGCGCACTACTGGATCAGAAGCACGAAAAGCTTTTCTCCTTGCTGGACACCAACGGCGACGGAGTGATCGCCGAAAACGACTTCGAGCTGATGGCGGGCCGAGTGCTGACCGCCGCCGACGAGGAGAGTACGGAGAAAGGCGAGAAGTATGCCGACGAGATGAGGAACTACTGGCAGGCCCTGCGTGATACCGCCGACGCCGACGGCGACGGCCGGATCAGCAGGGACGAGTTCCGCCAGGCCCTGCGTCAGGTGAGCGGCACCTTCGACACGCTGGTCGGACCGCTCTACCAGGCCGGCTTCCACCTCGCCGACAGGGATGATGACGGCCTGGTCGGCAGGGAGGACTTCGTCGCGGTCCTCGCCGCCATCGGTGTCCCGGCACCCGAGGCCGGGGTGGCTTTCGACCGGCTCACCGGGCAGAGCGGACAGCTGACGAAGGACCAGCTGATGACCGCCGCCAGCCAGTACTACTGCAATGAGGACCCGGCCGACACCGCAAGTCATCTGCTCTTCGGCGCACTGTGAGGTAAGCCCACATTGGACGTGATCGCGGTGGCGGAAACGGGCGCTTGCGCTACGGCGGACAACACGGCCGTCCCGGCGGACCGTGTGCAGTTGACGCTGAACGACGTGCTCTTCGACGGGCGTTTCGACGATCTGCACAAGCCATGGACGAAACTCTTCCGTCGGGACATTTTCCGCTACCGCGATGGGTTGTCACCTTCAGAACGTTCCGAACTCGGTTATGAGCGTTTACGGGTCGTCAACGACGAGATCGACAACGTCGAGGACTTGGTCACCACAACCGACCAACTGATTTCGCTGCACGAATGGTTGGGAGTGGTCGACGGCACGCTGACCACCCTGGCGACCATCCACTACAACCTGTTCCTCGGCAGCCTGCTCCACCTCGACCCCCGACGTACGGTGGACCTCATACCGTTCACCCGGCTGTGGCGGTACGGCACCGTTCTGATCACCGAACTCGACTACGGAAACAACGCCGCCGAGTTGGAGACCACGGCGACCTACCAGCCGGAAACCGACACCTTTGTGCTGCACACCCCGTCGCGCGGCGCGCAGAAGTTCATGCCCAACACCGGCCCCGCCGGCGGCCCCAAGAGCGGCCTGGTCGCGGCCCGGCTGACCGTGCGCGACCGGGATTGCGGCGTGTTCCTGTTCCTCGTCCCGCTGCGCGACGAACACGGGCCGCTGCCCGGTATCCGGGTGCGCCCACTCTCGCAGACACCCGGTTCCGCCGTTGATCACGCCATCACCTCGTTCGACCGGGTCGTGCTCCCGCGTGCGGCGCTGCTGGTCGGCGACCACGCGGACCTCACCGCCGAAGGGGCCTTCCACAGCACGCTCGGCAGCCGGCGGCGCCGGTTCCTGCGGTCCATCCAGCGCGTCACCACGGGCAAACTCTGCCTGAGCGCGGGGGCGCTGGCCGGAGCCCGGGCGTGTCTCACCGTCGCCGTACGGTATGCCCACCGCCGGCACACCTTCGCCCCGGCCAGCAGGTCCGGCGTCCCGGTCTTCGCCTACCGCTGCCACCAGACCAGACTGCTCGGGGCCGTGGCCAGCGCCTACGCGGCGACGTTCCTGCTGCGCGAGGCCACCCGCAGCTGTGCGGGTGCGGACGCTACCGAGTCGGCCGACGCAGAGGTTGCGGAGGTTCTCGTCGCGGCGGCGAAGGGCTGGATCACCTGGCGGGCCAGGGACATCGTGATCGAGTGCCGGGAGCGCTGCGGCGCCCAGGGGCTGCTGTCGAGCAACCGCATCGTCGACCTGCTCACACCGATCGAGAGCACCATCACCGCCGAAGGGGACAACCTGGTCATCTGGACGAAGGCCGGCGCCGACATGCTGATCGGGCGCGGCTACAGCCCGCCCCCGGCCCCCGCTGTGCGCACCGGCGCACTGACCGACTGCGCTCTCCTGCTCGACTTGCTCGTCAGGCACGAGCTGTACTGCCTCCAGTACGCCCGCAGCCGGCTCGGCCGGTCCAGCGCCGACCCGATGGAGCGCTGGAACCACGCGGTGAACCCGGCCCTGGACCTCGTCGGCGCGTACGCCACCCGGCGGGCCGCCCAGGCATTCCTGGCCGCCGCCGACCGCGTCGACGACACCACCACGCGCAGCCTGCTCGCGCAGGTTTTCCAACTGTTCGTACTGCAACATCTCGCGCCCTGCGCGGGGTTGCTGCTGGCGGAGGGACACCTCACCGCCGAAGCGGTCCGGGACCTGTCCCCCGCCGTCGACCGCGTCAGCGCCGCACTGGCCCCCCACGCACTCACCCTCGTGGAGGCATTCGGCATTCCGGACGCCATCCTCCAGGCTCCCATCGCCACCGACGGCTATGACGCCGCCTACGACGACCCGGCGGGACCCTGGCGGCCGGCACCGGCCGGCTGAGCCCGGCCCGCCCCGGCCTCGCCCTTCTCCCTTCTCCTTTCTCCCTTCTTCCTTCTTCCTTTCTCCTTTCCACCGTCCACCGTCCACCGTTCCGAGGAGTACCACCGGCCATGAGCGTTGCGTTCACCCGCGAGCCGTCGTGGGCCCCCCGGCTCTTCCCACCGGCCGCCCGTGCGCCGCGCGCCGTACAGACAGCACGGATGTTCCTGGACCCCCAGGGCTACGCGCGCTTGCTACGCCGGCGGTTCGGGCCGGTCTTCTCGCTCCGCACCTTCCCCTACCGCGGTGCCCTCGTGTGCGCGGCCGGCGCCGCGGCCAACCGGGCGGTGCTGACCGACCACGCGCGGTTCACCGGCGGTGACGCCGCCGCTCTGCTGGCGCCCGCGGTCGGCGCCGGGTCGCTGATCTGTACGCCACCACCCCTGCACCTGGGCCACCGCAAGCTCCTGCTGCCGCCCTTCCACGGGGCCCGGATCTCCGGCTGGACAGCGCGGGTACGGGAACTCGTCCGCAGCGAACTGCCCGACCTGCTGACCGGCGACGGCGTGGCCGTGCGCCCCTGGGCGCAACGGCTGACGCTCGACATCATCCTGAGGGTCGTCTTCGGCCTTCAGGCCCCGGCCCGGGTCGCCGCCTTCCGGCACGCGCTCAACGCGTTCGTCGGCATGGGCAACCTCACCGTACTGTTCCTGCCCAAGCCGTTACAGCGCGATCTCGGACCGCTCTCCCCGGGCGGCCGCTTCCACCGGCTCCGCGCGACCGTACGAGACCTGACCCGCGAGGAGATCGCCGCACGCCGGGCCGCGCCCGACCGCGCCCGACGCGACGATGTGCTGTCCCTGCTGCTCGACGCGCGCGACGAACACGGGGCCGGGCTGGACGACGCACAGCTCCTGGATGAACTGACCGGTCTCGTCCTGGCCGGTTACGAGACCACGGCGACCACGATCGCCTGGACACTCCATCTGCTCGCCCACCATCCCGCCGCCCGCGACGACCTGATCGCCGACCTCGACGCGGGCTCGGACCGGGTGCTCAAGGCGACCGTCAACGAGTCCGGCCGACTGCGCCCCGCCGTCCACCACGCCATGCGCACCGCGGCACACGACACGGAGCTCGGCGGCCACCCGGTGCCGCGGTACTCGTTCGTCGCAGCGCTGTTCTCGCTCACCCACCTTGACCCCGAGCTGTGGCCGGAGCCCGATGCCTTCCGGCCCGAGCGCCACCTGGGCACGGCCCCGGTGCCGTACTCGCTGACGCCGTTCGGCGGGGGCGTGCGACGTTGCATCGGGGTGTCGCTGGCCCAGCTCGAAACCGAGACCGTCCTGCGGGAGATCCTCACGGCGGCCGTCCCCGAGCCGGCCGGCCCGCTGGAGCGGGCGCGACTGGTGTCGGTGACGATGGTCCCGGCGCAGGGCGGACGGGTCAGGCTCCGCGGGCGCCGGTCGTACCAGGCCGCCTAGGCAGCTTCGCTCGACCCAGCAGACGGCTGTCAGCCGAGGTCCAGCAGCTGCTCGTAGAAGCCGCCGATTTCCCGTTCCGTGTCGATGAGGTGGATCTCCAGGATCCAGTGGCAGCGCCGGCCCGCCTTGTCGGTGCGCCGCAGCGGGGTGTCATTGGCCGGGGTGAGGTAGGACTCGGTGTCGGCACCGTCGATCTTCTCGTGCGGGAACTCTCCGACCAGGTGGCCCGCATGCCATCCTCCCAGGGCCCAGCCGGCCTCGACGGCAAGGTGCTCGACCCGGGCGTACAGCTGCTTGCCGGTGATGTCCGGGCAGGACTCGAAGGCCTGGCGACCGGCCGCGAAGATCTTGGGAAGGGCGTCCCGCAGGCGGTGTTTGGCGGGGTCGTCGCCCAGGACGTAGGTGCGGCCGAAGTCGGCTTCGTACGCCTCGAAGATCGGGCCGAAGTCGGCGAAGGCGATGTCGTCGGTGCCGATGGTGCGGTCCGGTGGGTTGTCCCGGTACGGCCGGAGAGTGTGCGGTCCGGAGCGGACGATCCGTTTGTGCCAGTGGCGGGTGGTGCCGAACATCTCGTTGGCCAGGTCCCGGACGCGGTCGCTGACCGCGCGCTCACTCTCACCGGGGGCCACCAGGCCACGGGCCGCGATCTCGTGGAACAGCGCCTCGGCCTTGGCCTGGGCCTCCAGCAGCCGCTCGGCGCGTACGGATTCATTCGCCATACGACAAAACCTAAGGGGTGTGCCGTCATCCCTGGTGGACCGGCGCACGGCGCCAGGCTGTCCTCCGGGCAAGCGCCCATCGGCCACCACCTCCACTCCGGTGCCGGACGGTCACAGCCCCGCGGGAGCCGCGAGCTGAAGCCCCATTGGCCGGAGGAAAGGCGTCGCCTTGGCCGGGGCCCACCGGCACACACCGTCCGCCATGCCCCTCGCCCGCCGTCAGCGACGTCGCGAATCGGGCGCCGAGGGCGGCCAGTTCACCCGTCCCCATGACAGCCGGATGGGCAACTGCCGTGTCGCGGCGCGCTGCCTTGGTGGTGCGAGCGCGACCTGTCAGCGACGCCGGCGGGCGTTGAGCCGGGCGGCCTGGCGCGTCAGGTGGTCGCGCTCGGCGAGGTTGGGTGCCTTTCGGGCCGCCTCGGCGTACAGCCGTGCCGCCGTCGCCAGGTCACCGTCGCGCTCGTGGAGGTACGCCGCCACCGCGGCGTAACGGGGCACGGGGTATCCCCTGCTCGGGGAGCTTGGGGAGCTCGGCGAGCTCGGCGAGCTCGGGGAGGAGTCGTCCAGCTCCGCGAGCGCCGCCAGGCCGGCGCGCGGTCCGTCGGCCTCGCCGACGGCCACCGCCCGGTTGAGCCGGACGACCGGGCTGTCGGTCAGGCGCGCGAGCTCGTCGTACCACTCGACGATCTGCACCCAGTCGGTCTCCTCGACGGTGGGTGCGTCGGCGTGGAGGGCCGCGATGGCGGCCTGGGCCTGGTACTCGCCCAGCCGGTCGCGGGCGAGGGCCGCCTGCAGGATCTCGACCCCCTCGGCGATCAAACCGGTGTCCCACCGGCCGCGGTCCTGCTCGGCGAGCGGCACCAGGCTGCCGTCCGGCGCGGTCCGGGCGGCGCGCCGGGAGTGGTGGAGCAGCATGAGAGCGAGCAGCCCCGCCACCTCGGGGTGGTCGACCTGGGCCACGAGCTGCCGGGTGAGCCGGATCGCCTCGGCGGCGAGGTCGATGTCGCCGGAGTAGCCCTCGTTGAAGACCAGGTAGAGGACGCGCAGCACGGTGGCGACGTCGCCGGGCCGGTCGAACCTTCCCCGGGCTCCCGGCTCCTCCCCCGGCCTTCGGCCGGGAGGTGCCCCCAGAGCAGGGGATACCCCATCGCCGGAGACCGTGCGCTTGGCCCGGCTGATGCGCTGCGCCATGGTCGCCTCGGGCACCAGGTAGGCCTGGGCGATCTGACGGGTGGTCAGTCCGCCCACGGCGCGCAGCGTGAGCGCGACGGCGGACGACGGCGTCAGCGACGGGTGGGCGCACAGGAAGTAGAGCTGGAGCGTGTCGTCCACCGCGGGCGTGGGCCCGGGGGCCGGCTCCTCGTCGACGAGGTCCTCCCGCCGGCGGCGGGCGGCGTCCGCGCGGGTCGCGTCGAGGAACCGGCGCCAGGCCACGGTGATCAGCCAGCCCTTCGGGTCCCGCGGAGGGTCGGCCGGCCAGACGCGGACCGCCTCGACCAGCGCGTCCTGCACGGCGTCCTCGGCCGCCGCGAAGTCGGCTCCGCGGCGGACGAGGATCCCGAGCACGCTCGGTGTGAGGCTCCGGAGCAGGACCTCGTTCACCTCGGGGGTCACTCCGTGATCGTGGGCGGCTCGGTCAGGAACGGGCGCAGTTCGAGCCACTCGTGGATCGGCTTGCCGCCCGCCCCGGGGGCGGCCGACAGCTCCCCGGCCAGCTCGACGGCGCGCTCGTAGCGGTCGACGTCGATCACCATCCAGCCGGCGATGAGGTCCTTGGTCTCGGCGAACGGGCCGTCGGTGACCGGCGGGCGGCCTTCGCCGTCGTACCGGACGAACGTCCCCTCGGGGGCGAGCGCCTGGCCGTCGACGAACTCGCCGGTCCCCTCCAGCCGGGCCGCGAAGTCGTTCATGTACTGCACATGAGCCGAGATCTCCTCCGGCGTCCACTGTTCCATGGGCACGTCGTTGACCGCAGACGGGGCGCCGCGGTAGTGCTTGAGCAACAGGTACTTGGCCATCGTGGTTCTCCTCGGTGCCGGTGCGACCCATTGTGGCCGCGTTCACTGCAGGGACGGAGCCGGTCACGGGTTCTCGACATCGCCGTCCACATTTTTTCGCTCTCGTAGAGGAGCCGGGGTGAGCCGTCCAGCGGTGTCCCGGGGCACGGCGTGGCACGAGGGCTGCCGTGCGGACGTGCGGATAGGGCGCCGGGCCGGGCACGCCCGGCGCCGAGGAGGCGGCCCGCACCCGCCCGTGCGCAGGTACGGTCCCGGGCCGCGCCGGCCCGGAGCACACTCGCCGCGACGGCACACAGGCACAGCGCCGGCACCCCGAAGGCTAGCCGGCTGACGACCGTCCGCACGGCCCCGGCCCTGGCTCCGGCCCCGAAGAAACGCCGCCTGGCCGCCCGCCATGACGTGTGGCGCGCCCTCGTCGCTGGTCAGTGGCTCTGCCGACCGCCCCACTCCTCGAACACACAGTTACGATGACCTTCGCTCCGGCAGCATGTCAGGGGCATGCGGCCCCTTCGGCGTACCACGTCAAGGCGGGCAGCACGGAACGAACACACGGGGGATCGATGGCCGGCCATTCCGGATACCACGTCCAACAGGGGGGCATGGACGCCGAGGCGAACAAGCTCGACTCGGCGGGAGACGATACGGGCGACATCAAGTCCGCCATAGCCGACGCGGTCCGCTTCGACGACGACATGCTCGGCGGCTCCGATTCCGGCCCCGCCTACCGGTCGTTCTCCACCGCCTGGCAGCGCGAAGCGCAGACCCTCGAAAGCGCGCTCCACGAACTCGCCGGCAAAGTCCGTGCCTCCCAGGGCAATTACGACCGGGCCGACCACGACGTGCTCGCCCAGGTCAACTCGGCGGCACACGCCGGAGATCCGCAGGTGTCGACGAGGCCCGCCGCCGTGGCCGGCCCGTCCCCCTTCGGCTGAGGCCGACCCGCGCCTTCCGCCCGACGACCACATCGCACACAAAGGTCTGCCCACACTCGATGGCTGAGCAGGGATCCACCACAGAGCGCCGCGCCAAGCTGGAGGAGTGCTACAAGCGACTCCTCGACTGCGACGACAAGAACGACATGATCGCCGAGATCAACACCGCCCTCGCCGTCCCGGCCCCGGTGGGCTCCCCCGGCACGCTCGAACTGCTGGGCAAGCGCTATCGCACCCAGTCGAGGTCCGCCGAAGAGGTGACCCACAAGGTCGACCAGGTGGCCACGGCGGGTCTGCCGGAGGTCTGGATGGGGAAGGCCGGTGTGGCGGCTTCCGAGGTCGTCCAGGCCGCCGCCCGTGCGGCCCGGCAAATGGCCGAAGCCCTGCAGAAGGGGGGCAGCGCGCTGCTGTCCCTGAGCGACGCGGTCGGCGACGCCCAGAAGCTGGACGAGACCGGCCGGGGCCAATTGCGCGAGGCGTTGTCCATTCTCGGTTCCGAGGACGGATTCTTCGACAACATGGTGGACACCGACGAGGAAGAGGACGCGATCTGGCGGGCCGGCACGGTGGCCACCGCCGGTGTCGAGAAGATGCGCTCCGCGGCCCGGTCCGCCGACGACGCGGCCCGCGCGGCCGCCCGTGACCTCAACAAGTTCGCCTCCGAGGCGCGGGCCGGCAAGATGCAGACGACCGGTCTCTCCGCGGCCGACAAACTCGCCCTCGCCGACACCGCGGGGCCCTACGGCCCGGCGGAGATGAACGAGCTGCTCAGCGCGAACGACCTGGAACGCTCCGGCCGGTACATGGAGAAGATGAACGCCCACGACCGCGCCGCGTTCGACAAGATGCTCGCCGACTCCAAGTCGCCGCAGGAACGCGCCTACCTGGTCAAGGCGTTGGCGGCAGGCTATGACCTGAACGCCGTGTCGGATTTCCAGGGAAAGATCCACGGCAAGGACCCGGCCTGGCTCCAGCGCCACCTCACCCCGGTGACCACCGCCGCGGACAGTATGGACAACGAGGGCCGCGCCAAGGACGGCAGGAACAACAACACCGACGACCAGGCCTTCAACGGCGAACGGTGGTCGCAGGACGGAAACACCTGCGTTCCGTCCTCCACGGTGAGCGCACGGGCCATGGTCGACCCGGTCTACGCCCTCGGACTGACCGGCGGTCCGTCCGGCCAGGAGGACGATCCCGGGGCCTTCCGCGACCGGTTGGGCGCCGAACAGCAGCGGGTGCACGACGAGGGCGACGGGAACTACGACTACGACTTCCCGTTCTCCCGGCACCCCGACGGCATGGACAACGACGGCAAGACCACCGTGGTCGACAAGGAGATCAGCCCGCACACGGGTGCGTCGTATGACTTCCAGGAGACCAAGAGCGCCGACGCCCGGCGCGATGTGCTGCCGGACATCGAGAAGTCCGTGGCCGAAGGCAAGCCCGTGCCGATCGGTGTCGAGGGATACGACAAGAATGACGAGCGCAGCGGGCACGCGATGATGATCATCGGACAGGAGGGCAACATGCTCCAGGTCTACAACCCGTGGGGCACCACCACCTGGGTCAGTGAGGACGACTTCGTCAACGGCCACATGGACAAGGCCTCCGACAACCGCATGCCCGACGCCTACGCCGTCCACCTGCCCGCCGACTGAAGTGACCCATGATGCGCCCTCACCTCCCGAACGCCGCCCTTCGCCGGGTACTCGCACCGGCACTCACCGCGCTCACCGCCTTCACCGCCTTCACCGCCCTCACCGTGCTCACCGGATGCGGCCTCCTCGGTCCCGCCACCTATGACCCGGACGAGACCGCCATCGAGGCCGACGCCGGCGAGGAGTTCACGCTGTCCGTGCCCTCCCACGCCTCCCTCGGCGAACGCTGGTACGTAGCCGAGCCGAAGCCCGCCTCCGGTGTGCTGCGCGCGACCGGAGAGGAGCAGGAGAACTCGGGGAGCGACGCGGACGGGGCGGACGGCGGCAGCCAGCTCTTCCGTTTCAAGGCCGTCGCGCGGGGAAGCACCAGGATCCGGCTGATCCACTGCCCCGTGCACGCCTGCGTCGACAAGGGCGACGACTCCGCCACGGCTTCCCCGCCCCCGCCCACCGGCTCCACGGCCGCACCGGCATCGAGCCGTCCGACCTACCACACCTACACCGTCACCGTGAAGTGACCGACTCCGAGACAGGTATGCATCCCACCCCTCCCCCAGGCAAGACCGACGACGAACTCGCCAACCTCGATGTCACGGCGCTGCTGCGCTACGGCATCGGATTCGGCGGCTCGCACCGCACCACGCTCTTCGGGGACGGGGCGGTGGGCGCCGCCGTCGCACTCGACCGGCAGGGTGTCCTTCCGCGCGCGGTCGCCTTCCTCGCCGAAGTCGTCCGCAGCGGCGGGACGACCTACGCCGCGGCACTCCCCGAGCCGGTACCGGGCGAAGCAGCGGCACAACTGGTGCGTGGCTGGCTGCAGTCGGCCGCGTCTGTGGTGCGTACCGTGGAGGGCGACCAGGATGTCGCCCGGTGGCTGGAGTCCGTCGCCGCCCTCATGGCGCTCCGGCTCACCTACCGGGCCCGGACCGCGGGACCCGGCATCGGTTGAGCCGGTGACGGCCGCCTACCGTTCGGACTCCGCCAGGACGTCGGGCTGCGCCACCGCTCGGCTCCCTGGCACGACCTCCGGGGCGGGGGCCTGTGCCTTCCCCCGCATCCGCGACACCGCGACGCCGGACAGGCAGAGGAGGCCGCCGAGGAGCGTCAGCCGGCCGGGGACCTCGCCGAGGAACAGCCACGACATGAAGACGACGAGCACGGGTACCGCGTAGGTCGTGGTGCCCATCTTCCCGAGGGTCGTACGCGACACCGCGTAGGCCCACGTGGTGAACGCAAGGGCCGTCGGAAAGACGCCCAGGTACACCACCTGCATCGTCGCCGCCACCGGAGCCCGGCTCACCTGCGACACCAACTGCCCGGCGAACGGCAGGCAGGCCACCGCTCCGGCGAGCGCACCGAACGTCGTCACCTGCATCGGTGTGGCGTGCTTCAGCGTCGGCTTCTGCAGCACCACACCCACCGCGTTCGCCAGCGCCGCGAACAAGCACAGCAGTACGCCGATGAGAGACGACTCTCCCCCGCCGGACATGGACAGTCCGACCACCACGGCCCCGGCGAACGACACCGCCATGCCCGCCACCAGCTTGCGCGGGAAACCCTCCTTGAGCAGCCACCCGCCCAGCAGCGCCATCAGAATCGGCCCGATATTGATGACCAAGGCAGCCGTTCCGGCATCCACGCGCTGCTCACCCCGGTTCAACGCCACCATGTACGCGCCGAACCACAGGACTCCCGAGGCGATGATGCCGGGCCAGGCCCTGCGCGGCGGCAATCCACCACCCCGAGCCAGCAGGAGGACGCTCAGCACGACAGACGCCACCAGCAGCCTGCCCAGGGCAAGCGCGCCCGGCCCGAAGTGCGCAGCGGAGCTGCGGATCACGATGAACGCCGATGCCCACAGCAGCACGGTGACGCAGGCCGCGGCGACCGCGCGGCCGTCCAGCCGCCCGCTCGCGGAGCCCAACTCGCCCTCCACTGTCGTTGTTTCCGTCTGTCGGCTCACGATGATGCCCCCTGAGTAGCTATGTGCGCCCTACCCACGCACCTGACCTGCACGTTTGCAAGAACTGACGGCCTTGATGACATACGAGGTGAACCCTCCCCGGGTTCGGTGGACCCTGGTGGAGCGTGTGCCGGCATTCGCCGCATCAACGCCTGAGGAACCGGCAGATGACAGCCGGCCTCAGTGGGACGGTCCGCCCGGCGCTTTGCCGCTTCGTCGGTTTCACGGGCCTCGGGGAGGCGCGGCGACAGCGGCCGTTCGCTCGTTTGCGGGTGGCATCGGCTTCCTCTTACGACCCAGCATTCCGACGGCGATACCGACGACGACAAGAGCTGCGGCGCAGAATGTCACCGTGGTCATGTGCTCGCCTTGGAATATCCAGGCGGATGCCAAGCCGAATACCGGGACGAGCAACGAGAACGGGGCAACGGTCGGCGCGTCGTAAATCCGCAGAAGATATCCCCATGTGGCGAATCCGAACAGCGTTGCCCCCCACGCCACATAGAGTGCGGCGCCCAGCCCGTCCAGGTTCACCTGCTGCAGCGCCCGCAGGTCCGCGTCCCCACCCTCGAAGAGCACGGAGAGGAGCGCGAGCGGGACAGGTGGCACGACACTCACCCAGACCATGAACCGGAAAGCATCCGGCGAGCCCGCCTTCCGCATCGCGATGTTCGACAGTCCCCAGCACGCCGCCGCGCCCACGACCAGCAGGAATCCGGTAAACGTGCCGGCCGTCGAGTCCAGCCCGGCCAGCACGATGCCCACCGAGGCAATGGCCATGCCGGCGATCTGCACCCGCCGGGCGCGCTCCTTCAGCAGCACCGCGGCGAACAGCACGGTGAACACCGCCTGGCCCTGGAGGACCAGGGAGGCCAGTCCCGGGGGCAGCCCCGCCTGCATACCGAGGAACAACATGCCGAATTTCATGATGCCGAGCGTGACACCGACCGCAATCACCCAGCGCCAGGCGACCTGGGGCCGCCCGACGAAGAAAACCGCGGGGAGCGCGGCCAGGAGAAATCGCACGGCGGAGAAGAGAAGCGGTGGAAAGTCGCGCAGCCCCACGTCGATCACCACGAAGTTCGCACCCCATACGGCGGCAACTGCCACCGCTAACGCAACGTGTACGGGCTTCATGTCAATTACTCCTGGGAAGCGCTTCTTCGGGATGTCCCATCACAACAGCCGCCGTCCGAAAGGGCCAGCGAAGGTTTCTGAAGGTGGGGTATTAGCATCGCTTCATGTTCGACCTCAATCGCCTGCGTGCGCTGCGTGCCGTGGCCACTCACGGCTCGGTGACGGGTGCAGCCGCCGCTCTGGGCTACACGCCGTCCGCCGTCTCCCAGCAGATCGCCAAGCTGGAGCGCGAGACCGGCTCCCCGCTGCTCGACCGGCACGGCGGCAAGGTGGAACTCACCTCCGCGGCCTGGCTGCTCGCGGAGGCGACGGACGAGGTCATGACGGTGCTGGAGCGGACCCGTTCGCGGCTGGAGGAACAGCGTGACCAGCCCACGGGTCGGCTGGTGCTCGCGACGTTCCCCACCGCCTGCCGGGGCTTCGCCGCCGCCTCGCTCGCCGATCTCGCCGGGCGCCACCGCGCCCTGGACTGCCGGCTGGTGGAGTGTGACCCCAACGTCGCCATCAGCCTTGTCGTACGGGGTGAGGCGGATCTCGCGGTCGTGCACGACTGGCACAACACCCCGCTGACACTTCCCGCCTCGCTGTCCGTCGCCGAGCTGGGTGAGGACATCGCCGACGTGGTCCTGCCCGAAGGGCACCCGCTCGCCGACCGGGACGTGGTGACCCCGTACGACCTACGGCTGGAACGCTGGATCGGGCATGGCCCGGGGGCCATGTGCCATGAGTGGCTGGTGCGTTCCTTCTCCGATCTCGGCATCGAACCGAACCTTGCCTACAAGGTCGGGGAGCTCGAATCCCACATATCGTTGCTGGCGGCGGGTTTGGGCGTGGCCATGCTGCCCCGGCTCGGCCGCGGTGCCCTGCCGCCCACAGTCCGTGTCGTCCCGATGCAGCCCGCGCCCTCCCGCCGGCTGTCGGCCGTCTGGCGCTCCCAGGCCGACCGCAGGCCTGCTGTTCACGCCACCTTGGCGGCGCTGCGCGGGCGTTGGTCGGGCACGGACTCCCACCGACCGGACGCGGACTCCCACCGACCGGACGCGGACTCCCACCGACCGGGCGCGGATTCCCACCGGCCGGACCGATAAGCCGACCGATTCTCCGGTGTGCCCGTCAGGTGAAGTAGTCGGCCAGGCCGCGCAGGCCAGGGGCGAACACGCCGCCCTTGAATGCTCCGGTCAGTTCTTCGGCGACGGCAGGGGCGCAGTCGAAGGTCAGGGTCCATTCGACGACGGATTCGCCGGTGCTGGTCAGCGGGATGACGCGCAGGGTGGAGCGGTAGCTCTGCACGGGGTACGGGGATTCGACGATGTCATAGGTCAGCGACCGTGTGTGGTCATCGAGCGCGACAAGGCTCTCCGAGACCTTCTCTCCGCTGAGGAGCGTGAGGGTGCGGACGCTGCCGACGCGGTCGGGGGCATCCCCGTCCCGCAGTGCGCTGCGCGTGACGCCGGGTTGCCAGGCGGGCAGACCGTTGAAGTCCCGGATGAGGCGCCACACGGCGGTGGCGTCGGCCGGTATCACAGCGCTGGCACGTGTTTCGGGCATGGGGAGTCCTTGGAGGTCGGGCTTTCGGTGCGAGAGGGCCAGGTGGTGTGGACCATCCGGCCGGTGCGGTGGTGTGCGGTGACCGGGCACGTTCGGCGGGGTTACGAGGTCGGTCCGGTTCGTGTCCGGGGGCCGGTGGTGTTTTCGTCCAGCCACCGGAGGACCGGCTGCAGGGCTTGGTCGGAATTGGACTCGTAGATCAGGCCGTGGCCGTTGCCGTGGATGCCGTGGTCGGGCAGGTGGAGGTGTTCCGCGGCTGCGCCGGCCGTGGTGAGGAAGTCGACGATTGCCGGTGCATAGGTGGCGAAGACTGCGGTCTCCCCGGTGACCACCGCCACCGGGACGCCGGCCAGGGCGGGTATACGGAGCGTCGCGGGGTCGGCGGCGGCGACCTCGTCGGCAGTGGTGCGCGGCGGGTCGTAGGTGAGCGGGGCTGCCGTCAAGCCCCAATGGAGCGTGCCGATGCCGTGGGTCTCGGCGAAGGGTGGCCCCATGGGTTCGACGCTGACGATGGCGGCGATGTGGCCGGGGCGCCGGTCGGCCAGCAGCCAGCCGTCGGGGCCGGAGGCGGAGTGGGTCATCACGATGGCGGGGCCGATCCGGTCCAGCAGGCGGGCGAGCCGGTCGGCATCCATCTCCTGAGAAGCGGCAAGGTCGGCAGGCAGCGGCCCGAACGGGGCGATGAAGGCATCCCAGGCATCGTCGTCGGCCGGGTCGAAAGGCCACTGGGTCTGCGCTTCGGCGGTCTCGGACGGGAAGAAGACACGCCGGCCCTCCTCGTAGGAGAACGGCTGTCCCATGGGGCCGATGATGTCGCCGTGGTAGGGCGAACGGCCGTGTCCGGGACGGTCGACGACGAGGACCGCGTACCCGGCCTCGACCAGGCGCTGGGCCCAGCCAGGCCGTCCGTCGGGGGTGTCGAGCCACTCGGTGCCTTGAAGGGTTCCGCCGTGCACGAGGATGACGGGGTAGGGCTGAGTCACCTTCTCAGGGGCCTCCCAAGCGACGAACATCGGCCCGCGCTGGTAGCTGCCGTGGTCACCGGTGACACGTTCACCCGGGATCCAGAAGTGCCCGCGGCGTGAGGTCCTGACGGGGGTGCCGGCCCAGAAGAGCTGGGGGGCAGTGTGAGGAGACATGAGACCTTCTCGTTCGTGGGTCATTGTGTGCAGAGGGGAGGTGTGAGCCATCGGTGTGGGGCCTGCACGGGCTGCGCCTGTGCGGGTGGGTGCCGAGGCTTCGGGCTGCTCCGACCGGCTCGGAACGGGTGCTCGGAACGCTGCTCAGGGCGCTGTTCGGCGGCTCTGGGGCAGGCTGTGCAGCAGGGCTGTGGCCTGGTCGCAGGACACGCCCGCGGGCACGGTCGAGCGACCGTTCACGCCGTCTCCTGCCCGGCATTCGTCAGCATGATGATCTCGTCCGGGCCGAGCGTGAGATGTGCGGCGGCGAGGTTCTGCTCAAGATGGGTGACGCGGGAAGTGCCCGGAATGGGCAGCATGTTGTCGCTACGGGCCAGCAGCCAGGCCAGTGCCACCTGTGCCGGTGTGGCGTCGTGGCGGCGGGCCAGGTGGTCCACCGGCCCGCCCGGCCGGGCGAGTTCCCCGGCGGAGACGGGTGCCCACGGCATGAAGCCGATGCCTTCTCGGGCGCAGTACTCCAGGACGTCCTCGCTGGAGCGGTCGGTGAGGTTGTAGCGGTTCTGGACGGTGGCGATCGGGGCGATGCGCCGTGCCTGCTCGATCTGGTCAACGGTCACCTGGGACAGGCCGATCGCGACGATTTTGCCCTCGTCCTGGAGGTTCTTCAGCTCGCCGACCTGTTCCTCCAGCGGAACCCCGGGGTCGACGCGGTGCAACTGGAACAGGTCGATGTGGTCCAGGCCGAGCCGCCGCAGGCTCATCTCGGCTTGCTGCCGCAGGTATGCAGGACGTCCCACGGGCGGCCACGCTCGGGGGCCGAGGCGTACCGGGCCCTGTGCCGTCTCGATGACATCGGGGCCGTTGCGGGTCAGGCCGGCCTTGGTGGCGATCAGGACGTCATCGGGGTAGGGGTGGACGGCCTCCCGGATGATCTCCTCGCTGATGTAGGGGCCATAGGAGTCGGCGGTGTCGATCAGTTGGACGCCCAGTTCCAGAGCGCGGCGCACCACCCGGATGCACTCGGCGCGGTCGTCCGGCTCGCCCCAGATGCCGCGTCCGGTCAGCCGCATCGCGCCGAAGCCGAGCCTGACCACCTTCTTCCCGGCGATGTCGAAGGTGCCGGAGTCAGGTGCGATCGGGGTGCTGGTCGTCATGGGTGTATGCCTCATGGGTGTATCCCTCATGGCCGTATCCCTCATGGGTGTATGCCTCGTTTTCTTCGGTGGGTGCCGGGCTCGTCCGGCTCGTCCGGGGCGTGCCGTCCTGGGCCGGCCGGTGCGGTGTGCCACCGGCCGTCTCGTCCGCGGCGAGCGATCGCAGCAGGCGCAGCGAGTCGGCGCTTGCGCTGCCGGGCCGGGCGGAGTAGACGAACAGCTGCTGGCCGGGAGCGCCGGTGACGGTGAAGGCTTGGTAATGCAGGCGCAGTTCGCCGACCTGCGGGTGCCACAGGCGCTTGTCCTCGCTGGTGCGGGGCCGCACTTCGTAGCGGGCCCAGAGGGTGGCGAACGCCGGACTGTGCCGCGACAGCTGCCCGATGACCTCGGTCACGCGCGGATCGTCGGGAAACGGGGATGACAGTGCCCGCAGGTTTCCGACGGCCCCTTGCGCAGCGTGGTCCCAGTCCAGGTAGAACTCCCGGGCGGCCGGATCCAGGAAGATCATTCGCTGAAGATTGTCGATGGCTGCGAAGCTGCAGTACAGCTGGCGGGCCACCGGATTGACGGCCAGGAAGTCCAGGGCCGGGCTCACCACACATGCCGGAACCTCCACGAAGTGGTCCATCAGCTCCGCGAGCTGCGGGCTCACCTCCGCTGCAGGGGCCGACGGAGCGGTCTGCGGTGCCGGCAGAGCAAGCCGGAACAGATGCGCTGCCGCGGCCTCGTCCAGGCGCAGGGCACGGGCGAGTGCGTCCAGCACCTGATCCGAAGGATGCCGTTCGCGGCCCTGCTCCAGCCGCATGTAGTAGTCGGTGCTCACGCCGGCCAGAAGCGCGACTTCCTCGCGCCGCAGCCCCTTGACCCGGCGCACGGTGTGGGACACGAGTCCCACCTCACCCGGGGAGATGAGATCGCGGCGGGCACGCAGGAAGTCACCCAGGTCTTTGCTGCTCATGTGCTGCACGCTAACTGCGCGCACCACGAGGAACGTGGGTGGCGTGCACCCACCCTGGTGCCCATCTGCATGGCCACGCCTGCGTGTTCACCGGAGCGTCGACTCGATCGGCCCGCGCACACACCACACCGAGGAGTTCCCTTGACCCCACGGGTTCCGGTCCTGATCTGCGGCGGAGGGATCGCGGGGGCTGACCGCCGCACTGGTGCTGCAACACGAGGGACTGATCCCGGTGTTGGTGGAGAAGCACGCCGGACGTCGCCGATTGACTTCGCCGGCCTCGGTCTGGTCCTGCTCGCCGGCCCGGACGCTGGACCGCCGAGGCCGGCCGGCTCGGGCTGGACCATGTCCGGGTGACGGATCCGGCCAGGCTCGCCGAGGTGGAACTGCCCGCCGACGGCGCCCTGCTGCTGCGGCTCGACGCCGTGGTCGCGCGGGCACGGTGTTCCACCGCTTCGGCAACCGCGCGGGCCTGGTGCGGGAGCTCATGCTGGAACGTGCCCTCTCCCTGCGTGAATCGGTCACGCTCGGCCCCCCCCGCCGCTGGGCCCGGGCGCCCCTCCCAGGGAGCGGCTGCTGGCCTTCCTCGACGCGGTCGTGGACGTGGTCGGCCGCAACAAGGGCCTGCTGGCCGCTCTCGGCCAGGCGGCGACAGCCTCCCGCGACACCCAGGAGGACTCGCGCGAACAGCACTCGGTCTACGGGTTCTGGCACGGCCACATCAGTGGGCTGCTCGCCGAAGCACGTCCCGGCCTGGACGCCGAGTTGCTGGCCCATGTCCTGCTTGGCGCACTGCAGCACGGGCCGATCGTGCACCTGCTGGGGCACGGAGAGGCCCGACGGCTTGCCAGGTCGCTGCGGCTGCTGGTCACCGGCGTGCTGGAGGAATGACGGTCCGGGCCGGGCCCATCACCCACATCTCTTGACGGCTCCGGTCCCACCGGAGGAGAGCCCGCTTGCTCCTTGCCCCTGCGTCGGGGTTCGACCATCGGCTCATGAGCACCGCAACACACCAGAGGTGTCAGGACCGCTGGGGCACTCCTACGACATCGAGGGACGGAGCCTGTGCGCGTTCGAGCAGTGGCGCCCACGTGCAAACAGTGGCGCGCGCCCACCCCAGCGGTTCACCGGTCGCCGCGAGACCCACGCTCAGACCCGCCTCGCGATCGCCAACCTGTCCTCCGACCGGTCCGCTCGGCGAGCGACCCGCCGCAAGACCAGCACGTCCGAGGTGCTCACGGACGGCGGTGTGCTTCGTCGGCGTGGCCACCGGCGCCCAGGAGTCCGGTCGCCTCGAAGGGAGTGCGGGCGGCCAGCCGAGGGAGTTCCCGCCGTGAGAGCCGGGTGACGACGGCCGGCAGGGCGGCACGTGCCACCTGTGCCGCACGGAGCCAGGCCGGTACGTAGACGGCAACGGCGCGGCGTTCCACGGCGGTGACCAGCCGGGCGGCGACCCACCCGGCCGAGTAGACCTTCCTCGCGGGCGGCGGCATGTGGGCGCGGAGCTCGCGCAGCACAGGGTGCTGGTCCGCGTCCCGGATCATGTCGGTGTCGGTCCAGTTCAGATAGGCGATTCCGACGCCCACGCGCTGAGGGGCGAGTTCGGCGCGCAGCGAGTGCGTGAACGATTCCACCCCGGCCTTGGAAGCGCAGTAGGCGCTCATCAGGGGAGCGGCTCCGATGGAGGCCGACGAGGCGATCTGCAGGAAGTATCCGTGTGAGGCGAGCAGGTCCGGCAGGAAGGAACGCGCGGTGATCGCGCTGCCGGTCAGGTTGACCTCGATCACCCGGCGCCAGGTTGCCGGGTCGGATTCGGCGAAGGGCCCGCCTTCGGCGATCCCCGCGTTCGCCACGACGATGGACGCCGGCCCCAGGCGGTCGTGGACCTCCTCCCCGACCTGCCGCATGGCATCGTCGTCGGTGACATCGACTCCCCAGCAGCGCGCTTCCGCCGGAAGGCACGATGCCACGCGGCGCAGTGCCGCTTCCTCCCGCCCCAGCAGGGCCACCCGTGCCCCTCGCCGGGCCAGCTCGCGGGCGATTTCTTTCCCCAGACCACGCGCCGCTCCGGTCACCACCGCGGTGCGGCCGTGCAGAGCATCCGGTCGGCCCGAGCGGGTCATCGAACGCGGTCGCGGCGAGTAGCGCATCGAGCACTCCTGATGACAAGCGATCGTTCGGACACCGGCCCCCTCGCCGGCAGACACCGGCAGACACCGGTCCCCTCAACCGGCAACCACCTGTCCTTTCACCGTAGGCGCGCCGGGGCAACGGCGCGCGCCGCGCAGCAGGCAGCCGTGGTTCCGGGCCGCACACCGCGGGACACGCCGTTCGGCTCCACCCGGCACGCACGCGGTTCCGGGCCGTCATCATCCGTGCGGCGGACCGCATTTCGGTACCTTGCGCGAACGGGTGGCACGTTGTGCGTACGCATGCCAACCTTCTGTAATCAGCCGGCGACTGCCGTCGCTGACATCACAGCCACTGTCATCGCAGTCGCTGTCTTCACGGGGGGCCGAACAGCGTGAAGGAACGCCCGTTGGGGATACAGGGCATCGAGGCCCTGTACGAGGAGTGCCGCACTCGGCTGCAAGACGGCAAAACCGCTGCCGGCGGGCGCGGGCTCCCCACCATCGTCCTCGTCGGACCGCGTGGCAGCGGCAAGACCGCCACACTGAACTGGCTCGGCTACCTCGGATCACGACGCCCGCACGCGTATTTCGACTTCGGCTCCGCCACGCCCCGCAGGCCCCATGAGGTCGCCGGCCGTCTGGCGTACGGGCTGTCGCACCGCTTTCCCCGGCAGACGCCTTTGGTCTTCCCCCGGCTGACGCTGGGACTGGCCGTGGTGGCCCCCGAGCTGTCGTTGGACGCGACGGATCCCGAGCGGGCCAAGAAGCAGTTGCGCCAGGCGCTGCGCGGGCCCCAGGAGCCCCACGCCGCAGGTGACCGGGTCGCCGCGGTGGCCGGGTTGCTGCAGGACCTCAACCTGGTCCGGATCCCCGGCGTCAGCCTGCTGGCCAGCCTCATCCGGCAGCCGCCCAGCATGCCGCTGCGGGTGACCCGGCACACCGGATTCGCCTGGTACGCCGGCCCGTTGGCCGCCTTGGACGCGCTTGTCGAACTCAACCAGCTGAGCAAGAGCGAGGAGCCGGCGGACCGTGCCACGGTGGACCGGCGGCTGTGCGAGGCATTCCTGGCCGATCTGCGTGGTGAGTACGCGCGCCGCCAACGCGACCGCAACTGCGTCGTCCTGCTGGACAACATCGATGCTCCCGGCGGGCGCGAATTCCTGGATCTGCTCATGGAACTCCGGGACGCCAGCGGGCAAGCGGATCCGCTGCTGACCGTGGCCGCGGCGTCGAACGTCGGCCGGGTGCCGGCGATGTTCGCCACCGGACCGGCAGGGGTGCGGCTCCGCACCCCCGAACAGGCCTGCTACGCCGACTGGGAACAGGCCATCCCGGACCCGCCGCCGAACCGGTCCTGGCGCTGGTACTGCGTCCAGCTGCGCGGCCTGACGGCCGGCGAGACCGCCCAACTCGGCACGAACATCGCCGCACGGCTGCCGGAGGCACCGCTGCTCGCCCACCGGTTGACCGACGGGCATCCGTGGAGCGTCCGGCAACTCCTCACCGCCTCGGCACGCCTTGTGGGCCGCGAGGACCCGGAGAAGCTGCTGCGCGCGGTGCTCTCCGGCACCGCGCCGTCCGCGGAAGGCGCCGACGAGGGACCGCTGCTGGAAGAAGAGGCGCGGCAGCACCTGCTGCGCGACCTGACCGACGACCAGCACCGTGCACTCGTCGAGTGCTGTGCCGCCCGCGAGTTCGATGCCGCATGCGACGCGGGACTCCTCGACCGCTTCCAGTTGCACACCCGCGATTCGCTGGCCCGGGTGGTCGCGACCAGGCTATGGCTGACCGATCCGGTCCCCCAGGATGCCGAGGCCCGCGGTGGCCGGGGCTGCGGATATCTGGAAGGCATCCATCCGCACCCGTTGCGCGGCAGCTCCGTCCTGCATCCATGGCTGCGCCTGCTGCTGTTGCAGGAGCTGGCCACCCGCCCGGACCGCTGGACGGCCGTCCACGGCCAGTTGCGCACCTGGCACGCCCACCACGGCCACCCGTTGGAAGTGCTGTACCACTCCCTTGCACTGCACCGGGTGGACGACGTCATCGAGCATCTCGCCCGGCGTCTGGTCGAACTCACCGACACGGACGTCTGGCTGTACGAGCTGTACACGATCACCGCCGCGCCACTTCGTGAACCGGTGCTACCTGAGCAGTCGGCCACGCTGCGTCTGGAGCAGTTGGCCGCCGGCCTCGCGCCCCGCTCGTTCGCCGAGCACACGCCCCTGACCCTGCTGGTGGTCGGGCTGTGGCTGGCGTCCGATCCCCGCAACCGACTGCCCGGCACGAATCCCGAGCTCAATCGGACCGTCAACGCGATGCTCCAAGACCTTGCCATGCGCTCCGTCCCCCGCCGGATCGGGCTCATGCACGAGGCCGCGAAGTACGTGTGAGCACACTGCAGCACCCCGTCCCTAGGAGCCGGCACCATGCATCTGCCCCCGCAACCCGCCGACGAACTCCCCCCGTGGTGGAAGGGGTGGCGAGGAATCGCCGCCCTCGTACTCGCGCTGGCGCTGGCAGCCGGCGGGCTCTGGTTCCTGTGGCCGGTGAAGGAGGACACCAGCTGTGCGGCGGGCCAGCCGGGGCTGCACTGGGACGGCACCGGCCCGCAGCGGGAGTGCGTCGGCATCACGGAGGAGAAGGCCTTCGCCTTCGACCCCCGTCTCAAGGGAATCACCGACCGGATCGCGCAGGAGAACAGCCGCGTCCGCGCCCAGTGGGAGAAGCCCTCCCCCGGAAAGAGCCGTCTGCCCTACGTCAAGGTCGGCGTCCTGATGCCGATGACGGAGAGCGACACCAGTGCGCTGCCCCTCGCGGAGATCCGCGCCGGGCTGGAGGGTGCCTTCATCGCGCAGTGCCGGGCGAATGCCTGCCCCGAACTGTCCACGACCAGCTCCACCGGTATCCAGGGCAAGACACCGCTGATCCAGCTCGTCCTGGCCCATGAGGGCCGTAACGAGACGCATTGGAAGCCGGTGGTACGGCAATTGGCCGGTCTGGTCGACGACGAACATCCCCTGGTCGCGGTCACCGGCATGGGGGTGAGCATCCCGGAGACCCAGGCAGCGGCCACCGAACTCAGCCGGCTGAAGATCCCCGCGATCGGTGCGGTCCTGACCGCCACCGACCTCAACTCGCCGCGTCTGTTCAAGGTGTCGCCGTCCAACGTCGACTACGCCAAGGCGCTCCGTCAGTACCTGGAGCACTCTCCGCTGGCGGGGCACCGCGGCTACCTCGTCTTCGACAGCAGGGACGACAACTACGTCAAGACCATGCGCAAGGCGTTCGACGAGGAATTCAGCGACTACATCGGCCGGCGGCGCGCCTCGTTCGTCGGCACGACCGGCCACAACCCCGCGGGCATCCCCCGACTCTTCTACAACGCCGTCAACAACATCTGCCTGACCAAGGCGCAAGTGATCTTCTACGCCGGGCGCGACCGCGATCTCGCCGATCTCGTCCGTGCCCTGTCCACCCGCAGCCAGTGCGGTCACGACGCGCCGATCACGGTGATGACCGGGGCGACCGGGGCGTTCGCGCAGGGACAGCAGATACGGAGCCTGCTCAGGGACAACAAGATCACCATTCTGGACGTCTCGGCGACGAGTCCCGCCCAGTGGGTCCGCGGCATCCATGCCCCGTCCGGCTTCAAGCCCTTCCACCAAGCCCTGCGGGACCTGCAGTTCCCCGACTCGGTGATGGATGACGGCTACGCGATCATGCACCACGACGCCGTGCTGACCGCGATCTGGGCCACTCGCAATGTCACCGGCCAGACCGGCAAGGAAGCGCCCGACGTCCAGGACGTTTACAACGAAATCACCAATCTGCATGACGCGAGCACCGTTCCCGCGGCCGGCGGAGAGCTCAGCTTCGACGACGCCTCCCACGGCTGGCCGCACAACAAGCCGGTTCCCGTGATCCGGCTGCCCGAGCCCCTCAAGGATCCCGGCCCGCCCTACCTGGTGCCGTGACCTGGGACGGAGCAAGGGAGCGCCGCCCGTACGCCGAGACCACGTGAGGCGGCGTCAACTTGGTGGTTAAACTTTCCAATACCGACGTGGCGATGGCGGCGTCCCGGGCAAGGGGAACTCGATGGCAGACGGACTCAAGGCGGACATCGGGTCGTTGCGTACGGGCGGCACCGACTTCGACCGGATCGGCAAGGACTACCAGTCCCTCGTCGACACGCTGCAGAACGGCCTGACCTCCCTCGAAGGCCAGGACACGCCACCGTGGGGGGACGACGACCTGGGGGAGAAGTTCGGCGTCGTCTACGAGGGTCTGCGGGACGGCATGTACGAGTCGATGGGCCACCTGGCGTCGAAGCTCCAGGAAATCGGCGGCGGGTTGGCCAACATGGCCAAGAACCACGAGGCCGACGAAGACTTCAACGAGTCCATGATGAAGCAGCATGTGGCGAACGAAGAAGCGGAGAGCCGGCTGATCGCCCAGGTCAAGCGGCCCAGCGTTTAGGTTCTCCGGCCTCCGGCCCGGTTCACCGACGGGCACCCGCGCCTTTTGCCGGGGTCGGCTCTCGCTCGCGCTCGGCTCCCGATCCGCCTCGATTCCCGCTCACGCTCGATTCCCGCTCACGCTCGATTCCCGCTCTCGCTCGGCTCCCGATCCGCCTCAACTCCCGCTCCGGCTCGGCTCCTGCTCTCGCTCGGCTCCCGCCACCTCAACTCCCGCTCCGGCTCGGCTCCTGCTCTGCCTCGATGACGCCGTCCTGGCATCCGCCAGCAGTCCTTGATCCGTACGTACCCGAACCTCCTCCGTACGTGCCCAAGCCTCCGTACGTAACCAAACCTCCATACCCACCCGAATCACATCAGCCAAGGGGAACGCCGCCGTGTCGTTGATGCTGCCGGACGCACTTGAATGGGTCCTGGAAATGCTGGGGTTCAACTGGCCCACGGCGGACGAAGACAAGTTGATGGAAACCGCCCAGAAGTGGCGGGACTTCGCGGCCGGGGTGGAGGATCTCCAATACCAAGGCGTCAAGGCGGCCGGCAATGTGACGTCGCAGAACTCCGGCGACTCCATCGACGGTTTCCACACCACATGGGAGAAGTTCGCAGGCGGCTCGGGCTACTTCGCCGACGCCCGTAGTGCCGCGAACGCCATCGCGACCGCTCTCGACGCCGCGGCCGGACTCGTCATCGGGATGAAAGTCGCGGTGATCACGCAGTTGGCGATCCTCGCCGCGGAAATCATCGCGGCCCAAGCAGCGGCACCGTTCACCTTCGGGTTGTCCGAGGCTGCGGCCGTGGCAGCGACCGCCGCGACCCGTGCGATCGTGCGGAAGATCATCAAGGAGGTCGCCAAGCAGCTTCTCGACGCGGTCCTGGAGACGGCGAAGGAACCCGCCGTCTCGGCACTGCAGGCCATGATCTCGGACGTCATCGCGCAGTCCGTGAACATGAGCTTCGATGCGCAGAACGGCTTCGACGTCGGCCGTACGGTGAACAAGGGCGCCGAGGAAGGCGTCAACGCGCTCAAGAACTCCGGCCAGACATTCGCCGAGTCGCTGCGTGACGGTGCGGGCGCCAAGGCCGGACATCACGTCCGCAACGGGCTGGACTCGGCGGCGGGGCACGGCTCCGACACAGATTCCGGGCACGATTCCGCCGCGGCTCCGGACGGAAGGTCCGGTAAGGGGTCGTCCGGTAGCGGCAGTGAGACCAGCAGCGGCGCCGACAGCGGTAGTTCGGGGGCGGACTCGTCTTCCGCGTCGCCCCCGTCTTCCGCGTCTTCCGCGGGATCCTCCGGGTCCGGGGAATCCGGTTCGGGAGACTCGTCGTCATCAGGTGGGACGTCTTCCCCGGGGGTGTCGGGTGGTGCTCCGGGCGGCGCTTCGGGTGGTCCTTCGGGTGGTCCTTCGGGTAGTCCTTCGGGTGGTGACGGATCGTCCAGTGGCGGCGCTTCACCGAGCGGCGGTTCGGACGGCGGCAGCTCCGACGGCGACACCGGCGTTTCGGCCGACTCAGCCCCCAGCAGCGCTGGTTCTCCGTCCGACGCCCACGGCGGCCCCGCTTCCGATGGCGGCCCTTCCCCGGACGGCGGCGGTCGGACCGGACCTTCGCATTCGGACTCCCCGTCTTCGGAACACCTGACTCCGTTCGACGCGGGATACCGCGCATCGCAGAGCGACGGCGACGCGCCGTCGGGTCCCCCGGCCGATTCCTCGCACTCGTCGTCCACGCCGCCGACGCCCTCGTCCTCATCCTCGGCGTCCCCGTTCTCAACGTCCTCCCCTTCGGCGTCCCCTGACTCAAGCCCCTCCCCCGACTTGAGCTCCTCCCCCGACGCAAGCCCCTCTCCTGACGCCGGGCCGTCCCGGCCCGATGCGCCGCCGCCCTCCGACTCCTCGGCCCGTCCGGACGGGGCTCCCCCCACCGATTCCGGGCCAGGTACCGGGCCGGACTCCGGCGCGGGGCCGTCCCCGGACCAGAGTGCCCGTCCCGACGTGAGCGGTACCCCGGACGCCGGCTCACCTCAGGGCAACCCCCCGGCCGCACCGGAGCCTGCGCACGCCCACGCCCCTTCCGCCCAAGGGCCTGACACCACGCCCGATACACAGCGGGACACCACACGGGACACGACACCGGACGCCGCACCGGCCCCCGACCGATCCCCGGATTCGGGAAACCGGCCGGAGGCGCATGTCCCCTCTCCTTCGTCTCCTTCGTCTCCTTCGCCCGCACCCGACAACACCCCCACGGGGTCGGACTCCTCCTCTTCGCCGTCGCAGAACGACAGCGGCGACAGCGGCGACAGCGGCGACAGCGGCGACAGCGGTAACGGGAGCAGAGGCGGCGCCGACAACGGCAACGCGAGCGGAAGCCGGGTCGGGATGCCTTCGGCCGCTCCTATGCCTCATGCGGCTTCGTCGAACGCCTCCCCCGCTTCCTCGTACGGCTCACCTCAGCAGCACAGCCCTCACCAGCCGCACGACGACAGCGACGTCACCATGCACAGGGACGGCGCGGCCACGCTCGCGCCCCCCTCCGGTGTGCCGAACACGTCGCAGACCGGCAGCGATCCGTCCCACTCCCAGACCTCGCCCACCCCCGCGGCTGCCGCCGCGCCGCCCGGTGTGGCCACGGGCGGCGGCGTCCCCGTGCCCACCCCGAGTGCCCCCGCCGGAGCCCACGCTCCATCGGACACTCGGCCCGCCCCCGCGCCCCCGCGCTCCACACCGGCGGACAACGGCACCTCACACCGCAGCACGCCCACCCGGGACCCCCGCACCGCGCCCCATGGCGATCCGCGCAGTACTCCGCCGCGCCAGCGCCCGGGCACTCCCGACCACGCCTCGCGTCCCCGGCCCACGACTCCGCGCGACAACCCGCCTCGTACCGAGCAGCCGCGCGGCGACGAGGCGTCGCCGCACCAGCCGCAGACTCCGCCGCCCAGCACGGCACCGGAGAACCACGGCTCCGGCCAACACACTCCGGAACAGCCCACTCCCGGTCCGCAGCCCCCGCGAAGCGACGATGCACCGCCCGCACCCGACCGCGGCACGGATACACCCGAGTCCCGCCCCACGGACCATCCGGCCCCCCACACGGACGGCGACCGGACGCCGGACGCCGAGCAGCAGCAGCCGCCGCCCGACGACATCAAGAACGACAACAGCACGAGCGACGCCGCCCGCGGGGACGATCCCGACCCCGATGGCAAGGACTCGCCTGAGCCGGACCCAAACGCAGACGCGGACACAGACGCGGACTCAGACGCAGACTCCCCCTCAGACGCAGACTCCCCCTCGGACGCCGAGTCCCACCCGCAGGACGACCGGCCCACCCTCGATGACATCCGCGCTGGTATCCACGAGGGGCCGGGCGGCCTGTTGCCGCCCGACACCGCGGATCAGCAGGCACTCGTCGACGCCATCCCTCGTAACGGCGACGGCACTCCCCAACGCTTTCCCGATCCGTTCGGGGGCTGGTCCCAGTTGCAGAACGACGGCGGTACGAATGTGCCGGGACGGTCCAACAACTGTGCCGACTGCAGCCGCTCGTTCCTTGAGACCTGGTACGGAAACCCTCAGGTCTCGGCGCCCCGTACGCCGGATCTCGCTGCGGACGGGACCCCGGACCACTGGTCGCCGGAGGCGGACGCCAACGAGAACATCATCGGCTGGACCGGTGCGCCGCACTCGTATGCGGGCACCAGCCCCGACGGCCACGCCGCGATCGCCCAGGATCTCCTGAAGGCCGGTCCGGGCTCGTCCGCGATCGTGCAGGTCAACTGGGACGGCGGCGGAGGCCACGCGTTCAACGCCGTCGACCACAACGGCCGCATTGTGTGGGTGGACACCCAGAGCGGCGAGGTGAGCGAGCAGCCGATCAACACCAAGGGCGCCACCGATGTGTTCTACATCCCGCTGGACGCCGATCGAAACCCGCTGCATCCCGCTCAGGATCCGGCAGCCGACTCCGACCCATCACAGGAATCCGACCCGTCACAGGGCAACCACGCCACCTCGAACACGAAGGGCCCCACCGACCACCCGGCGGCCGGTGACGCCCCGCACGAGTCGCACGGGAACCACGACGTCAACGCGAGTGACACCGCGCCCCACACACCCGCGGAGGGCACGCCGGACGCCGACTCCGGCAGCTCTTCGGGCACGGACACCGCAACACCCGGCCCGGACAACACACCACCCGCCCCGGACAACGCCCAGGTCGGCCGCGGCGGTCAGGACGCCCAGGACGACCACGGCGACCACGGCGACCAGAAGCAGGACGGGCCGGAGCCGGCGCACGGGCAGGGCCCGGTGCGCGGGCACGAGCCAACGCACAGCCACGGGCAGGGGAACGGGCACGAGCCCGTGCACCGGAAGGAGAACGGGCACGAGCAGTCCACCCCCGAAGCTCCCGGCGGGAAGCGGAAGGCCAGCGATCCGCCCCCCACGGACCACCAGCCGTCCGGCTCGGGCACCGGGTCCTCGTCGGGTCCCGGAAACAGCCACAAAAGGCCGCGAACGGAGCCGGACCACCACGGACTCGCCGCGCTGAAACTGGACGACTCCCCCTCACCGTCACAGCCACAGTCACCACCATCGTCGTCGGCGCCACCGAAGAGCGATGACGACGCGATGGACGTCGACAAGAAGGAGCCCTACTCCGACCCGCACGACCGCGGGGACAGCGATACCTCCGAACAGGAGCGGAAAGGTGATCGCACCCTCGACGCGGAGGCGGAGGGAGCCAAGGAGTACGGGATTCCGCCGGACAAACTGCAGAACGAACTCCGGCGGGACCGGGACGTACACCGCGTCCCGCTCGACAACGTCCACAGCCATCTGGACAGTTGGGCCAAGGACGGGAATCTGGCGCAGGTTCTGCGTGCCTCGACCGGTGATGCCACTCCCTCTTCACCCGATGCCGGAAAGGGGCCGCGCGCATTCACCCAGAGCGATCTGGAGCAGCGGCTGCCCGGCTTCAAGGACTTGGAGCGCGGTGAACGGCTGGCGGTCGTTTCGTCCCTGGCCCGGCTCAGCGTCGGATTCCACGAACAGCACGGCGTGGGAAAGAATCCGGAGAACGTCGACAAGCCGTACCGCAAGAAGGGCGAGGGTGAGCCCAAGGCGGAGAGCCCGGACAGTGCGGCCAAGAACTCGGATGAATCGCTCGGTGTGCGAGGACACCGGAAGAGCAGCGACAAACTCCTCAACGGCCTCAAGCTCGGCACCATTCCCCCCAGCCTGAAGCACAACAGCCCCGACCTCACGGACCGCAACTATGCGGTGCTGGAGGTCGAGGGCCCGCTGCCCGGAGGCGAGACGCACTACGTCACCGACTCCTCGGTGCCGGTGGGTGAGAAATACGTGTCGGGCCGGCACTCGGAAAAGCATCTCGCCGAATGGCTCAAGCGGGTCAATCAAGGCGACGGGACCTACACGCCCAAGTCCGTTTACACGGAGCGTGAGCCCTGCGGAATGGGGCAGGGCCATGCGAAGTGTTCCACGGTGCTGCGGGACAAGACACTCGACGGCACAAAGGTGTACTACAGCACGACCTATCGCACGGACCCGGCCGATGTCGCGGCGAAGAAGAAGCTCGATACGGAGAAGACCGCGGAGAAGAAGAAGGTCGACAAGATGACCGCTGCCGATGTGCAGCAGAACATCGCCGACCGTATCAACGCGCGCCCGGACAAGTCCGCCGAGCGGGCCGCCAAGGAAATCGCGGCAGCACAGAAACTCGGTGAGGCGGACGCGCGCAAGGAACTCAAGAAGATCATTGAGCGTGAATACAGCAAGCGGAAGGAAAATTCGACGACGGAGGAGAAGCAGGCCATGGTCCGGGAGATGGACCGGCACATCGATCACCTGGATGCGACCTGGCGGAAGATCCAGCCGAGTCTGAGGTGACCTGCCTCCCCGGCCCCGGGTGCCGCGCCCGTACGGGGGCAGCGGCACCGGGACCCGTCCTGGCCCTCAGATGTCCAGCGCGCCCCTGAACCTGCCGTGCCCGACGTCCGCGCTGGTCACAGCGAGCCAGCCATGGCCCACCCGGTCGAGCACCTCGACGGTCGTCGGCTGGATGGAGATCCACGACGCCACCTCCTCCGGGTCGCGGACCCCTTCGGCGTACTCCTCGGCCTCTTCGGGGTCGTACAGTTCGTCGTCCTCGTCCTGCATCAGGTCCCGCTCGAATTCCATGGGTTCGCCGACCCATTCGGGATCTCCGTAGGTCCGGTAGCCACGCTTGTCCTGCCCGTTCTCCGCGACCCACCACACCCGTGCGCCATTGTGCTCGTCCACTGCGTAGAAATGGGCTTCCCGGCACCGGGTGCTGAGTTTTTCGATGACCTGTGCCCAGTTGTCGTCGAGATAGTCGGCACCGTAGACGAGCCGCCAGCCGTCGAATTCGGGAGTGATGAACACGCGGTATTCCGTGGTGGTGGCACCGTCAGCGGAAAGATGGTCGAGCGAATTCTCCTCGTGGATGGCGGCGGACACACCCAGAGCCGTGGTGACGGGGCGCGCGTCGTGCAACCCCAACGCCCGCACGATGTCCTGTACTTCCGCCCGCGGCACCGCCACCCAGGACCACGCCGGAAGATCGCCGGGCGTTTCGTCCAGCAGCTTAATCCTTACGAGTCGCTCGACGGCCGCCCGGTCGGCGGGAGCCAGCGCATCGGCGCCGCCGACGCTCGCGAGCATGCGGAGTGCGGCCGACCGCAGACCGCCGGGGCCTGCGCTGCGCACCCTCCTCAGGGGCTCGATCGCCGCGGCGCCGAGGCGCTGCACGCACGACTCCGCGGCCGATCGCCCAGTCCCTTCCCCGTCGGCGACCAGCGGCAGAAGGTGCTCCACGGCCGGGGCGCCGAGCGCGACCAGCCGGTCCGTCGCTGCCCTGCGCTCATCCCGGTCCACGGCGGCCAGTTGACGTACCAGCCCGGCGATGTCCTCACTCATGGGAAGGACCCTAGCCGAGCAGATAACGCCCTGACCGAACAGGTAATGCCCCTGGCCGATCGGGTAGCGGGCACTCCAGGGGCGAGCAGCCGGAGAACCATGTGCGCTCCTCACTGGCCGGCCACGGCCACCTGTTGCGCCGCCCGCTGCTGCTGGTCCACGAGCTCGCGCACGACAATGTGGCCGCCGCGCACACCCTGGGTTTCCCGGCAGGGCTGCTCGCGGCGGGCAAACCGCGCAGTGTGCTCCCGCTCCCCGGCGCGGCCCATCCGGCGGCCGACGACGCGGGCAATGCGCAGCTGCTGCACTTCCAGCGGGACGTCCTGCTGGATGCGCTGGCGGGGCGCGTCGACGGGGACTGAGGGCTCTTGCGATCGACTCCGGGTCGTTCAGCTCGGTGGATTCCGCAGCCGGGTCCCTTCGGGCCTCCCCCGCCCGTCGTCCGACCTGGCGGTTCACCCTCGGCGCTGCGCCTGCGCAAAGGGATCGCGTCCCGCATTGAACACGCCGGGCCGTCCCTCCGTATGGACCTTGTGCAACGCCCATGGAGCACAACGCGCACCGCAGGCACCACCATGAACCGGAGGCAGACCATGGCTCGACAGGCAGCGTCGCAGCAGACGGAGACCGAAGCGATGATCGCGACGGAGGAGACCGGACAGACGGCGGCAGGGCGCGGGGCGGCGCGGCGGACCGTCGTCGCGGCGGTCGGCGCGGCCGGGCTGACGGCGGCGCTCGCGGCCTGTGGAGGCAGCATGGCGGACGCCGGGAGTGGCGATTCCAAGGCCGAGGGCGGCGGTCAGGCCGGCAGCTCGGGGGCGAGCGGTGGAGGCGGCGCGGCGGGTGGTGACGCCGCCGGTGGGGGCGCCGGCACCACCCTCGCCAAGACGTCGGAGATCCCCAAGGGCGGCGGCAAGATCTTCAAAGCCGACAAGGTCGTCGTCACCCAGCCGCAGGACGGCGACATCAAGGCGTTCTCCGCGATCTGCACCCACGCGGGCTGCGTCGTCGGCGAGGTCTCCGGCGGCACCATCAACTGCATGTGCCACGGCAGCAAGTTCGACATCACCGACGGCAGCGTGAAGAAGGGCCCCGCCACCAAGGGGCTGGCACCCGCCAAGGTGAACGTGAAGGGCGGCTCGGTCACCCTCGGCTGACGGCGCGGCCGCCCAGCCGCCCGCCGGGTTGCAGCCCCGGCGGGCGGGTGTCACGGGCGCCGCAGAAGCGCCATTCTCGACGCCCGGGCGTGCGGTGCCGTCCGTCGCGTCGGCTAGCGGACGACGTGGATGGTCACCGGCGCAGAGGTACGGTCCGTCTTCGCGTGCTGGTGGTTCTCGTCGGTCGAGTACAGCACCGAACGGAACTGCAGCTCGCCCGTGTGCGTGGCCTTGACGTCCGCGTGCACATCGAAGCTGAAGCTCTGCTTCACGGTCTGCCAAGGGCCCCAGTGGCCGGGCTTGCCGGACCTCTCCTGTATGACGAGCGTGGTGTACCGCTCGGCGTCGTCCCCGCCCTGGCCGTCCACCTTCACGACGTGGCCGACCTGCACCGTATGGGGAGTGGCCTGGATCGAGATGTCGCTCTTCGCGAACGCCGGGGAAGCTGCCAGTGCCGTCGAGGCCACACCCAGCGCGCCGATCACCGCGAACCGCTTCAGGTCACGCTTCATACTCGCGTCTCCTTGGATACCTACGTTCCCAATACGCCAACTAGGCCTCAAGAGTCCCTAATTGACGCGTTTACAACGAGATAGAGCTGCCGGCGTGCCACGAGGTTGACTCCCGATGGTCACTACCTCGTAACTATGGTCGGCCCATTCCCTCCCAAGGCACGCACCTGCTCGGTCGAAGACGCCCGCGCCCCGGAGCCCCTCTCCCACCTGGACGAGGCGGCCACCCGGCTGAGCGACGAGATCGCCCGGCCCTGGCCCCGCACTTCCGGGGCCCCCGCTCCGAGCCCTGCGGGGGGGGCGCGCCGCCACATCTCGCAGCCATGCTGAAGGTCGTGGATGCCGAGGTCGGAGCACACTACCGATCCGAACCGCTGGTCACCCACCGATTCTCGGCGATCTTGCACATGCTTCGAGCCACCGGAGCTTCAAGCGGTGGCTGAGTCTGTGGGCGGTTCCTCGATCGGGAAGAGGATCGGGCTGAGCAGGTACCGCGCGCGGTCGCTTGTGGGCTGGTTGGCCAGCCGGGGCGCGATCGCGCTTCGCAGTTCACCGATCAGCTCGTGGAGTTCACCGCGACTGAGCCAGACCGCGTGCTGCCGGTAGCCGACGAGGTCCGCGGCCGGGTCGGCGCCCTCTTGTTCGAGGTAGGCATGAAACTCCGCGGCCAACACGGCGAGTGCGGTGGCGAACGCGCCGCGGTGATCGTCCAGCGAGAGCGACTTGGCCGTCTCGGCGTCGATGACCGCGCGGTCCTGGCGCAGGCAGAAGGCCCGTTCCACCGCGCCCCGCACTCGCCGCTCCTCCGCCACTTCGAGGATTCCGCCCCCACAGAGCACGTCGACATGCCGGTAGACCATCGCCTTCGATACGTCCGGCAACAGGGCGCACATCTGGGCCGTGGTCAGCATCCGCCCGCCACGCATGGCGTGCACGATCCGCAGGCGCACCGGGTGCGCCAGGAGTTCCAACGTGTCCATGAGTCAATATTCTCGCAACATGCTACCGTTCGCAAAAAATGAGAAAGGTAGTGGGGGATGGGACCGAGCGCGATACAGAGTGCGACGCGAGTGGTCGACCTGGCATGCAGCGGGCAGTTCACCGAGATCGAAGAGCTCTTCGCGCCGCGGCTGCGAGCAGTCGTATCCGCGGAAACGCTGCGGACGGCCTGGGCGACCCAGACGAGCGCGCAAGGATCGATCTCGGAGATCGGACAACCGACGACCGAGCAGCGCCAACCGGGACTGGTCCACGTGAGCGTCCCGGTGATCTGCGAAGGCGGGGGCCTGACCGTGGTCATGTCGGTGGACGACACCGGCATGCTGCACGGCCTGCAGCTCGCACCCCCGTCCACCACGTCCTGGACACCGCCGCCCTACGCGGCCCGGAGCGAGTTCACCGAGCAGGAAGTCACCGTCGGCAGCGGGCCATCCGCCGTGGCCGGCACGCTCACGCTGCCCCGGAGGCGTGGTCCACGGCCCGGCGTCGTACTCCTCAGCGGCGGTGGCCCCTTCGACCGCGACGGGACCAGCGGACCGAACAAACCGCTGAAGGACCTGGCCTGGGGACTGGCCGGCCGCGGCGTGGCGGTGCTGCGGTTCGACAAGGTGACCCACACCCACCCGGACGTCGCCTCCGCGCCCGGTTTCACCATGTCGGAGGAGTACGTGCCGCACGCGGTAGCCGCCGTCCGCCTACTGCACCGTCACCCGGCCGTGGACGCGGAGCGAGTCTTCCTGCTGGGCCACAGCATGGGCGGCAAGGTAGCGCCGCGAGTGGCAGCCGCCGAACCGTGCGTCGCCGGCCTGGTGATCCTGGCGGGGGACACCCAGCCGATGCACCACGCCGCCGTCCGGGTCACCCGCTACCTCTCCACCGTGAGTCCCGGCCCTGACATCGAAGCCGCCGTCGCCATCGCCGCCGAACAGGCCGCACGTGTCGACAGCCGGGAGCTGTCTGCCGCGACGCCGGCCGCGGACCTGCCGTTCGGCTTCCCCGCGTCGTACTGGCTGGACATGCGCGGCTACGACCCGGTCTCCGCTGCCGCCGGTATGGACAAACCGATGCTCATTCTCCAAGGAGGACGCGACTACCAAGTGACCGTCGACGACGACCTCGCGCGCTGGAGGCGTGGCCTCGCCCACCGCTCGGATGTCACGATCCGCATATACGACGCCGACGACCACCTGTTCTTCCCCGGCGAAGGACCCTCCACGCCGACTGACTATGCAGCGCCCCAACACGTCGACCGTGCCGTCGTCACCGACATCGCGAAGTGGCTGGCACCCGGGCGATGACGCCACCAGGCCGGTGTCCACCGCGCATGCCCTGCGGTGGGCAGCCGGTCGGCTCGCTGGATACGGAAGGCCTGCGGCTGCTGATCAGCCAGAGCAGAGCCTGCCGTTGCGCCCGTAAGACGCAGAATCACGGCGCCGCCGTCATCAGGAGCGATCGCGTACCAGCCATTGCGGGCGACAAGCCGAGGCCCGCACGTGAAGACCACGATGTGCCGGCGGAGCGCTAACCGCCCCAACCGGTAGCGGCCACCACCTCACGGGCGATGTCGGCGACGAGCCGCCCGTCCGTCACCACCCGCACGATGTCAGCAGCTGCCCGCTCGTCCAAGAGCCGTGCTTTGCGGGCGCTCGCCTTCAGCTCCTGTTCCAGTTCCGAGCCGAGCTCCCGGCCCGCCAACCGCTCGCCGGCGGTGATGTCAGATGCGGTGAGCAGAACCCGTACGATCCGCGATCCGATATCGCTCTGTGCCCATGGCCGCAGCCCTACCCCACCAGCAAGATCACGATCTACAGGTGACGTACGAAGGGCCGTACACCCAGCGGCTCATGGGGTCTGCTCGTCCTCGGCGAACGCGGTGATCAGGCTGTGGGGTGTGTGGTCGCCGAAGAGGAGTTCGTGGAGCCGGGTGCCATCGGTGGCGGCTTCGGTGCCGCGGGGGAACATGGCCTGCTCGTACTCGGTAAGGGCGGCTTCGACGTCGTCGGGGTGCGCGGCGATGGCCTTGCCGAGCTCGGCGCCGTCTTGCAGGGCCAGGTTGGCGCCTTCGCCGTTCGGGGCCGAGAGGTGGGCGGCGTCGCCAAGAAGAGTCACGCCCGGCACCCGGTCCCACTGGTGCCCGATGGGCAGGGCGTAGAGGTGGCGCAGGGCCGGCGCGGTGTCGCCTTCGGTGATCAGCGCGGTGAGCTCCGGTGCCCAGCCGTCGAACTCCTGGGCGATCCGCGCGGCGGCCGCGGCGGCATCGGTGAAATCGATGGCGGCGAACCAGTCCTGCGGCTCGGTGAGCGCCACGTAGGTGTGCAGGGTGCCGCCCCTCTCCCGGTGAGCCTGGATCCCCTTTCCCGGCGCGAGCGCGAGCAGCGACCCGCCGCCGACCGCCTTCGCGGTGGCCGGGTGCCGGGCGTCGCTGTCGAACAGGTACGTCTCGATGAACGACCTGCCGATGTACTCGGGTGTGGCGTCGGAGAGCAGCGGCCGGACCCGTGACCACGCGCCGTCCGCACCTACCAGCAGGCTGGTGACGACGGTGACGCCGTTGGCGAAGGCCACCTCGTGGCGGGCGTCGCCGACGGTACGGACGCCGTCGGCCTTGTGGCCCCACCGGACGGTGCCGGCCGGGAGCGAGTCGAGCAGGATCTGTCGGAGCTCACCACGCTGCACCTCGGGGCGTCCACCCGTGCCGTCGTCGGGTTCGTCGAGCAGAACGGTCCCGTCCCGGTCGAGGACCCGCATCGCCTCGCGGCCCTCCAGAATGAGGCCGCGGAACTCGTCGGTCAGGCCTGCCGCCTGGAGAGCCGGTTGGCCGTTGTAGTCGTGGATGTCGAGCATCCCGCCCTGCGCGCGCGCCGTCGGTGCGGCCTCCGCCTCGTAGACCGTGGCCGGGATGCCGTGGACGTGCAGGACGCGGGCCAGAGTCAGTCCTCCGAGCCCGGCGCCAATGATCGTGACGTCAGTGGTCATGGTGATTCCTTGTGTGTCGCACGCCTGCCGGATGGGTATCCGGCAGGATCTCCGGCAAATTGCCAGGCCCCGCCGACAAGCCGCCGACATCGGACCGACAGCCCCCGCTATGTGGCCGACACCCGACACCGCACATCAGTCCCGACACCTCACCGGAATGGTGTTCCAGAGGGAGGAGGCTGAGCGCTGAGTCAGCACTGGCGCAGCACTGACTCAGCACTGACTCAGCGCACGATCCGATGCGGATGTTCCAAGCGCCGCCCCTTGGATCGGAGGCGAACTGGCGAGGAAATCGATGGCGCGTTCGTCGAGTTCGGCCGCGCAGCATACGCCGCGGGCGCGGAGGCCGGCGAGGCGAGGACACTGCGCAGGTGGGGGCGGCCTTCCGGGAGACAGCCTTGCGGGAGACGGCCTTGCGGGAGACGGCCTTGCGGCTGCGGACAGGGGCGCGCCTCGCCTCTTTGGGGAAACCGGTGGTCCGCCCTCCGGGGCTGCGGCATCGTCGTCTCCGGCGCCCCGCCCCGGGCGCGCTCGGGTGAAAGCGAAGCGGTTGGAGGGTGCCATGAGCGAACGGGAGACATGGACGACGGAGGAGTTCGGCGCCTCGCACGAGGGCGCGGTCGGTGTCCTTCTGGCTGACGGCACCGTTCCGGGCCCGGTGTTCTTCCAGATGAACTCTGGTGGAGGCGGGCAGTCGGTCGCGCAGTGGAGTGTCTACGACGGCCATTTCGCGCACGTACCGCGGGCGGCGGCGCTGCGCGCGGTGTGTTCCTGCGGCTGGACCGGCACGGAGCACCGGCTGGACTGGGACGAGTTCGGCGAACAGGAGCTGGCCGAGGCGGGCGCGTTCGCAGCAGACGTGTGCCTGCAGGACTGGGATGAGCACACCGTTGAGGTGGAGAATTCGGCCGTTTCCCTGCCGGAGGCGGTCACCGGACTGCTGACCCGACTGGAGGAGGAGATCGAGAAGTTGGCGAAGTCCTCACCGCTGACGGCCGTACGGGCAGCCCGTCGGCTGGAGGTGACCGCTGTACGGGTCGGGTACTGGCCGGCCCACGATGCCCGGCAGGACGCGACCGCCGAGCAGGCCGCCGCCGCACTCGGCCTGGACGAGGACGAGGCACGGAAGCTGATGGCACGTTTCGGCCGGTGGAGCCCCTACCTCTGAGCACCGGCCTGGTCGTGACGGCTCGGGAGCGGCCGGGCGCAACCGAGTGCGCCGTTCTCGTCGAGGCTCGGCGAGTTGAGCCGCCCTCCGTGGACCCCGCACCGGGGCTGCCTGTGCTCGCCGGACAGGAACCGCGCCCCCGGCATCGTTTCCGTATGTGCCTCGATAAGTCCTGCACCTCGAACTCGGCTCGGTAGGACGCGGCGTGGACTCCGTCGCGCCGCTCTTTGCAGCGTCCGTCCGGACGAGCCGCGTGCCGGAATTCCTGGCACCGAAGGCTTTGGACGGAGTGATCGGAACGGCGAATTTCCGTGCCGGACCGTCATGCGAAGTTCGGTCCGGACCGTCACGCGAAGTTCCGTCGGACCGCCGCACGAGGAGAGTGCAGGATCTCTCCACCCCAGGGCGCCACCGCCACCGGCACCGGCACCGGCACCGGCACCGGCACTGGCCGGAAACGGACCCGGACACTCCCGGACGAATTCCGGCCATTGGCCGGAGGAACCGTCCCACATTGTCATGGGTGCGGTAGGAAAGGTGCCGGTCCGTGGAACTTCCCCAACCGGTAACGGAGGAAGTAGATGAAGGACATGGGCGGTATCTGCACGAGGCTCAGCCGGCGCCGGAGGTCCGTCTCGTCCCACGGGCATACCTGAACCGCCCGGCCGCGGACCGGTGTGGATCGTCCGGATGCCTTAGGAACCATTCCCTGGGCTCCCTTTCCCTGGGCGCCCTCTCCCTGGGCTCCCGTTTCCTGACCTCCCGCACTGATTCCTGAAAGCTCCCCCAAGCCACGGGAGTCTCCTGGAATCCATGGGATGCCCCAGGAAGTCACGGGACTTTTCGGCTCATGCGGAAAACTCTGCAACATCACGGGGAATCCCGGCACGTCGCGGGGAATCCCAGCGCCTCACGGACCGCGCAGAAACTCAGTCACTCTCTGCTCCCTTCAAGTGTTCACGGCACATTCCAGCGTTGATGACGGGGGACCTTCCAGTGTTCTCGAAACGGAGACCATGATGCGAAGACATATCCGTGCCGCGGTGGCAGTTGTCGCGGCCGCATTCCTCACTCCCCTGCTGACGGCGAGCCCGGCTCCGGCCGCGCCGACCGCACCGACCGCACCGGCCCGGCCCGCCGACGGCGCCGGCAAGCCCACGGACTGCCGGCCCGCCCTCCAGGTCCTGGCCTCCCTGCCCGGTTCAGGAGGCAGCCAGGTCAAGGGACTCGGACCGAAAGCCCTGGCGGTGGGAGCATCACGCGGCCTGCCCGTGTACTGGACCGGTACCCGGGTCCATCGCGTACCGCTGCCCGCCGGATTCACCGGCGGCGAGGTCGCGGCCGTCAACGCGCAGGGGCTGATGGTCGGATCCCTGAACGGAGCAGGCCGTACCGCCGCCTTCAGCTTCCGCTCCGGGGCCCGCACGGTGACCCTGCTCCCGGACGGGGCCCACGCAGCGGACGTCAACGACCGGGGTCTGATCGTCGGCGACGGGGTCAAGGGCGGCGCTCTCCTCGGTCTCGAATGGGAGGGCGCCCGGATCCACCGCCGGCTGACGCCGCCGGCCGGATACTCGCTCAGCTCGGTGACCGCCATCAACAACGCCGGGCAGATCGCCGGTTCCGGCGAGGCCGTCAAGGACGAGGAGTCGTGGTCGGCGGGCCTCTTCTGGTCCGCCCGGAGCGACGCCGCGGCCGTACCGCTCCAGCGGTACTGGCCCTCGGGAGTCCCCTACGACTACTGGTACCCCCGGGACATCGACCGCGCCGGACGCATCGTGGGCACCCACGACTTCACCCGGCTGGACACCCGGACCCCCACCCAGTGGCTTCCGCCGTACGCGACCGAGAGCGAACCGGGGCTGCTCGGGGAGCGCACCAGCGGCACCTTCGAGGCCATCAGCCCCACCACCGATGTGAGTGTGGGCACCGCTCTGGACAGCCACATGGTCGGGCCGTTCCCTCCGGAGACGGCTCCCCCGGAGCAGGCCCAGATATGGCCGGGCACCGGCCCCCTCCTGGCGCTGCCCCGGCTCTCCCCGGAGGGCGCCTCCCAGGCGTACGCCGTCGGCGACGACGAGCGCGTAGGCGGTTCCGCGGCCGACGCCACATCGACTCCCCGTGCCGTCATCTGGACCTGTGCCCTGCGCCAGGCGTACCAGCCCTGATATCCCGGTGCCGCCCCTGGCTTCCGGTGTGGGGCATGAATCCTTAACTTCCGGTGCCGCCCTGACCTTCCGGTGCCGGTCATGACCTTCCCGTGCCGTACGTGCCGTACGTGACATCCGGGAGCGTCAGGCGGTCCAGCCGACGTCGGGCGCCCCGGACCCGGGTCAGCGGCCACCGCGCGGTCGTCGCCAGTTGGTCAGAACATCATCGGTGGTGGTGACGGTGGCGACCAGAGCGAGGGTGTTACGGACCATCGCGGTGGTGTAGTCGGCGGGCACCCCCGCGATGGCGTCCGCGGGCACCACGGCCGTGTACCCGAGATTGACCGCATCGAACACGGCATTGGGGATCGCCACATTCGCCGACACCCCGGTGACGACGAGCGTCCGGCATCCGAAGTTACGCAGCAGCGCATCCACTTCGGTGCCGGCGAGCGGCGAGAGACCGTGCAGTCTGCGCACCACCAGGTCGTCCTCGGCGACGGGTATCGGATCGGCGATGCGTACTGCGGTGGATCCGGTGAGCTGCTGGACGGGCAGCCGCTCGGCCGCCCGGAAGAGGCGGGCGTTGCGGCTGGCGCCGCGGCCGTCGGGACGGCGTTCGGCCACGGCATGCAGCACCTGGACGCCGGTGTCGTGGGCAGCCGCCACCAGCCGGGCCACCCGCGCCAGCGCACCCGACTTGCGGACCGCGTCCGCCAACTCGGGCAGCGCGCTGTCCGGGCCGACCACGCCGCGCTGGCACTCGACGGTGAGCAGCACCGTTGAGGCCGGGTCCAGTTGATCGGTGAGCTGTGCAGCGCCCGAAGACATCGCATTCCCCTCTGGCGGACGTGATTCCCTGCCGGACTCCCTCCAGCCGGACGGACTGATTCCTGTCGAGCCCTACTTCCGCCGGGCCGGCATCCTGCCGTGCCTGATTCCTGGCGTGCCTGCTTTCCTGGCCTGCCTGATTTCCTGCCGCGCCTGCATTCCCGGTGGGCCAGGCCCCTGCTCGCCGTGATTCCTGGCGGACCTGGTTCCTCGGCCGGCCCGGGCCGGCCGAGGGTATCGGGCATTGCGCACGCCAGGAAGAGCCCGCATGATTTCTGACACCTCGTCAGATAGTCGCGAGGCCGGTGTCAGGCAAGCGGGTCAGTTCAGTGCCGCCCCATGAGCGGGGGCACACGGCGGAGGGCGATGAAGGATGGCCGACACACAGCGGCGCGGGCGCCGGATCATGATGACGCAGAGCGAGCTCGACGCGTTCCTCGGGGCGCAGCGCACCTGCCGGGTCGCGACGGTCGGTGGCGACGGTATGCCGCACGTCGGGGCGCTCTGGTTCGTCTGGGACGGCACGGCGCTGTGGCTGTATTCGATCACCCGGAGCAAGCGGTGGGCACAGCTTCGCAGGGACCCGCGGCTCGCGGTGATCGTCGACGACGGGCACGAGTACGGCGAGCTGCGCGGGGCCGAGCTGACGGGCCGCGCGGACTTCGTCGGCGAGGCGCCGCGCACCGGCGAGCCGTGCCCCGGGCTCGATACCGCGGAGCGGCTCTTCGCGGAGAAGTACTTCGGGATGTCCGCGATGCCACACGACGGCCGCCATGCGTGGCTGCGCCTGACGCCGGAGTCGGTCGCATCGTGGGACTTCCGCAAGCTCCCGGGGTGAGCATCAGGGCGCGGGCGCGGTGACGTGGGGGCGATCACCGCCCACGGAGGGATCGGACCCGGGATCCGATCGCGTTGTCGGTGGTCTCTGCGAGAGTGGTGTGGGTCAGCCCGTTTCGGTACCGGCAGGGGTACGGGAGCGGGACGGCCCGGCCGCGACGGGCCGGGCGCCGACGAGGACGAAGGAGATCCGGTGAACGTGCTCTTCCCCGCGCTGCGCGACGCTTCGCCCACACCCGCGCTGCGCTTCGGTGACCGCACCCTCAGCTATCGCCAATTGGCGTCGGTGGCGGGTGCGCTCGCCGAGCGGATCGCCGGTGAGACCCGTATCGCCGTGTGGGCGACGCCGACCCTGGAGACGTCGGTCGGTGTGGTGGGCGCACTGCTCGCCGGAGTGGCCGTGGTGCCGCTGAATCCGAAGATCGGCGAGCACGAGCTGGCGCACATCGTGGCGGACAGTGCGCCGTCGCTCGTCCTTGCCGAACCGGGCGCCGATCTGCCGGGGCCGCTCGCCGCGCTTCCCCGCGTCGACATCGAGGCAGCCGAGCCCCCGGAGGACGCCGAGCCCGGCCCGCTGCCGTACGAACCGGGCGACGAGGCACCGGCCCTGATCGTCTACACCTCCGGCACGACCGGCCCGCCCAAGGGCGTTGTCCTCCCCCGGCGTGCCATCGCGCACACCCTCGACGCCCTGGAGGACGCCTGGCAGTGGACCGCCGACGACGTCCTCGTCCACGCCCTGCCGCTCTTCCATGTCCACGGCCTGATTCTCGGCGTCCTCGGACCGCTGCGCCGCGGTGGTTGCGTCCACCACCTGGGGCGCTTCAGCACCGACGCGGTGGCCCGTGAGCTCTCCGCGGACGGCACCATGCTGTTCGGCGTGCCGACGATGTATCACCGCCTGGCCGCCGAGGCCGGCAGTGACCCCGCACTCGCCAAGGCGCTCTCCCGGGCCCGGCTGCTGGTCTCCGGCTCGGCCGCACTGCCGCTGACCGATCATGAGCGGATCGCGGCGGCCTCCGGCCGACGGGTGATCGAGCGCTACGGCATGACGGAAACGCTCATGAACACCAGCGTGCGGGCGGACGGCCCCGATGCCACGGGCACGGTGGGGGTACCGCTGCCGGGGGTGTACGTCCGGCTCGTCGACGATGCGGGCCGGGCCATCGAGGAGAACGACGGCGAGACGGTGGGCGAGATCCAGGTCCGGGGTCCGAACCTCTTCGTCGAGTACCTCAATCGCCCCGATGCCACCGCCGCCGCCTTCGACGGGGGATGGTTCCGCACCGGCGACATGGCGGTCCGGGACGGCGCAGGAAATTACCGCATCGTGGGCCGCAAGGCCACCGACCTGATCAAAAGCGGCGGCTACAAAATCGGCGCGGGCGAGATCGAGAATGCGCTGCTGGCCCACCCCGGGATCGCCGAGGCCGCCGTCACCGGCGCGCCGGACGAAGATCTCGGCGAGCGGATCGTCGCCTGGGTCGTGGCGGAGACCGGTCCGGACGCAGGCCCGGCACCCTCCGGCCAGGAGCTCGCCGATCATGTCGCCCGCCAGCTCGCCCCGCACAAGCGCCCACGCACCGTGCACTTCCTGGACGCCCTGCCGCGCAATGACATGGGCAAGATCCTGAAGCGTGAGCTCCGTGCGTAACGGCGGGCGGGACACGGCCGGGGCCGGAAACGCGGCCGGGGCCGGGGCCGGAAGCGGGCGCCGCGGCGCGGACGACAGCCAGGGCGCGGGAGGCGCGGGCCACGAGGCCGCGGACAACGACCGGACCCCGGCCACCCCGGCCACCCCGGCCACCACTGCCACCACTGCCACCACTGCCACCACTGCCACCACTGCCACGACTGGCACGACTGGCACGACTGGCACGACTGGCACGACTGGCACGACTGGCACGACCATGCCGTATGCCCGGCTGACGGCGCGTCAAGCCATTGCGGCGGTAGCGGATACGTACACCGAGACGACTGTTCCCGCCGGCCGTGAAACGCCGGCTGCTGCATCGGCCCCACCGGACGGTCCGCTCGGCTGGCGCGGTTACGACGACGCCCGGGCCCGCGCGCACGCACGGACCGGCGAGGAGGAGTCGGTGGTCACCGCCCTGGCCACGATAGGTGGCAGGGAAAGCGTGGTGCTCTCCTTCGAATTCCGCTATCTCGGCGGCTCCCTCGGCGAGCGTACCGGCGACCGGCTGGAGGCCGCCTACGCGCACGCCCGCGAGCACGGTCTGCCGGTCGTCTCACTGATCGCCACGGGCGGCAGCCGGATGCAGGAGGGGATGCGCGCGCTGACCCAACTCCAGCGGGTGGCCCGGCAGTCGGCGCTGAACCGTGCCGCGGGGCTGCCGCAGATCGCCGTGCTGCGCGATCCGACGACCGGTGGTGGCTGGGCCACCCTCGGCGCGGCTGCCGATGTGATCCTCGCGCTTCCCGGGGCACAGGTCGGCTTCGCGGGCTCACGGGTGCGCCCCCCGGATGCCGACCCGTTCGCCTACTCCGCCGAGGGGCAGCTGGCCTCCGGCCAGATCGATGCCGTCGTGCCGCCCGACCGGCTGCGGGACACGCTCCAACGGTGGATGCACCTGCTGTGCCCGCCCCAGGAGTCCCGTACGCGCGCCGTGGAGCCCGCGCCTCTGCCGTACGCGCTCGGGGCCCGCGGGCTGCCGGAGACCGGCTGGGGTGCGGTGGTCCGCGCCCGCGAGCCCGGGCGGCCGCGTGCCGAGGCATATCTGCGCGCGTACTTCGACGACCGTGAGGAGATCAGCGGCGACCGCTGTGGCGGCGTCGACCCCGGGATACGGTGCGGTTTCGGCCGTCGTGAGGGGCGCACGATCGCCTTCGCCGCCCAATGCGGCACGGCCACCCGCCCGGCCGGCTTCCGTACCGCCGCGCGTCTGGTCCGGCTCGCCGACCGGCTGGGCATCCCGGTCCTGACCCTCGTGGACACCTCGGGCGCCGCCAACGATGCCGCGGCCGAGCGGGCCGGTGCCGGCGCGGCCATCGCCGATGTCTTCGCGGCGCTCGCCACGGCCGAGGTGCCGGTCACCTCCCTGCTCATCGGTGAGGGCGGTTCGGGCGGTGCACTGGCCCTTGCCGCACCGGACCGGCTGTGGGCGACTCCGGACAGCTACTTCTCCGTGATCGCCCCGGAACTGGCCGCGGCCATCCTCAAACGCGACGAAACGCAGATCCACGACACCGCTGACCAACTCCGCATCCGCCCGCAGGACTTGCTGGAACTGGGCGTCATTCACGGCATCGTTCCACCGCCCTGAGCGGGGGGCGGCGGGAGGCAGCAGACTTCCGGCAGGAGACGGCCGGCAGCAGGCTCCGGTCCGGCTCCGGTCTCAGCGGACCTCCACGCCCTTCCCGGCCGCGCGGAGCGCTCCCACGGCGGCACGGATCGAGGGCCTGCGGTCAGCGTCCGCGCGCCAGATGGCGTAGACATGACGGCGCATCGTATGGCGGACGGGCACCACACTCACCCCCTCCGGTACCGGTCCACGGCCGAGGCGCGGAGCCACCGCGACTCCCAACCCCGATGCGATCAGGGCCAGCTGGGTGTGGTGCTCCTCGGCCATATGCGCGATATGCGGTTCGATGCCCTTGCCGCGCAGCGTGAACATCAGCCATTCATGGCAGAACTCCCCCTGCGGCCAGGAGATCCACTCGTCCTCCGCGAATTCCTCCAGCTCCACCGACCGCCGGCCTGCGAGCGGATGGGTGCACGGCATCGCCACATCGGCCGGATCATCCAGGAGCGGGGCCTTCGCCAGCCCTTCGGGCAGCGACAGCGGCCGGTTGTACCAGTCGAGGACGACGGCCAGATCGATATCGCCGCGCACCACGCCACGCACCGATTCGTCCGGTTCCATTTCCGTCAGCCGCGCCCGTAGCTGCGGGTGCTCGGCCCGGAGGGCGACCAGCGCGGCCGGGAAGAGCCCCCGTGCCGCGGTCGGAAACGCGCCCAGCCGCAGTTCGCCCACCGCCTGGCCGCGATGCGCTTCCAGTTCGGCCTGGGCCAGCTCGACCTGGGAGAGGATGCGCATCGCATGGTCGGCGAGCAGCCGTCCGGCGTCGGTCAGCCGGACCCCGCGCCCGTTCCTCGCCAGCAGTTGCTGTCCGGTCTCCCGCTCGAGTTTGGCGATCTGCTGCGAGACGGCGGAGGTCGTCACATGCAGTCCGTCGGCGGCCGCGCTCACCGAGCCGTGCCGGGCGACCGCACTCAGCGTCCGTAGGCGATCAAGGTTCAACATATAAGCAATGCTAAGCGATACCCGCCACGAATTCTCGCTTGTGCTACGAAGTTGTACGCCGCATCGTGGTCGTCATGAGCACCGCCACCGGCGCAGCCACCGCCGCCTCCGCCACCACCACGCACACTTCGGCCACGACCGCGCCGCCCGCCGCCGACGCGCGCAGCACGGCAACCGCGACCGCCTCAGCTCGCTCCGGCGCCTCGACTCGCTCCGGCGTCGCGGCCCCGAAGTCCACCGGCCGAGCCCGCGGTTGGCCGCTCCGCTTCGCCGTCCTCTCGCTGGTCTGGGGCTTCAGCTTTCTCTTCATCAAGGTGGGCACCCAGGGCTTCGCCCCGCTGCAGGTCACGCTGGGCCGGGTGGCGTTCGGTGCGCTGGTGCTGCTGATCATCGTCGTGATCAAGCGGGAGCGGCTCCCCCGCTCCCCCCGCGTCTGGGCGCACCTCACCGTCGCCGCGTTCTTCCTCAATGCACTGCCGTTCTCCCTCTTCGCCTACTCCGAGCTGACCATCCCCTCCACACTGGCCGGCATCTGCAATGCCACCTCTCCGCTGTGGGGCATGGCGCTGTCGGTCATCGCGCTCTCCGAGGACCGCCCCAGCCGGCGCCGGGTCGCGGGGCTCGGCCTCGGATTCCTGGGTGTGCTCACCGTGCTCGGCGCCTGGCAGGGCTTCGCCGGTACGGATCTGACGGGCACCGCGATGGCGCTGGGCGCCTCGCTCAGCTACGCCATCGGCTGGATCTACGTTCGCCGCACCCTGGCGGGCGTCCCGCACTCCCACCTGTCCCTGTCCAGCGCCCAGCTGCTGCTGGCAACCGCCCAACTGGCGGTGGTGACCCCCCTGTTCACCACCGCACCGGCCGGCTACCCGGTCATCCCGCTGCTCGCCGTCTTCGCCCTCGGCGCCCTGGGCACCGGCCTCGCCTTCCTCATCCAGTACGGGCTGGTCGCCGAGATCGGCCCCACCACCGCACAGATGGTCACGTATTTCATCCCCGTGATCGCCACCGCGGCCGGAGTGGCCCTCCTGCACGAACAGCTGAGCTGGAACACACCCGTCGGCGCCCTTGTGGTCCTGGCCGGCGCCGCCCTCACGCAGAGCAAGCCCCGCCCGAGCACCTCCACGCTCTCCCGGCCCGGTTCCACCACCGGCTGACGGGTCCGTCCGGACAACGAGCCCAGGCTCCCGAGCCCCCGAGCCCCGGGGGCTCCGGCACTTCGCACGAGGTTGCCGCACTTCGGCGCGGGGGCTCCCGCACTTCGGCCCGGCCTTCTCACTCGTACCGCCGTGCCTCCCCCACCCCCCTTGCCGCGGCAACGGCGTCCGCCACGGGGGCGATGTCGTCATCGGTAAGGGCGGAGACGGTGATGCGGATGCCGGGCGGGGAGTGCAGACGGAAGCGCGCACCGGGCGCCACCGCCCAGCCGGAGTGCAGGAGCCGGGACACCGCACCGGTCTCGTCCGGAACCGGTACCCACACGTTCATTCCGCTGCGGCCCCGGGCGAGGATTCCACGCTCCGCCAGGGCCCGTATCAGCGCCTCACGCCGTCGCCCGTACGCTCCGGCCACCGCTTCCGGGTCGACCGCGGACGTCCGCCAGAGGTGGACGACCGCATCCTGGAGCAGATGGCTGATCCAGCCCGGCCCGAGGCCCTGACGGCCCCGCACCCGGTCGACGGTCAGCGCATCGCCGGTGAGCACCGCCAGGCGCAGATCCGGACCGTACGCCTTGGCCGTCGAGCGGACCAGGACCCAGTGGTCGGTGACGCCGGAGAGTGGATGAAGCGGGAGGTCGACGATGCCGTGCCCGTGGTCGTCCTCGATGAGGAGGGCACCGGGGTGGGCGGCCAGGAGGGTGCGGAGTTCGGTGGCGCGGGCGCGGCTGACCGCGGCTCCGGTGGGATTCTGCGCCCGGTCGGTGACGACAACGGCACGGGCGCCGTCCTGGAGCGCGCGCGCCAGTTGCTCCGGCAGCGGGCCTTCGTCGTCCACCCCGACCGGGGCGGGGCGCAGCCCGAGCGCCGGGATGAGATCCAGCAGGCTGCCCCACCCCGGGTCCTCCACCGCCACGGTGTCACCGGGCCGCAGATGGGCGGCCAGCACCCGCTCGATGGCGTCCAGTGAGCCGCTGGTGACGGCCACGGGGCCGGCCGACACGCCGTCGCCGTCGAACGCCGCACGGGCGAGGGCCGCAAGGTCGTCGTCCACCGCAGGCGTGCCATAGAGCACGGGGCGCCGCGCGCTGCGCGCCGCGGCCTGCGCCAGTGCCCGTTCGAGCGGGGGCAGCAGGGACGGATCGGGGTTTCCGTCGGAGGCGTCACGGACGCCGGGCGGGACCTCCGCCCGCAGCGCCTCACGGGTCGTGCTCGCGGGACGGGGGCGCACCCGGCTGCCGCGCCGCCCCGCGGTTTCGATCACCCCGCGGTCGCGCAGCGTGCGGTACGCGGCCGCAACCGTATTCGGATTGACTTCGAGATAGACGGCCAACTCCCGCAGTGGGGGCAGGACTTCGCCCGGTTGGAGCTCACCGGCACCGACGGCGCGCTCGACACTGGCGGCAATCTCCGATGCGCGCCGCCCTGCGATCCGATACTCTCCTAGCACAAACATGATTATGCACTAATGCAATGGAGTTGGCAATGACCTGCAGCGAGGCGTACGAACCCACCACGCGCACGACCCCCACCCGCGCCCGTGCACGCGCGGCCTACGACCATGAAACGGTGCACGCCATCCTCGACTCGGGATACGTCTGCCATCTGGGCTTCGTCCGCGACGGCTCCCCCGTCGTCCTGCCGACGCTCTACGGCCGCGTCGGCGACCGCCTCTATCTGCACGGATCGTCCGGTTCCCGTCCGCTGCGGATGGCGGGTGAAGCCCCGGACCCCGGCCTGGAGGTGTGTGTCACGGTCACCCACGTCGACGGTCTGGTGCTGGCCAGGTCCGCGTTCCACCACTCCATCAACTACCGCTGCGTCGTGGTGCACGGCACCGCGCGCCAAGTGACCGACCCCGACGAGAAGAAGGCCGCCCTCGACGCCCTCGTCGATCATGTGGTGCCGGGACGTGCCGCGGACTCCCGGCCGGGCAATGCCAAGGAACTGGCCGCGACCGCCGTGATCCGTCTCGACCTGCGCGAGGTCTCCGCCAAGATCCGCAGCGGTGGCCCCAACGACGAGCCGGAGGACCTCGCGCTGCCGTACTGGAGCGGTGTCCTCCCCGTGGCACCGGTCTACGGCGCGCCCAGAGCCTCCGACGATCTCGCGCCCGGCACGCCCGAGCCGGCGTACCTCTTCGCCCGCTGAGGAGCGACGTGCTGATCCATCCCTGGGACGCCCCCACCGACGATGCCGAGTGGCAACAGTGGCTCGCGGTACACGACTTCGGCCAGCTGGCCGCCAACGGACGGCCCGGCGAGCCTCCGGTGCTGCAACCGCTGCACTTCGCCTACGACCCCTGCCGCCGCGAGGCCGTCACCCACCTCGCCCGCCCCCACCCCCTCTGGGACGCGCTGGAGGAGCGGCCGACGGTGCTGCTGAGCGTGGTGGACGACTACACCTACATCCCCGGCCCCTGGCAGGCGGCCGAGGACCAGCCGCCCGAGCACGGCGTCCCCACCAGCTTCTATGCAGCGGTCCAGCTGACCTGCACCGCCCATGTGGTGGACGCTCCGGAGGCGAAGGCCGAGCTGCTGCAGCGACAGCTGGGCCACTTCCAGCCGGACGGCGGCTCGGCACCCGTCGCCGCCGGCGCGGCTCCGTACGGGCGGCTGCTGTCCGGCATCCGCGGCCTGCGCCTCGAAGTGCACGAGGTCCGCGCCAAATTCAAGTACGGGGGCAAGCGGAGCGAGGCCGTCCAGCAGCGCATCTCGGAACGCCTCACCGAACGGGACGGCCCCGGGGACGCGGCGGCCTGCACCCACCAACAGCGCCGACTGGCAGCAGCCGGCACGGTCACCGGCGCGTCTCACTCCTGAAACGACGCGCCGGCGCCCCGCCCCGCGACAGCCCCTAAGAGGTCGAGGACGCCGGGGACACACCGCCTCCCGGCACACCGGCGTCCGCCCCGCCCTCCGTGCCGGCGTCCGCCCCCTCCGCCACGCCGGTGCCCGGCCCGGCACCGGCGCCCGCCACCCGCACCGTCTCCGTCGCCTTCGGCTTGGCCGACTGTGCGATGAAGGCGCCGGCCAGCACCACCGCGCCACCGACGACCTGCGGCGCGGAGAGGTGTTCGCCGAGCAGGACCCAGGCAAGGACCGTCGCGATGACCGCCTCCAGGCAGGCGACCACCCCGGCCACCTGTGGCGAGAGCCGACGGATCGAGACCACTCCGGCGAGGTACGCGGCCACCGTCGCGATCAGCACGATCCAGGCGAGCAGCAGGACAGCGGGCACCCGGGCACCGTTCAGCTCCGTACCGCCACCCAGCACCGACCAGTCCATGCCCCAGGGCCGGGCGATCACGGTGAGGACGACGGCGCCGATCAGCAGGCCGTAGGCGATCACGCCGAGCGGGTCCACCGTGTCGTCGCCGTCGGTGCCGTGATCGGAGAGCACGAAGTAGCCGACCTGACAGCAGGCCGCGCCGAGCGCGAGAGCAAGCCCGATGGCATCGAAGCGCAGTCCGGACCAGACCTCGACGACGCAGGCCAGTCCGCCGACGGCCAGCACCACGCCGACCGCGGCAGCACGGGTGACCGGCCGTTTCTGAACAAAGCGGACCCATCCCAGCACGAGGGCGGGCGCCAGATATTCGATGAGCAGCGCGACACCGACGGGTATACTGGAGAGGGCGGCGAAGTAACAGGCCTGCACCCCCGCGACGGCAAGCAGTCCGTAGCCCGCGAGCAGCGCGGGGCGGCGCCGCGGCAGGTCCCGGTGGCGCCAGGCGAGGGGCAGCATGACCAGCGCGGCGCCGGCGACCCGCAGCCAGGTGACGTGCAGCGGTTCGAGACCGGCGGATATCAGGGGCTTGGCGGCGACGCCCGAACCACCGAAGGCGAGGGCGGACAGCAAGGCGATACCGAGGCCGGCGCCGCGCCCTCGGGGCGATGCGCTACGGCTCGCCCCGAGGGCGGGTGGTGACGACCGGGTCTCCCGGGACCCGGACATTCCCTGGCCCGGACCGGTCGATGAACCTGCCGGGCTCCCCGATGACGCGTGCATCGGGTCATCATGGCAGCCGCCGTCAGCAGTGACACCCCCGATGCCCCTGTCCTTATCCGGCGGGGTTCTCCCCGTCAGTCGCAGCCGGCGCGCTCCCCGTCCAGACGGGCGGCGAGCCGACCGGTGTCGACGGAGGCCCGGCGCAGCACTTCGACGGCCCGGGATTCGGGATCGTCCACCAAAGCGGCGAGCAGGTCGAGGCAGCCCGCGCGGGTGGCGTAGCGGGCATGGGCACGGTCCAGGGCGCCGTCCATGGCAGCGGCCGCGGCCGGGGACCAGCCGGGGACCCCGCCCTCGGCGACCATGGGGACCGCTCCTGAGTCCTCGATGGTGCCGTGCCATTGGAGTCCGTAGCCGATGCTGCGCTGGACGAGGTAGCCCAGCAGCCGGGCGATCTGCGGGGTGCCGTCGAAGGCGTCGCGTACGGCGGGGTCCGATTCCAGGAGGCCGTGCAGCAGATGCGCGGTGTCGACCTGCCGGTCGCCGTCGCGGGTGGCCCGCCTGCGGGCGGCGGAGACGACCGTCGCGAGCTCGACGGTGAGCAGGCTGTCGAGCTCCTCCTGGGCGGGCCCGTCGCCACCACTGTACGCAGTACGGTTTTGCACACCACCCACCCCACCAGCCCCCGAGCGCCGGAACATCCCCGGCGGGAAGCATTTATGCATCCGACGATGGTTGGGCACGGCCGCACACGATCTCATCCTTACGGAGGAGATGCGGGGGAATCGTGGAGGCCGGACATGCGAGCCCGGGGCGGCCGCTGCTACGTCGCGGCCACCCCGGACAGACCCTTCTCGGATCACTGACGACCCATCAGCAAGAGACGGTCATCGGTATTGAACCTTCACCTCCGTGCGGCTACGTTCCGCGGCATCAGCCAGGGACCGTCACCGAAGGGGTGATCGCATGGCCGAAGTGACCGCGCAGGCCCGTATCGAAGCGCCGGCCGAGAAGCTCTGGGACCGGCTCACCGACTTCGACTCGTACGGGGAGTGGAACGCCACCCACACCGCCTTCCCCCAAGGCGGGCCGGCATCGCTCGAGGTCGGCGCGGACTACGAGGAGAGCATGAAACTGATGGGCTTCCCCGCGGAAGTCGTCTGGACCGTGCGGGAACTGGAGCCCGGACGGCTGCTCGGCATCCAGGGCAAGGGCCCGATGGGGGTCGGCCTGGGGATGCGCTACGAGCTCGTTCCGGACGGCGGGGCGACGACAGTGCGGATCGACGGGGCGTTCACCGGCGCCGCGGTCTCACTGATGGCCGGCAAACTCAGGGACTCGGCGGGCGCCGCACTGAACGAGTCACTGCGCAGGCTCGCCGGGCTGGTCACCTGAGCCTTCGGGAGCCACCCACGCGCCGTGCTCCCGAAGCCTCCGCCGCCCGCAGCCCCGTCACCGTCACCGCCGCTCAGTCCTCCTCGGCGAGGATCAGGTACAGCTCCTTGCGTGCCTTGTTGACCACCGCCATCGCCTTCTCCCGCTGGGCGGGACTGCCCGTGGCCCACACCTGGCGGAAGGCCTCGACCAGGCCGCTGCCGGCCTTGCGGATCTCGTTCATGGCATCCCAGTCGACGCCGCGGCCGGCGTCCTCCCAGGGGGCGTCCGAGCCGCTGTCGGCCTCGGAACGCCCTGCGTCGGTCAGCGAGAACAGCTTCTTGCCGCCCTCGCTCGCGCTGGCGATCAGCCCCTCGTCCTCGAGGAGTTGCAGCGTCGGGTAGACCGAGCCGGGGCTGGGCTTCCACGCCCCGCCGCTGCGCTCGGCAATCTCCTGGATCATTTCGTAGCCGTGCATCGGGCGGTCCTTGAGCAGGGCCAGTATCGAGGCGCGCACATCGCCGCGCCGCGCCCGGCCGCGCGGTCCGCCGCGCCCCCGTCCGCCCATGGGCGGCCCACCGAAGGGCGGGCCCCCGAACGGCGGGCCGAACGGGCCGAAGGGGGAACGCCTCCGCTCCCCGCCGCCCGCGAAGTCGCCGCGGCCGCCATGACGGCCGGGACCGCAGCGCTCATGTCCGTACTCATGTCCGTGATCGTGTCCGTGGGAACGCATGAGGGCGTCCCCCCTTTCTCTCATTGATCGGTCGCGATACCTCAACGATATATCGGGACTGTTCGTCGAAGCAAGCCCCCGAGCGGGTCGGTGGACGTACGTCTCGTGCAGGCGGTACGCCACGGGCAGCGATGACCGGCCCCGTGCCCGTGGCCAATTCCCTCGGATTGGCCTTGGCCTGCGGCTTTGCGGCACCTCTACGCTCGCGACCATGAGGATTCGTATCGTCGACGCCTTCAGTGAGCGTCCGTTCGCCGGAAACCCCGCGGGAGTCGTGCTCCTCGACTCCCCCGCCTTCCCCGAGACGGCCTGGCTGCAGCAGGTCGCCACCGAGGTCAACCTCTCCGAGACCGCCTTTGCGCACCCGCTGCCCGAGGGCGATGACGCCGACTGGGCGCTGCGCTGGCTCACCCCGGCCGCCGAGGTGAACATGTGCGGGCACGCCACGCTGGCCACCGCACATGTGCTGCACACCACCGGGACGGCCACCGGTACGGTCCGCTTCCGCACCCGGAGCGGGGTGCTGACCACGACGGTCGGCACCGGCGGGGCGATCACCATGGACTTCCCGACCGCCCCGCTCACGCCCGTCGAGGTGCCGCCGCTCGTCGCGGGCGCGCTGGGCACCGAGATCCGCTCGGCGCACGACACCGGCCCCGCTGTCGGGGATCTGCTGGTGGAGCTGGCCGACGAGCTGTCCGTACGGGCGCTCGCCCCGGATCTCAAGGCCCTGGCCGGACACGGCGGCCGGGGCGTGATCACCACGGCCCGCGCCGATCACCCCGGCGGCGGCTATGACTTCGTCTCGCGCTGCTTCTTCCCCGGGGTGGGCATCGACGAGGACCCGGTGACGGGCAGCGCGCACACCGCGCTCGCCCCGTTCTGGTCGGCACGCCTGGGCCGTGACGCGCTCGTCGGCCTGCAGGGCGCCGCCCGCACCGGCTTCGTACGCACCGAGCTGCGCGGCGACCGTACGCTGCTGACCGGCTCGGCGGTCACGGTCATCGACGGCGAGCTGTTGGCCACCGGCTGAGCCGGACCGGGCGGACCGGGCGGACCGGGCGGAAGCAGTCGCTCGGGTCCCTTGGGGGCGCGGCCGGCACCGACGGTGCGCCGCGCCTCGCCCGTCTCACGCCGTCGGCAGCCACCCCACGTGCCCCGCGAGCACCGCGTAGCCGACGAACGCCACGCTGTCGATCAGGGCATGGGCGGCGACCAGCGGCCCGACCCGCCCCCATCGCCGATAGAGCAGGACGAAGATCACGCCCATCACCATGTTGCCGACGAAGCCGCCGATGCCCTGGTAGAGGTGGTAGGAACCGCGCAGCAACGAGCTGGCCGCGAGCGCCGCCATCGGAGACCAGCCCAACTGCCCCAGCCTGCGCAGCAGATACCCGACGACAATGACCTCTTCCAGGACGGCGTTCTGCACCGCGGAGGCGATCAGCACCGGGATCTTCCACCACACCGCGGGCAGCGCCTCGGGGACCACCGTCAGATTGACTCCGGCCGCCCGCGCGCCCAGGTAGAGCAGCAGCCCGCTGCCGCCGATGACGGCAGCCAGCCCGACCCCCCGGCTCAGGTCGAAGCCGGGCCGCCGCCGGTCGAAGCCGATCGCGCGCAGCCCCCCGGCCCGTTCGCGCAGCAGAAAATGCGCCACCAGCACCACGGGGACGAGGGCCGTCGCGATACCGAACAGCTGCCAGGCAAGATCCAGCCAGGGCCGGCCGGGCGCATGGGACCCGTTGAGCGTCGCCGCCTGGTGCTTGAGGCCGCCGGGCTTGGTCAGCGATCCGACGAAGCTGATCAGCGCCGACACCCCGCTGGCGCCCAGTGAGAGAGCCAGGACGATGAGCGTCTCGCTCCGCAGGATGCTCCGGGACGGCTCCTCGGCCACTCCCGCCCCCGGCCCCGTACCGGGCCCTTTACCGGGAACGTCCGCATCCGCCACGGGACTTGTATCCGACTGCACGCTTCCTCCACTTCCGCATTACCGCCTCTTCGCCACCACCGCCCCGCTAGGGTCTCGGCAGCAGGTACGAAGATCGCGCGCGACAGGCCGGGGACGGGCGCCATCCACGTGGCGCGCTTCCCCTCTCCCCATCGAATCCCGATCGAGCTCCGAGAAGGAGAGGCGCTACCGCAATGGGACGACACAGCTTGCCCGACGGCTCCGCACCGGAGCGCACAGGGGCCCGCCCAGGTGTACGTCGGCGCCCCCTCGTCCTCGCCATCGGCCTCGTGCTGGCCGTAGCCGCGGGCTCGGTGGTGGCGCTGCGCAGCGGTCTGCTCCCGTTCGGAGGACCGTGCGACGGTCAGTCGGCGCGGCTCGACGTGGCTGCCTCGCCCGCTATCGCCCCGGCGCTCGAAGCGGTGGCCAAAACTGCCCGCGAGGACGCGACGCGCACCGACGGCAGATGTCTGGACGTCAGGATCACCGCGCGCGCCGCCAACGACGTCGCCGACGCGTTCGGGCAGCGGCCGGTCAACCCCGAATTCCAGGTATGGATACCGGATTCGAGCCTGTGGGTGGACCGGGTCGATGCGGAGCGTGGCACTCCGCTGACCGCAGCCGGCACCATCGCCTCGTCCCCGATCACGCTGGGCGCCGTCCCCAAGGCCGCGACCTCGCTGGGCTGGCCCGAGAAGAACTACACCTGGACGAAGCTGATCCGGACCGCGACCTCCGGCGACGCACTGCGCCTGGGCGTCGCCGACCCGGCGCGCAGCGCCACCGGGCTGCTCGCCCTGGACCGGATCGACGCCGCCAACGCCAAGGACGCCAAGGACAGCGGCGAGGCCGGCACCCGCACCGCCGCGACGGCCAAGCTTCTCCGCCAGCGGATCGCGGACAGCGACGGACAGGCCCTGGCCACCCTGCCGCGTGACGACTCCGGTGCGGAGCAGGGCAATCCGCGCCGCAACCAGGCGCTGCTACTGTCGGAACAGGCCGCGTACGCCCACAACACCGCGGCGGGCGGCGGCCCCCGTCTGGACCTCTTCTACCCTCAGGACGGCACGGCCCGGCTCGACTTTCCGTACACATTGGTCGACGACGTGGAGATGCGTCCCGAGCAGACCCGCGCCGCCAGCCGTTTCATGACGCTGCTGGGCGAGGACGACGGACTGCGCACGCTGCGCCGGCACGGCTTCCGGGCCGGCAACGGCGAGGCGGACCCGAAGGTGATCGCCGCGGCCGGCGGGCGCGCCCCGCAGCCGTACTCCGCCGCCCCCGCCGATCCGCCGACCGTCAAGGAACTCCAGGCGGTGATGGGCAGGTGGACGGTCACCGTCCGGAACATCCGCCTCACTGCGGCCGTGGACGCCTCGTCGTCGATGGGCAGCCCCGTCCCGGGCGGCGGCGGCCGGTCCCGGATGGATCTCGCCAAGCATTCCCTGCTCCGGGCGCTGGCCACCTTCACGCCCGAGGACGAGATCGGGCTGTGGAAGTTCGCCACCTTCCTGGACGGCGACAAGGACTATGTGGAGCTGTCCCCCACCGGCCGCCTCGGCGACCGGGACCCGGCCGGCGGCACCCACCGCGAGGCCCTCACCACCGCGTTCAGCTCACTGGCCCCGGTGTCTCGTGGCGCCACCGGCCTGTACGACACCACGCTCGCCGCGTACCGGGAAGCCTGCGCCACATATACGAGCGGAAAGCTCAACTCCCTGGTCATCGTCACCGACGGGGCCAACGACGACGCCGGCAGCCTCGGCCCCGACGCCCTGGCCGGCAGGGTCAAAGAGCTCTTTGACCCCAAGAGACCGGTGCCGGTGATCGCCCTCGCGATCGGCCCGGCGGCCGACACCGCGGCCCTGGACCGCATCGTGGCGCCGACCGGCGGATCGGCCCACCGGGTCGGCGACCCGTCGCAGCTCCACCAGACGCTCCTCAACGCCCTGATGACGGCGGGCGGCAAGGGGGCGCGCTGAGCACCGCGCGCGGGCCGGAACCCGTCCGCCGCACCGGTACCCACCGGGCACACCCCGCCGCACCGGTACCCACCGTGCACACTCCGCCGCCCCGCTACTTCCCCTCGGTCGCCGCCTCCTGTGGCTTCCGCACGACGGGCCGCCGGCCGACCGGCCAGGCGACCGGCCAGGTGTGCACCGGCTCCCCGGTGTGCATCAGCTCGCTGTAGCGCCGGGTCATCGCGGCGAGCGCGGCCTCCCGGTCGAGGCCCTGGCGCCGGGCGTGGTGGCAGGCGGCGGCCTGCCAGGACGCGCCGTTGACCCGGCGTCGGCAGCGTTCCTCGATGATGCCGAGGTAGTGGTCACGATCGGCCGGTTCCACCCCCCAGGCGTCCAGCCCGCGAGCCGCCAGTGGCAGCAGTTCTCGGCGTACCAGCCGTACGGCCGGGATTTCGGCGATCCCACCGGCCCGTCCGGGGCGGGGCCAGTCAAGGGTGGCGTCGATGCCGTACCGGCAGGCGGCGTCGAAGTTGCGCGCCGCGGCGGCGAACGGGAGCCGCGACCAGACAGGGCGCGGCTCCTCGGCCAGCGCCCGTACCAGTCCGTAGTAGAAGGCGGTGTTGGCGATGACGTCGGCGACGGTGGGGCCGGCCGGCAGCACCCGGTTCTCGACCCTCAGATGCGCGACTCCGTCGGCCACCGCGTAGACGGGACGGTTCCAGCGGTAGATCGTGCCGTTGTGCAGCACCAGTTCGGCCAGGTCGGGGGCCCCGCCCTCGTCGAGGATCTGCAGCGGCTCCTGCGGTCCGCATACCGGCAGCAGCGGCGGGAAATAGCGCAGATTCTCCTCGAACAGGTCGTATGCGGAGTCGATCCAGCGCTCGCCGAACCAGGTACGGGGGCGTACCCCCTGGGCCTGCAGCTCGGGCACCCGGGTATCGGTGGCCTGCTGGAAGACCGGCGGACGGGACTCGCGCCACAGTTCACGGCCGAAGAGGAACGGTGAGTTGGCACCCACGGCCACCTGCACGGCGGCGATGGCCTGTGCCGCGTTCCAGACCGCGGCGAAGCGGCCCGGTGTCACCTGGAGGTGCAGCTGGACCGAGGTGCAGGCGGCCTCCGGCGCGATGGAGGGCGAGCGGGAGACCAGATGCTCCACGCCCCGGATGTCGAGTGCGAAGTCCTCGCCGCGGGCCGCCCGCATCTGGTCGTTGAGCAGTACATAGCGGTCGTTCTCGGAGAGGCTGGCGGCCGTGAGGTCGGTCGCGTGCAGGGTGGGCAGGATGCCGATCATCACGATCCGGGCGGCGACCTCGCGTGCCTTCCTTTCGGCATAGTGGAGTCCCGTACGGAGTTCTTCGGCGAGCTGGTCCAGGACGCGGCCGCTCAATCGGTGCGGCAGGATGTTGACCTCAAGATTGCACTGGGCGAGTTCGGTCTGGAAATCGCAGCTGGCGATGCGCTCAAGAACTTGAGAGTTCATCATTCGGGGCAGCCCGTCGGCGCCCGCCAGATTGAGTTCGATCTCCAGGCCCATGAGATTCTTGGGCCGGTCGAACCTCTCCTCCTCCAGGAGCCTCTGCAATCCCTCGAGGCACTCGTGGAGCTTTCTTCGATAACGCTCCCGGTCCGCCAGGTCGATCCCGTCCGCGGCGACCTTCTCGCCCATCGAAGGGTCCTTCCTCGAGTGAACGTCCCGCGACCACGGGCCGCTTGGGGCCTTCCCCGACTGCAGCGGGGCTCACGCTACGGTCGATGATGCCCCGGCAATCTGATCGATAACGCCGCGGCGGCACGCCGGTACCGATAGGCTCGAAGTGGACCGGCCTCCGGCACCTCCCGCAGGCATATCTCGGCGGCGATCGCCTTCCGCATTTCTTCCCGAGAAATACCGGCGAGATCCGGCCTACCGCGCCGCCGACGGAATGCGAGGTAGCGCCGTAAAAGCGATGCACAAAGCGGAAGAAAGCGCCGCACACAGGGGTCTGGATTTCCCCTTGCCCGAAATCCGCAAGGCCGGTAGTCGAAACACTTTCAGAACATACGTCGTATAAACTCCGCTTACGAGGCAGAGACTTGGCGCCCAGCGTCCCGGTGTTCCCACCGGCACGGGGGCACAGCGACTGACCTCGCCGGGCCGCAGCCCCGGCCGGCCACGCTCTGACCCCGCACGCAGACAGCGTCGTTTGCACCTGCCAGGCTCCACCGTGTCTCCGAAGTGAGAGGCGACCCACCATGCCGCTGCACCTCCCCCCTGCCCCCACGCCTGCCCTGCGCTGCGTTCTCGCTGCCCTCGGCTCACCCACCGCGGTCCGCGAGGCCCCGGTCTCCGCGCTGCGCGCCCATCAGGGCCCGCTCAGCCCCGACCACCCGCTGCCCGTCCACGTCTGGGAAGACGTCAGCCGGACCGGTGGCGCGCCGCGGACCCGCCTGGCCGGCTGGCGTTTCCTGGTCCGCGGCGGGGAGCGGGCCGTGGCAACCGCCGAAGCGGTGCTCACCGCGGACGGCTGGACCTTCGCACGGTTCTGCGGCGGCCCCTATGTAGCCGCCACCGAGCAGGCACTGGCGCAGGCCGAGTCGCTCGCCATCCCCTACCAGCCGCGGCTGCTGTCCGTACCCGAGCTGTACATGCTCACCCTGTGGCTGCACCACGACGTCACCTCGGACGGCACCGAAGGACTGGCCGCTCCCGGTGACCTGCTGGTGCCGCTGGCGCCCGCCCCGCCGGGGATCGCCGCGCACCGTCCGCAGCGCATCGCCGACCTGCTCCCCCGGCTCACACTGCGCCTCACGCCGGCCACCCCGCTCCTCGCCGAACCCGCCTGAACCCATCCGCCGGCCCCGGTCTTCCGCCGGGGGACACCGGCGCCCGCCACCCGGCATGAGCATGCCCCGCGGCCCCTTCCGGCCACGGGGCGCTCTGTCGCGCTCACCCGCGCGGGCTAGTCCGCGGCCACCACTCCCAACCCTCTTGGGGAGGAGTGCAATTGGGAGCAACCGCCCGCATGGGTGACGCGTCCCTACCGAGTGAGTACCGCTGCTGCGAAATCCCTGCGGAATCCCGCCCGTGGGGCAACACTGGGACCGACCGATGGAAACGGGGGAGCGGCCATGCACACCTCATCGAGCCGCACAACGACGTTCACCACACCGCAGCGAAAGACAACTTCCATGTGCCAGCACCAACCGCCCTGCCCGTCAGCCGCCTCCACCGACCGGGAGGCCGCACACCCTGTGGCGCACCACCCGGAGCAGGGCTGGAGCCTGCTCTGCAACGGCGTCCTGCTCTTCGAGGACACCGGTGAGCTGCTGCCGGACGGGCAGGTCATCGCCCCGCACCGCGCTCGCGCCACCGCCGCCGCCTGACCCGCGAGCGCGCCACGCACCACTGGGCCCCCGGCAGATCTGCCGAGGGCCCTTGAATGTTGCGGTGAGTCCGTTGCGAGGAACCCCTCGCCGTGACTCGGTCGCCGTGACTCAGTTGTCGTACGCGTCCAGCGGCGGGCAGGAGCAGACCAGGTTACGGTCGCCGAAGGCACCGTCGATGCGGCGCACCGGCGGCCAGTACTTCTCCGAGGCCTCGACGCCGGCCGGGAAGACGGCCTCCTCACGGGTGTACGGGTGCGACCAGTCGCCACCGAGCGCGCCCGCGGTGTGCGGAGCGTTGCGCAGCGGGTTGTCGTCCTTGTCCCACTCCCCCGTGCCGACCTTCTCGATCTCCGCACGGATGGCGATCATCGCGTCGCAGAACCGGTCCAGCTCGCCGAGGTCCTCGCTCTCGGTCGGCTCGATCATCAGCGTGCCGGCCACCGGGAACGACATCGTCGGCGCGTGGAAGCCGTAGTCGATGAGCCGCTTGGCGACGTCGTCGATGCTCACACCGGTCGCCTTAGTCAGCGGCCGGACGTCGATGATGCACTCGTGCGCGACCAGACCGCCGGGGCCGGTGTAGAGCACCGGGTAGTGCGGCTCCAGGCGCTTGGCGATGTAGTTGGCGCTCAGCACCGCGACCTGGGTGGCGCGCTTGAGGCCCTCGCCGCCCATCAGGCGGACGTAAGCCCAGGAGATCGGCAGGATGCCGGCCGAGCCCCAGGGCGCCGCGGAGATGGGTCCCACGCCCGTCTCCGGGCCCGCGCCGGGCTGCAGCGGGTGGTTGGGCAGGTACGGCGCCAGGTGGGCGCGTACGCCGACCGGGCCGACGCCCGGGCCACCGCCGCCGTGCGGGATGCAGAACGTCTTGTGCAGGTTGAGGTGCGAGACATCGCCGCCGAACTTGCCGGGCTCGGCGAGCCCGACCAGCGCGTTGAGGTTGGCGCCGTCGACGTAGACCTGGCCGCCGGCGTCGTGCACCGCCGCGCAGATCTGGGTGATGTGCTCCTCGAACACGCCGTGGGTGGAGGGGTAGGTGACCATCAGGACCGCGAGCTCGTCACGGTGCTTCTCGATCTTGGCGTGCAGATCGTCGGTGTCGACCTCGCCGTCCTCACCGGTCTTGACGACGACGACCTTCATCCCGGCCATCACCGCGCTGGCGGCATTGGTGCCGTGCGCGGAGGACGGGATCAGGCAGACGGTGCGCTGCTCGTCACCGTTGGCGCGGTGGTAGGCACGCACCGCCAGCAGACCGGCCAGCTCGCCCTGCGATCCGGCGTTGGGCTGGATGGAGACCTTGTCATAGCCGGTGACGGTGGCGAGGCGCTCCTCCAGCTCCTGGATCAGGGTGAGGTAGCCCTGGGCCTGGGCGGCCGGCGCGAACGGGTGCAGCTGACCGAAGGCGGGCCAGGTGACCGGCTCCATCTCGGTGGTCGCGTTCAGCTTCATGGTGCAGGAGCCGAGCGGGATCATGCCGCGGTCCAGCGCGTAGTCCTTGTCGGCGAGGGTGCGCAGGTAGCGCAGCATCGCGGTCTCGGAGCGGTACTGGTGGAAGACCGGGTGGGCGAGGTAGTCGTCGCTGCGCAGCAGGGCCTGCGGCAGCGTTTCGGCGGCGGCCGCGTCCAGCTCCTCGACATCGCCGTGCACGCCGAAGGCGCCCCAGACACCGGCCAGCTGCGCGCGCCCCGTGGTCTCGTCGCAGGCGATGCCGACCAGGTCGGCGTCGACCTGCCGGAGGTTGACACCGGCCTCGCGGGCGGCGGCGACGACCTCGGCGGCCCGGCCGGGCACCCGCGCGGTCAGCGTGTCGAAGTACGCGCCGTGCACGATCTCCACCCCGCCGGCCCGCAGGCCCTCGGCGAGGACCGCGGCGTAGCGGTGGGTGCGCCGGGCGATCGTCCGCAGACCGTCCGGGCCGTGGTAGACCGCGTACATGCCGGCCATGACGGCGAGCAGCACCTGCGCGGTGCAGATGTTGCTGGTGGCCTTCTCGCGGCGGATGTGCTGCTCGCGGGTCTGCAGCGCGAGGCGGTAGGCCTTGTTGCCGTCGGCGTCGACGGAGACGCCCACCAGACGCCCCGGCAGACTGCGGGCGAACTGGTCGCGTACGGCCATGAAGCCGGCGTGCGGCCCGCCGAAGCCCATCGGGACACCGAAGCGCTGGGTGGTGCCGACGGCGATGTCCGCGCCGAGCTCACCGGGCGAGGTCAGCAGCGTCAGGGCGAGGAGATCGGCGGCGACGGTGACGACCGCGCCCAGCTCGTGGGCCTGCTCGATGACGGCGCGCGGGTCGCGGACCGCACCGGAGGCGCCGGGATACTGCAGCAGCACACCGAACACACCGCGCTCGGCGATCCCGGCCGGAATACCGTCGGACAGGTCGGCGACCACGACCTCGACGCCGGTGGGCTCCGCGCGGGTCTGGATCACGGCGATGGTCTGCGGCAGACAGTCGGCGTCGATCAGGAAGACACCCTGCTTGACCTTGCCGACCCGGCGGGAGAGGGCCATCGCCTCGGCGGCCGCGGTGCCCTCGTCCAGCAGCGAGGCGCCGGAGGTGGGCAGTCCGGTCAGGTCGGCGACCATCGTCTGGAAGTTCAGCAGCGCCTCGAGGCGGCCCTGCGAGATCTCCGGCTGATAGGGGGTGTATGCCGTGTACCAGGCCGGGTTCTCCATCACGTTGCGCAGGATCACCGGCGGGGTGAACGTGCCGTGGTAACCGAGTCCGATCATGGACGCCAGCACCTGGTTACGGTCCGCGAGGCCGTGCAGCTCCTGGAGCACCTCGGCCTCGGTACGGGCCTGCGGCAGGCCGAGCGCCTCCGCGCTCTTGATCACATCGGGAACGGCGGTGGCGGTGAGCTCGTCCAGCGATCCGAACCCGATGTGCGCGAGCATCTTCGCCTGCGCCTCGTGGTCGGGACCGATGTGCCGGTGCTCGAAGGGGGTGCCGCGTTCCAGCTCGGTCAAGGAGATGCGATTGGTGGTCATCTGCGGGGGCCTCCTGGTCGGTGCGACCTACGAGGGGCACCACGGCGCGGGTGCCCGGACGGCCTCCCCCTCTGTCATCTCAACCTGAGAGCTTCACCGGCCCGCGCGAGGCGGCCCGGCTTTCACCGTCGGTGAGGATGGGTCCCGGAGCTGTGCCTTCCGGGGCCCGCCCTGCTTTCCAGAGTGACCTCGCCCATGCGGTACGTGTGCCTGAGAGATTCCGGGGAGGATTTGCTCCTTCGGCGCCCTGGTCGCGAACGACAAGGACTCTCCCGCACGGGGTCTGCGGCCATTGGCCAGCCTACCAGCGCGGCACTCGAAGGATCCTTCGAGTGGCCAGGGCATGAAATGTGCCGTTTGGTAGTTGTCAGAGGGCAGTTGCGACCAATTGGAGGGACCGTGCAAACCGATATCGATCCCCGGAGCCTGATCGGCCGCAAAGCGTTCGACCGTAACGGCGCCAAAATAGGCACGATCGACGAGGTGTATCTCGACGACGCGACGGGGGAACCGGAGTGGGCGGCCGTGCGCACCGGACTCTTCAGCCGCGACGCGTTCGTCCCCCTCGAACCCAGCAAGATGGTCGGTGAGGGCCTGCACATTCCTTACGACCGCAAGCTGATCAAGGACGCGCCGGACTTCGGCGTCGGCCGTCATCTCTCCCCCGAGCAGGAACTCCAGCTCTATCACCACTACCGACTGGATATCTCCTCCCCGGTCTCCGATCCGGTGTCCTCGCCCGGCTCCGGTGACAAGGACTTCGGCAAGATCGCCGGCTCGGACGACTGACCGTCCGCCGGTCCCCCGCCCACCAGCGGCAGGGGCTCCCCCGGCCGCAGCGCCGGATCCTCGACAGCAAAGGTCCGCACCCTTCCCGGTGCGGACCACGGCGTTTCGAAGCGTACGGTCACTCTCCCCACCCCGCTCCCCTGCACCCAGCCGGCGCCGTACTCGTCGTGCACCACGTCCAGGCCGGGATGCCAGCGCCGCGGCCGCTCCTCTTCGGCCTCCGGCGGCGCCGTCCCGCCACCGGACGGCTCCGCCGCCGCCTTCGCCGCCTTCTCCGCCTCCTCGGCCTCCCGCTCCGTCGCCAGCTGTGCGAACAGATCCTCCTGCGTGAAGTCGGCCAGGCCGCTGACCCCCACACCCAGCAGCCGCACCCCGCCGGTGGTGTCCACCATCTCCAGCAGCCGCACGGCGGCCTCCCGTATCACCGCAGGGTCGTCGGTGGGTCCACGGAGCGTCTCGGAACGGGTCAGCGTCGAGAAGTCGTAGTTGCGCACCTTGATGACCACCGTCCGCCCGGAACGCCCGGCGGCCCGCAGCCGCTCCACGCAGCGGTTCGCCAGCCGGAGCACCTCGCTCCGTACCCGCGTCCGGTCGGTCAGATCGACCTCGAAGGTGTCCTCGACCGAGATGGACTTCGCGTCCCGCTCGGCCACCACCGGCCGGTCGTCCCGGCCCAGCGCCATCGCATACAGCCCGGCGCCATGTGCCCTGCCCAGCAGCCGCACCAGCTCGGCTTCGCCGGCCTCCGCGGTCTCCGCGACCGTGTGGATCCCGGCCCGGCGCAGCGTCTCGGCCGTCGCGGGCCCCACTCCGGGCAGCGTCCGCACCGTCATCGGGCCCAGCAGTTCCCGTTCGGTGCCGGGCTCGATCACCACCAGACCGTTCGGCTTGGCCGCCTCGGACGCGATCTTCGCCAGCATCTTGGCGCCGGCCAGCCCCACCGAGCCGGTCAGGCCCGTGGCGGAACGGATCTCGCGGCGCAGTTGCTCCCCCACGACCTGCGCAGCAGCCGTCTCCGGCGGCACCCCGCCCGCTTCCAGATCGACGAAGGCCTCATCCAGACTCAGCGGCTCCACCAGCGGCGACAGCGCGTGCAGCAGCTCCATGACCGTCTCACTCACCTGGCGGTACAGCGAGAAGCGCGGAGTGAGATAAGCGGCGTTGGGACACAGCCGACGCGCCTGGGCCGTGGGCATCGCGGAGCGGACGCCGAACACCCGGGCTTCGTACGACGCCGTGGAGACCACCCCGCGCACGCCGATCCCGCCGACCACCACGGGCTTGCCGCGAAGGCTCGGCTTGGCCGCCTGCTCGGCGGCCGCGAAGAACGCATCCATGTCGAGATGCAGGATCGTCGGCGCAGGTCTCACATCTCCGATGCTGCCCCATGCCACTGACAATCGGCCCCATGCCGGGCCGGTGGTGCCGTCAGGGACTCAGACCGCCCGGTTGCGCCGCCGTGCCAGCTCGTCCTGCGGGTTCTTCCCGATCAGGGTCTCGCCGGTGTCCACCCGCTCCCCGTGGAGCTGTGACAGCACACCCTCCACGTCCCGCCACACCACGCCCACGGCGATCCCGAAGACGCCCTGGCCGCCCTGGAGCAGGTCCACGACCTGGTCGGGCGAGGTGCACTCGTAGACCGTCGCACCGTCGCTCATGAGCGTCATCCGCGTCAGATCCGCCAGCCCCCGCGCCCGCAGATGCTGGACGGCGGTGCGGATGTTCTGCAGCGACACCCCGGTGTCCAGCAGCCGCTTGACGATCTTCAGGACCACGACGTCCCGGAAGCTGTAGAGCCGCTGGGTGCCGGAGCCGTACGCCGGCCGGATGCTCGGCTCCACCAGGCCCGTACGCGCCCAGTAGTCGAGCTGCCGGTAGGTGATGCCCGCTGCCGCACAGGCGGTCGGGCCGCGATAGCCGATGTTCTGCGCCTCGCAGTCCCCCGACACCGCCGCGGCCGGTGCCGGGGCAGGGTTCGCTGCTGCGCCCGAGTGGAGCGGCAACGCCCCTTCCGCCGCCATACCGTCGCCGGTGATTGCCACGCCGCCCTCCGTCCTCCACGTCCCGGACGGGACCTGCCACATCGACGGTATGCAGTCACTCGGGGTGCGTCAACGATCGCCGCGCTCGCCACGCCGAGTGATAATCACCCTACGAGTGGTTTCTCGTGACCCCACACGGGGAACGGCTAAGGGTTTGGCCGGAAACAGACGGTTCGCTTGGCCGGTATTACTGGCTGTTGGTCCCGAAGTCCTCGGGCGAGATCTGGTCGAGGAACTCGCGGAACTTCTCCACCTCGTCCTCCTGCTCGTCCGGGATGGCGATCCCCGCGTCGTCCAGCACACCGTCGGTACCGAAGATCGGCGTTCCGGTGCGCAAAGCCAGCGCTATCGCGTCGGACGGACGCGCGCTGACCTCGACTCCGCTCGCAAAGACAAGTTCGGCATAGAAAACCCCCTCGCGCAGATCCGTGATGCGGACCTGCGTCAGCTCCTGGCCCACCGCTTCGAGCACGTCCTTGAAAAGGTCGTGCGTCAGCGGCCTGGCAGGGACCATGCCCTGCTGGGCAAAGGCGATGGCGGTGGCCTCCCCTGGCCCGATCCAAATGGGCAAGTATCGGTCGCCTCCCACCTCCCGCAGGAGCACGATCGGTTGGCTGGAAGGCATTTCCACCCGGACACCCACGACGTCGAGCTCGTTCACACAGCAACCCTAGGACGTGCCCGGCCGGTTTGGGTAGTCGGGCACTCGTTTGCTCACTACAGCCGGACCCGCAAAGCGCTCTGCACCAGTGCCGCATGCAGCCGCACGGACAGCGTTGCCAGCTCCCTGGCAGTGGCTTCGGCATGCGCCCTGGTCTGCGGATTACGGTGCCGCCGAAGGGGTGCAACGACCTGCTCGACCAGGCCCGCCTCGCGCTCGGCGGCCGCCTTCACGGCACGCAGATGCCGTGGTTCGAGACCAAAACGGCCCAGGTCCGCAACGAGCTTGGCCACCGTGACGGCCTCGATGTCGTATCCGCCCTCCGCATGAGGGACGATGAGCCCGTAGGACTCCCAGTCGGCGAGTGCCGCCTCGTCCACCTCCGCGGCGGCCAGCAGCTCCGCCCGGCCGATGCGGGCAGCCGTAGGGCGCTCCTCACCCGGGTCGTGCACGCCTTCGACGAGATCACGGGAGGGAGTGGCCGGAGCGGGCAGCTGCACGCGCTCACCGCGCTCCAGGGCGTCCAGATGCTCCCGGATGACCTTCAGCGGCAGATAGTGGTCCCGCTGCATCCGCAGGACGGCGGCCAGCCGCTCGACGTCCGCCGCCGTGAATTTGCGGTATCCGGAAGGCGTGCGCTTCGGCTCGACCAGTCCCTCGGCCTCCAGGAAGCGGATCTTGGAGATGGTGACCTCGGGAAACTCCTCGCGCAGCAGGGTGAGCACCGTGCCGATGCTCACCGGCTTACCGTCCGAGGAGGCGGCGCCGGCGAAGCCGGGACCGCCTTTCGGTGTATCGCGCATATGCCTTCCCCGGCCGGTCAGATACCGGCGCCTCGCTGGCTGGCGTAGAAGACCAGGCGGAACTTGCCGATCTGGACCTCGTCGCCGTTGGCGAGGGTGACGGAGTCGATCCGCTCGCGGTTGACGTAGGTGCCGTTCAGGCTGCCGACGTCGGCGACCGTGAAGAGCCCGTCCGGCCCCCGGCGGAATTCCACGTGCCGGCGCGAAACCGTCACATCGTCGAGGAAGATGTCGCCCTGCGGATGCCGGCCCGCCGTCGTCAGCTCACTGTCCAGAAGGAAGCGGCTGCCCGAATTCGGACCCCGGCGGACGACCAGCAGCGCCGATCCCAACGGAAGGGCGTCGACGGCCGCCTGGGCCTCGGGGGACAGCGACGGCGACAGATTCTGGCCCGTCGCCTCCGAGTCGTAGGCCTCCAGCCCCGAAATGGAGATGGTCGAGGTCGTCTCGGACGCCCGCTCGGGCTGAGCGCCCGGACGCAGCGGCGCACCACAGTTGGAACAGAACCGGCTCGCCTCGGCATTCCGGTTCCCACACCTCGTACAAACCGGCAAGGCAGACCCTCCACCCGTGCGTGCGGCTGATGGTTCCTGGGAACCTATGCGGCCGGCACCGGAGGGGTCAACAGAACCCGCGCCGTGCCCCCCGGACGGACCGCCGACCTCGTCACGGAAGAGCGGACGGTCCTCGGCCGCACCGCTCTCGTCGGGCCGGCCCGACGCGCGGTGCCGCGCGGAGCCACTGCCGCCATCCTGGCGCGCGCTCTTGCCGAACAGCTTTCCAAACAACTTCACGGGCGATTCCCCTTGAACGAAATAGACCCGCCCGTGGGGCAGGACGAACCCTCGATACACACACCGGCCGATCCGGACATCCTGTGAACGTCCGTGGCCTTCAGACAGTTTCCACCACACACCACACACACGGTGCGTCGACCCCCCGCTACCTCATGCCCTCGCCGGGCACTCGACATACGTGTACGCCTCACTGCGATGACGACCGAGCGTAGTCAGGCCGCTTCGCCTCTCGCAAGGCGTCCACAACGATCTTCTCCTCACGGGTCACAGACACCTTGGCCTGCTCCTTCTCCAGAGTCTGGACCACTCCGCCGGGGATGTTCAGCGCCGGTTCCAGGTCCTGCGGCCTGCCGATGACCTTGAAGCGGTACGGCTGCACGACGCGCTTGCCGTCGATCCCCACGCCGCCCCGGAAGTCCGAGAGAGAGGTGTTGGCGACGACCCGGACATCATTGACCTGGATGGCCTCGGCGCCGGCCGCCCGCAGCTCCTGGATGGTGTCCAGCAGCTTGTCCGCCTCGACGGAGTGCGTCGGGTCGTCGATGGTCAGGTTGATGCCGGGCCCTTGCGCCGCGACGGTCCCGGCCAGCACACCCAGCTGCTGTTCCTTTTCCACGGTCTGCTTACGGGCCTCCTCGGCCTGGTCCGAGCTGTTCGCCAGCTCGGTCTTCTGCCCTTCCAGGCGCCGCTGTTCGTCGGTCAACCGCTGGGAGCGATTGTCCAGCTCGTCCAGAATGCGCACCAAGTCCTCCTGACGCGCACCCCGCAGCGCACTGCTGTCACTTGTGGAACGTACCTGAATCGCCAGGCCGAGGCCGAGAATGAACAGGAGCAACGCAACGATCAGTTGAGCCCGGGTCAGCCGCAGCGGCCACAGGCTCGCCACCAGCCGCTCCCGACCGCTCTTCGGGCGCTCCGCACTCCCGTTATCGGCAACCGCCTCCGGAGTCGAGGAGTCTGCCCCTTTGTCGGCCTTCTGTCCAGCACTGTCCGGTTCCGGAGCTTCGGTATCTTCCTCGGCCTCCGCCCGCTCCGGGGTGCTCCGGCTCTCGGGCGGCATCGGCCGCCGGCCGCCCGGGCCACTGTCCTGGTCCCGCTCCGGCTGCTCCGGCTCTTTCTCGGGCTCCGGCTTCTTCTCGGACTCCGGCTTCTTCTCCGGCCCCGGCTGTTCCGGCTGATCCGCCCCCGCCGGCTGCTCTGACTGCTCCGACCGCTCCGGCTTCTTCTCCGGCTCCGGGATCTCGTCCGTCGACATCCGCCTCACGCCCGGAAGACGTGCCGACGGATCGCGGCGGCGTTGGAGAAGATCCGGATACCCAGCACCACGACGACGCCGGTGGAGAGTTGGGCACCGACGCCCAACTTGTCGCCGAGGAAGACGATCAGCGCGGCGACGACGACATTCGACAGGAAGGAGACCACGAAGACCTTGTCGTCGAAGATGCCGTCCAGCATCGCGCGCAGACCGCCGAACACGGCATCCAGCGCGGCGACGACAGCGATCGGCAAGTAGGGCTCGACCACCGTCGGCACCACGGGTCGGACGACAAGCCCGACCACGACTCCCACGATGAGGCCCAATACGGCGATCACGATGTGCCCTTCCCTGTGTCGGTGCCGTCCGCCTTGGCGGCACCGGCCTGCGGCTTTGCGGTACGTACGATCAAACTGGGCGCGGGCGTCAGCCTGACCTCGTTCTCCACGGAAATCCTGGTGCGCACGCCATAGTTCTCCTGCAGCACATGAAGGTACTGACCGTCGGCGCTGTCCTGGAAAGCGGTGCTCAGCCGTTGCCCGTCCCCCACCGCCAGCACCGTATAAGGCGGCACCAGTGGCTTGTTGTCGACCAGTATGGCGTCTCCTGCGGCTCTGATCGCCGAGAGTGACGTAAGCCGCTGCCCATTGACGGAGATGGCCTCCGCACCGGACGCCCACAGGCCGTTGACCACGCGCTGCATGTCTCTGTCGCGTACCCGCCCGGTGTCCGAGAAACCACTGCTCTCGCGCGGTCCGCCGCCGCTGGACTCCGCGTCCTTGGCATCGTCCACGACCAGTTTCACGCCAGGCCCGGAGACCTGGGTCGAGCCGGACAGCAGAGCCAGCAGTTCGGCCTTGTCGCCGCCGTGCTGCTTCAGCGCCTCGCGCTGCATCGTGCTGACGTCGTCCCGGAGGGCATCGACCCGCTGTTGCTGCCGGTCCGCCTCGCCGGTGCCCTTCTGGATGCGGTTGATCAGCTCTTCACGTTCCTTGGCGAGCGTCGGTGCGGATATCCGCGCCTGCGCCGCTCCCACCGTCACCACCAGCGCGGCGAGCACCAGACCGGCCGCGAGGCCCAACTTCGCCCGCAAGGTACGCGGCAGACCGCGCACACCGGCTTCGGACTTCCGAGCGGCCGCCTCGGCGTATCCGTCGTCGAGACTGTGATCCATCACATTGGTCAGCAGCGACATGGACGCATCGGGGCGCGCGGCCGAAGTGTTCGTGTTGCTCCGATCGGGGCGCTGCTGCGACATGCCGCACATCGTCGCACGTCGGCCGCGCGGTCTCCCAATGGCCCCACCGGCGTGCCGAGGCACGGGCCGCCGGTGGGGTCCGGGTCAGCGTCCTGCGCTGTCCACCACTGCGGACCACTCGTCCAGCAGCTGCTGGGCGGAGGCGTCGTCCGGTCCTTCCGCCCACAGGTGGGTGACCGCCTCGGCGGGGTCGGGCAGTACCAGGACCCAGCGGCCGTCGGGCTCCACGACCCGTACGCCGTCGGTGGTGTCCACATCCCGGTCACCGGCCGCCTCGACGACATGCCGCATGACGAGCCCCTTGACCGCCCAGGGGGTGGCCAGGTCACGGCGCTGGACGTGCGCCCGCGGGATCCGTGCATCGATCTGGCTCAGCGTGAGCTGGGTGCGGGCCACCAGGCCGATCAGCCGGACGAATGCGGCAGCGCCGTCGAAGACGCTGCTGAACTCGGGGATGATGAAGCCGCCCCTGCCGTCCCCGCCGAAGATGGTGCCGTCTTCACGCCCCACCCGGGTCAGATCGTCGGGCGAGGTCGTCGTCCACTCCACCTGCGTCCCGTGGTAGGCCGCCACCTGCTCCGCAATCCGGGTCGTGGTGACCGGTAGCGCCACCCGCCCGGTGCGCCGCTCGGCCGCCACCAGATCCAGCATGACCAGGAGCGCGCGGTCGTCCTCGATGATCCGGCCGCGCTCGTCGACGAGGGACAGCCGTTCGCCCACGGGGTCGAAGCGCACCCCGAAGGCGGCCCGGGCCGAGGCCACGATCTCGCCGAGCCGGACGAGCCCCGAGCGCCGCGCGTCGGGCGTCTCGGTCGGCCGGGACTCGTCGAGCCCGGGATTGATCGTCAGGGAGTCCACGCCGAGCCGTCCCAGCAGGCTGGGCAGGACCAGGCCCGCGCTGCCGTTCGAGGCGTCCACGACGACCTTCAGCCCGGACTCGCTGATGCCCGTGATGTCCACGGCCCGCAGCAGGGACCCGGTGTAGGAGTCGAAGACGCTGGCCGGGAAGATCAGATCACCGATCTCGCCAGGGAAGGCGCGGCGGTACTCCTGGCGGGCGAAGACCCGGTCGAGCTTGCGCTGTCCGGCCTGCGAGAGGTCCGCGCCCCGCTCGTCGAAGAACATGATGTCGACGGAGTCCGGCACGCCGGGCGTCGTCCGGACCATGATGCCGCCGGCGCTGCCGCGGGCGGTCTGCTGGCGGGCGACGGGCAGCGGGACGTTCTCCAGATCGCGTACGTCGATGGCGCTGGCCTGCAGTGCGGAGATCACCGCGCGCTTGAGGGCCCGGGCGCCACGGGAGTGGTCCCGCGCGGTGGTGACCGTGGAGCCCTTCTTGAGTGTGGTGGCATACGCACCCGCGAGCCGTACGGCGAGTTCCGGCGTGATCTCGACATTGAGGATCCCGGACACACCACGAGCGCCGAACAGATGCGCCTGGCCCCGGGACTCCCAGATCACCGACGTATTGACGAATGCGCCGGCCTCGATGGTCTTGAACGGGTAGACCCGTACATTGCCCTGCACGATCGATTCTTCACCGATGAGGCATTCATCGCCGATGACGGCGCCGTCCTCGATACGGGCGGCTCGCATGATGTCGGTGTTCTTGCCGATCACACAGCCGCGCAGATTGCTCTGCTGCCCGATGTAGACGTTGTCGTGGACCACGGCACGGTGCAGGAAGGCACCGCTCTTGACGACGACATTGGAGCCCACGACGGTGTGCTCCCGAAGCTCCGCATCCGCTTCGATCTTGGCGTAGTCGCCGATGTACAACGGTCCGCGGAGCACCGCGTCGGGGTGTACCTCGGCCCCCTCGGCGACCCATACGCCCGGCGAGATCTCAAAGCCGTCGATCTCGACGTCGACCTTGCCTTCGAGCACGTCGGCCTGTGCCTTCACATAGCTTTCATGTGTGCCGACGTCCTCCCAATAGCCCTCGGCGATATAGCCGTAGATCGGCTTGCCTTCCTTCATCAGCTGCGGAAAGACATCGCCCGACCAGTCGACCGACACATCGGGCTCGAAGTAGTCGAAGACCTCCGGCTCCATGACGTAGATACCGGTGTTGACGGTGTCCGAGAAGACCTGGCCCCAGGTGGGCTTTTCCAGGAAACGTTCGACCTTGCCGGCCTCGTCCACGATGGTGATGCCGAACTCGAGCGGGTTGGGGACCCGTGTGAGGCAGACTGTGACGAGGGCTCCCTTTTCCTTGTGGAACCTGATCAGATCGGTGAGATCGAAATCGGTGAGGGCATCACCGGAGATGACGAGGAAGGCGTCGTCCTTGAGGGCTTCCTCGGCGTTCTTCACGCTGCCTGCGGTACCGAGTGGCTTTTCCTCATTGGCGTAGGTGAGCTCCATCCCGAGCTCTTCGCCGTCGCCGAAATAGTTCTTGACGAGCGAGGCAAGGAATTGCACGGTTACGACGGTCTCATGGAGACCATGCCGTTTCAGCAGCCTGAGCACATGCTCCATGATCGGCCTGTTGGCGACCGGAAGCAGGGGCTTGGGCATGCTGGACGTCATGGGGCGAAGGCGTGTTCCTTCGCCGCCGGCCATCACAACGGCCTTCATGTCGGAAGCGTCCTCCTCTAAGAGACGACGGTCTTGCCGACTTCACCTGTCCAAATCGCCCGCTGATCCTGTTTCACGTACGGGCGCCGGGCCCTGGCACAACCTGCCGGTTCGGAGAGCTCAGTCGGCCGTGGCGTCCGCCCTGATGATTCGACGGACCTGGACCACGTAGAGGATCCCTGCCCACCAGTAGAGCGCCGTACCCCATCCTGCGAACGCCCATCCGAAAACAGTGGCGAGTTCGTGAAGCCAGCCCCTCCGGTCGCTCAGGAGGAGCAACGGGAAGGCATACATCAAGTTGAACGTAGCCGCTTTGCCCAGGAAGTTCACCTGGGGAGGACCGTAGCGGTGGCGTCCGAGGAATCCGACCGCGATGAGCAGCATCAGCTCCCGTGCCAGCAGGGCCGCGGTGAGCCAGAGCGGCAGGATCTCGCGCCATGTCAGACCGACGAGAGTGGACAGGATGTAGAGGCGGTCGGCAGCCGGGTCGAGGATTCGCCCGAGACTGCTGATCTGGTTCCAGCGCCGGGCGAGTTTGCCGTCCAGGTAGTCGCTGACGCCGCTCAGGGCGAGGATCAGGAGCGCCCAGAGATCAGCGTTCGGGCCACCGAATTCCGGCCACAGGATCAGCCACAGGAACACCGGCACGCCGACGAGACGCGCCATGCTCAGGATATTCGGGATGGTGAGGACGCGATCCGTCTGGACCCGCGTCTCCTGGACCTCCACGCGGGGGCCTCCTGTGGGGAAATGTGCCAACGATGCCCCCTGACCTTACCTGCCCCGTCGGCCGGGCCGTGCCCCGGGTCCCAAGATCATGAAAAAGCAGAAAAGCCCCGCAGGAACGTTGGTTCCCACGGGGCTTTTCTCAAAATTTGTTCGGCGGCGTCCTACTCTCCCACAGGGTCCCCCCTGCAGTACCATCGGCGCTGAAAGGCTTAGCTTCCGGGTTCGAAATGTAACCGGGCGT
>NZ_JBIBVF010000013.1:0-217642 GCF_043080045.1 Streptomyces sp. NPDC015125
CGGAGGGGCAGGGGTGTGGGACGTAAAGCGAAGCAGTCCCACACCCCTGCCCCGGAGGCCCGTCACCGCACCCACAGCCCCGCGCAGCGGACCCGCCCGCCGCTGGGGGTACCTCCCACGCCCCTTAGGCAGTGGGGGAGCAACGGCGAAAACCCCCACGGCGGGAAAGCCGAAAACGCGCGGCGGATCAACCCGCATAGCTCCGCAGGAAAATCGCCTCGGCCAGCGAAAGCCGTTCCAGCTCCTGCGGCGAAACGCTTTCGTTGACCGCGTGGATCTGTGCCTCCGGCTCGCTCAGGCCGATGAGCAGGATCTCCGCGTCCGGGTAGAGCGCGGCCAGCGTGTTGCACAGCGGGATCGAGCCGCCCATACCGGAGGTCTGCATCTCCTCGCCGTCGTACGCCTCGCGCAGTGCCGCCGCCATCGAGGTGTACGCCGGACTGCTCGTGTCGGCGCGGAACGGCTGCCCGTGGCCGATCTGCTCGACCGCGACCCGCGCGCCCCACGGGGCGGCGCGCTCCAGATGTGCGGTCAGCAGCTTCGTCGCCTCGACCGCGTCCGTGCCCGGCGGCACCCGCAGGCTCACCAGCGCCCGCGCGCCGGCCTGTACGGACGGGGTGGCGCCGACCACCGGCGGGCAGTCGATGCCGAGCACCGTGACGGCCGGACGTGCCCAGATGCGGTCCGCGATCGAACCGCTGCCCACCAGCCCGACACCGTCGAGCACCTTGGCGTCCTTGCGGAAGTCCTCCTCCGGGTACTGCAGGCCCTCCCAGGAGGCGTCCGCGGCCAGTCCGTGCACCGTGGTCGAACCGTCCTCGGCGCGCAGCGAGTCCAGGACCCGGATCAGTGCGGCCAGCGCGTCGGGGGCCGCGCCGCCGAACTGGCCGGAGTGCAGATTGCCCTCCAGGGTGTCGACCTGGACCCGCACGAGCGTCATCCCGCGCAGCGTCGCGGTCACCGTCGGCAGCCCGATCCGGAAGTTGCCGGCGTCGCCGATGACGATGGCGTCCGCGGCCAGCAGCTCGGGGTGGGCCTCGGCGTAGCGCTCCAGGCCGCCGGTGCCCTGCTCCTCCGAACCCTCCACGATCACCTTGACGTTGACCGGAACGCCGCCGTGCTCCTTGAGGGCCCGCAGCGCCGTCAGATGCATGATCAGGCCGCCCTTGCAGTCCGCCGCGCCGCGCCCGTACCAGCGGCCGTCGCGCTCGGTCAGCTCGAACGGCGGGGAGACCCAGGCGGCCTCGTCCAGCGGCGGCTGTACGTCGTAGTGCGCATACAGCAGCACCGTCGGGGCGTCGGCCGGGCCGGGCAGGAAGCCGTACACGGAGCGGGTGCCGTCCGGGGTGTCCAGCAGCGCCACGTCCTGGAAGCCGTCCGCCCGCAGCGCCTCGGCGGTCCAGTCGGCGGCCGCCTCGCACTCGCTCTTGGGGAACTGGGCAGGATCCGCCACCGACTTGAAGGCCACCAGCTCGGCCAGCTCGGTCCTGGCGCGGGGCTGCAGTGCGGCGACGGTACGTGCGAGGGGGCTGTCAGACATGGAAGGAACGCTCCTGGTGGGCGCGACGTTGTGCGTACGGGCCGGCCGGCCTCGTGAGCCGGACGGGCCGGACGTACGGGCATCAGTGCCCCCGATCTTCCCACAGGCCTCTGGCTCAACAGCGGCCCGTAGGATGCGGGCGGTACGCGCAGGCAGGCATCGGATGGGAGCAGAAGCACAGGTGAGCAGCGAGCACGCAGCCGAGGACAACCAGCAGGTGTGGGACGTCGTGGTGGTGGGCGCGGGGCCTGCGGGCGCCTCGGCCGCGCATGCCGCGGCCTGTACAGGACGCCGGGTGCTGCTCCTGGAGAAAGCGGAGCTCCCGCGCTACAAGACCTGTGGCGGCGGCATCATCGGCCCTTCGCGGGATGCGCTGCCGCCCGGCTTCGATCTGCCGCTGCGCGACCGGGTGCATGCGGTGACGTTCTCGCTGAACGGCCGGCTGACCCGCACCCGCCGTTCCAGGAACATGCTGTTCGGGCTGATCAACCGCCCCGACTTCGATGCGCGGCTGGTCGAGTCGGCCCAGGACGCGGGCGCGACGGTCCGTACGGGCGTCACGGTCTCGCGGGTGGAGCAGCACGGCGCCGAGGTGCCGGACCGGCGGACCGTCGCGGTGGTGCTGGGCGACGGTGAGGTGGTGCTGGCCCGCGCCGTGGTGGGTGCGGACGGCAGCGCCGGACGGATAGGAGCCCATGTCGGGGTCAAGGTCGACCAGGTCGACCTCGGCCTGGAAGCGGAGATTCCGGTACCGGCGCCGGTCGCCGAGGACTGGGCGGGCCGGGTGCTCATCGACTGGGGTCCGATCCCCGGCAGCTACGGCTGGGTCTTTCCCAAGGGCGACACGCTTACCGTCGGTGTCATCTCCGCGCGGGGCGAGGGGGCCGCGACCAAGCGCTATCTGGAGGACTTCATCGGCCGGCTGGGCCTTGCCGGTTTCGAGCCGAGCATCTCGTCCGGGCACCTGACGCGCTGCCGCGCCGAGGACTCCCCGCTGTCCCGCGGCCGGGTGCTGGTGTGCGGTGACGCGGCCGGGCTGCTGGAGCCGTGGACGCGGGAGGGCATCTCCTTCGCGCTGCGGTCGGGGCGGCTCGCGGGGGAGTGGGCGGTGCGCGTCTCCGAGGCGCATGACGCGGTGGACGCCCGCCGGCAGGCCCTCAATTACGCCTTCGCCATCAAGGCGGGCCTCGGTGTGGAGATGGGCGTGGGGCGCCAGATGCTCAAGGTCTTCTCGCGCCGACCCGGGCTGCTGCACGCCGCCATCACCGGCTTCCGCCCGGCCTGGCAGGCCTTCGCGAAGATCACCCGCGGGACGACCACACTGGCCGAGATCGTCCGCACCCACTCGGTGGCGCGACGCGCGCTGGAGGCGATGGACCGGCGGTGAGGCGGGGCCCGGGCCGTCCGCGGGCGGCGGTGCGGAGGGGCCATCGGCCCCGCGTCGTCGCCCGCGGGCCGCGCGCGACGCCGTCCGCCCCCCGGCCCGTATCCCCGCCGTACTCCCTGGGGAGTACGGCCGATCACCGCACCGGGCTGACGCCGCCGGCCCCCGCCGCGGTCTAGCGTGACGGCATGGAGAACGCATGGCCGCCGTGGGCGCGGCGCTGCCTCGGCCCGGAGCGGGAGCCGTGGCCGGCGCCCCCGAACGGGGAAGCACGGAGCTGGTCCGGCACGCGGCTGCCATGGCTCTCGACGCTCGCCGTCACGGTCTTCGTGATGGTCGGCTCCGGTTTCGCCGGGCACGACCATCCGGGCCGTGTCCCGCTGGACGCCTTCGCCGGCGTGCTGCTGCTCGCCGGAACGGCCCTGCTGCTCTTCCGGCAGCGCTATCCGCGCTCCGTCGCCCTGGGCACCGCCATCACCACCGCGGTCTACCTCGCGGCCGGATATCCGTACGGACCGGTCTTCCTCACCCTCGCCCTCGGGGCCTTCGCGGCGATCGTCGCCGGGCATCGCAAGGTCGCCTGGTGCGCACTGGGCGGGGTGTGGGTCTCCCACGTCCTGGTCGTCCACTGGCTCTACCGTTGGCTGCCGCCCTCGCACGACGGGCCCACCCCCTGGGAGCAGGAGTTCTTCGTTCTCGCCTGGGTGGTGGCCGTGGTGGCCCTCTCGGAGCTGGCACGGGTGCGCCGCGAGCAGCTGGCGAAGGCGCGGGCCGAGCGGGCGGCGGCGGAACGGCGCAGGGCGGACGAGGAGCGGCTGCGGATCGCCCGCGAGCTGCACGACGTCCTCGCCCACAGCATTTCCGTCATCAACGTCCAGGCGGGCGTGGGCCTGGCGCTGCTCGACAGCGACCCGGAGCAGGCGCGGTCCGCGCTGACCACCATCAAGGGCGCGAGCAAGGAGGCGCTCGGCGAGGTCCGCCAGGTCCTCGACACCCTGCGCACCCCGGGGGACGCCCCGCGCTCCCCGGCCCCCGGGCTGGACCGGCTGCCCGAACTCACCGAGCAGGCCGCAGGCGCCGGCCTCGCCGTGGAGGTCACCACCGAGGGTGCCCCCGCCACCCTGGCGCCCGGCACCGACGTCGCGGCCTTCCGCATCGTCCAGGAGGCGCTCACCAACATCGTCCGGCATTCCGGCTCGCGCACCGCCCGGGTGCTGCTCGTCCATGCGCCCGGAGCGCTGGAGATCCGGGTCGACGACGACGGCCCCGCGACCTCCGCCGCGGACGGACCGGACGGCGGTGGCAACGGGCTCGTCGGGATGCGGGAGCGGGCCGCCGCCCTGGGCGGCACCGTGGAGGCGGGCCCGCGCCCGGACGGCGGCTTCCGGGTGCGGGCCCGTATCCCGCTGCCCGGCACGCACGACCGGGGCCGGGCGACGGATGCGGATTCGGTGACCCCGGCCGCCACCGAGGAGGAGTCGTGATCCGGGTACTGCTCGCCGACGACCAGCTGCTGGTCCGGGCCGGTTTCAAGGTGCTGTTGGACGCCCAGCCCGGTATCGAGGTGGTCGCGGAGGCCGCGGACGGGCAGCAGGCGCTGGCGGCGGTGCGGGAACACCGCCCGGACGTCGTCCTGATGGACATCCGGATGCCGGTGGTGGACGGCCTGGTCGCCACCCGCCACATCACCGAGGACCCGCGGCTGCCGGAGGTGAAGGTCGTCATGCTGACCACCTTCGAGCTGGACGAGTACGTCTTCGAGGCGATCCGCTCCGGTGCCTCCGGCTTCCTGGTCAAGGACACCGAACCGGAGGAACTGGTGCGGGCCGTGCGCGCGGTCGTGGCCGGTGACGCACTGCTCTCGCCGGGTGTCACCCGCCGCCTCATCGCCGAGTTCGCGGCCCGTTCCAAGGAGCCGGCCGCGGCCGATGCCCTGTCCGTACTGACCGACCGGGAGCGCGAGGTGATGGCGCTGGTCGGCATCGGTCTCTCCAATGAGGAGATCGCCCGCCGGCTGGTCGTCAGCCCGCTGACCGCCAAGACGCATGTCAGCCGCACCATGGTCAAACTGGGCGCCCGCGACCGCGCCCAACTGGTCGTGCTGGCCTATGAGTCGGGGTTGGTGCGGCCCGGCTGGCTGGGCTGAATCCAGACCACGTCCCCGGAGGACGGGCTGGCCCCCGGCCGGCCGGGCAGCCGCCGGAGCACCCGCACCACTTGGATGCAGAACAGCACCCCGCCGAGGGCAGCGCTCACCGTGAGCCACGGTCCGCGCCACGCGGCCGGCACCGGGCCCCACAGGACCGCGCTGCCCAGCACCCCGAAACCTGAAGCGCCCACAAAGGCGCCACTGACCAGGGCAAACATGATCTCGACGGTGACCGCGTCGCGCTCGGCCTGCGTACGCCTGGGTGACATGCCGACAGTCTCCCAGGGGCCACCGCCTCCGGTCCGCCCCCAAGGGGAACACGCCCTGGCCGCCTGCCGGTTGGCCCTGCCTGCCCGTTGCGCAGTAGCTCTCCGCTTTCCGCACGTGATTTCTGGTGGGACTTGAGCGGGCACGGACTCCGGAACCCGGCACTGACGGGGTTTTCGGCTTGCATCAAGGGCCCGTAAAACCCATGTCCCATCGAGCGCATAGGGGGCGCCTGTGTGCCTGTGCTCTCGGGGCGCACTGATCATGAACGGCTTCATCAGAGGTGCTGGGCAGTAAGAACCTGTTCGGCGGGATGGTGCTGTTGGACGCCCAGCTCGCGTACACCTATTCCGTGGCCGTTCTCCCGCTGACCCGCGAACTTCCGGCCACCGCGGTGACGAGCCGTCGACTGGCGTCGTCGCGGGTGGACGGGATTCCCGCGCTCAACCGCGTCACCGGCCGCGGCAGGGACTTGCCCGACCTCGGAACCCAGCTGGCCCGTTACCGCGCCGATGATCCCGACCTCGCGGCGCTCATCAGCACGTACGCCAGGGAACGGCTCATGCACGACGCCCGGTTGGGCTGGCGCATCGAGGGAATCCGCATGATCGGGTGGACGTCCGGACGCACGACGTACGAGGATCTTCTGTCCCTCGCCGAAACCCTGATGATCATCATCGGCGACTTCCCCGGAGAGGCGTGGGACCGGCCACAGCAACAAGTATCCGGCACGGGCGTCCCGCGCAAGGGCCGCGGCAAGCATCGCGCGCCCACCCGGGAAGGGGGCATCCGCCGGGCGGCAGATCCCGGCCGCCGGCCCGTACGGCGACGGCCACGCCCTCGACCTGATCAGGCGATGACTGACCGTGCCGCCGTCGGCAGCAGTCGAGTGATGGGGTGCGGACAGCTCTCAGACCCCGGCGCGTTCCCGCCACAGCCGGGGGAGCTTCTCATCGCCGGTGATCGTCATCGCGTCCCACGGCAGGCGGTTCCACAGCGCGAGATACAGCTCTTCGGCCGGGCCCTCGACCGTGCAGTCCGCCGGCTCGTCGGTGTCCGGTCCGTCGCCGTCGGCCTCCGTGGTGGTACGCACCGTGTGCGGCGGCGCGTCGGAGAGCCGGACGGTCCAGTCGGCGCCGGGCGCGTTCGTCGCGCGCAGCCGCAGCGTCCGGGGGGCGTCCGTCCGGACCTGGCTGCGGTCACGGCCGTGAAAGCCCGTCAGGAGTTCATCGATCCCGTCGGCCGCGAACGCGGACGGGAGGGGGGTGAGGGAGGTGCCGAGCGCCTGTTGTGCGTCCACGCGGTGCACCGACGTCTCGTGCGCCTGCCGGCGGGCCCAGAACGCGAGGGGGGAGGGTGCGGGGAGGAAGGTCCAGGCCGCCAGGTCCTGCGGGGCGGAGTGCAGCGCCAGGACGAGGTGGTGATGGCCTTCGCGCAGCCAGGCCACGAGGTCGTCGTCGGCCAGGTCCGGAGCCTCGGGGGGACGGCCGGGCTGCTGCAGGCCCTGCGTCACGAACTCCGTCGCCCAGCGGTGGACCTGTCCGATGTGGGTGACCAGATCCCGCATCTGCCACTCGGGACAGGCCGGAATGCGGGCATCCGGCCCCGCCTCCTCGGCGGCGTCGGCGAGCAGGCTTCCGTCCAGTCGCAGCGATTCGACGAACTCAGTGATCTCCATGGTCAGAAGTGTGCCAGCCGCCACTGACAACGGGCCCGTGCGGGTCCGGGCGGCGGCCGCACGCACACCGGGGAGCGGTCGCCCGCACACCGGGGAGCGGGCGGCGGCGTGCTTGTCCGCGGGGGCGCGCCGGTCGCTTCACGGCCGCCCGGTGTGGTGCGCCCCGCGGGTGGCGTAGGCGATGACCGCGGCGACCGCGGCCAGCAGCGCCACCGTCGTCAGGGCGGCCGGCAGGCCGGCCGCCTCGGCGAGGAAGCCGATGGCGGGCGGTCCGAGCAGCATGCCGCCGTAGCCGACCGTGGAAGCCACGGCGACCCCGTCCGGACCACCGCTCTCACCGGCCCGGGCAATGGCGATCGGGAAGATGTTGGCGAGCCCCAGGCCCGCGACCGCGAAGCCGGCGCAGGCCGCCCCGGCCGAGGGGGCGAGCGCGCCGAGCAGCATGCCGGCGGTCGCCGTCGTCCCGCCCGCGATCAGCGCCCGCGCCGCGCCGAAGCGCTGCACGATCGCGGTCCCGGACAGCCGCCCGACGGTCATCGCCAGCGCGAATACGGCATATCCGGCGGCGGCCGTACCCGCTCCGGCGCCCAGGTCCTGGGAGAGGTGCAGCGCACCCCAGTCGGCCATGGCCCCCTCGCCGTACGCGGTGCACAGCGCGATCAGCCCGAAGACCAGCACCAGGCGGCGACCGCGGTCCGCCCGGCCGTGCCGCGGCCGGTTCTCCTGTGCCGCCGGCAGCCGCTCGGGGACGGCCGGGGCCGGGTGTGCGCGCAGCGAGTTCCCCGCAACGGCCGTCACCAGCAGTCCGATCGCGGCGAGCAGCAGCAGATGGACGGTGGGGGAGAGGCTGCCCGCGATCAGCCCGCCGAGGCCCGCACCGAGCATGCCGCCGAGGCTGAAGGCGGCGTGGAAGCTGGGCATCACGGGACGCCGCAGTGCACTGATGAGGTCGACCGCGGCGCTGTTCATCGCGACGTTGAGCGAGCCGTACGCGGCGCCGAAGACCAGCAGGACCAGTCCCAGCGCGGTCGCCGAGTGGGTGAGCGGCGGCAGCACGATGCTCAGCGCGAGGGCGGCTGCGGAGGCGGTCGTCACGGCGTGGCTGCCGAATCGCCGGCACAGCCTGCCGGTGATCATCATGAAGGCGACCGCGCCGGCCGATACGCCGAGCAGCGCGAGTCCCAGGGCGCCGGCGCCGGCGCCGGTCTGCGCCTTGATCGCGGGGATCCGGACCACCCAGCCGGCGAAGAGGAAGCCGTCCATGGCGAAGAAGGCCGTGACGGCGATACGGAGGCGGGTCAGGTGCGGATCGACGGGAAGAGTGGGGACCCGGTCCTTCCTCAGGGCCGCCCGTATTTTGTTTAGTGTCGGCACAAAGCAAGAATAGGGGGGTGACCCAGACTCGGACAACCAGGCTGGAGCGGGGCCGTGGCGCCCTCGGACCCGCACTGGAGCTCGTACACACCGGACGCGCACCCACCCGCGCCGTCCTCACCTCCGAACTCGGCGTGACCCGCGCGACCGCGGGGGCGGTGGCCGCCGAGCTCGAAGCGCTCGGCCTGATCACCGTCGACTCCCGGCCGACCGCCTCGGCCGGCTCCCAGGGGCGCCCCTCCCACCGGCTGTCCGTCGCCGAGCACGGTCCGGTCGTGCTCGCCGCGCAGATCCACGCCGACGGCTTCCGGGTCGCGCTGGTGGGCCTGGGAGGCCGCATCGTGGCGACCTCGACCGGCTGCGGCACCATCCCCGCCGACCCGGCGCATGTCCTCGCCGAGGTGGTCGCGGCCGGCTGGGACCTGCTGCGCGAGACCGGGAGGCGCTGCCTCGGCGCCGGCCTCGCGGTGCCCTCCGCGGTCGCCGAACCGGATGGTGAGGCCCTCGCGCCGCTCCACCTCGCCTGGCCTTCCGGTGCCCCCGTACGCGCACTCTTCCTGCGCGCGCTGGCCGACGCCGGCATTCCGGGAGTCACCGGGGCGATCGGCTTCACCGGCAACGACGTCAACCTCATGGCGCTCGCCGAACACCGGCACGGCGTCGGCCGGGGCGCCCGCGATCTGCTCTGTGTGGCGTCCGGCCACCGGGGCGTCGGCGGGGCGCTGGTGCTCGACGGCCGTCTGCACAGCGGAAGTTCGGGCCTGGCGCTGGAGGTCGGACATCTGACGGTCAACCCCGAGGGAGCGCCCTGCCACTGCGGCAGCCGCGGCTGCCTGGACGTCGAGGCGGACCCGCTCGCCTTCCTCGGCGCCGCGGGCCGCGAACCGGGCCCCGAGGTCTCCCTGCTCCGGCAGGCCGCCGATCTGCTGCGGGACGAGTACGCCGATCCGGGCGTCCGCTCCGCTGCCGATCTCCTCATCGACCGCCTCGGGCTCGGCCTGGCCGGACTCGTGAACATCCTCAACCCCGACCGCATCGTCCTCGGCGGACTGCACCGCGCCCTGCTGGAAGCCGATCCGGAGCGGCTGCGCGCGGTGGTCGCCGACCGCAGCCTGTGGGGCCGCAGCGGCGGGGTGCCGATCCTGCCCTGCACCCTCGACCACAACAGCCTGGTCGGCGCGGCGGAGCTGGCCTGGCAGCCGGTGCTGGACGATCCGCTGATCGTCGTCGACCGGTAGCGGACCGGCCGGGCGGGGTGACCGGCTCCTCAAGGCGCGGCGCCCTCTCCTCAAGGAGCAGCGCCCTCTCCTCAAGGAGCAGCGCCCTCGCCTCAAGGCGCGGCGCCCTGCCGTCCGGCCGGCGTCCTAGGCTGTGGCCATGATTCCCGAAGCGGTCGCGCACAGTCCCTACGTCAGCCTGGTCACGTACCGCAAGAACGGGACCCCGGTGGCCACTCCGGTGTGGGCGGTGGCAGAGGGGGAGGAACTCCTGGTGTGGACGCGGGACGACAGCTGGAAGGTGAAGCGGCTGCGCCACGACGGCCGGGTGACCGTCACCCCGTGCGACGTCCGGGGCCGGATCGCCGAGGGTGCGCAGACCGTCGGAGGCACCGGCCGGCTCCTGGAGGGGAGGGGCGAACTCGGCCGGGTGCGCCGGGCGATGGCGGGCAAGTACGGGCTGCGCTTCCGGCTGATGGACGGCGTCGGTGCGCTGGTGCGCGGCGGAAAGCGACCGCATGTGGGGATCTCGGTCACGCTGTAGGCGCCCGCTGCGTTTCCCGGCTCTGGTGCGGGGACCGCGCCCAGTCGGCGGCGAAGGCGCGGGCCGGGTTCGCCGTCAGGAACCGTGCCACCAGGTCGGTGCCCAGGGCGACTTCGAGACGCTCCCGGTGACGGCGCAGCAGATGGGGCATGCCGGGCCCGCCGTTCACCGACCGGGCGCCGGCCGTCGTGGTGTCGCCGCCGAGCAGGATCCGGTCGGCGTGGCCCGCTTCGGCGAGTGCGGCCAGTGCGTCCGGCAGCCGCCAGTCGGTTGCATGATGGGCTCGTGAGGGGCCGTCGAAGGCGAGATATGCCCCGGCCTCGGCGGCCTTCCGGTGCACGACGAGGTCCGGTGAGCGGTTGAGATGGCCGAGGATCACCCGGTCCGGCGGGACCGCCAACTCGCCGCAGAGCAGGTCGAGTACGTCCAGCGCACCAGTGCCCTGCTCCAGGTGGACACCGATGACGGCACCGGTCGCCCGCTGTACCTCGGCGGCCGCGGCCATGGTGTGCCGGGCGTGCCGGTCCAGACCGTGGAAGCCGCCCGCGACCTTGATCATCCCGGCTCGGGGGCCGGTGCCGCCGATCCCTTCGGTCAGCTCGGCGAGGAAGAGCCCGGCCAGATCGGTGCGGATCCGCTCCAGCGCCTCAGGCGGGTAGTGCGCCGCCTGGTGCAGCCCCGTGGCGGCGACGATGTGCACTCCCGACTCCCGTGCCAGTCGCGGTAGTTCGTCGGCGCCCCGGCCCATGCCGTACGGCGTCCACTGGATCACCGCCGCACCGCCGGCCGCACGGAAGGCGCGCAGCTCGGCGGCCGCGGCCGCGGCGTCGTCCAGCTCCTGGCCCGGTAGCAGGGGGCTGCGCAGGAAGAGGTGGTCGTGTGCATCGCAGATGCCGAGGTCGGCGGGGGAGATGTCACCGAGGACCGTACGGACGGCGGGGGCGGCCGCGGGGGCCGGGCTCACCACTGCCGTCCCGTGCCGAGCCGGCCGGTGCCCGGGGCGGACAGATGTAGCACCTCGTAACGGTCCCCCGCGGACCGGGGGGAGGCGTGCGCCCAGAGGGTGAAGTGGACCAGCTCCCAGTGCCGTGGGTCCAGGGCCAGCGCGGTGGTGTGCACCCCGTCCGTCGTGGCCAGCTCCTCGTGCCCGGCCACCGCACGGGCGACGACTCTCGCGGCGTCCGCGTCCTCGGTGAGCGTCTCCGTCCGCCGGGTGAAGGCGCGGGGCGGGGCGTCGGCGGCCGGTCCGGGGCGGTGGAACAGCCCCGGCCAGTGCTGGACGACCGGACGTCCGAAGTCGTGGACCACCCCGCGGAATCCGTCACCGAGGAGGAAGCGGTTCATGGCCTCCGGATCGGCCCAGAGGTAGTACGGTGCGTACTGGTTGACCGGCGAGCCGTCGACCCCGCGCTCCCGGACTCCGTACGCCTTGAGGCCGAGTCCGGCGAAGTCGTCCAGGACGTGGCCCTTGGACCTCACCCGGTGCCGGATGATCTGCATGTCGTAGTCGGCGGGCAAGGTGATCGCGTACTGCATGGCGTGCATGGCGGACTCCGTACGGTGCGGGGAGGGGCCCTCAGCGGGTGGTGCCCGTACCGGGCGTGACCTGTGCGGCGAGCAGGGACAGCACGCCCCGTACGGCCGCGTCGAACGGCGCGGTGTCATCGGCCGCGCGGGCCAGGACATAGCCGCCCTGGACGACGGCCGTGACGGTCGCCGCGGTGGCCGACGGGTCCAGTCCGGGGGCCAGTTCGCCATGGCGCTGCCCCTCGGCGAGGACCTCGGTGATCCGGCCCTGGAGCCAGCCGAACATCTCGTCCAGCGGCTGCCGCAGCTCGGCGCTGGAGACCACATCGCGGTCCTGTGCCATCCGGCCGACCGGGCAGCCGCGCAGCACCTCCCGCTCGCGCAGCAGATAGCCCGCGACCCGGTCGTACGCCGTGCCGGGGGCGCTCAGGCACTCCTCGGCCGCCGCCTTCATGCCCTCGGCGGTGCGCCGGATTGCCGCCAGCGCGAGGCCGGACTTGCCGGCGAAATGGTGGTACATGCTGCCCTGGCCGACGTCCGCGCGCTCCAGGATCGCCTTGGGGCTGGTGCCGACGTACCCGCGCTCCCACAGGAGCTCCTGGGCGCTCCGCACGAGGCGTTCCTGAGCGCTGGGGGTGTCCTGCGCGCTGAGAGTGTCGTGAGTGCCGGGCAGTTGCTGCATGCCGGGTGATGCCTGTGCGACGGGAGGTACCTGCGTGCTGGGCGGTACCTGTGGGCCGAGCGAACCCTGAGTGCTCATGGGTGCACTGTACATACCAGTAGTTACAGAGAACAAGGGGCCGTGCCCCCGAGCGGGCCGTGCGCGATCGAGTGGCCGGAGCAGGCGGGGGCGCCTCGCGTACTCCCGGTGCCGTACGGACGGAGCCGCTGGCCGTACGACGACCGGCGGCCTCCCGAGGGCGAGGCTCGAAGGAGACCGGAATCCCCGGTCTTCCCCGTCGCCGGAGACCTCCGGCGCACCGTTTCAGCGAGGAGCTGATCGTGATGTTCGAGCTCGCCGAACCCTGGGCCGGCGGCGGCCCAGGCCCCTGGATCCTGTTCGTCCCCGTCCTCTGGGCGCTGGTCATCGTCGGCGTGGTGACGCTGCTGCGCCGCACCGGCGGGCGCCCCGGGGGGCCCGGGGGACGGTTCCGCGGCCCGCAGTACTCCGCCTCCGTTTCCGCCTCCGCCGACGCGCCCTCACCCCTCGTCGTGCTCGGCCGGCGCTTCGCCTCGGGTGAGATCGACGAGGAGGAGTACTGGCGACGGCTCTCCGTCCTGGAGGAGCACTTCGGCGCCGGTCCCAAGGGAAGCGCGGCATGACCGCCACCGGGCCCACCGCGGCCGCGCCCGCCGCATCGGCGGCCCTCTCACCGGTTCATCGGTGTGAGGGTCGGGGCGCGGCCCGCCTGACGACCGGACAGCCTGGCCGGACCGCCTGACGACCGGACAGCCTGGCCGGATCGCCTGACCGGTCCGGCAGAGGGGGGACCGCCTGACCGGCCCGGCAGAGGGTGGACCGCCCGGTCGGCCCGGCAGCGGCCGGTCGCGGACCCGCCCCGTCAGCCGACCTTCGTGCCCCGTATCCGGGAGCGCGGACCGGCCGCCGTACCGGTGTCCTCCAGCGGCAGGGGCTCCAGATAGCCACGGACCGTAAGGGCCTCTTCGGGGGCGGTGGCCAGGGCCGGAAGAGTGAACCACACGACTTTGCCGCTGCCGTCCGCACGCACTCCCCAGCTCTCGCTGAGCGCCGCGATCAGCGCCAGGCCGCGACCACAGGTCTCCCAGCTTTCCGCGGCCCGGATCCGCGGCAGCCGGGGATCCTCGTCATGCACCGAGACCGTCAACTGATCGAGAAGAACGAGCAGTTCCACGGTGCACTGTTTGCTGGGGCGGGCGTGCCGGTGGACATTGGCGAGGAGTTCGGTCACCCCGAGCGCCGCCGGGTCTATCAAGGCGTCGAGATGCCAGTACCGCAGCTGCGCGGAGACGATTCTGCGCACATGTCCGATGCGAGCCGGAACGGCTTGGAGCTCCACCGTGCAGTGCCTGCTGGGCTGCCTGATCACGACCGCGACTCCCTGATGAGGCCGGGCGCCCCTCTCACCGGGCAGGGGCGAAGATCGGATCCAGCGATGCCGGCTACCCCACAGCGTCACCGCTGGTGAACCCTCAGTGATACGAGTCCAGGGTCGGTCAGCCGATGCGCTCCCGCAACCGCACCGCCACGTCCGGAGGGCCCCGTCAGGTGCGTTGCGGCCGTGCCGCCTCCAGGGCCTTGAGGAACAGTTCCGGGGTGCCCAGGGTGAGTGAATAGCGGTGGCCGTTGAGCGTGGCGAGCGCCCGGTCCCGCGCCGCGAACAGCGGCTTATGGGCCTGTACGGCCTGCAGCGGGGCGCTGTCGATCTCCGTGCCGTAGCTGGTCAGCAGGACCAGCCTGCCGTCCGAGATGACGACCTGTCCGGCGCGGGTCAAGGACCGCAGCCATCGCTCGATCCGTACGCCGGTCGCGTTGAACTCGGGTCCCGCCATGCCGGCACCTCCTCGGTGAGACGGGCAGTTGCCCTCCACCGCCCCTTGAGGGGAAGTCTGCCGGTGCGGCGCCCGTCGCACCAGTGCCCCTTGGTGCGCACGGCGCGAGGCGGCCCGCTCCACGACCTTCTTGGGGTATCCCAAAGCGATGTTTATGCAGGTGAGAAGGGTGCGGGCGGTGGTTATAGTCGAAGTCTGCCCGCCGTTGTGTGCGGGCCTTCGAACCCCAGAGGAGCGCGCCGGTGAGCACCGCACAGCAGCCGCAGAGCCGGCCCGACCAGGAGGCCGTGGCCGGTTCCCCGATATCCACCGAGGCCGTGGCCGGTTCCCCGATATCCACCGAGGCCGTGGCCGGTTCCCCGATGTCCACCGAGGCCGTGGCCGGTTCCCCGATGCCGACCCTGGATGGCGACCGCACGGATCCGGCCTACCGGAGCTGGCTCAAAGAAGCCGTCCGCAAGGTCCAGGCGGACGCCAACCGCACCGCCGACACCCACCTCCTGCGCTTCCCGCTGCCGGAGGAGTGGGGCATCGACCTTTACCTCAAGGACGAGTCGACCCACCCCACCGGGAGCCTCAAGCACCGGCTGGCCCGCTCGCTGTTCCTCTACGGGCTGTGCAACGGCTGGATCCGGCCGGGGAAGCCCGTCATCGAGTCCTCCAGCGGCTCCACGGCCGTGTCCGAGGCGTACTTCGCCTCGCTCATCGGAGTGCCGTTCATCGCGGTGATGCCGGCCACCACCAGCCGCGAGAAGACCCGGCTGATCGAGTTCCACGGCGGCACCTGCCATCTGGTGCAGGACCCGCGGACCGTCTACGAGGTCTCCGCCCGGCTCGCCGCGGAATCCGGCGGTCATTACATGGACCAGTTCACCTACGCGGAACGGGCCACGGACTGGCGCGGCAACAACAACATCGCCGAGTCGATCTACCAGCAGCTGCGGCTCGAACGCTATCCCGAGCCCGCCTGGATCGTGGCGACCGCGGGCACCGGCGGCACCTCCGCGACCATCGCCCGCTATGTCCACTACATGCAGTACGACACCCGGGTCTGCGTCCCCGACCCGGAGAACTCCTGTTTCTTCGACGGCTGGCTCACCGGCGATGCGAAGACCGACTGCGCCACCGCCTCCCGTATCGAGGGCATCGGGCGGCCCCGTATGGAACCGAGCTTCGTGCCCGGCGCGATAGACCGGATGATGAAGGTGCCGGACGCGGCCAGCATCGCCGCCGTACGTGCCCTGGAGACCGCGATCGGGCGCAAGGCGGGCGGCTCGACCGGCACGGGGCTGTGGAGCGCCCTGAAGATCGTCGCGGAGATGGTCGCCGAGGGCCACCGGGGATCGGTCGTCACCCTGCTGTGCGACCCGGGCGACCGCTATCTCGACAAGTACTACTCCGACGACTGGCTGGCCTCCCAGGGGCTGGACATCACGCCCTACGCACGCACCCTCGACACGTTCCTGGCCACCGGCTCCTGGCCCGTCTGAGGGCAGGGGGCGGCGGCCCCGACGTGGGTCCGAGTCCGTTGCGCGGACCCACGCCGGGGCCGCCTCAGGTCTTGGCGAGCCTGCGGTCCAGGGCCCGCGCCGACTCCCGGAAGGCGCGGCCCAGGCCGGGCCTGGCCAGCGTCAGCAGGAAGCGGAACGGCGCCGGGCCGTCCGCCGCGAACGTCCACCGCAGTCGGGTGCCGCCGCCTGCAGGCGTCAGCCGCCAGTCCTCCAACAGGGCCCGCAGGCCAGGGGCGTTGGTGGTGTCGACCCGGTAGGCGTAGTGCGCATCGGGCTCGGCCGCCAGGACCGTCTCCGTGAAGCGGGTGCCGCCGGTCAGTCGTACCTCGCGGCCCTTGCCGCCGCGCGTCGGCGCCGACCGTGCCACGCCCGTGAACCAGCGCGACCAGCCCGCCACGTCGTGCGCCAGCGCCGCATACACCGCCTCCGGTGGCGCGGCGACCTGCGCGGCGAACACCAGCCGCAGCGGGGCGGATGCGGCGAAGTCGAGCTCGACGGGGCGGAGTCGGTGTGCCATGGGACGAGCACCCCCTACGGGACGGTCGACGGGCCTGCGTCGCTCACCATAGCTGACGGAGTATCAGGTGTCTGTGTCGGTCGGCGGTTCGCCCGCCACCACCAGCTCCGGCGGCAGCTCGGCGAACTCCGCGCGCGCCTCGGCGGACAGCCCGGCATCCGTCACCAGCACCTCCACCTGATCCAGCGTCGCGAACGAACTCAGGCCGACCGTGCCCCACTTGGTGTGATCGGCGACCACCACCACCCGGCGCGCGGACCGCACGAAATGCCGGTTGGTCTCCGCTTCCGCCAGATTCGGCGTCGACAGCCCCGCCTCCACCGATATGCCGTGCACCCCGAGGAAGAGCACATCGAAGTGCAGCGACCGGATCGCGGCATCCGCCACCGGGCCCACCAGGGTGTCCGACGGCGTACGCACCCCGCCCGTCAGCACCACGGTCGCGGCGCCCGCGCGGGGACCCGCGCCGCCGCTGGCCGCCACCCGCTGTGCGCCGTAGAACACATCGGCCACCCGTACCGAATTCGTCACCACCGTCAGATCGGGCACCTCCAGCAAGTGCTGTGCCAGCGCGAAGGCGGTCGTGCCGCCTGCCAGCGCGATCGCGCTGCCCGGTGCCGCCATCTCGGCCGCCGCCTTGGCGATGTCCTCCTTGGCGCTCAGCTCCAGCGTGGACTTCACCTCGAAACCGGGCTCGTGTGCGCTCGGCTCGCTGACCGGCACCGCTCCGCCGTGCACCTTCTCCACCATGCCCTGGCGGGCCAGTGCGTCCAGATCGCGGCGGACCGTCATGTCCGACACGTTCAGCTTGCGGGTGAGTTCATTGACCCGCACCCCTCCGCGCCGCCTGACCTCGTCGAGAATCAGGGCACGCCGCTGCTCCGCGAGGAGGTTCTGGTTGTCGCTCACCCCGGCCCGTCCCTTCCGCCCCGGCTCGTTGTGCCGGGTCGTACGCGCTGGCTGCCGCCCGCGATCACTGGTGCCCTCATCCTCGCACGAGGTACTGACAGCGATGCTGATGACGGGGGAAGCGAGGGCCGGCGGCCGGAGTGGGTGCTGGATGTGCTTCGCGGGGGAAGAGACAATCCGGGGGCGCGCACCCGGTGCCGCACCGCACGGCGCCGCACCGCACCGCACCGCACATCACCGCACCGAATACGGGGCACGCCTTCAGAGCACGCCTTCAGAGCACGCCTTCACAGCACGACCACAGAGCACGACCACAGAGCACGCCGTCCGAGCACGCCGTCCGAGCACGACTACGGGGGACAACAGTGGAGACCGCGGACCCGACACCGCACGCGCGTCCAACGGACCGTGAGAGCACCGCAGACGGGCCACCGGCCGCCGCACCGCAGCTCTCCCTGGAGCTGCTGGTGCACGGTGTCGGCGGCACCACCGCACAAGAGATGCTCGGCGACCCACGCGTCCAGCTGATCACCGGCGACGACACCGCCGCCTGCTACCGCCGCACCGACGACGCGGACGCCGAGCAGCGGCCCGACGACTACCGCGGCGAGCCGGTCCGTGAGGCGTACTGCTGGTCCAACCTCACCTCGGGCAACGGAGCCCGTGCCCTGTGGCTGCTCCTGGTGCCCTTCATGGTCGCCAACCTCGCCCACTGGATGCGCCCGGCCGCCCCGCCCGAGCACCCGGCCCAGCGGCTCTACGACCTTCTGGTCCGCATCCTCGCCCTCACCCTCACCGTCCTGCTCGCCGCCGCGGCCTGCGAGGTCGCCCTCGACCTCACGGCCTGGCAGTGCGCCGGCACCACCGTCTGCGCCGCCGGCAAATCCTGGATGGGCTTCCTCAGCCCCGACAACTCCGGCTGGTGGAGCGCCCCGGGCCGCCGCCTCGCGCTCGCCTCCCTGGTGCCGCTGCTCGTCATCGGCTTCCTGTGGTGGCTCTCGCGCCGCACCTGGAGCGCCTACGAATCCGCCTCACCGCCGCCCCGGATGCCCGGCACCTCCCGCGACACCCCGGTCGGCGAACGCACCGCGCTGAGTCTCGACGGCTTCTGGTACGGCCGCCGGCTGGTCGCCCGGCTGCGCGCCGCCCACACCACCGCCGGCGTGCTGACCATCGCCGCCGTACTCCTCGCCGCCGGCGCACAGGCCGACGGGCGCGACGGCGGCGGCACCGTCCTCGCGGTCACCGGCCGGGCCCTGGCCGCTGTGGTCATTCTGCTCGCGGCCGCCACCGTCCTGGTCGTGTGGCGCACCGCCCGCAGCGAGGCCGTACCGGACGACGAGTCCGACCATCCGGTCGTGCGGGCGCTGCCGTTCGCCTCCCTCGGTGTGCTGGCGCTGATCGTGGTGCACACCGGCTGGGCGCGCCCCGGATCCCACAGCCACGGCGCGCTGCCCGGCGCCGCCGCCTTCGGCGGAATCGCCGTCTTCCAGGGCCTGTTGGTCCTCGCGCTGGCGCTGACCGCCTGGGTTCTGCAGCGTGCCGCCCGCGACGACGCGCGCAGCGCCCTGCGCGGCATGGGCGGCCCCGCCGTCGCCCTGCTGGCCTGCGCGGTCGGCGGGGTGCTGTCCGGGGGAGTGGCCCAGCGCTTCGCGGACTGGCTGGACGGCGGGGCGACCCCCGGCCAGGACCACGCGCCCATCCCCGGGCCGCCGGTGCTGCTGTCCTGGCAGGCCTCGGTCATCCCGGTGCTGCTGGTCGTCGTCGCGATCGTGGTCGTGCTCGCCGCCGTCCGCGTGGTGATCGTCGGCGGCCGGGTGGCCAAGGACGTCCCCGGGCTCTACGACCCGCGCGAGCATCCCGACGAGCGCCGTACGAAGCGGATCGCGGGCACCATCGCCGGCGCCGGACTCACCGACTCCGCACCGGTCCTGGTCGCGGCCACCGCCGCCGTCACCCTCGTCCTCGGCGCCGGCGCGGTGGCCGGCGCCTGGCTCAGCGACCGGGCGCCGGGCCGCGCCACCGAAGGCTGGCCGCCGGTGGTGCACGCCGCCGCCGAGACCGCGGAATCCCTGGGCTCCTGGCTGATGAGCGCCGGTGTCATACTGCTGATCACCATGGGCCGGCGCGCCTACCGCGACCACTCGGCGCGCCGCACCATCGGCATCCTCTGGGACGTCGGTACGTTCTGGCCGCGCGCCGCCCACCCCTTCGCACCGCCCTGCTACGCCGAGCGCGCCGTCCCCGACCTCACCTGGCGGATGGCCACCTGGACCGAGCGGTTCGACGGCCGGCTGGTGCTCTCCGGGCATTCCCAGGGGAGTGTGCTGGCGGCCGCCGCCGTCTGGCAGTTGGACCTGGTCACCCGCAGCCGGGTCGCGCTGCTGACGTACGGCAGTCCACTGGAACGGCTCTACGGACGCTGGTTCCCCGCCTTCTTCGGGCCGCCCGCGCTGACCGGACTGCACCGCCAGATGGACGACTGGCGCAACCTGTGGCGCTTCACCGACCCCATCGGCGGCCCGATCCGGCTCACCTGTGACGACGGCCGCCGGATCGACGAGGGCCCGCTGCGCGACCCGCTGGCCTTCGGCCGTACCCTGCAGAACCCGCTGCCCGCCCAGATCCTGGGCCACGGCGACTACCAGGCAGACCCGGTCTTCGGCCGGGTGCGCGCCGAGCTGATCGCCCGGCTCGGTCCGGACCTGCCGGGACAGCGGCCCGCCGACGACTGCACGGGACGTGGCAGTGCCGTCGGCAGCACGGGAAGCGGCGCCGCCGACGGCTGCGCGGGCCGAAACTCCCCCGAGGACTGCGCGGGCGACCGTCCCGCTCAGGGGAGTTCGGGCAGATCGTCCGCGTAGAGCAGGGTGAGGTCGTCGGTGCTCGGGGCGGCCAGCTCCGCCACCCGCCCCGCGTGCCGCTCGACCATCGCCTCGAAGGTCTGCCGTGCGGTACGGCCGTTGCCGAACGACGGCCCCTTGGGCAGCGCCGTGAAGTACTTCAGCAGCGCCTCGCCGGTCCCCTCGGCGAGGCGGTACTCGTGCTCCTCGCCCTGCTGCTCGACGATCCGCAGCAATTCCTCGGGCGCATAGTCGCCGAAGGTGATGGTGCGGGAGAAACGGGACGCCACACCGGGGTTGACCGCCAGGAAGCGCTCCATTTCGGCGGTGTAACCCGCCACGATGACCACCACGGCCTCCCGGTGGTCCTCCATCAGCTTCACCAGGGTGTCGATGGCCTCCCGCCCGAAGTCCCGTCCGGAGTCCTCGGGGGAGAGGGCGTAGGCCTCGTCGATGAACAGCACCCCGCCGCGCGCCCGGTCGAACGCCTCCTGGGTGCGGATCGCCGTCGACCCGATGTGCTCGCCGACCAGGTCCACCCGGGACACCTCGACCAGATGCCCGCGTTCCAGCACCGCCAGGGACGCCAGGATTTCGCCGTACAGCCGCGCCACGGTGGTCTTGCCGGTGCCGGGGGAGCCGGTGAACACCAGGTGGCGGCGGGCGGATGCGGCCTTCAGCCCCGCCTCCTGGCGCCGGCGGCCCACCTCGATCATGTTGATCAGGCTGCGCACCTCACGCTTGACGCTCTCCAGCCCCACCAGGGTGTCCAGCTCGCCCAGCACCTCGTCGGAGGGCCTGCCGCCGACGGCCGGTCCGGCGGCAGCCGGGGCAGCCGGGGCAGCCGGGGCAGCCGGCGACGGGACCTGTGCCGGGACGTTGCCCAGCAGCCCCGCGGTCTGTGTGGCCTGCTGTACCGCGGGGGCCGCCACAGCTCCGGCGGCCGGCACCTGCACGGCGCGGCTCTCGTCGCTGGTGCAGTCCTGGACCGTCGGCCCGTCGCCCTGCCCGGCGCCGCCCTCGGCGAACTCGTACCCGCCGCGCGCACACCGCTCCGTACGGCACCGGGTCAGCGCCGTACGGCAGCCGTCGATCACATGGAAGCCGAACCCCGAACTCCCGGTGACCCGGCAGCCGTGGAAGGTGCCGCGGCCCTCCGCGGAGACATAGAAGCCCGCCTCGGCCGGTGAACTGACCGTGCAGCCCTCGATGGTGGGGTCCGCGCCCTTGGTGACGATCACGCCGGTCTGTGCCCCGTCGATGGTGCAGTTGGCGAGCGTGCCGCCGCTGCCGTGGTCGCGGAACCATGCACCGGTCGCCGCGTCCCGAATCCGGCAGTCGTCGAGCTGCACGGTCGCCCCGTCGCTGACCGAGACCGCGGTGTTGCGGACCTGGGCGAGGTCGCAGTCCACGACATCGGCGCGGGAGCCCCGGTCCAGCACGAACAGGGCGTCCGGCACATCGTGCACCCGTGTCGAGTCCAGCAGGGCGGTGGCACCGTCGCTGACCCATACCGCCGGATAGTCGCCGGTACTGTCATGGATCTCGCACTGGTTGGCGTCCACCCGCGTGCCCGGGTCCCATACGGACAGACCGTTGCGTCCGAAGTGCCGCACCGTGCTGCGGGTGAGCGTCAGCACCGAACGCGACCGCAGATCGACGGCGTTCTCCGGGATGTCGTGGATGTCGCAGTCGGCGAGCGTGAGCACCGCATCGGTGTCCAGGGTGACGCCGTCGGCGGAGGTGCGGTGCACCGTGCAGTCGGTGAGGTGGCCGGTGGCCCGCGCGGCCACCTGGATCCCGGCGCCCTTGATCTCGTACAGCTCGCAGCCCACCGCCTCGACCGCGCTGCCCTCGCCGTTGACCGACAGACCGGCGCCCGAGGCGTGGTGGATCCGGCAGTTCTCCAGTCGCGGATGGGCCCCGCCGCGCACCGCCACCCCGGTCTGCCCGGCGGCCATCACCTCGCACTCCTCGAAGACGCCGCCCGCGCCGTCCAGGACGCTGATGCCCACCCCGCCCGCATTGTCGACCGTGCAGCGCCGCACCGTCGGGCGGGCGCCCCCGCGGACCTCGATGCCGGACGCCGACCGGGTCACCACCCGCAGACCGGACAGCTCCGGGGCGCCGTCCTCCACCAGCAGCGCGGGCGAGGCGGAATCCGTCGCCTCCAGATGCAGATCGTGGACGGTGGCCGACGCGCGCACCGTCAGCGCCACGCCGTCGGCCGGGGCGATCCGCACCGACCCGCGTGCCCCGTCCGGGCCGCGCAGCGTCACCGCGCGCACCAGCACCAGATTCTCGCGGTAGGTACCGGCCGGGACGGTCAGCACATCACCGTCCCCGGCGGCCTCCAGGGCGGCGGCGAGCGAGCTGTACTCCCCGGTGCGGCGTCGCCAACGCGACGTTCCGGAGTGCGTCACCTGGACCGAGCCCTGTGCCATGGCGCTGTCGTGCCCCCACCTCGTGCGGCTGTTGTCGGCCCGGCACCATCCGTCCGCGGATGTCCGCTTTCCGGTCTGCGGGGCCCCAGCCGAGAGGCTGGCGCCACCACCGTAGCGCGCTCGGCGGGCGGCAGTTGACACGGTCGGCCGCCCCGGAAGGCGGCCTCTCAGCTCCCCGCGCCGGCCCGGCCCCAGTCCTGTCCGGCGCGCTCCCACTCCTCGTCCCAGCGGCGGAAGCGCCGCACCATCAGCTGCCAGACGACCATCCGCCGGGCGCCCTCGATCATCATGCCGACCCCGGCTGCGGTGCCCAGACCGGCCATCACCGCATGCGTACCCGCCGTGTCGACGTCCATCGGCCGCGGCACCACCCGGCCCCGGCCGTCCGCCCAGATCCGGAACCGCTCACCGGCCTCCACCGGGCGCGGCGCGGCGAGCTGCCCGATGTGCGCACTGCCGTCCGGGCCCGTCCAGCGGGCGAGGACCCGGCGGTGCGCATCGCGCTGCGACGAGGTCTCGGGATCGGGGTCGAGCGGGGTCCGGGAGATCAGCCGGTCGACCGTCACCCACTCCAACTGCCGCTGCTGGTGCTGTATCCGTACGGTCGCCAGCAGCGCGCCGTGTGCGGCCCGTCCGGCGAGCCAGCCCACGGAGGTCGCCCCGAGGACGATCAGCACGGCGGCGGCCAGCGCCGCCCAGGCCTCGATCCGATCGGTCCGGCGCCGCAGCGGATTGCGCCGCCAGCGCCATACACCTCTCATCGCTCGCATCGTGCCCCCTCTCCGTATCCGTGGATACCTCATCGGGGGTGGTCCAGGCGAGGGTTCTGCGAAGAGCGAGCAACTTCCCCCCGTACAAAGAGCGACAACCGGACGTATGGCACATGTCCGGGGGCCTGCCCCGGCGTTCCCCGCGATCCCGTCCACCGCCAGGACGAACTCGCCGCGCCGCGGCTCGCACAGCACCTCACGGGCCGCGCACTCCTCGACCAGCAGCCGCAACTGCGGCAGCCGCCGGGCGGTGAAACGGCGTTGCAGCAGCCGGCGGCCGGATTTCTCGCCCGGCACCTCGGCCGGATCGGGGCTCAGTACGCCCGCACCACCTCCGTCAGGGCCGGCCGCGGCACCGTCCCTGCGCCCAGCCGGTGCAGCATCCGCCGCGCCCGCGGTCGCAGCGCACCTCGACCAGCTCGTGGGCCGCCGCGTACCGGGCAGGATGAGCAGGCCTCGACACCCGGCTCTCCGCCTTCCGTCGGCCTTTGCCGTCGGCGGCGCCGGGCGCTCCGCCGACATGGTCACCGGCCGCGGCGGCCCGCAGCCGACGCGGGCGCCCACGGCGCGACCTCGGCGAACCGTCGCGCCGGCCCGTCGGTCCGTCAGCCCGCCACCCGTCGGTCCGTCAGCCCGCCACCCGTCGGTCCGTCAGCCGAGGATCTCGAACGGGTCGCCGACACGGATCGTGCCGACCCCGCGGGGGATCAGATTCCGGCCGAAGACCAGCCGGTCACCGAAGCGGCGATGCCGGGCGAGGGTGCGCAGCGGCTCCTTGCCGCGCTCGGCGGTGCACTGGTCGGTGGTGGTGACCACGCAGCGTGCACTGGGCTCGGACACCTCGAAGACCACTGCGCCGATGCGGACCCGCCGCCAGTCGTCCTCCGCCCAGGGGGCGGTGCCGTCCACCACCACATTGGGCCGGAAACGGCTCATGGGCAGTGGCCCCTCGTCCGCGTGATCGCCCTGCGCGATAAGGGAATTGAGGGCGTCCAGCGACGAGGTGGTCGTCAGCAGCAGCGGGAAACCGTCGGCGAAACTGACCGTGTCACCGGGCGCTCCCCAGTCCGGTGCGAGGGGCCGGCGCTTCTCCGGTGCGTCGAGATACACCAGCCGGCACTCGGTGCCGAGGTACCCGCCGAACCACGCGGCCGCCGCCGGGTCCGCGGGCACCGCCTCGACCTCGTCCTTCCAGACCTCGACCGGGATCGTCTCCTCGGAGGCGGGCACCTCGACCGTCAGTGGCTCCCTTCCGGGCGCGGTACACCGCAGGCCGCCGCCGGGCAGCCCCTCGGCGTGCGCCAACGCGAGCGTCCGTTGCTGCCGTTGGGTGATCATCCTGCGCTCTGCGTCCACCAGCAGCCAGCGTCGGTCTCCGGCGAGCCCCCACGGCTCCACGACCGCCTCGCCGGGACCGGGCCCCGCCATTGCTTTGACCGGGTAGAGATGGATCGACTGGAGCGCAGGCTTCGGCATGCAATCCATCCTGCCAGCGGCCTCGGACAGGTGACCGGCCGACTTGGTCAGTACCCGCGCGGATACTGCCGGCCGTACGGATCGTCGTACGGCGAGGCGGGCCGGGGCGCGACCGGAGCGGCCGGCCGCATCGCCTCGTACCCCGTGCCCATGGGCGGGCGCTGGGGCTGCTGCTGTTGCTGGGGCGGATAGCCGCGGCTGCCCGCCTGCTGCGGGATGTACGGCGCCGGAGCCTGCTGGAGCGGGGCGACCGGCTGCGCGGCAGCTCCCGGGTAGCCCTGCGCGGGCGACGGGTAGGAGGGCGCGGCCGGAAGGGCCGGCAGCGCCGACGGGAGCGCCGGCAAATAGGACGAACCCGTCTCGTAAGGGGAGGGGTTCACCCGGATCGGGGCGATCTGCGGCGTACCCCGTTCGGCGACGAGGCTGTCGTAGATCGGGGTGTCCGGGAAGGAAGGCGAAGCGTAGTAGCCGCCGTAGGTAGAGCGGGGGGAGGTCATGCCTCATAAGTTAAGCCCACGATGTGCCGATTGGGGAGCCTGGAAAGAGGGTTGTTTTGCGTGTTCGGAGCGGCTCTGGAGCACCAATGGGAGCGAACTTGTGGAAATCGGTCGCGATCGCCCGTAGGGATCGTGTAAAGGCCCCGCTTCTCGCAGGTGAACAAGGGACGTTCGGAGCGGTTCGGGCCAAGTAGGTTGGAGAGGCCACCGGAGAGGGGGCGCGGCGGACGAGAGGAAGGCGCGGCGATGTCGATGCCCAAGGGCAGCAATGTTCCGGTCCCGGCCCCGGAGGTCCGGGTGGAACTGGGCTGGCAGGCCGCCCCGGGGACACCGGACGTGGACGCCTCCGCCCTGCTTCTGGTGTCCGGAAAGGTCCGCGACGACGGAGACTTCGTCTTCTACAACCAGGCCGCGCACGCCTCCGGCGCCGTACGCCATGAAGGCAAGCGCACGGCCGGCGACGCGATGACCGACACCCTCACCGTCGCCCTGGCCTCGGTCGAACCCGCCGTCGACACGGTGGTGCTGGCCGCCTCCGCCGACGGCGGCCCCTTCGGGAGCGTCCCCGGGCTGCACATCCGGGTGCTGGACGCGGCGAGCGGCGCCGAGATCGCCCGCTTCGACAGCCGGGACGCCGGCCCCGAGACCGCCTTCGTGCTCGGCGAGCTCTACCGCCGCCAGGGCGCCTGGAAGTTCCGCGCGGTGGGGCAGGGGTACGACACCGGTCTCGCCGGACTGGCCACCGACTTCGGCATCAGCGTCGAGGAACCGGCGCCGCAGCAGACCGCGCCGCCCGCCCCGGCCCCTGCCCCGGCTCCCGCCATGGCCACTCCGCCGCCCGCGCCGCCCATGGCCCCACCGCCCGGGGCGCCTGCGCCCCCGATGGCACCGCCGCCCATCGTTCCGCCTCCGCCTCCGGCACCTTCGCCTCCGGCGCCTGCGCTGGCCCGGCCACCCATGGCCCCCGCGCCGCCGTTGCCGCCGGGGCAGCCGGCGGCGTCCGTTCCGCCCCCGCCGGGGCAGCCCGCGCCCGCGCCGGCGCCCCCTCCCGTTCGTCTGACAAAAGTCACCCTCACGAAGGACGCCCCTGCCGTTTCCCTGACGAAGCAGGGCGGCACCTCCGGGGCGATGCGGGTGAACCTCAACTGGAGCGGCGGCTCGGCGGGCAAGCGGCTCGGCAAGACGCTCGGCCGCAAGGCGATGCAGACCATGGGCGCCCGCGGCGCGCTGCTGCCCCCGTCCGGCGAGCTCGACCTCGACCTGTGTGCGCTCTACGAACTCACCGACGGCGCCGCCGGTGTGGTCCACCCGCTCGGCAACACCTTCGGCGCCCTGCACGCCCCGCCGTTCATCCAGCTCGACGGCGACGACCGCACCGGCGCCGTTGCGGCCGGCGAGAACCTGACCATCAACCTCGACCACCAGGCACGCATCAAGCGCATCCTGATCTTCGTCACCGTCTACGCCGGCGCCCGCAGCTTCGAGGGCCTGAGCGCCACGGTCACCCTCCAGCCCCAGCACGGCGCCCCCGTCGACTTCTCGCTCGACGCCTGCACGGTGCCCTCCAACGTCTGCGCGCTCGCCCTGATCACCCACACCGGCGGCGAACTCGTCGTCCAGCGCGAGGCCCGCTACCTCGTCGCCGAGCCCGGCGTCAGCCCGCAGCGCACCGTCGATCACGCCTACGGCTGGGGCCTGGACTGGTCACCGGCCCGCAAGTGACGGCAGGACCGGGGCAATCGGGGAGGGGAGCCGGGGAGGGCAATCGGGGAGGGCAATCGGGGAGGGGAGCCGGGGGCCGGGGGCCGGGGGCACCGCTCAGGGCGCCGGGTACGTCCGCCCCTTCCACGCCGCACCACGCCCCCGGTAGTGCGCCACCGCCGAGTCCACGGTCATCAGCAGATACAGCAGCGCGGTGACGGGCAGCAGCGGCGCCCACCACGGCCGCTGCCCGTAGTAGCGCAGCATCGGCAGATACGTCCCGCACATCACCGCCCAGGCCGCTCCGCCGAGCGCGGCGGTCGTCGTATCGCCGTCGGCCAGTCCGGCCACCAGCGCGGCGGGCGGCGCCAGATACACCAGCGCAATACCGAGGACCGTGCCGAGCAGCAGCAGCGGCTGGTGCAGCAGTTGGGCGTAGGCGCTGCGCGAGACCATCCGCCACAGCTCGGCCGGCCGCGGATACGGCCGCACGCTGTCGACCCGGTCCGCGAGCCCCAGCCAGACCGTGCCGCCGGAGCGCTGCACCGCACGGGCCAGCGCCACATCGTCGATCACCGCATGCCGGATCGCCTCCGGAACGCCCGCCCGCTCCGCGGCCTCCCGCCGCAGCAGCACGCAGCCACCGGCCGCCGCCGCGGTCCGCGCCCCAGGACGGTTGACCCACCGGAAGGGGTACAGCTGCCCGAAGAAGTACACGAAGGCCGGCACGATCAGCCGTTCCCAGAAGGTCACCACCCGCAGCCGCGCCATCTGCGACACCACATCCAGGTCCGCCGACCGGGCCGCCGCCACCAACTCCCGCAGACTGTCCGGCTCGTGCGCGATATCCGCATCGGTCAGCAGCAGGTACTCCGGTGCGACACGCTCCCGCGCCAGCGCGATCCCGTGGCGTACGGCCCAGAGCTTCCCCGTCCACCCGGGCTCGGGCTCGCCGGGCGAGGACACCGTCAGCGGCAGCCCCCCGCGCGCGGCCGCCAGCTCCCGGGCCAGTGCGCCGGTCCCGTCCGTACTGCCGTCGTCGACCAGGAACACCTCCGCCCGGCCCGGGTATTTCTGCCCGAGCAGCGACGGCAGGCTGTCCGGCAGCACCGCGGCCTCGTCCCGCGCCGGGACCACCACGGCAACCGACGGCCAGCGCTCCGGATCCCGGCGCTCCGGGAGCCGGACGTCCGTCCGCCAGAAGAAGCCCTGTCCCAGCAGCAGCCACACCCAGGCCAGCAGCGACCCGGCACCGATCCACTCCATCGCGCTCACGGCCGCAGTCTGCCGCACCACGACCGGCACGCACCGGCGATCGGGGTGGTGTCACGGAAGGGGACCGAGTCGGAGCGACGGAGCCGGGGCGGGAGGAGGAAGCCGGGGCGGGAGGGGGAAACGGAGCGGGAGGAGGAAGCCGGGGCGGGGCAGGAGGACGGGGCGGGACGGAGTGAGGCGGGGCGGGTGGGGAGCGGGCGGGCGCAACGGCCGGGACCGCCCGCCACCCCGCTCGCCCCGTCACCCCGCCCGCGGCCCCAGCGAGCCGCCCGGCCGCCGCGCCCGGTATGACAAGCCGGACGCGCGACTGAGTAAAGTGTCCGGGTGAAGATCGCGCTGATGGACTCCGGGACCGGGCTGCTCGCGGCGGCCGCCGCCGTGCGGCGACTGCGGCCGGACGCCGATCTGGTCCTCTCCTCCGATCCCGACGGTATGCCCTGGGGTCCCCGCACCCCCGACGATGTCACCGCACATGCGCTGGCCGTGGCCCGCTCCGCGGCCGCCCACCGCCCCGACGCCCTGATCGTCGCCTGCAACACCGCGTCCGTGCATGCGTTGCCGGCGCTCCGCGCCGAACTGGAACCCCATGTCCCGGTCATCGGCACCGTTCCGGCCATCAAGCCCGCGGCAGCCGGTGGCGGCCCGGTCGCCATCTGGGCCACCCCCGCGACCACCGGCAGTCCCTACCAGCGGGATCTGATCGAGCGATTCGGGCAGGGCGTGGCGGTCACCGGCGTCCCGTGCCCGGGGCTTGCCGACGCGGTCCAGGCTGCCGACGAGGCCGCGATCGACGACGCCATCGCGGCCGCCGCGCATCGCACCCCGCGGGATGTGCGCAGCGTCGTCCTGGGCTGCACCCACTACGAACTGGTCGCCGAACGCATCCGCGCCGCGCTCCAGCAGCCCGCTGCCCCCGCTCTCGTCCTGCACGGCTCCGCCGAGGCGGTCGCCGCCCAGGCGCTGCGCCGTATCGGTGCCGAGCCGGCGCCGGCGGCCGCCCCGACCGGGGCCCTGAGCGTGATCCTCAGTGGCCGCCCCGCCGGACTGCCGGCCGTGGCGCTCACCTTCGCCGAGGGCCGGCTGCTCGCCGAGAGCCGTACGGACATCGCCCCGGGGGCCCCGGACGAGGGCACTGCGGCCGCCGACGGGGTCGCCGCCGCCCGCCGCTGATGTCGGACATGACGGCCCGCCGCTGACGTCGGACATGACGTGGAACATGACGTTCGGCGGCACCGCAATCCGGGCCGTGAACGACCGTCCGACGCGCTGCCGTAGCGTGCAAAGACGCGTACGCTGCGTCTCATGAGGGACCACCCCCACGAGGGGGCAGCAGCCCCCGACGACTCCGGCACGACCGAGGGCGCCGACAGCGGAGCGCGCCCCACCGGCGGCTCCCATGCGGAGATCCCCGAGGTCTGGCACGGCAGCGCCACCAACCGCATCCAGTGGCTGCTGGCCGCGATCGGCGCGGGCTGTCTCGCGCTGGGCATCGAGCTCGCCGTCGAGAGCAACTGGACCGCGGGCCTCGCGCCCCTGGTGATGTCGGTGGTCGGCTGCGTCGCGGTCGGCCTGCTGGTGCTCTTCGGCACGCTCGCCTATGTCCATGTCGCGGTACGCATCGACAAGGACTGCCTGGAGGTGCGGTGCGGCCATATAGGGGTGCCACGCCGCCGGATCCCCCTCGACACCGTCGTCGGCGCCGATTTCACCCCCCAGGTCACCCCACGCCACTGGGGCGGCTGGGGCTACCGCTGGCGCCCCGAGCAGGGCACGGCGGTGGTCGTCCGCCGCGGAGAGGGGGTGGTGGTGCGGCTCGGCGACGGACGCGACTTCACCGTCACCGTCGATGACGCGGAAGGCGCCGTGCGCGCCATCCGGGGCCGGCTGCGGCCGCGCAAGGGGACCCCGGCGGGCGCCTGAACACCGGTCGGGCCGGGCACGCGGCCCGTTCCCCCCTCGCGTTCGCACGTGGCCCGTGCCTCCTCCGCGTTCGCACGTGGCCCGTCCCTTCTCCGGGATCGCACGCGGCCCAGGAGCCCGCCCCCCCCGAGAGCGCACGCGGCACGTCCCGTAACCGGGGGGCCGTCCGGGACGTCCCGTAGGGTCGGAGCATGGCTACCCCCGAATTCATCCGCGACCTCCGGAACTCCATCGGCCGGCAGCTGCTCTGGCTGCCCGGGGTGAGCGCGGTCGTCTTCGACGACCAGGGCCGCGTCCTGCTGGGCAAGCGGGTCGACACCGGTGGCTGGTCGGTGATCGGTGGCATCCCCGAGCCCGGCGAACAGCCCGCCGAGACCGCGATGCGAGAGGTCTACGAAGAGACCGCGGTGCAGGTCGTGGCCGAGGGCGTCGTCCTCATCGAGACCATGCCACCCACCCACTACCCCAATGGGGATGTCTGCCAGTTCATGGACGTGACGCTGCGCTGCCGGGCGGTCGGCGGCGAGGCGAAGGTCAATGACGACGAGTCCCTGGACGTGGGCTGGTTCGCCATGGACGCCCTGCCGGAGCTGGAGGAGTACGCACTGACCCGCATCAAGCGGGCGCTGGAGGCCGGGCCGACGTGGTTCCACACGATGGAGGCGGAGCCGGAGGGGCCCCAGCTCTGAGGTACCCAGCTCTGAGCTACCCGGCTCAGGGGCCGCCCCGGGGCGGCCCCTGGATTCCGTCCTCCGACGGGTTTCCTTCCTCCGGTGGGATTCCGTCCTCCGGCGCAGAGAGGGCCCCGACAGCTGTTCCGGCGGCCGGCGGGCCTACAGCTCCTCCGTCGACGGCTCGTCCATCGGACCGGAGGGCTCACCGGGAAGCGCGGGCAGCTCGGATCCGCCGGGTCCTTCGGGCCTGCCGGGTTCCCGGGACGGCCCCGGGGCGGAGGGCTGATCGCCCGGCTCCTCGGTGTGCATCTCCCGCTTGTCCTTGCGGCAGGTCGTGATCCAGGTGCCGGTGGGGCCGCTCTCGTACTGGCAGAACCAGCCCCGGACGGCCAGGGTGCCCCGGTCGTCCCGGGCCTCGTGCGGCGCCCGCACGAAGAACTCGGACATCACTTGGCGGGCCTCGTCGCAGCCCACCGTGCCGCCGGCCCCGGGATCGGCGTAGAGGACGACGTCCCCTGCCTTGCCCAGTGCGTCGGGGAGCTCGCCGCAGTCCATCGGCTGCCCGGGGATGGTGGGGGAGGCGGAACCGGCGCCCTCGTCCGGAGTTCTGCCCGGCCCCGGACCGGTGCCTGCGGCGGACGACGCCGCGGCGGTCGGGCTCCGGTCGTTGTCCGCGTCCCCGCAGCCCGCCGCGGCCAGGGCGAGCAGCACCGTCGGCACGGCGATGAGCCTCCGCATGTCGGTCTCCCTTGTGGCGGCGGTGCGCAGACGGCACGCTGCGTCGTACGACGCTAGGAGCCCACCGGGGCTCCGGCGATCCGGGGCGACCGATCGGGTGAAGCGGGCGGGCGCCGGGAGCGGCGGCTCGCCGCCTGTCACGTCGGGTGCGGGCAGCTGCGGGCACCACATCTGACGTGGGCCGCCGCCATCTGCGGCCCGCGAAGTATGGCGCCGGGGCACATCGGAGCCGGAGCCGTCCGCTGCCTAAGGTGCGGACATGACCGTGATCGGCACCCCAGGCCCGGTATCCCTCGACCTCGACGGCCGCACCGCGCTCGTCACCGGCGCGGCCAGTGGCATCGGGCGCGCCTGCGCCCTGCGGTTGGCGGCGGCCGGCGCCACGGTACGCGCGGTCGACCGGGACACCGACGGCCTGGCCGGCCTCGTGGCGGCCCACCCGGACGGCGCCCGCGGCAGCATCGAACCGCGGCCGCTGGACCTCACCGATCTGGACGCGGCCGAACGGGCCGCGGCCGGCACCGATCTGCTCGTCAACAACGCGGGCCTCCAGCTCGTCCGCCCCATCGAGGAGTTCCCGCCCGAGGTCTTCCACCAGGTGCTGACCGTCATGCTGGAGGCGCCCTTCCGGCTGCTGCGGGGCGCGCTGCCCCATATGTACGCACAGGGCTGGGGCCGCGTCATCAACATCTCGTCCGTGCACGGACTGCGGGCGTCCCCCTTCAAGTCCGCCTACGTCGCGGCCAAACACGGCCTCGAAGGGCTGTCGAAGACTGCCGCTCTGGAGGGCGCCGCGCACGGTGTCACCAGCAACTGCCTCAATCCCGGCTATGTCCGCACCCCCCTCGTCGAACGGCAGCTCGCCGACCAGGCCGCCGCGCACGGCATCCCCGAGGAACGCGTACTGGCCGACCTCCTGCTCGCCGACTCCGCCGTCAAGCGGCTGCTCGAACCGGAGGAGGTCGCCGAGGCCGTCGCCTACCTCTGCACTCCGCAGGCGTCCTTCATGACGGGTACCTCACTGGTGATGGACGGGGGCTGGACCGCGCATTGAGCGGCCCGCGGTCCGGTACCCGGCCGCGGAGGCTGGCGTACCGCGACGTACCGAAGGTATCCCTGTGACCATGCCCAGCGATCAGCCTGCGTCCGAGCCGGTCCCCAAGCCCGTGGACGCGCCCCCGTCGGAACCCGGCCCCGTGGACGCGCCCCCGTCGGAGCCCGGCCCCGTGGCCACACGTCCGCCGGCGCCCGGCCCCGTGGACGTATGTCCGCCGGCGCCCGATCCGTACGGCCAAGGCCACGCCCCGGCCGACCCGCCCGTCTCCGCCCCGGCCGACCCGCCCGTCTCCGACCCGCCCGTCTCCGACCCGCCCGTCCCCGACCCGGCCGAGAATCCCTTCCTCCGGCTGCTGGCCACCGGCGCCGCCGCCGAGGACTACGAGCGGCCGGTGCTGCGCGCCCGCGCCGACGGCGCGTCGGCCGGCCGGCTCGCCGCACTGGAGCAGGCCAAGCTCCTCGCGTTGCGGGTACGCGCCGAGCTGGAGGACCGCCGGCGGCGCGAGGCCGAGCTGTCCGCGCTCTACGCCACCGCCCACGACCTGGCCGGGCTGCGTGACCTCGACGCGGTGCTGCGTGCGATCGTGCGCCGGGCCCGGTCCCTGCTGGGCACCGAGGTCGCCTACCTCACCCTCCACGACACCGCCGCCGGCGACACCTATATGCGGGTCACCGACGGCTCGGTCTCCGCGCGGTTCCAGCAGCTGCGGCTCGGCATGGGCGAAGGCCTGGGCGGGCTGGTCGCGCAGACCGCCCGCCCCTACGTCACCGACAGCTACTTCCACGACGAGCGGTTCCGGCACACCCGCACCATCGACTCGGGCGTCCACGACGAGGGCCTGGTGGCGATCCTCGGGGTACCGCTGATGCTCGGCAGCGGGGTGATCGGCGTCCTCTTCGCCGCCGACCGCCGCGAGCGGGTCTTCGAACACGGTCAGATCGCCCTGCTCGCCGCCCACGCGGCGCATGCCGCCGTCGCGATCGACACCGCCAACCTCCTCGCCGGGACCCGTAAGACGCTCACCGAACTGGAGGCAGCCAACGAGATCATCCGCGATCGCAGTTCGGTCATCGAGCGCGCCTCGGACATCCACGACCGGCTGACCGAACTGGTGCTGCGCGGCGGCGGGGTCTTCGACGTGGCGGACGCGGTGGCGGAAGTCCTGCACGGCGCGGTCGAGTTCGCCGCACCCGGCCGGGCACCGGCCGAGGCACTGGACCGCTCGCGCGCCGACGGCCACGCCGTACGGGAGGGCACCGAATGGGTCGCGGCGGTCGGGGCGGGCGGCGAGGTCCTGGGCGCCCTCGTACTGCGCGGTCACCCGGCCCTCGATCCGGTCGACCAGCGCACCCTGGAGCGGGCCGCCATGGTCACCTCGCTGCTCCTGCTCGCCCGGCGGACCGCCGGCGAGGCCGAACAGCGGGTGCGCGGCGAGCTGTTGGACGATCTGCTGGACGCCGCCGACCGCGACCCCCGCCTGCTCGGCGAACGCGCGGCCCGGGTCGGCGCGGACCTCGATGCGCCGCATGTCGTCCTGGCGGCCCGGACCGACGGTGCACCACCGGCGCACGGAGCGGCGATATCCGACCGCGAGGCCCCCTTTCCGTCCGACGGCGCCTCCCCGCCCGACGCAGCCTCTCGGCCCGACGCCGCTTCCCCGCCCGACGGCGCCGACCGCCGCCGCCTGTGGTCGGCGGCCTCCCATCTCGCCGCCACCCGTCATGGACTGGCCGCCGTACGGGACGGCGGCGCCGTTCTGCTGCTGCCGCTCGGCTCCGACGGGGACCCGGCGCACACCGCCCGCGAGATCGCCGCCCGGCTCGGCGCCGTGCTGCACCAGCCCGTCACGGTCGGCGCCTCGGCCCCGGTCCCGGCCCCCGCCGCCCGCCCCGCGGCGGTCGCGGACGCCTACGCCGAGGCCCGGCGCTGCCGGGAGGCGCTGCGCGTACTGGGCCGGGCGGGCCAAGGTGCGGCCGCTGCCGACTTCGGCTTCCTCGGCCTGCTGCTCGCCGACACCCGCGATGTGGACGGCTTCGTCCACCGCACCCTGGGCCCGGTCGCCGACTACGACGCCCGTCGCGGGACGGAGCTGCTGCGCACCCTCGGCGCCTACTTCGCCTGCGGGATGAGCCCGGCCCGTACCAAGGACGCCCTGCATGTCCATGTGAACACCGTCGCCCAGCGCCTGGAGCGGGTGAGCCGGCTGCTGGGCCCCGAATGGCAGACCCCGGCACGCGCCCTGGAAATCCAACTGGCGCTGCGGCTGCACCAGCTGTCCTCCGCCGTGACGCGCGATACCGGCGGGTAGACGGGGAGCGCGCTCCGCGCCGTGCCCGCGGCCGGTCCGTACCGGTAGCCGCCTCCGGGTGCGCGCCGCCGCGACCTGCGGCAGCGTGGTGGCCGAAGCTTTCCCCCTTCCCACCGCACAGAGGAGTTCGTCATGGGTGACAAAGGCGCCATGGACAAGATGAAGGGCAAGGCCAAGCAGAAGGCCGGCAAGATCACGGGCGACGAGCGCATGAAGAGCGAAGGCCGTACGGACGAGGCCAAGGGCAAGGCCAAGAGCGCGATGGGCAACGCCAAGGAGAACATCCAGGGGACGAAGGACTCCCTGAAGAGCAAGAACCACTCCTGACGCCCGGCGGGGGCGTGGCGGACCTGCTGCCCCGTCTCCCGGAGCGTCCCCGGGCCCGCCACGCCCCCGCCGAACATCAGGTTCCCCGGCCCCTGGGCCGGACCCCTCAGGACGGTACGGCCGACGAGGCCCCGCCTTCCGCCGCTGCCGCCCCCGTCGCACGGAGCGCACCGGCCGTCGCCGTGCCGTCCACCGCAGCGAGATCCCGGCTGCGGGTCTCGCGCGCCACGCCCACCGCGAGCAGCGTCAGCAGGGCGGCGGCGATGACGTACAGGGCGATCGGCGTCGGGCTGTCGAAGTCGGCGAGCAGCGCGGTCGCGATCAGCGGGGCGGGCGCGCCGGCCGCGACCGAGGAGAACTGGGCCCCGATCGAGGCGCCCGAGTACCGCATCCGGGTCGCGAACATCTCCGCGAAGAAGGCCGCTTGCGGCGCATACATCGCACCGTGGAAGACCAGCCCGACGCTGACCGCGAGCAGCAGCAGCCCGAATTGGCGGGAGTCCACCAGCGCGAAGAACGGGAACGCCCAGACGGCGACGCCGACCGCGCCCAGGAGGTAGACCGGCCGGCGCCCGATCCGGTCCGAGAGCGCGCCCCAGGCAGGAATGACCGCGAAGTGCAGCGCCGAAGCGATCAGCACGGCATTGAGGGCGGTCTGCTGTGACAGCCCGGTGTGCGAGGTCGCATAGACGAGCACAAACGCCGTGATCACGTAGTACGAGATGTTCTCGGCCATCCGCGCACCCATCGCGATCAGCACCTCCCGCCAGTGGTGGACGAGCACCGCCACCAACGGCAGCTTCTCCACCGCGGCACCCTCCGCCCGCCGTTCCTCGGCGCTCGCCAACGCGGCCTTGAACACCGGCGATTCATCCACCGAGAGCCGGACCCACAGCCCCACGATCACCAGGACGCCCGAGAGCAGGAACGGCACCCGCCACCCCCAGGACGTGAACGCCGCATCCGACAACAGCGCCGTCATCACCGACAGCACACCGGTGGCCAGCAACTGCCCGGCGGGTGCGCCGGTTTGCGGCCAGGACGCCCAGAATCCACGCCGCCGTGCGTCACCGTGCTCCGACACCAGCAGCACCGCGCCGCCCCATTCACCGCCCAGCGCAAACCCCTGGATCAGCCGCAGCACGGTCAGCAGCACCGGCGCCGCGGTACCGACCGTCGCATGGGTCGGCAGCAACCCGATCGCGAATGTCGCGCTGCCCATCATCAGCAGGCTCAGCACCAGCAGCTTCTTACGCCCCAGCCGGTCCCCGTAATGCCCGAAGACCAAGGCCCCGATGGGCCGCGCCGCAAAGCCCACCGCGTAGGTCAGAAACGACAACAGCGTCCCGACGAGCGGATCGGAACCAGGGAAGAACAGCTTGTTGAACACCAGCGCGGCGGCAGATCCGTAGAGGAAGAAGTCGTACCACTCGACGGTGGTGCCGACCAGGCTCGCGGCGACGATGCGCCGGAGGTTGGTGGGGGCTGGTGGAGCGGTCGCGGGGGCGGGCATCGACACCACTTCCTGACGAGGTGCGGGGACGTTTCGTGTCGCCACACCGTAGGAATGCCCAGGTCGTGCGCACATGTGGCGGGCCGCCACACTTCGGGGCGCGACCATGCGGGCGGGCACCATGACGGGGTGCAGCGCCATGACGGGGTGCAGCGCCATGACGCAGCGATAGCTCTCGTGGGTGGCCTGCTCCTCCTGCTGCAGCTCGACTGATCACTCCTCAATACGGGCGTGGGGGCAGTGGTGCCGACCACTCCATGGTGAAAGGAATGGAGCCGGTTCCCGAGCATTCATCCTCATGGGGGCGACCCTGCGCACACCCAGCCGACACCGGCTCCCCTTGAGCACACTCATCTCAGGCGGGCAGACATCAAAGAGCCCGGCCCGGGGCCATGAATCCAATCGATTTGGCGGCATTCATGCTCCAATATCCGGGTCATGCCTGATAGCCCGCCTTGGTAGGGGAAGGGGCGCCTGCGTTCCCCGCGTTCCCGAGCGCGAGATCTTGGCCTCGCCTGGCGGTAGGCCCATCACCAGCGAAGGACGTGCAGGATGTCGAATCACTTCACCGGCCTCAATCTTGGCGCACCGCTCGGGGACCAAAGGCTCGACCTCTGTGACCTCTATGCGTTTCAGTCCCCCACTGACTCGGCGAGGACGGTGCTCATCCTCAACGCGAACCCACATGCCGATGCCTTGCACCCTGATGCCATCTATCGCCTCAACATCGACAATGACGGAGACTGCCTCGCCGACATGGCGATCAGTTACGTCTTTTCTCCACCGCAGGATGGCCGTCAGACCTTCAGTGTCTTCGTGGCGAAAGGTGCTGAGGCTCGCTCGGCCGAAGCCGTCGGGCAGCAGGTCGTCAGTGACGCGGACGTGTCGTTCGGCACCGTGGCGAACCCCGTCACCTCTGGTCCCTACACGTTCTTCGCCGGTAGTCGTAGCGACGCCTTCTTCTTCGACTTCGACGGGATCAAGAATCTCTTCGATACCACCGGAGGCAGAAACTTCACCGCGCCTCATCTCGGTGGCAAGTCGCCATGGACCGGTGTGGACTCGAACACGGAAGCCAATGTGTTCTCGACGGTGGTGGAACTGCCGACGAGTGAGCTCCGCGCCGGCCCCGAGATCCGCGTCTGGGGCCGGTGCAGTGTGCGGAAAGATGGCCGGCTCGTCCATGCCGACCGTGCGGGCCACCCTTCCGTCAGCAGCTTCTTCAACACCGACGAGACGAAGGAGGAGTACAACGCCAGTGAGCCGGTGAACGATCGTGAGCGTTGGACCGATCAATTCGTCCACCTCATGGGGCACACCGGCAACTACACGCGAGAAGAGGCCGTCGCGGCGATTGATGCCGACCGCATCCTGCCCGACATGCTGGCTTTTGACCCGTCGAAGCCCGCGCAGTATCCCAACGGCCGTGTCTTCACCGACGACGTCATCAACTACCGGCTCTCCTTCCTCTCGAAGGGCGATATCCCTCCCACCGGGCTGGCGCCACACACCGACCTTCTGGACGAGTTTCCCTACATCGGTAATCCGCACCCCAAGGGGAACTGACCCCCGCGTTCCGTCGGCGGCGTCGTCCGGGTCTTGAGCGGGGAGGCGGAAGTGCCTTCCGGGTGGGGGCGATCGGGCATGTCATCGGCGCTGTGGACTCTCCGCCCGGCAGGACATGGTCGAGCGGAGAGTCTGCGGCCCCACGTCAGCACCCGTGATCACCTCTCCCGGTGGGGCGAGCGCGCGAGTCATCCGGCAGTCCCCAGCCCCGAGGCTCACTCCACCTGTTGTCATCCTGCCTCCTGATGTAGTACTTCTTATACATGAGCGAGCAGGTGCACAACAGGTTGGCGATGGTGCGAGCTGAACGCAAGGTGTCGCGGCAGGCGTTGGCCGAAGCGGTCGGCGCCCACTACCAGACCATCGGCTATATCGAGCGCGGGCAGTACAACCCGAGCCTCGATCTCGCCTTGCGCATCGCCGAGTTCTTCGAACTGCCGGTGGAGGCACTCTTCTCCCTCCGGCCGTTCCGCCCGCTCACGGACGAGGTTTACGGGAGGAAGCAATGACCGCCACAGACACGCCCCGGCAAGGCCGGCGCACGCGCTACGACGAGCGCATGTTCGCCATCATGAACAACCGCGAGGGGAACGCGCTGTACGCGACCGCCGCCCGCCGTCGCACGGCCGTCACGGCCCACGTGGTGCTGACGGTGGCATCCGTCGCCACGGGCATCGGCGGGTGGGTGACCGACCGGCGCGGGCTCGCCTTCGCCCTTCTTGGCCTGTCTCTTGCCCTGACCCTCGCTTGGTGTGTGGCCACCGGCGTGATCAACGGCGCCACCCGCGGCCTCCTCGAACTGCGGACGCAGGTCCTGGACGAACGCCAACTGGCGGAGCGAGACCGGGTGCGGGCGCGGGCACACCGCCTGACCACATACCTGCTGGCGGGCGCCGTCATCGGCGTCGCCGCGTACTGCTGGACCGGTCAAGTACAGGCCCGAACTCTGCTCGTTCCGGTCCTGATCGTGGTCTTCGTGGTGCACTGGCTGATGCCGATGTGGGTCGCCGGACTGGCGGTCCGGGACGAACCGGCGGAGGAATCGGAGCAGGTGCCCGAAGCGCTCTAGTCAGGCACGTCCGGGGGCGAGAGCGGAGCCATAGCGGGCGAGCGGCAACGGTCACGGTGCCACGGAAAATGTACGCCCGCCTCAACGCTCTTTAAAGGCGACCCGTACAGCAGGCCCTGGGCAAGTCGCGAGGTGCTGCTGCCGTCCGGACCAGTGCCGGTTCCGTGGGGGGCTATCGCGACGGTTCGGCAGCGGGCGGGGTCAACGTAGGGCCCACGACTCACGCAGATCGTTGGGAACTCCCTCCCGACAAGGGGGCCGGGGGGAGGGGCGCATGGAAGGCAGATGGCTCGTCTGCCGACCGTCAACTGCCAGCTGCATCCGGAGCCTTGACATGTCACGCATCGTCGATTCGTTCCGCGAACGCAACAGTTTCAGCGCCGGTTGGGCACTCGGCAGGAATATGCGGGTGGTCGTGTCCGTTCAGGGTGTCGACCTACTCGTTTTCTCCGTGATGAGGCTTTCGATGTCCGTGCTGTCCCTCCCCTCCCCGGCAGATCCGCCACCTCGCCGCCAGGAGTTAGCCGGCCGTGTAATCGCTCTGATCGGCGGTGGTTCGGGGATCGGGTTGCGTGTTGCCCACCAGGCTGCTGCGGCAGGAGCGAAGGTCGTGCTGGGAGGCCGCACACCGGAGAAGCTGGCTGCCGCGGCACGAGAGGTGGGGGAGGGTGCCGGCTGGCAGACGGTGGAGGTGACAGACCCTCGCTCTATCGAACTGTTCTTCGGTAAATTCGACCGGGTCGATCACGTTTTTACGACCGCGGCGTCCTACCGCGTCGGGCCGATGCTGAAGCTGAACGATGCTGACGCGGCGAGCCCCTTCACCTCCAAGTTCTGGGGTCAGTACCACGTGGCCAAATACGCGGCACCGCTGCTGCCGCCCGACGGCTCCATCGTCCTCATGTCCGGCGCCGCGGGGGCGCGGCCCCCGGCACCCGCTCCTGCCTACGCCGCCTGCAATGCCGCCATCGAAGGACTCGGACGGGGGCTCGCGGTCGAACTCGCCCCTGTACGGGTCAACGTGATCTCGCCGGGCACCGTCGACGGCAGCCTCTGGGCACAGCGACGGGCTCAGGAGCGTGACGCCAGCTTCACGCAGTACCGTAACGACACCCTGCTGCACCGCCTCGGAACCGAGGACGAGATCGCGCATGGAGTCCTGTTCCTCTTCACCAACGGCTACATGACCGGTTCGACCCTGTACCCGGACGGCGGCTACACGCTGCGCTAGCTGCCGGGGACTGCATCAGAGGCTCTACTCATGCAGTTGGGCGCCGGCCTGCTTTTTCCTGATGAATGCCCGGCAACCCACGGGGGAGACGCCGGGCCGTACGGGCTTGGTCAGAACTCGGGGCAGAGATTTGTGTGCACGGCCACGACGATCTGTGCGGCCTTGACCTTGCCGAAGCCCTTGGGGTGGTGGGGCGAGGTGAACCGCATTTCCGCCATACCGGCCTGCTTCGACTTGTCCTTGGGGAAGTGGTGGATCGTTTGGCACTGGTTGCGCCCGCGCTCGACAGCCTTGGCTTCCTTGCCGTGGACGATGTCCGGGTCGATGCCGGTCAGGGCACGGATGTATCCAAGTTCTGTGGCGGCATCCGGCTTGGGCGGGATGCCTGCGGAGGCTTCGGCGTCCGCACTGTTCTTGGCGGAGGGGGCACTCGGCGCCGCGGTGGGTGTCTTCTTCGGCGCTGCGGTGGTGCTGTCGTCGCTGCTGCACGCGGTGAGCGTGGCGGCCAGGGCGAGTGCGGTCAATGCGGTGGCGGCGAGGCTCTTCACGTGTTCCGGCTTCCGAGTGGATGACTACGGGTACCGGTGTGACCGCCGAGGCTGGGCGAAGGTTGTGTGGTGACTCCGTGTCGGCGTGGTGCGAGGCGCGGAGCGGCATCGGTCGTCCGTTCCGCGCCTCGTACCGCACACCTGCCGGGGCCCCTCAACCCCGGCGGCGAACCAGGGACCCTCAGCCCTGGTCGTAGGTGTGGAACCCCCGCCCGGTTTTGCGGCCGAGCAGGCCCGCCTCCACCATGCGCCGGAGCAGCGGTGGCGGGGCGTGGAGCGGCTCCTTGAACTCGTCGTAGAGGGACTGGGCGATGGCGGCCACGGTGTCCAGGCCGATCAGGTCGGCGAGTTTGAGCGGGCCCATGGGGTGGGCGCAGCCCAGCTCCATCCCCGCGTCCACGTCGGCGGCGGTGGCGAAGCCGGACTCGGCCATCCGGATCGCCGAGAGCAGGTAGGGGATGAGCAGGGCGTTGACCACGAAGCCGGCCCGGTCCTGGGACCGTACGACCGTTTTTGCCAGGGTGCCGGTGACGAAGTCCTCGGCGGCGGCGACCGTGGCCGGTGCGGTGTGCAGGGAGGTGACGACCTCGACGAGCGGCAGCACCGGTACGGGGTTGAAGAAGTGCAGCCCGAGGACGCGGTCCGCGCGGCGGGTGGCCATGCCGAGCCGCATGACGGGGAGGGCGGAGGTGTTGGTCGCCAGGATCGCGTCCTCGTCCTCGACGATCTTGTCGAGGGCGGCGAAGACGTCGGTCTTGGCGTCGGGGTTCTCGGTGATGGCCTCGATGACGAGGTGGCGGTCGGCGAGGTCGTCGAGACTGCCGGTGAACACCGTCCGGGCCAGGGCGTCCTCGGCCGGTATGCGGTCCAGTTTGCCGCGCTGGACGGCGCGTTCGAGGGAGACGGCCAGCCGCTCGCGTGCGGCGCGGGCTGCGGCTCCGTCGGCCTCGCAGACGACGGTGTCGAGCCCGGCGCGGGCGCACACCTCGGCGATCCCCGCGCCCATCTGGCCGCCGCCGACGATCCCGACCCGCCGGATCGCGGCCTTCGGTGGAGTGCTCATGCCGTGACCTCCGCATGCCGGACGAGGTGGCGGCGGTAGGCGTCCGGGGTGAAGAAGGCGGGCAACTCCCTGGCGAGAGCCGTCCGTTCGAACATTTCACGGACGTCGTCGAGGCGCGCCCAGGGGTACGCGGCGCCCAGGGCGGCGATCTCGTCATCGACCAGCTGCAGCACCGTCTCCCGCTCGACGGCGCCGTGCCGCAGCCACTGCCAGACCTGGGAGCGGGCGATCTCGGCGGCCGCCGCGTCTTCCATCAACCCGTCGAGGGCCACGGCACCGGTGCCGCGCAGCCAGGCGTCGAAGTAGCGCAGCGCGACCGCGATATTGGCGCGCACGCCGTCCTCGGTGGGCGGCCCCGCGGTGCGCCGGACGGCCAGCAGCTGGTCGGCGCAGACGTCGACATCGTCGCGGGTGCGGTCGATCTGGTGGGGCCGTCCGCCCAGCACGCCGTCGAAGATCTCGCGGCAGAAGGGGACCAGCCCGGGGTGGGCGACCCATGTCCCGTCGAAACCGTCCTCGGCTTCGCGTTCCTTGTCGAGACGCACCGTGGCGAGCGCGGCCCCGTCGGCCGGTGTGCCGTGGCCGGGGACATGGGCGGTCATGCCGCCGATGGCGTGCGCGCCGCGCTTGTGACAGGTGTGCACCAGCAGTTCGGTGTAGGCCCGCAGGAAGGGGGCCGTCATGGTCACCTTCGTCCGGTCGGGGAGGGAGAAGTCGGGGCGGTGCGCGAAGGTCTTGATCAGGCTGAAGAGGTAGTCCCAGCGGCCCGCATTGAGCCCGGCGCTGTGCTCGCGCAGCTCGTAAAGGATCTCTTCCATCTCGAAGGCCGCGGTGACCGTCTCGATCAGGACGGTGGCGCGGATGGTGCCCCGGGGGATGCCGAGGAGATCCTGGGCGAGGACGAAGACGTCGTTCCACAGGCGGGCGTCGTAGGCGTTTTCGAGCTTGGGGAGGTAGAAGTACGGGCCGGAGCCGGCGTCGATCTGCCGCTGGGCGCAGTGGAAGAAGTACAGGCCGAAGTCGACGAGCGAGGCGGGGACGGGGCGCCCGTCGACAAGGAGATGCTCTTCGGTGAGATGCCAGCCCCGAGGGCGGACGACGATGGTCGCGAGCCGGTCGCCGAGGCGGTACTCCGTGCCGTCGGGTGCGGTGAAGTCGATCCGCCGCTCGATGGCGTCCAGCAGGTTCAGCTGACCGCCGATGATGTTCTCCCAGGTGGGGGAGGTGGCGTCCTCGAAGTCGGCCAGCCACACCTGCGCCCCGGAGTTGAGCGCGTCGACGGTCATCCGGCGCTCCGGCGGCCCGGTGATCTCCACCCGCCGGTCGGCGAGCCCGGGCGCGGGCGGCGCGACCCGCCAGTCCGGGTCGGCGCGGAGGGCGGAGGTGGCCAGCGAGAAGTCGAGCGGGCATCCGGAGGAGAGGCGAAGCGCGCGGCGCCGCCGCTCGGTGAGGATGTCGCGGTGCCGGTCGGCGAAGGCATGGGCGAGGCACCCGAGGAAATCGAGGGCAGCGGGCGTGAGGATCTCGTCAAAGCGGTCGCCAAGAGGGCCTCCCCCGCTCGACCCACGTCGAGAGCTCGGGGAATCGCCGAGCACCCGGACACGGCTGTTCAGTTCGGTGGTGGGCATGCACATCTCCTCAACGGGCGGAGCGGCGGCGGAGTGCCGGCGGAGTGGTGAGGGCCGGCGGAGTGGTGAGGGCCGGACGGGGACGGTCGTCCGGCCCTCACCTGGACACCGGGCGGCCGGGTGCTGCGGCGGGCCACGGCGGGCGGCGGGCCGGCACCCGGGCAGGACGCCCCGGGTGCCCGGAGAGGGCCGGACTGCCTGGTGGACTAGTGGAACTGCTCTTCCTCGGTGGAGCCGCTGAGCGCCGTGGTGGAGGAGGCCGGGTTGAGGGCGGTGGAGACCTGGTCGAAGTAGCCGGTGCCGACCTCGCGTTGGTGCTTGACGGCGGTGAAGCCGTGTTGCTGGGCGGCGAACTCCTTCTCCTGGAGGTCGACGTAGGCGGTCATGCCGTGCTGGGCGTAGCCACGGGCCAGGTCGAACATGCCGTGGTTGAGGGAGTGGAAGCCGGCCAGGGTGATGAACTGGAAGCGGTAGCCCATCGCGGCCAGTTCCCGCTGGAACTTGGCGATCTGGTCGTCGTCGAGGGCGGCCTTCCAGTTGAAGGACGGCGAGCAGTTGTAGGCGAGCATCTGGTCGGGGTGCTCGGCGTGGATGGCCTCGGCGAATTCGCGGGCCTGGGCCAGGTCCGGGGTGCCGGTCTCGACCCAGATGAGGTCGGCGTACGGGGCGTAGGCCAGGCCGCGGGCGATGACCGGGGCCATCCCGTTCTCCACCCGGTAGAAGCCCTCGGCGGTGCGCTCGCCGGTCACGAACCGGGCGTCGCGCTCATCGATGTCGCTGGTCAGCAGGTTCGCCGCGAGGGCATCGGTGCGGGCCACGATCACGGTGGGCACATCGGCTATATCGGCGGCGAGACGGGCGGCGTTGAGGGTGCGGATGTGCTGGCCGGTGGGGACCAGGACCTTGCCGCCGAGGTGGCCGCACTTCTTCTCCGAGGCGAGCTGGTCCTCGTAGTGGATACCGGCCGCGCCTGCCGCGATCATCGCCTTGGTCAGTTCGAAGGCGTTGAGCGGGCCGCCGAAGCCGGCCTCGGCGTCGGCGACGATCGGCGCCAGCCAGTCGGTGGTGTCGCTGCCGCCCTCGGCGGTGGCGATCTGGTCGGCGCGCAGCAGCGCGTTGTTGATCCGGCGGACCACCTGAGGAACGGAGTTGGCGGGGTACAGGCTCTGGTCGGGGTAGGTGTGCCCGGCCTGGTTGGCGTCGGCGGCGACCTGCCAGCCGGACAAGTAGATGGCCTGCAGTCCGGCCTTGACCTGCTGGACGGCCTGGCCGCCGGTCAGCGCGCCGAGCGCGTGGATGTAGTCCTGCTCGTGCAGCTGCCGCCACAGCCGCTCGGCACCACGCCGGGCCAGCGTGTGCTCCTCGCGGACACTGCCCGACAGCCGCACCACGTCCTGTGCCGTGTAGGTGCGCTCGATGCCCTTCCAGCGTGCGTCGGTCGCCCACCGCTCCGCCAGTTCCGTGGCCGTCGTCGTGCTTGCCTGTGCCATGACCGTCTCCCGGGTCTGCCTGTGTCTCGTGAAAAGTGCGAATGTGGCACGGAGTGTCATATCCGAGTGGGGCCCGCCGGGGTCCCTGCGCGATCAAAGGTGAGCAATGTTGCGCGGGCTTCCGCACGGAACGGCCGGTGTCTCCGACGTCAGGGCGTGAATCGTGCCCGGTGTTCCGCTCAGGTCGCCGGTTCCGGCGGGCCGTACTCAGACTTTGACACCGGCACTGAGTGCCATCAACCATGGATGCGTGCCAAGTTTTGTGTATCTTCCCGGCCGTCTTTGCCAAGTTTGCAAAGGCTCCGGAACAGCGCCGCTGTGCTTAAGATCCAGCGAGGACATCGAGCGACGGCATGGAGCAACGGCATCGCTCAACGGCGTTGAGCGACGGCATCGAGCGACGGCATCGAGCGACGGCGTTGAGCGACGGCATGTGGAAAAGCCGGCCGGCGAAGGATCGACGGAGAGGGGTGGCGGCCACCGTGAGCAAGACCTACGCAGGAGCGCGCCTGCGCCGGCTGCGCGAGGACCGGCGCCTGAGCCAGGCGGCCCTGGCGCGCATGCTGGAGATCTCGCCCAGCTACCTCAACCAGATGGAACACGATTCGCGCCCGCTGACCGTCCCGGTCCTGCTCCGCCTCACCGAGGTGTTCGGCGTCGATGCGGGGTTCTTCTCCGAACGGGACACCAGCCGGCTCGTCGCCGACCTGCGGGAGGCCCTCGCCAATGAGATCACCGCCGACCGGGTATCCCCCTCGGACCTCGCGGAACTCGCCTCCCGTATGCCCGCCGTCGCCGGGGTGTTGGTCGACCTCGGACGCCGCAACCACCAGCTCGCCGAGCGGCTGGCCGAAGCCGCGGAGGGGAGGGGGCAGGCCGTCACCGCCCTGCCGCGCTCCGCACACGAGGAGATCCGCGAATTCTTCTACCGCCGCCGGAACTACCTCCACGACACCGATCTCGCCGCCGAGGAACTCGCCACGGAGATCGGCATCCGCCCCGGTGAGGTCGTACGCGTCCTGACCGCCCGCCTGGCGGAACGCCACCGCGTCCAGGTGTCGGCGGACTCGCGCGTGCTGCATCACTATGACGACGCCCGCCGTGTCCTGCGCCTGTCGGGTCGGCTGCGCCCCGGTCAGCAGGCGTTCCGGATGGCCACGCAGCTGGCGTTCCTGGAGTGCGACGATGAACTGTCCCGCCTCGCCTCACAGGACTTTCCCCCGGACTCGGACGCCTGGTCGCTGGCCCGTATCGGCATCGCCAACTACTTCGCGGCCGCGCTGATCCTTCCCTACCGCCGCTTCCATACGGCCGCCGAAGAGGTCCGCTACGACATCGAGCGGCTCACCGACCAGTTCGGCCTCGGCTACGAGACGGTCTGCCACCGCCTGAGCACCCTCCAGCGCCCGCGCCTGCGGGGCGTCCCGTTCTCGTTCGTGCGGGTGGACCGCGCGGGCAACATGTCCAAACGGCAGTCCGCGACCGGCTTCCACTTCTCCCGGGCGGGCGGGACCTGCCCGCTGTGGAACGTCTACGAGGCCTTTGCCACCCCCGGCCGGATTCATGTGCAGATCGCCGGGATGCCGGACGGGCAGCGTTACCTGTGGACCGCGCGCACGATCACCCGGCACCGCGGCGGCTGGGGTGAACCCGGCAAGACGTTCGCCATCGGCCTCGGCTGCGAGATCCGCCACGCCTCCCGGCTCGTCTACTCGGACGGCCTCGACCTCGGCAACGCCGCGGCGGCCACCCCGATCGGCATGGGCTGCCGCATCTGCGAACGCACCGACTGCCCGCAGCGGGCGGTACCACCGCTGGACCGCCGGCTCGCGGTGGACGAGAACAGCAGCACGTTCGTGCCGTACCCGGTCGTCGGACCGGATGCCTGACCGCGGGATGCAACGGCCGGCGACATACGGTGGCCTCCGGTGTCCCGGGGGGAACGTATGCCCTGGGGAGGAACGTACCGCTGGGCGACCCGTGGCGGGGTGGACGTACCAGGACGACAACTGTGGCGTGCTGCACGCGACATCACGTAGGGCGTGCTGCACGCGCAATGACGTCCCGTTCCGGGCCGTTGGGTGCCCAGGGTCTCGCCGGTGGAAAGGCGCGGGCAAAAACTGTTCTTCGAGCGTGCGTAAAGCTTCGTCCGTGATCGGCTTACGCCGGCCGCCGATGACTGCCGTGCGGCAAGCAGCACCCCGCGCCGTCACCTGCGTTGGTGGCGGCCAGTCAACAGAACTGCCTGGTCAGCGAGCGGCCGACCAGACCCGGAAGCGGCCCGCAACGTGGTCAAGACGACCAAGGCGCTGACGGGCAAGGAGGGCAGGAGGCAGGGCTCTCCTGGCAACAGCGCCGGGGCGTCAAGTCAGCCTTCAAGGACGCCAGAAGCCACGGGGGAGAGGCGGCCGGAGCCGAGGTGGGATGGACGGAGCCACTGAAGCGGTACGCGGAGAGCGAGACCGGGCAGCGTTCGCTGCTGGGCGGGGCGGCACGGCACAGCAGTGGGGCGGAGGAGCGACGGGTGCCGAAGCGCAGCCGCAGCCGCAGCCGCCCTCGAAGTCTCAGCGGCAGCAGCCACACCCGGCACGGCAGGAGTTCCGGGCCGATGTCGCTTTCGGCGACGGCTCGTGGATCGCCTTGAAGACCGGCAGGATCGCGCAGACGGAGACACTGAAGAAGGTCTTGTGAAGGCGGGGGAGCGCGGCTCGCGCAGTAGCGGGAGGGCGGGTCGGCCGCGCCGGTTCCCGTGCTGTCGCTGGTGCGGGGTGTCGGCCCGCTGCGCGGTACCCGACCGCTGGTGCGGGGATTCGGCCCGCTGCGCGGTAACCCGACCGGCGGTGAGGGGCGTTCGGCCCGCCGCGCGGTACCCGACCGCCGGTGTGCCGCCGGCGCCGTCGCGGGCCCGAGGGGAGGGCCGTCAAAAGTTTTTCCACACTCCACCAATCCACGGGCGTTGCGGCTCCGAATCACGGCAGACACCTCGCCGAGGTGTCGGTCTCGAACCCGGACGACGTGCGGTCTCCCCCCTTCCCCCGCGGAGGCCGCCGGAAAAGGATCGAACGTGATAGCCAAGCGCACCAGCCGCCTCGCCGCACTCGTCGCTCTGCCCGCCGCCCTGGCCCTCACCGTGGGCGCCTCGTCCCAGGCCGCCGCCGAGGGCACCGGAGCGTTCCAGATCAACCTGGCGCAGTTGAACAACTCCGGTTCCAAGGGCACGGCGATGCTCAGTCTCCAGGGCAACCGGCTGACGGTGAAGATCGAGTCCGAGGGACTGGTACCCGGACAGCCCCACGCCCAGCACCTGCACGGCTCCACCGATGGCCATGACTTCCACTGCCCGGATGCGACCGACGACACGAACGGCGACGGCGTCCTCGACAACACCGAAGCCACGGTCGACTACGGCAACATCAACATCTCCCTCACGACCAAGGGGCCCACGGACATGATGAGCGGCCTCGCCGTCGACCGCATGCCCGTGGCGGACGCGCAGGGCAAGCTCTCCTACCAGCGCACGCTCACCGTCTCCCAGGCCGTGGTCGACCACATCAAGGATCTGCACATCGTGCAGCACGGCATCGACCGCAACAACAACCAGAAGTACGACTTCGACGGCGCGGGCAAGAGCGAACTCGACCCCAAGCTCCCCCAGGAGGCCACCGCTCCGACCAACTGCGGTGAGGTCAAAGGCGCTGCGGTGGGGTCCATTCCGGTCGGCGGGGTCGAGACCGGAACCGGGCCCTCCGAGGAGAACGGGGTGCCGTTCGCGGTGCTGGGCGCCGGAGGTGTCGCCTTCGTGGCGTTGACCGGTGCGCTGGCCGTCATGCGACGGCGGAAGACCGTGCTCGCCGATGGGCGGCCCGGGAGCAACGGGAGCGCCGCATGAGCCGCCGGAGCGAGGACAGCGTGATCGCCGTGCGGCGCCGGGGCCACCGGGTTCTCGGCTGCGCGATCGCCGCGGCATTGGCGAGCGTGCTCGTCGCCGGGTGTGGGGGACAGGAGACGGCGCCGCCCCGGTCGCTCCCCGCGGGGCAGCCGCCGGCCCAGGGCGGGGACTCGTCCCCCGACGGGGCGACGGGCAAAGGGGCCGGGAGCCAGGTTGCCGGGAGCATGCCGAAGTCCGTTCCCGAACGGCTCTCCATCCCTTCGCTCCAGGTCTCCTCCACACTGGAGACGCTGGGACAGCACAAGAACGGGGCCATGGAGACCCCGCGCGATCCCGACAAGGCGGGCTGGTACCGGCCCGGGCCGACGCCCGGCTCCCAGGGGCCGGCCGTGATCGCAGGTCATGTCTCCTGGAACGGCAAGCCGTCGGTGTTCGAGAAGCTGTCGACGATGAAGGCCGGTGACACCATCGAGGTCGCCCGGCAGGACGGGAAGACGGCGAAATTCACCGTGGACCGCGTCGCCCAGTACCCGAAGGACAAGTTCCCCACGGTCGAGGTGTACAAGAACCTCGACCATGCCGGCCTCCGCCTGATCACCTGCGGCGGCCAGTACGACCAGGGTCAGCACTACTACCCGGACAATGTGGTGGTGTTCGCCAGCCTCACGGGCAGTGCGTAAGCCGAACCCTTGAGAACGGGCCGACGGTCCGGTGCCCCGTACGGGAGACCGGGCCGCCGGATCGCCCGCGGCCGGCAACCGCCATACTGCGTGCGATCTTTCTGCTCGCCTCGAAGGGAACCCCGCGACGTGTCCTCCACCCCCTCCCTGCCCCTCACGCACACCCGCGTCGTCATCGTCGGAGCCGGGCCCGCCGGGCTCACCGTGGCGAATCTGCTGCGCGCCGCCGGAGTCGACTGTGTGCTGCTGGAAGCGGAGAGCAGGGAGTTCATCGAGCAGCGGCCGCGTGCCGGGTTCATGGAGGAGTGGGCGGTGCACGCGCTGGCCCGGCACGGACTGGCCGACCGGCTGCTCGAACGCGCGGAAACCCAAGGGGAGTTCGAGTTCCGCTTCGACGGCGAGCGGCACACCGTACGGACGGCGGAGCTGTCGGGGCGGCACCACTACGTCTATCCGCAGCCGCTGTTGGTCACCGACCTCGTGGCGTCGTATGCGGACAAGGCGGGCGGGGAGGTGCGCTTCGGCGTACGCGAGGTGGAGTTGCACGACATCGACGGGGACCGGCCGGCCGTCTCCTACACCGACCCGGTGACCGGCGCCCGGCACCGCATCGAGTGCGACTTCATCGCGGGCTGCGACGGTGCGCGCGGGGTGAGCCGGGCGGCCATACCCGCCGACCGGGCGGTCCTCACCCGTCATGACCACGGCGTCGCCTGGCTCGCGCTCCTGGCCGAGGCGCCGCCGTCCGCCGACGGTGTGGTCTTCGGCATCCACGAGCGCGGATTCGGTGCCCATATGGCCCGTAGCCCCCAGGTCACCCGCTACTACCTTGAAGTCGAGCCCGGCGAGGACGCCGGGAGGTGGTCGCACCGCCGGGTGTGGGACGAGCTGCACACCCGGCTCGCCGCCGCCGGCGCCCCGCCGCTGACCGAAGGGCCGCTGATCGAGAAGGTGGTCCTGGACATGCACGACTACGTGGTGGAGCCGATGGCGTACGGCCGCGTCTACCTGGCGGGTGACTCGGCGCACCTGGTGGCGCCGATCGCCGCCAAGGGCATGAACCTTGCGCTCCACGACGCCCTGCTGCTCGGCGAGGCGCTGATCGCGCACTACCAGGGCGACGACAGCGACCTCGAAGGCTATGGGCAGGCCTGTCTGCGGCGGGTCTGGCAGTACCTGGAGTTCTCGCAGTGGCTCTCCTACGCGCTGCACGGTGCCTCGTCCGGCGACCGCATGCAGGCGGGCACGGCCTCCGCGCGGCTGCGGCGGCTGCTGGGGTCACCGTCCGCGGCGAAGGCGTTCGCCCGGCTGTACCTCGGCGAGGAAGCGGATCTGTAGGCCCGGCGGTACCTCGGCGAGGAGGCGGATCTGTAGCCCGGGCTGTACCTCGGCGAAGAGGCGGATCTGTAGTGTCGAGACCGACGCACCCGAAACCGCACATCCGTGGGGTGATTCACATGACGGAGTGGGGTGGGCCCCCGGTGGGCTGGGTACGCGGCCACGTGATCGCCGGGCGAGATACCGTTGTGAAGTGGTAGAAATTCGGCGAAAAGCATCGCTGAGACTCCGAGGAAGGGAGACGCCATGTCATCGAAGCGCCGTCGCAAGAAGAAGGCCCGTCGCAAGAACGGGGCCAACCACGGCAAGCGGCCGCAGTCCTGAATCAAGGACGGTGACCTGAGGGACCTCCCCCAGGGGGTTTCTGTGGGCTCCTCGCCTCCGTTCCGGCGGACGCGAGGAGCCCACAGTGGTCACCGCACCCTGGTCACGGCCTGGTCAGGGCCTCGGCTATGCGCTGGGTGGCCTGCGCCTGGGTGGCGTCGCGACGGGTCGGGTTGAACGAGATGACCACGCGCCGCTGTTGGTCGCGGGTGGCGAACAGGGCCGAGGAATAGCCGTACCGTTCACCGGTCTTGCCCCACAGCGTGATGCCGTTGATCGTGAAGGTCTGCAGGCCGGCTGAGTAGCGTGCAGGGCTGCCGTCCAGCATGCGCACCTCGTCGGGCGGCAGCGTGAACATCCGCTCCGACTGGCGAGGCGGCAGGAGTTCGCCCGAGAACAGGGCGGTCAGGAAGCGGTCCAGATCACCGGTGTGGGAGATCATCTCGCCCTCCCCCCAGGCGAGCGACTGGTCGAACGCGGTGATGTCCAGCAGGGACCCGTCCGTCATCTTCAGATAGCCGTGCACATGGGGCCCGTGGATGCGCGGGTCGTTGCCGGGCACGGAGGTATGCCGCAGGCCCAGCGGGCGCAGCACGCGATCGGCGACCACCTCGCCGTAACGGCGCCCCGTCAGCCCCTCGATCAGCAGTGCCAGAAGGACGTAATTGATGCCCCGGTACTCCTGCTTGGTGCCCGGGGTGAACTTCATGGAACCGTGCGAAACCAGCGCCACGATCTGGTGGGGCGTCCACCGGTCGTAGCGGTGCCGGGCGATGGACTCCGGTGTGGACAGGTCATAGGGCGGTTCCTGCTCGTCGGGGAGCCCGCTGGTGTGCTGCAGCAGTTGCAACACCGTGATCGGCGGAAAATGCGCCGGCAGCAGACCCGGGAGACACCGCTGGACCGGAGTCTCCAGCGGGAGCCGGTGTTCGGCCGCGAGCTGCAGCACCACCGTCGCCACGAACACCTTGGTGATACTGCCGATCCGGAAGGCGTCCCGCTCATGGATCTCCCGGCCGGAGTCCCGGTCGGCGACGCCCGCGGTGCCGTACCACCGCCCGGCAGAGCCGCTCACCCGCAGCTGGGAGCCGGTCAGCTGCGGATGCGCGAGGTCACCTATGGCGGCCCGCAGCGCCGCCACGTTCAGCGGAGGAACAGGCACGGGCGCCGGACCGGGCCGAGGCGGCGGACCGACTGACGAGCGGGCCGCGGGCGGACGGGAGGAGGCCCGCGCGGGACCCGTTGTCGCTGCGGCCACCGCACCGGACAGTGCGGCGCCCACAACCACCCTGCGGGTCAAGGGAGAAGGACTCATGCCGGACAGCTTTCCGTGTGCCGCCCGCGCTGCCTTCAGGGATCTCCCTGATCCGCCCCTGATCCGCCCCTGAGCCGCCTCGGGACGTGCCCTTGACCACGGTGAACACCCACCCGCATGAGGTACCGGTCTCCATGCCGTGGTCCGCCGGCCGCCGCGACGCCAGGTTCCGGTGTCCGGTAGCCGTCCGGCGGGCGGTAGCCGTCCGGTGTCCGGTGGCCCTCCGATGTCCGAGTAGAGGGAGCCGTTGCCGAGGTTTAGCGTGGAGGGAGTTCCCCACCCGGAGGAGCTGTTGCCATGTCACTCGGCCAGCGGGAGACCGCCGCCGGTGGACGGCTGTCGCCCGTGCTCGACAGCCCCGTCCTCGGGATGACGCCCTGGATCGCGATGTCGGTGCTGGTCGGGCCTGGCCGCTATGAATTGGCGGTGGCCACGGCGCTCGCCCTCGCGGTGGCGATCGTCGTCATCGGCCGTAAACGCCATCCGGGCGGCTCCTTGAAAATCCTTGAGATTGCCGATGTCGTCTTCTTCGCGGCGATGGCGGTCATCGGTATCTTCGCGTCCCCCGGCACCCTGCGCTGGTTGGAGAATTACTCGGGGGAGGTTTCGAATATTGCGCTCCTGGTGATCGCCCTCGGATCCATGGCGATCCGGGTGCCGTTCACCCTGCAGTACGCCCGGGAACAAGTACCCCGCAAGTTCTGGAACACGCCCGGATTTCTGCGCACCAATTACTACATCACCGGTGTATGGGGTGCGGCTTTCGGGGTGGCGGCGATAGCGGGTGCCTGTGGCGACCTCGTGCTCCACAATTCCAACAATCTGTGGACGGGGTGGATCATCCAAATCGCGGCCATCATCGTCGCGCTGCAGTTCACGCGGTGGTATCCGGACGTCGTGCGTGCGCGCGCCCGGCGGGAACAGGGTCTGCCCGGACCGCCGGAACCACCGGTCAGCGACCTGCTCCTTCCGCTCGTCGGCTATCTGACCCCGGTGGGCATCCTGGTGCTCGCCTTCAACGCAGGGCCGGTATGGCTCGGGATAGCGCTGATCGTGGTAGGGGTACTGCTGGTCAAGTCACTGAACCGCCCCTCGCCGGCCGAGCCCGATACAGGCGGCCACGCGTGACGGCGGCACGAAGGCCCCGGTTGGCCGTGGCAGGCGCCGGGTGAGCACCGCACACCTTCTGCCGAAGCCGTCGACGACGGCGCGTCAGTGGTGGTGGCCGTGCCGGCCGAGGGTCTCCACGGGGGTCGCGCCGGGGCGGGTCCACTGCGGCACGGGCCGGCTGGTCGGGCCCCAGGTGGCGACGCCGTCGGCGTCCGAGCGCCAGTACCAGCAGGACTGGCGGGCCTCGGAGGGGTGCCCCTCGCGGACATCGCCGAGCACGGGCCGACCCTCGGGGTTGTCCTCCCACGCCTCCCCGCGGCCGTAGGGCGTCATGTCGAGCAGGCCGAGGGACCCGTTGACCGGCTCATTGCCACGGCCCGTGGTGGAGTAGGTGAGGAACAGGCGGTCTCCTTCGCGCAGGAAACACCTGAGGTGCCCCATTTCTCCGCCGACCGGCGCCGCCACACCCCGCACCGAGTACCAGGGCTGGGGGTAGCCCATGAACGCGACGTAGGGAGCCACCTCGTCCCATGGGCCCGAGGTCAGGACGGCGAACGAGACGCCCCGGGCGTTGAGGTAGGCGGCGTCCTTCATGTGCCAGGCCGTGGTGGTGCAGCCCTCGCACTGCCCCTGGTGCGGCGCGCCGTCGTACCACATGTGCTGGTAGACCACGAGTTCGTCGCGCCCCTGGAACAGGTCGAGGAACGGGACCGGCCCGTCAACGCCGGTGACCTCGACCGCGCCGTCGAGCTCGACCATCGGCAGCCGCCGCCGGGCCGCGGCGATCGCGTCGCCCTCATGGGTGTGTGCCTTCTCGCGGACCAGCAGTTCCTCGCGCGCCGCCTGCCAGGTGGCCAGGTCGACGACTGGCGGCTTGCCGGGGAGGTCGCTGCTCGCGTTGCCGGGCCTGGTCGTCATGTGTCCTCCGTGGTGTCTCGTGCCGGGCGGCGTCGTACGGCGTCCCACGACGCTCACCACAACAGACTCCTGACGCGGTCGAAACTCATCGCCGCAGGGGGGCGCCCACGGCCGAGCCTGCACGGACCACCTCGGGCTGACAACGTCACCGACGCGCTCTTAGACTCGGTGGATGATCTTTATTGTCGTCAAGTTCCCCGTGAAACCCGAGTACGCCGAAGAGTGGCCGCAGCACGTCGAATCCTTCACCGGCGCCACCCGCGCCGAGCCCGGCAACCTGTGGTTCGAATGGTCCCGCAGCATCGAGGACCCGAACACCTATGTCCTGGTCGAGGCATTCAAGGACGACGCCGCCGAAGCGCATGTCAACTCCGACCACTTCCGCGCCGCAATCGAGACGATGCGCCCGCTGCTGCGCCGCACCCCGGACATCGTGAGCACCACCATCGAGGGTGCGGGCGGGTGGAGCGCGATGGGTGAGATCACCATCGACTGAGGCCGGTCCGGGGCACCTGCCTCGGTCGGTGGCCGGTCCGGGGCACCGCACCGGACGGTAGGGCTCCCCCGCCCGCTACGGCCGGGCCGGTGTCACCAAGTGGCTGACAAACCAGTCCCGGGCGAGGTCGGCGACCTGCTGGAGGGCCCCGCGTTCCTCGAAGAGATGGGTGGCGCCGGGAACGATCTCCAGGCGGGTCTCCGCGCGCAGCGCCGCCTCGGCCTCGCGGTTGAGCTCGATGACCACGGGATCGTTGCCGCCCACGATGAGCAGCGTCGGCGCCCGTACGCCGGGGAGAAGTGGTCCGGCGAGGTCGGGGCGGCCGCCGCGGGAGACCACGGCAGCGATGTCCGCGCCGGGTGCCGCGGCGGCCCGTAGTGCCGCCGCGGCACCGGTGCTGGCGCCGAAGTAGCCGATCGGGCCGGCGAAGCGGCCGCGCAGCCACCCGGTGGCGTCCGCCAGCCGCTCGGCGAGCGTTTCGGTGTCGAAGACGTTCGACCGGTGGGCTTCCTCGGCCGGTGTGAGCAGGTCGAAGAGCAGGGTGCCCAGGCCCGCCTCGTTCAGGGCCGCGGCAACCAGGCGGTTGCGCGGGCTGTGCCGGCTGCTGCCCGAGCCATGGGCGAACATCACCACCGCCAGGGCCCCCGCCGGCACGGCGAGGTCCCCGGTGAGCCGGACCCCGGCGGCGTCGATCGCCACCTCCTCCGCCACATCCGTTTCCTCCGCCGGCTCCGTCTCCGCCGGATCCGGCGCCGCCACCGTCCGCGCCCCCGTCCCGTCAGGAGCCCCGGCGGCCGCCTCGGGCCCGGCCGCGGCCTGTGCCAGCAAGGAGACGACCTCGTCGTCCGGGGTCTGGGAGAAGTCCCGGTACCACTCGCCGACGGCGGAGAAGGCGAACGGGGTGGAGAGGCAGACGAATTCATCGGTCGAGCCGCGCAGCCGCTCGGCCGCGTCCGGAGGCGCCACGGGTACCGCAAGCACCACCCGGGCCGCACCCTGTGCGCGTACCACCTCGCAGGCGGCGGCCGCGGTGGCGCCGGTCGCGATCCCGTCGTCCACGACGATCGCCGTGCGGCCGGCGAGGTCGAGCCGTCGCCGCCCGGCGCGGAAGCGCTCCGCCTGGCGCGTGAGCTCCGCCGCCTCGGCGTGCTCCACGGATGTCAGGTCCGCCTGGTCGAGCCGGCCGCGGCGGACGATGTCGTCGCTGATCACCCTTACGCCGCCTTCGCCGATGGCGCCGAAACCCAGTTCGCGCTGGTAGGGGACCCCCAGCTTGCGGACCACGATCACATCGAGCGGCGCCCCCAGCGCCCGGGCCACTTCGAAGGCCACCGGGACCCCGCCACGCGGCAGGCCCAGCACGACGGGCTCGTCGCCCTGCAGGTGCCCCAGCGATTCGGCGAGCCGGTGCCCCGCATCCGCACGGTCAGTGAACAGCACAGTGTGCACCCCCTAGCCAGGGGAGACGGTAGCTGCGTCCACACCTCACTTCGAAATAACCGCATCCGGGGTGGCTTCGCAAGTCGGGCCGTGGCGGTGCCCGGTCACCGCTGCCCGGTCACCGCTGCCCGGCCACTGCCGCTGCCCGGCCACTGCCGGTGCTCTGCCACCGGCAGGACCCGGGCAGCACCCGGGCCGTACCCGGGCGGTGCCCGATCATCGCCCGGCCAGGCCGGATGGTGGTTACCGTCGGCGTATGAAGGGAATCGGAGCGGTCCTGATCGATATCGACGGCGTGCTCACCGTGTCCTGGAAGGCGCTGCCCGGCGCGGTGGCGGCCATGGAACGGCTGCGCGCCGCGGGACTTCCGCTGGTGCTGGTCACCAACACCACCTCACGGACCCGGGCCGCGGTCGCCGGGCGGCTGGCCGAGGAGGGATTTCCGGTCGGTGCCGACGACATTCTGACCGCGCCCGCCGTCACGGCGGCTTACCTGCGCGCACACCATCCGCAGGCACGCTGCCGGCTGATCAGCAGCGGTGAGGTCCGGGCGGATCTGGCAGGAGTGACGCTCGTGGGGGAGGAGGCCGGCGACGAGGACCGGGAGGCGCCGGAGGTGATCGTGTTCGGCGGCGCGGGCGAGGCTTTCAGCTACCCGGCTCTCAACAGCGCCTTCCGGCAGCTGCAATGCGGTGCCCGGCTGGTCGCCATGCACCGCAATCTGTACTGGCGTACGACCGACGGGCTCGACCTGGACACCGGGGCCTTCCTGCCGGGGCTGGAACGGGCCGCGGGGGTCGAGGCAACGGTCACCGGCAAGCCGGCGGAGGCGTTCTTCGCCACCGCCCTGGCGCACGTCGGTGCCCCGGCCGCGGAAGCACTGATGGTGGGCGACGACATCGAGTCCGATGTGCTGGCGGCCCAGCGCTGCGGGCTCACCGGTGTGCTCGTCAAGACCGGCAAGTATCTGCCGGAGACACACCGGGCGGCCGACGGCACACCTGACCATGTGCTCGATTCCTTCGCCGATCTGCCCGGTCTGCTGGGGCTGTCGTGACGGTGCTGTCGTGACGGTGCTGCCGTGACGGTGCGGGCGCGGCGCGCGCGGTGACGGTGCGCGCGCCTGACGGTGCGGGCCGGTGAACCAGCGGCCCCGTGGACCGGTGCGGCCGCGGGCGGTCATCCCGTGGCCGGGCCCTCGGCGCGCCGGTAGTGGAGGAGGACGACGCCGTTGCCGAAGGCCCGGGTCCCGGCGAGCCGCAGAAAGGTCGTGGCGTCCGTGTCGCGGAAGAGGGGTTTGCCCCGGCCGATGAGGACCGGATGGACGTAGACGCGGTACTCGTCGACCAGGTCGTGTGCCATGAACGCCGCGGCGAGATCGGCGCCACCGAGCGCCAGGTCTCCGCCCGGCTGCGCCTTGAGCGCCTCGATCTCCTCGGGGACGACATCGCGCATGATGGTGGTGTTCCAGTCGGCCCGTTCCAGGGTCCGGGAGAACACGATCTTGGGTGTGTCCCGCCAGATCCCGGCAAATTCGGCCATGGGGCCGGTGATTGAGGGGTCGGCGTCCGCGGTCGGCCAGAACTCCGCCATGAGTTCATGGGTGACCCGGCCGTTCATGAAGGCGCCCATCTGCCGGAGCTGCTCGTTGAAGTGCCGGTGCAGTTCGTCGTCGACCTGATGCCAGTCGATCTGCCGCTCCGGTCCCTCGATGAAGCCGTCAAGGGACACCGACATCGACAAGATGATCTTTCTCATCACGGTCCTCGCTGAAGTCCTCGGGGCCGGGGTCCACCGGGTTCACCGGGGTCCACCGGGGGTCCACCGACTGGGTGGCACCAGTGTGCCCGGGACGGGGCGGTGGCGGCGGGTGTGCGCTGCTCAGGGCGAGCCGGGAGGGTGCGCGCCGGTCACCGCCGGTCACCGCGGGTCGTCGAGCAGCGCCGCGATCTCCGTGGCCGTCCAGTGCCCCTCGGCTCCGGGGCAGCCGGCAAGGTACTCGGCGGCCCGGCGCGCGCTCCATCCGTGGGAGGCGACGATGCCGGCCGCGATGTGCCGCAGGTAGGCCGCCGCGGGCGGGTTCATGGCGATGTCCTGGCTGTTCCACGGGGAGGTGAAGGTCAGCACCGGGTAACCGTCCAGCAGTCCGGCGCACACCAGGGTTTCGTACCGGCCGGGGCCGGTCCGGGCCCGGCCGTGGGTGAGGGCCTCCGTCACGTCGAGATCCCGGCCGGGTTCCCGGTGCATCTCCTGAGCGGCGATATCGGAGAACTGAGAGAGCGTCAGTAGATAGCCCTGAGCGGGCAGTTCGGCGGCACTGAGCCGCCGGCCGGTTGCGCCACCGGGTCGTCGGCCGGTTGCGGCACCGGGTCGCCGGACGATTGCGTCGTCGGACCGCCGGCCGGTTGCGTCATCGGCAGGTGTGCGGTCCGGGCCGGGGCCGGGGTCGTAGAAGGCGCTGCCGCCGGTCCACACCTGCGATTCCGTGGCGAAGTACAGCAGACCGGGCAGCATGATCGGTGCCGTACGCGTCGGCAGACGGGGGTCCCGGCAGCCCGGGTAGGTGCGCAGCCCGCCCGGGGGTTGCCCGCCGGCCAGATAGCAGGCCAGCCGCTCGGCATGCATGTTGGACCCGTATGCGGCGTACCAGAGGCGGCGGACGGGGGTGAGGCGGCGGACGGCTTCGGGGGAGTGGTCGAGGGCTTCGAGGCGTTGGGGCCTGATCACGTCCTCACGCTACGCGGCCGGGTCCGCCACGGCGCCGTCCGGCAGGGTCCGCGGTGTCCTCAGGGGCTGCCGTGCTCGACAGGGGCCGCGGCGTCCGGGGGGCCGCGCAGTCCGGCAGGGTCCGCGGTGCCCGCGGTGCCCGCGGTGCCCGCGGTGCCCGCGGTGCCCGCGGTGCCCGGGGGCGTCCGGCGCGTACATCCGTAGCGCCGCGGCGGCGACGCGGTGAAGTGCCGGTGAACGGAGCGGACGGCCGGTGTGACGTGGCCTGATCATTTCCCCTACGGGTTTTGCCGCGAGTGGTCTGGAGATGCGCACTGCACGGAAGGACCGGTCCGAAAGACAGCCGGTGCCCGGTCATCGGCCGGACACCGGGGGACGGAGGCAGTGTGGCGGACGAGGTGTCAGGGCGAGAGGACGCCGGGATACGCAGCGCAGGGGTGGCCGCCCGCCGCCCCGCAACGCCCTCTCCACCGCCGGAGGCGAGCCGGCGTCATCTGCTCGCGGCCACGGCAGCGGCGGGGCTGGGACTGCTCACGGCGTGCGGGCAGTCCTCCTCCCGTGCGGACTCCGCACCCAAGGCATCGCCACCCGGTGGCTCGCCTGCCTCCCCCTCCGGATCCGGGACCCCGGGCCCGTCCGGTTCCGCGACGGCGCCCCCGTCGGCCCGCCCGACAAGGCGGCGTCGCCCCGAACTGCCACGTGGTGGCAGGGAATTGTTCCCGCGCTACCGGCTCATCGGGTTCTGTGGTCTGCCCGGCGCGGCGGCGCTCGGCCGGCTGGGGACCGGTGACCCGGAACAGCGGGCCGCCCAGGCGGAGAAGGTGGCGCATGCGTACGCCGCGGGGCGCGAACCGCTGCCCGTACTCGAACTTCTGGCGACGGTGGCCAACGCCACGGCCGGCCCGGACGGCACCTACCGCTCCCGGACGCCCCCGGCCACCATCCGCCGCTTCCACCGCCTGGCGCGCACCCGCCGGGCGCTGCTGCTGCTGAACATCCAGCCGGGCCGCGCCTCGATGCTCGACGAGGTCAAGGCGCTGCGCGACTGGCTCGTCCACCCTGATGTCGGGATCGCTCTCGACCCGGAATGGGAGATGGGCTCCGGCGAGGTGCCGGGTGACACCTATGGGCACACCGATGGTCATGAGCTGACCAAGGTGGCCCGCTATCTGTCCGGGCTGGTGCAGGCGCACGATCTGCCGCAGAAGCCGCTGGTCTTCCACCAGGTGGCCACCTCCGTCGTGGGCGAGCAGTCCGCCCTGCGGCCCCAGCCCGGCGTCGCGCTCATCAAGAGCGTCGACGGCATCGGCTCGCCGGGCCTGAAGCGCGGGACCTGGCACCGGCTGGTCGAGGATCTGCCCGACGGCCTCCACACCGGTTTCAAGCTGTTCTACGAGGAGGACGCGAAGGGCAGCCGCCTGATGACGCCTGAGGAGGTGCTGGCCCTGCGGCCGCAGCCGGAGTACGTGATGTACGAGTGAGCCGGCCGGGCCCGCTGCGCGCCCTGCCGGCTGGTCCGCGCACGACTACCGGACGCGACCCGGGCCGGGCGCCGCGCACGCCCGCCCGGGTCGCTCCCGCGAAGGGACGGCCGCCCGGCGCGCCGGGCGGCCGTCACGGGCCGTGCCTTGTTCCGCCTCCGCGGTGCCGACCGGTGATCCTCCGTCAGTACGGGTGCTTGTCCGGCCGGTTCGTCCAGGCCGCGTACGACTGGGCGCCCATCTCGGGGTAGATCTGTTCGATCTTGATCCTGCGCTCGTCGAGCGGCCGCTTGAAGTCCTCGTACTGGAACGTGTCGTCGAAGCCGATCTTCGCGGTGTCGTCGAGGTCGCAGCTGTAGTAGACGGCGTCGATCCGCGACCAGTAGATGGCGCTCATGCACATGGGACAGGGCGCGCCGCTGATGTAGATCGAAGTGCCCTGGAGCATACGGGCCCGCTCCGGGACCGGGTCCGGTGACCCGGGGGGTCGCGGGACGTACTCCAGCGTGCTCTCGTTCTGACGCTCCACGGCGATGCTCGGAGCTTCGGGGTTGAGGATCTGCACGGCCTTCCGGATCGTCTCCATTTCGGCGTGCGCGGTGGGGTCGCCGGTCAGCAGCACACGGTTCTGCCCGCGGGCGACGATGTTCCCGTCACGCGTGAGCACCGCGCCGAACGGGCCGCCCCAGCCGTTCTCCACGGATTCCGTGGCGAGCCGTACAGCCTCTGCGAGAAGTTCTTTCTGTTCCATTACGGAGTCTCCGATCGGCATCGATTCCTCTGCGGAACGGTGAGAAAAATGCCCCATTTGCCGTGTAAATCTCTTCTGTACTAGGCTACTCAAGGTGAGTGCCCGTGCAAGCCGTGGTTCCGCGGCAGCCAACGCCACCGTTGTGACCTCGCAGAAGGTGCGCGAAGGCCGGACCGACGAGTATCAGCGCTGGCAGGCCAGGACAAATCAGGCCGCCGGTGAATTCGAGGGTTTCGTGGGCGCCGAGGTGTACCCAGGCGCCGGCGAGAAAAACGAATGGGTGGCCGTATTCCGGTTTTCCGGTATGGGCCAGCTGACCGCCTGGCTGGATTCGAACCGGCGGCAGGCATTGCTGGATGAGGCGCGGGAACTCTTCGAGGGCCCTCCGACGCAGGAGGTGCTCCACGGCGGCAGCCCCGCACCGCCGGTAACCGACGTGGTGACGGCGGTCATCTCCCATGTGGTGAAGCCGGGGTCCGAGCAGCAGTTCCTCACCTGGCAGGAAAAGACGCTCAGGGCGCAGGAGAAGGCGCCGGGCTTCATGGGTTCCGAACTCTTCAAGCCGGTGGAGGGCGTGCAGGAGCACTGGGTCGTCGTCTTCCGGTTCGACTCCCGCGAGCACCTCGACGAGTGGCTCGCCTCCGATGTGCGCGCCAAGCTGCTGAAGGAGGGGAGCAAGTACTTCACCTCGTACGACGTGCGCAAGGTCGGTTCGGCGTTCAGCGGCTGGTTCCAGTTCGACCATGACAAGCGGGGCAACGCTCCGCCCAACTGGAAACAGGCGATGTCCGTCGTCCTGGCGCTCTATCCGACGGTGATGGTGCTCAACCTCACCGTCGGAGTGGGTCTGGAGAAGCTCACCATCCGCGAGTACACCGGCCTGTTCCTCTCCAACGTACTGAGCGTGAGCGCGCTGACCTGGCTGCTGATGCCGCTGGTGAACAGGGCGTTCGCCTTCTGGCTGGTGCCCTCCCGGGTTGCCGGAAACCGCCGGGCGCAGGTGCTGGGCTTCGCCTTGGTGGTGCTCGGCTACCTGGTGTGCATCGGTGTCTTCGGCCTGATCACCCACCAGATCTGGTGAGGGGGCGCGATGTGCCCACGGGAACCGGCAGCGGCGGAGGACATCCAGGGCTCGCTGGTGATGCGGGGTGAGGCCGGCTACGAGTCCGCCCGGTCGGCCGCGGTGTGGAACGAGCGCCGGCCCGAGCGGTTCCCCGAGGTCATCGTGCGCGCCGCCACGGAAGCGGAGGTGGCACCCGCCGTCACCTACGCCCGAGCCCGGGGACTGCGGGTCTCGATGTGCTCCGGCGGGCACAACTGGTCCGGCTCGCCGCTGCGCGACCAAGGGCTGCTGCTCGATCTCTCCGCGCTCCGGGAGTGCCGCGTCGCGCCCGCGGCCGGCGACGCCCCGGCGACGGCCACGGTGGAGCCCGCCGTCACCGGCCAGGAACTCGTCGCGGCCCTCACCCCCCGGGATCTGGCGTTCCCCGTCGGCCACTGCCCCACCGTGGCGGTCGGCGGGTTCCTGCTCAGCGGCGGCCTGGGCTGGAACTCCCGGGCCTGGGGGGCGTCCTGCGCAGACGTCCTGGAGATCCGGGCCGTCACCGCCGACGGCCGGACCGTCACCTGCAGCGATACCGAGAACCCCGACCTCTTCTGGGCCGCGCGGGGCGCCGGGCCGGGCTTCTGCGCGGCCGTCACCCGCTTCCGCCTCGCCCTGCACCCCCACCCCGCATCGATCATGACGACCTCCCTGACCTTCCCGCTGACCGAGGTCGCCCGGGTGACGGAGTGGGCGGAGCGGACCGCGCGCGGGCTCCCGCCGTACGTCGAAACGGCCTTCGTCCTCATGCCGTCCGGTCCGCGGACCGGCACGGCCGGTGCAGGACCCCGGATCACGGTCGCCGCGACCGCGTTCGCCACCGCACGGAGCGAGGCCCTGCAGGCGCTGGAGCCGTTCGCCGACTGTCCCTTCGGCGCACGTGCCGTTGCCCGCCAACCGGCCGTGCCGACGTCGTTCGCCGCGCTCCACGAGGGCGCGGTGTCCGCCTGGCCACCGGCACACCGGTATGCGGCGGACACCCTGTGGTCGCCGGAGAGCTACGCCACCCAGCTGACCCGTATCGCCGATGCGGTGGCCCACGCCCCCTCCGGGAAGTCCCTGGTGCTCTCCCCGGTGCTGCCGGTCTCCGAGCACCCCGCGCTGCTGCGGAACATGGCCTTCTCCCCGCTCGGCGCGTCCTACTTCGTCTGCTACGCGATCTGGGACGACCCGGCCGAGGACGCAACCCAGGCCCGCTGGCTGCGCGAGGCCATGGCCGCCGCGGACCCGCAGGGTCACGGTTTCCACTACATCGCCGAAACGGACCTGGAAGCCGACGCCGCACGGGCCCGGCGCTCGTACACCCCCGCCGCCTGGGACCGCCTGCAGGAAATCAAGGCGCAGTGGGACCCGGGCAACCTCTTCCACTCGTATCTCGCCCCCTGACCCTGAGCCTGACCCGGGGTCGGGCGGCCCGGCCGCGGACCCGTGCGGTGCCGCACCGGCCGGTGCCCCCCCGCGCCCGGGGAAGCGGCCACGACGCCGCGGGGGCACCATGGCCCTATGGGCCCTATGCTGCTGGCCGCTCTCGCACAGGTCTCCGCCGATGTCGCCGCGACATCGGCGCGTTCGCGAAAGATCGCACTGCTGGCCGGGCTGTTCCGGGCCGCCGCACCACAGGACGTCCCGGTGGTCATCCCGTACCTGGCCGGGCGGCTGCCCCAGGGGCGGATCGGGGTCGGCTGGAGCGTGCTGCGCGAGCCGGTTGCGGCCGCGGAGCGTGCCACGCTGACCGTACGCGACGTGGATACCGCGCTGACCGGGCTGGCAAGTGTCTCGGGCGCCGGGGCGCAGGGCGAGCGACGCCGGCTGGTCCGGGAGCTGCTGGCCGCGGCGACACGGGAGGAACAGCGCTTCCTGCTCGGCCTGCTGACCGGCGAAGTGCGGCAGGGCGCACTGGACGCCCTCGCGGTCGAAGGGCTCGCCGCCGCCACCGAGGCGCCCGCGGCCGACGTCCGCCGCGCCGTGATGCTGGCGGGATCCCTGCCGGACGTGGCACGGGCGCTGCTCGCCGAGGGGCCGCCGGCGCTCGCGGAGTTCCGGCTCACCGTCGGGCGGCCCGTCGGTCCGATGCTGGCGCACAGTGCCGCATCGGTGGCCGAGGCGGTGGACAAGCTCGGTGCCTGCGCGGTGGAGGAGAAGCTCGACGGCATCCGCGTCCAGGTGCACCGGGACGGTCCGGACGTCCGGATCCACACCCGCACCCTGGACGAGGTCACCGACCGGCTCCCCGAGGTCACCGCCGTCGCCCGGGAGCTGCCGGCCGACCGCTTCATCCTCGACGGCGAGGTGATCGCCCTGGACGGAGCGGGCCGCCCGCTGCCCTTCCAGCGGGTCGCGGGGCGGTTCGGCTCGCGGGTGGACGTCTCCGCGGCGCAGGCCGCCCTGCCGCTGTCCCCGGTCTTCTTCGACATCCTGTCGGTCGACGGCCGCGACCTGCTGGAACTACCCGGAGAGCAGCGGCACGCGGAGCTGGCCCGGCTGGTGCCCGAACCTCTCCGGGTGCGCCGCCAGGTCGTCGCCGACCCGTCCGACGCCGCGGCCCGCGCGGCCGCCGAGGACTTCTGGTCGCGGACCCTGCGCCGGGGCCACGAGGGCGTCGTGGTCAAGGCGTTGGACGCCCCCTACAGCGCGGGCCGCCGGGGCGCCGCCTGGCTGAAGGTGAAGCCCGTGCACACCCTGGACCTGGTGGTGCTCGCGGCGGAATGGGGCCATGGCCGGCGCACCGGGAAGCTGTCCAACCTCCACCTCGGCGCGCGCGGGCCGGACGGCGGATTCGTGATGCTGGGCAAGACCTTCAAGGGGCTCACCGACGCCACCCTCGGCTGGCAGACCGAGCGGCTGCGGGAACTCGCCGTGGCGGACGACGGCCACGTGGTGACGGTGCGTCCGGAACTCGTCGTCGAGATCGCCTACGACGGCCTGCAGACGTCCACGCGCTATCCGGCGGGCGTGACCCTGCGCTTCGCACGGGTGGTGCGCTACCGGGAGGACAAGACGGCGGCCGAGGCCGACACCGTGGAGACGGTGCTCACCGCGCACGACGGTGGGGAGGAGTAGCCGCCGTGGCGGGAAAGCGCAGTGCCGGGCTGCTGCTGTACCGGCGGACGTCGGACGGTGGTGTCGAGGTGTTGCTCGCGCACATGGGCGGGCCGCTGTGGGAACGGCGGGATGCCGCGGCGTGGTCGGTGCCCAAGGGCGAGTACCTGCCGCCGGAGGAGGCGTGGGACGCGGCCCGGCGGGAGTTCGAGGAGGAGCTGGGGATGCCGCCCCCCGACGGGCCCGGTGCCTTGTTGGGCGAGGCCCGCCAGGCGAGCGGCAAAGTGGTGACGGTGTGGGCCGTCGAGAGCGATCTCGACCCGGAGCGGATCGTGCCCGGCACCTTCGAGAGGGAATGGCCGCGCGGCTCCGGAGTGACCGGCACCTTTCCCGAGATCGACCGGGTCGCCTGGTTCACCCCGCACGAGGCGCACCGGCGCCTGGTGGCGGGGCAGCGGGTGTTCCTGGAGCGGCTGGCGGAGCGGCTCGCGGGCGGGGCCTGAGCCGGGCGCGCCGCACTCCCGGCCACTACCACCCGCGCACGCCGAACGCCACCAACCGCTCTGGACACCGCCGTTGCCGCCGGGCAGGCTTGCGGCGGGGCCGTCGTGGCACAGGCCCCGAACGGGGGCCCTGGCAACAGGGTCGTGAGCATGCCGCGGGGGCCGCATGTTGCGCATTCACTTCGAAGACCGGGATCTCGCGCGGGTACAGATAGCCGCCGAGCCGGACCCACTGTGGGAAACCGTGCTCGCCCTGCACCACCTGGTGCCGCCGGGACGCGGGGTGCCGGTGTACGGGGCCTGGCGGGCCCGTGCGCGCCGCGAACTGGACGAGCGGGGCCTGACCCGCGCCGCACGGCTGATCAGCATTCTGGCCCCGGCCGACGCCCGCTACTTCCCGGACTTCCTCACCCCCGATGCGGCCCGCGACGGACTGGCCGCGGGGCTGGCGGTGCTGCGGGACACTCCCCGGGCGCGGCTGATCACGGAGTGTGCCCGGGCGGGGCTGCCGGCCCGGCTCCCGCGCTGGACCGGTGCGCTGGCCGGGGGGAACCGGCAGCCGCTCGACGAGCTGGCCGCCGCGTTCCAGCAGGTGCACCGCGCGGTGATCGCCCCCGACTGGACGGGCGCGGCCGCCACCGTCGACTGCGACCGGGGCGGCCGTACCCGCATACTCTGCCGCGGGGGCGTCGACGGCATGCTCAACACCTTCCGGCCCGCGATCCGCTGGGAGCCGCCGGTCCTTCACGTCGACTACCCCCGGGACCGCGATCTGCACCTGGGCGGCCGCGGACTGCGGCTGATTCCGTCCCATTTCTGCTGGCGCAGGCCCATCGCGCTCGCCGACCCCGGTCTCCCGCCGGTCCTGGTCCATCCCGTCCAGCACTCCACGGACTGGGCGCCGGCCACCACCCGCAGCTGCCATCCGCAGGCGCTGTCCGCACTCCTCGGCCGGACCAGGGCCCGTATCCTCGCCGCCCTGGACGTCCCGGCCACCACCGGTGAACTGGCCCGCCGCTTACGGGTCTCCGCCCCCTCGGCCAGTGAGCATGTCAGCGCACTGCGCGAGGCGAACCTGGCCCGCAGCCGGCGCGACGGAGGCTCGGTCGTCCACGCCCTCACCCCGCTCGGCACGGCGCTCCTGCACGGCGAACTCGCCCCCGTACGCGGCATGCGGTGAACTCGCTCCCGTACGCCGCCCGCGGTGAGCGGCCCGGTGGTGGCCGGCGGCCGGCTCACGGCCGTACCTGGATCTTCCTCCCCTCGCCGGCCCGGAAGCGGGCCAGCGCCTCGGCATACCGGTCCAGCGGGAGGCGGTCGCTGATGAAGACCTCCGGGTCCAGGGCGCCGGCCGCGAAGAGTTCCGCGGCGCGTTCGTAGCTGTGCAGCACGGCCATCGAGCCGGTGATGGTGATCTCCTGGTTGTAGATGCGGTAGGGCTCGATGGTGGCGCGGGCCGCGTAGTCGGCGACGCCGAACTGGAGGAAGGTGCCGCCCTTGCCGACCCGCCCCAGGGCGTCCTGGATGGCGTGTTCGTTGCCGGTGGCGTCGATGACCACGTCCCAGCCGCGCGGGCGGTCCAGCTCGTCGGCACAACCGGCCGCGTTGCTGCAGCCCAGGGTGCGGGCGGTGGCCAGCCGCGCGGGGTTGATGTCGACGACATCGACCCCGGCCGCGCCGGTGCGCTTGGCGAGTTCGAGCATCATCAGGCCCATCGTGCCCGAGCCGTAGATCAGGACCTGGGTACCCAGTTGCGCCGAGCGCAGGATGTCGTAACCGCGTACGGCGCAGGAGAGCGGCTCGATCAGGGCCGCGTTCTCGGTCCGGATGTGATCGGGCAGCTTGACGCAGTTCGCGACCGGGGCGACGGCGAACTCGGCGGCGCCGCCCGCCGTGGTCACGCCGATGGCGGCCCATCGCTCACAGAGGTTGTTGCGGCCGATGCGGCAGTAGTGGCACTCGTGGCAGTAGAGGGAGGGGTCGACGGCCACCCGGTCGCCCTCGGCGAGTTCGGTGACCGCACTGCCGGTCGCCACGACCGTACCGGCGAACTCATGGCCCGGCACGACGGGCAGCGTGGGCGCGAACTCGCCCTGGAGGATGTGCAGATCGGTACCGCACAGCCCGCAGGCGGCGACGGAGACCACGACCTCGCGGGGACCGGGCGTCGGGTCCTCGACGGTGGTGACCTCGACCGTGCCGGGGGCGCTGATCACTGCGGCTTTCATTTCACGGCTCCAAGCGACAGGCCCTGGACCAGTTTGTCCTGGGCGGCGAACCCGGCGATGAGCACCGGGAGGGAGATGACGGTGGCGGCGGCGCACACCTTGGCCAGGAACAGGCCCTGGCTGGTCACGAGTCCGGTCAGGAACACCGGCGAGGTACCGGCCACGACGCCGGTCAGGACCCGGGCGAACAGCAGCTCGTTCCAGCTGAAGATGAAGGAGATCAGGGCCGTTGCCGCGATCCCCGGCATCGCGACCGGCGCGACGATCCGGGTCAGGGTGGTGGTCAGCCCCGCGCCGTCGATCGAGGCGGCCTCCAGCATCTCCACCGGGACCTCGGCGAGGAACGAGCGCATCATCCACACCGCGATCGGCAGATTCATCGAGGTGTAGAGGATGACCAGCAGCCAGATGCTGTCGAGCATCTTGGTGTTCTGTGCGACGAGGTAGACCGGCAGCAGCCCGGCCACCAGCGGCAGCATCTTCGTGGAGAGGAAGAAGAAGAGGACATCGCTCCACTTGCGTACCGGTTTGATGGCCAGCGCGTAGGCGGCGGGCACCGCCAGCAGCAGCACCAGCAGGGTGGAGACGACGGAGGCGGTCAGCGAGTTGACCAGCGGGGGCCAGGGGCTGACGCCGCCACCCGTCGCCCCGAAGAACTCGCGGTAGCCGTGCAGACTGATCCCGGCGCCGACGCTCGGCGGGTTGGTCGCCGCGTCCGTCTCGCTGTGGAAGGACGTCAGCACCATCCAGGCGACGGGCAGGAAGAAGGCGATGCCGCACAACCAGGCCGCCAGGCCCAGCAGACTGCCGGTGCGCCGCCGGCGCCGGGCAGCGGGGGAGCCGCTACGGCGCAGGACCAAGGATGAAGCGGTCATGCCGTGACCTCCTCGCGCAGCAGGGACGACACGGTGCGCAGCGCAAAGGTCGCCACCAGCAGCGAACACAGCACCACGACCACGCCCTGCGCGGATGCCCGTCCGTAGTCATGGGACTGGTAGACGGTCTGGTAGATGGTGTACGGGAGGTTGGCCGTGCCGAGGCCCCCGGACGTGATGGTGAACACCGCGTCGAAGTTCTGCACCACGTACACCGTGCCCAGCAGCGCGGCCAGTTCGAGGTAGCGGCGCAGATGCGGCAGGGTGAGGTACCGGAAGATGTCGAAGGCGGAGGCGCCGTCCATCCGGGCCGCCTCGACGGCGTCCGACGCCCGGCTCTGCAGCCCGGCCAGCAGGATCAGCATCATGAACGGTGTCCACTGCCAGATCAGCGACGCCTCCACCGCGGCCAGCGGCGAGTCGGTCATCCAGTCCGGCTGCGGCGGGCTGTCGCTGCCGAACAGTCGCCATATCCAGGTCAGCGAGCCGTTGAGCAGCCCGTACGAGGCGTTGTACAGCGCATGCTTCCACAGCAGCGCGGAGGCGACCGGCACGATCAGGAACGGCGTGATGAGCAGGGTGCGGACGATGCCCCGCCCACGGAACCCACGGTCGAGCAGCAGCGCCAGACCGAGCCCGAGCAGCAGGCTGACCAGCACCACGGTCACGGTCAGCAGCACCGTCGTGCCCACCGAGGCCCGCATCGCCGGGTCGGTGAACACCGCGCGGTAGTTGTCGAGCGCGGCGAAACCACGGTTGTCGGGGGCCAGTGCGTTCCAGCGGGTGAAGGAGATCACCACCGTGGCCAGGAACGGGAGTTGGGTGACGACGACAAGGAAGACCAGCGCCGGGAGCAGCGGCGCGCGCCGGGCCCAGTTCTTCGCCCGCTCGGTGCGGCGGGCGCGGGCGTCCGGACCGCCGGCGCGGAGCGCGACGGCCGCGTCGTTCGAGGGAGCCGGTTCAGTGGTGCGTGTAGGCATCGGACACCTCCTGCGCGAGCCGCCGGCTCTTCTTCAGGGCCTCGGGCACGCTCTGCTTGCCGGCGATGGCCGCACTGATCTCGGTCGAGACCTTGGTCCCCAGGTCGGCGAACTCGGGGATGCCGACGAACTGGATCCCGGGGGCCGGGCGCGGCTGTACGCCGGGGTCGCCGGGCCGGGCCGAGCTGATCGCCCGCTCGGTCGGGCCGGCGAACGCCCCGGCCGCCTTGGCGTACTCGGGGTTGCGGTAGAGGGAGGCCCGCTTGCCGCCGGGCACCCTCGACCAGCCCAGTTCGCGGCCCACCAGCCGCTCGTAGCCCTTGCCCGAGGCCCAGCGGATGAACCGCCAGGCCGCGTCCTGGTGCGTACTGGCCTTCTGCACGCCCCACGCCCAGGTGAAGAGCCAGCCCGCGTCACGGGTCCGCTCCACCGGCGCCGGGGCGTAGCCGACCTTGCCCGCGACCTTGGATTCGCCGCTCTCCAGCGACCCGGCGCCGGCCGTCGCGTCGTACCACATGGCGACCTTGCCCTGCTGCATGTCGTTGAGGCACTCGGTGTAGCCGGCCTGGGGCGCGCCCGCCTGGCCGTGCCGGCGCACCAGATCGACATAGAACCGGGTGGCCTTGGTGAACTCGGGGCTGTCGACCTGCTGCTGCCAGTCCTTGGTGAACCAGGTGCCGCCGAAGGTGTTGACGACGGTGGTCAGTGGGGCGGCCAGCTGGCCCCAGCCGGGCTGGCCGCGCAGACAGATGCCCTTTTGGCCCTTGCGGGAGCCGTCCAGCTTGGCGGCGAGCGCGGCGACCTGGTGCCAGGTGGGCCGGGCCGGCATGGTCAGCCCGGCGGCCTTGAAGAGGTCCTTGCGGTACATCAGGAAGGACGACTCGCCGTAGAAGGGCTCCGCGTAGACCTTGCCGTCGGCGGCGGTGAGGGAGGAGCGGACCGGCTTCAGGATGTCGCCCTGGTCGAAGGTGCGGTCCTTGGCGGCCCGTTCACCGAGCGGGGAGAGCCAGCCGTTGCGGGCGTAGATGGGCGTCTCGTAGTTGCTGACGCTGGCCACGTCGTACTGCCCGGCCTGGCTGGAGAAGTCCTGGCTCATCTTGTCGCGCAGATCGTCCTCCGGCAGCACGGTGAAGTGGACCTTGATGCCGGTTTCCTTGGTGAAGTGCTCGGCGGTGAGCCGCTGCAGATCCACCATCTGCGGGTTGTTGACCATCAGGACGTTGATGGTGTGACGGCTGTCGTTGCCCGCATCGCCGGCGCCGCGGTAGCAGCCGGCGGTGGACACTGCCAGGGCGACGGTGAGGGCGGTCAGCACGGGGGAGCGGCCGCCGCGGCCTGGTCCGGGGGATCTTGCTCTCACGGCTCGGTGCCTTTCTGGGGGGACGGGGGATGTTCGGCAAGTGCCGCACACGGGACGTTTTGGGGCGTACGACGCCGTCCTGCGGGTATGCCGGGGAGCCGTCCGGCGGCCGGGGCGCGGCCTTCGGCGGCGGGTTGGGGCGTGGTGCAGCTGTGGGAGGTGTGGTGCAAAGGTGCGGGCCGATCGTCCGGGCGGCCCCGTCCCGGTCAGACCCGGAGCACCTGCGGCCCCAGGAGCGAATAGCGATGTGCCTCCGGCGCGGACAGCCCCGCATCGGTCACGATCGCGTCGAAGTCGCGCACCTCGGCGAACCGGCAGAAGCTGCTGGCGCCGAACTTGCTGTGCACCCCGACCAGCACCCGCCGCCGCGAGGAGCGGACGGCCTGCTCCTTCACCTCCGCGACCGCCGGGTCCGGGGTGGTCAGACCGTGCTCCCGGGAGATGCCGTTCGCTCCCAGGAACGCCAGGTCGATCACGAACCGGGCGAGCATGTCCCGGGCCCAGGAGCCGACCGTCGCCTGGGTCCCGGAGCGGACCCGCCCGCCGGCCAGCAGGACGGTGGTCGACTCGGACGCCGCGACCAGCGACGCGGTGCGCAGCGACGCGGTGATCACGGTCAGTGGACGGTCGGTGGGCAGCAGCGTGGCGACCAGCTCGGGTGTGTAGCCCTCGTCGACGAATACCGTCTCGGCCTCGCCCACCAGCGCCGCGGCGGCCGCCGCGATCCGGCGCTTCTCCGCCACCTGCTGGGTCTCCCGCCGGGCCAGGGTGGTCTCGAAGCCGGCGCTCTCGACCGGATAGGCCGCACCGTGCGTACGCCGGATCAGGCCCCGGCGCTCCAGCTCGCTCAGATCGCGCCGTACGGTCTCGCGGGCGACCCCGAACTCCGCCGCGGCATCGGCGACCTCGACCCGGCCGGACTGCCGGGCGAGCGCGAGGATGCGGTGCTGACGTTGCTCGGCCCTCATGGATCACTCCTGCCCGAATTCTGTCTGTTTCCGGATTCCGTTCGGTCACGGGACTGCCCGTTTCCGCCCGCATCAGGTTTATAGCAACCGGAGAGGTGCGAAAGGCTGCCCGCGACGGCGGAAAACGTGACCGTTTCTGTCCGCTTCCGGGCGCTGTCACCTTGGCTGCCTGCACGAACGGGTGCCCGTAACGCCCTGGCAGTGGGCCCGTAGGCGCCCAACGGGCCGGGGAGCGCGGGGCGGCCCGTTGTGCGCCGGAGGCCCGCAGCGGTGGTGCCGCAGACCGTGGCGCTTAGTCTGGACGGCATGAGCTCGGAGATGCGGTCGTTGGCGGTCACTGCGATCGTGCAGGCGGAGGAGTGTGCGGTCCTGCGCGTCAGCGGTGACCTGGACCTCCGCACCGAGCAGGCGTTTCTCGCCGAGGCGCGCTCGGTGGTGTCGGCCGGGCACCGCTTCCTGGTGCTCGATCTGACCGCGCTGCGCTTCTGCGACTCCCGCGGGCTGAGCTGCCTGCTCGCCCTGGAATGGCTGTGCCGGCGTCTGGAGGGCAGGCTGCTGCTGGCCTCGCTCGGCGTACGGATGCTGCGGCTGCTGGTCGGCACCCAGTCCCTCAATGTCTTCTCGTGCTTCCCCACCGTCGGTCATGCACTGGCCACGGTTCCCGACGCCAGCCGCCCGGCGTGGCCGCCGGTGGCGGAGGACCCGAAGGAGGGACCGGCCGACTCATGAGGCGGCGGCCGGGGGTACACCGGTGGCGCGGCGTCGCCGGGGCGGCCGGGGCACGCCGGTGGCACGGCGTCGCTACTGGGCCCGGCCGAGGTCCCGGACGAGCGTGGGGGAGGGGCGGGGGATCTCGCCGAAGTCCTCGTCGTCGCTGTCCACGACGAGCCGGTTGATCACATTCTCCAGGGCGCTCGGCAGGGTCGGGGCGAGCCCGCTGTGCCACTGGACGAGAAGGTTGTGGCGGGCCGCGTCCGGCAGCAGCTGCTTCTCGTCGAACGCGGCCGCCGACCGGCGCTCCTCGTCCGGCGCATGCGCGGCCTGTTCGCGCCAGTAGGCGGCGTCGCGGTACTCACCGTTGCGGCGGTGGGAGAGGTACAGACAGTAGGCGGCGGTCCGGCTCCCGGCGCCGGCGCCGAAGTGCCACCAGAAATGGGCCGCGTCCTGGCGGCCGCTGATGTGCAGCAGACAGGCGAAGACCAGTGCGCCTTCGGGGTCGATGTGGTGGTCGTTGACCAGCCGTTCCAGGCTCGCCGCGGCCGCCGCCGCATTGACGACCAGGGCACAGGCCAGCTGGAGCTCATGGGTGGCCTCGTCGCGGGCGCTGGCGTAGGTACTGGGTGCGCCCTGGCCGGCCCGGACCGGCCGCTCCGGCGCCGTCGGACCGCCCGGCGCCGCTGCCGCCGTCCGCAGGCAGGCACCGAGGCCGCCGGGTACCCCCGCGTCGTCCAGGTCACGAAGCCCGGCCGGACCATCGATACCGGATACCGCCGCGGCGGCGCTGAGCAGCGTCTCGACGGTTTCCCGGCGACCCGCGGGGCAGATGTGCGACATGGTCAGTTCCCCCTGGAGTATCCCTGGTCGATACCGAGCGCGGCGGCGAGCTTGCGCTTGCCGCGGCTCGCGTAGGAGCGGACGGTGACTTCGTCGACGCCGAGCAAGGAGCCGATCTGTGCGTCGCTGTACCCGATGACATGGCGCAGCACGATCACATCGCACTGCCGCTCCGGCAGCCTGGCGATGGCCGCATACAGCCCCAACTGGCTCTCCAGCATGGCGAACTGCTGCTGGCACTCGCGCAGCAGGGCGTGGGTGACGACGGCGAACGCGGCGGTCTCGGTGAGGGCGGTGGGCTGCTGGTGGTCGTACAGCCACTCCACCACCCGTTCCTTGAGGACCGACCAGGCGTACGCCTCCACCGAGGCCTGCCGCAACGCATGCGGCCACAGCCGGCCGAGCCGGCCGTACGCCGCCCGGGTCACCTCACGGGCCGCGGCCTCGCTGCCGGTGTGCAGATAGGCGTACGTCAGCCACTTGCGTGCATGCGTGGCCAGGAACGCCTCGAAGGTGATCGACAGCTGGCGGTCGAACGGGTCCGGAGCGACGGCCGGGAGCGAACAGCGGGGGAGCGGAGCTAACTCCGCCGTATGGACCTGCGCCGGAGCGCACGCCGGTAGCAGTCGGTCCCGGTCTGCGCTCACGAGCAGTCCTCGTTCCGTTTCGCCGTGCACCGAGCCGGGCGCCGAAGCGCCGCCGGCCGCGGGAGGATGGTTGGCCCTCACCCTCCCAATGAACCGGAAAGACAGCCCGTTTGTGGCATCGGTCGGGCAAAAATCTGCCGCTGCGTATTCATATGACTACGCATGACCGTGGCAGGTGACGACCGGCGGCGCAGGTCGGGCCTCCCGTCAGGAATCCGCCGGGTGTACCCCGGCATGATCCGGGACGTACGGGGCAGTGCTCCAACATCCGGGCGCACGGCGGCGGTTGATGCGCCGTCCGGAGTGCGCGGCGCGCAACGGGCGCCACCGTACGCCGAGGAGGCGTGCCGGGGCGGGGTGCCGTACTGGGGAGGCAGCAGGCGATGAGCGAGCACGGATCCGTGGTGGATCTCCAGCTGGACCGGGCCCATTCGTCCCGGATCTATGACTACTTCCTGGGCGGCAAGACCAACTTCCTGGCCGACCGGATGGCCGCCGGGGAGGTGCTGAGCGCCTTCCCCGCCGCGCTGGTCGCCGCCCGCATCAACCGCGAGTTCATGCACCGGGCCACCCGCGTCCTCGCCGAATCCGGGATGCGGCAGTTCCTCGACATCGGCACCGGCATCCCCACCCCGCCGAACCTCCACGAGGTCGCCCAGGGCATCGCCGCCGACGCCCGGGTCGTCTACACCGACAACGACCCGATCGTCCTCGCGCACGCGGCGGCCCTCCTGCTCAGCACCCCCGAGGGACGCACCGCCTACGTCCAGGCCGATGTCACCGACCCGGCCGGCATCCTCAAGGCGCCCCAGCTCCTCGACACCCTCGACCTGAACCGTCCGGTCGCGCTCAGCCTGAACGCCCTGATGCACTTCGTCCCCGACGACGACCGGGACCACGCCCACACCATCGTCGAGAGCCTCAAGGCCGCACTGCCGTCCGGCAGCACCCTCGCCATGAGCCATGCGACGGCGGACTTCGCCCCCGGCGCGATGGGCAAGATCATCAAGATCTACGGTGCCGCGGGCACCCGGCTCCAGTTCCGCTCCCGCGCCGCCTTCCTGCGCTTCTTCGACGGCTGGGAGCTGCTGGAACCGGGCGTCACCCTCTCCCACCAGTGGCGCCCCGACCGCCCCGAGGACGCCACCCATGTCACCGACACGGAGGCCGCCTGCTACGCGGGTGTCGCCCGCAAACCCTGAACGCCGCGGGAGCGGGCGGCCGCTCGCACCTGCGAGGATCCGGTGAGGGTGCATGCGGTCACCCTCGCCGCATCGGCAGCTCCACCAGGCCGGCAAGCTCGGCGTCGGACGCCGGCCTGAGCGTCGACAGAATGTGCCGGGCTGCGGACGGATCGGCAGGAGAGCCTTCCACGGTCACGGTGTAGACCAGTCCGTCGCGGCGCAGGCGCATCTCCTGGCGGGCGTAGTCGCCTTCATAGGTCACCAGTTGGCGGCCTCCGCCGTCGTCGGTGCAGTGGATCGGCTCGCCGAAGGGAACCGGGCAGCCGCGCGCGTCGACGCGACGAGTGTCCTGTCCGAAACGATCCATGCCGAGATGGAGCCGTACGGCGTGGGGGCGCTCGTAATCGGCGCCGAAGCCGTCCTTGCTTGCGGCCAGGACGTGCAGTGCGTAGCCCTGCGGCGGGTCGCCGACCCGTAGCGCGGTGCGGTCCACCTCGTTGGCAGTGATCCACTCACCGAGAGTGGGGGGCTGCGTGGCAGCCCAAAGGGCGTACGCACTGGCGCCGGCGAGGGCTGTCGCCGCCGCGAGCGCGCCCAGCCTGACGCGGATGCCTGGAAGGAGGAGTGCGGCTGCGAGCGCATACCAGGCGCCTCCGCTCACGGAGAACAGAAGCACGTTCTCCAGGTGGTTGATCTTGAAGTGCACCAAGGCGGTCCCGAACGCGCCGAGGGTGCCGAGCGCGTAAACGACCGCTGCCCATGCCCACGGCCCGCGCGCCCGGCGCATGAGCGGCACCATGCTGCGGACGGCAGATCCGAGCCTCGCCAATGCGGCTACCGCCAGCAGAATCAGGACGGCAACAGCGGCGGCGAACGGGTTCGCTCCGTCGGTGAAGAGGGCGACGAGCGCCGCCTGTAACTGCAAGGTGGTCAGCATGCACCCGACCAGCCAGACAGCCGCCAGGTGAACGACTAGGCGAACCGCTTCGTTCCTGTGCGTCATGACCATGATTACGCCGGACGGACGACTACGGTTCCGCTCCGGCGCGGCGACCGGCACGGGTGCGGGTGCGGGTGCGGCTGCGGGTGCGAGTGCGGCGCGAGAGACGGGGCTGGTTGCTCCACCGGGCCGGTGAACGTCTCGGCACCGCCACCGGCGCGGGCGCGGCACCGTGAAGGGGGGCCTCCTGAGAGCCGGTGGCGAGGTCGCCATCCCCACCGATCCCAGAAGGCCGTCACCCGTTCAAGCACCACCGGGGTGCATGTCGCCGGTCAGCCACGTCCCGGGACGGCACACCTGGTGGTGTCACTCCTTGCGGTACCCGTACGCCTCCCCGGCCGCCGCCGCGACCGCGTCCAGATCCGCCCCGGCCGACGCGGTGACCACGGCGGCCACCGCACCCTCGACGAACGGCGCGTCCACCAGCCGGGCGCCCTCGGGGAGTTCGTCCCCCTCGGCGATCAGTGCCTTGACGGTCAGTACGGCGCTGCCCAGGTCGACCAGGATCGCCACGCCCGCTCCGCGGTCCACCGTCCGCGCCGCCTTGGTGATCAGCTCCGTACTCGTCCCCAGCCCGCCGTCCGGTGTACCGCCCGCGCCGGCCACCGGCACCGTGACCCCGTCGCCGGCCAGTCCGAGGGCCAGCGTCGCCACGGAATCCGCGACCGGCCCGCTGTGCGACACCAGTACCACCCCGACCGGCGCACCCTCGCCGCCGGCCGTACCGCCTGGCGTCTCCGCGCTCACTTCGCCACCTCCGCAAGCGCCGCGAACAGCAACGCCGAGGAGGTCGCCCCCGGGTCCTGATGCCCGATGCTGCGTTCCCCGAGGTAGCTCGCCCTGCCCTTCCTGGCCTGCATCGGTCCGGTCGCCAGTGCGCCCTGCTCGGCCGCCTCGGCCGCCGCGTCGAAGGAGGCCGACAGTGCCGTGACCCCCGGCACCAGCGCATCGAGCATCGTCTTGTCCCCCGGCGCCGACCCGCCGAGCTGCCCCACCGCATCCACCCCGGCGGCCAGCCCCGATCGCAACTCGTCGGCCGACACGTGCGCCGCCTCGCCCAGCGCCTTGCCGGCGCGCCGCAGCAGCGTCCCGTACAGCGGCCCGGACGCCCCGCCCACACTGGAGATCAACTGCCGTCCGGCGGCGGTCAGCACCGCACCGGGCGTCGCCGGCGGCTCCGCCTCCAAGGTCTTGACCACGGCCGTGAAGCCGCGCTGCATATTCCTTCCGTGGTCGGCGTCGCCGATGGGCGAGTCCAGCTCGGTGAGCCGGTCGGCCTCCCGGTCGATGACGGCGGCGGCCGCCGTCATCCAGCGTACGAAGAACGCGGCATCCAGCACCGTTTCGGACACGGACTACTCTCCTTGGTTGTTCGGGCACGGAGTGAAGAAAGCGGAGTCGTACGGCCGCAGACAGCGGATACGGACCTGCAGTTCCATACGGATTCGGATACGGAGACCGACCCGCCGCGGACACATGGGGAGCGGGTACGGCTGCGCTGTCACCGCCCCCAGCGAAGTCCGGGCGTCTGCACCGGCGCGTCCCACAGCCGCAGCAGTTCCCCGTCCACCTGGCACAGCGTCACCGAGCAGCCGGCCATGTCCAGCGATGTCACATAGTTCCCCACGAGCGTGCGGGCCACCGCCACCCCCCGCTCGTCGAGCACCCGGCGGACCTCGGCATGGAATCCGTACAGTTCCAGCAGCGGGGTCGCCCCCATGCCGTTGACCAGCACCAGCACCGGCAGCCTCGGATTCAGATCCTCCAGGATCGCTTCCACGGTGAAGTCCGCGATCTCGCGCGAGGTCATCATCGCGCGGCGCTCCCGCCCCGGCTCACCATGAATCCCGACCCCCAACTCCAGCTCCCCGGCCGGGAGATCGAACGTCGGGCTGCCCTTGGCAGGGGTCGTACAGGCACTCAGCGCCACACCGAAGCTGCGCGACGACGCCACCACCTGCCGGGCCAGCGCCTCCACCCGCTCCAGCGGCATGCCCTCCTCCGCCGCGGCACCGGCGATCTTCTCCACGAAGAGCGTGGCCCCGGTGCCGCGCCGCCCCGCCGTGAACGTCGAGTCGGTCACCGCGACATCGTCATTGACGAGCACGCTGGCCACCTGCACCCCTTCGTCCTCCGCCAGCTCCGCCGCCATCTGGAAGTTGAGTACGTCCCCGGTGTAGTTCTTCACGATGAACAACACCCCGCTGCCGCTGTCCACCGCCGCGGCGGCCCGCACCATCTGGTCGGGCACCGGCGAAGTGAAGACCTCGCCCGGACAGGCGGCATCCAGCATCCCGGGGCCGACGAACCCCCCGTGCAGCGGCTCGTGCCCGCTGCCGCCCCCGGACACCAGCGCCACCTTGCCCTCCACCGGTGCGTCCCGCCGTACGATCACCCGGTTCTCGGCGTCCACCACCAATTCGGGGTGCGCCGCGGCCATCCCGCGCAGTGCATCGGCGACCACCGTCTCGGCGACGTTGATCAGCATCTTCATGGGTACCTCCTGGGGAGATTAGCAGTCGAGCCTCTGACCGGTCTTTTCCCAGGTCAGAGTAGATGCTGCTGGTTTTTGATCTTGGCGGACTCTGGCGGGCTCTGGCGGGCTCTGGCGGTCAGGGGCAGGGTCTGGCGGGGCTGGTGCCGACTTGGTGCCGACTTGTTGGCGACTCTTCTGATGGGTTGTCAGGCGTGTTCCGAGAGGCATCGGGCGTGGCTGGACCCGGTGGCTCCAGTATCGGACCGTGAGGGTGCCGACGGCATCGTTACGTACGGGTGTCGTTTCGCGCCGTGTGGTGTTCTCCTGTGGTGTTCTCCTTGGGCTGTCGACGGGCGGACCGTGCCGGCTGCCGTGCCCCCTGGATGTGCACCTGATGCTCTGCGGCCCTTCCGCTCCGTAGCGCAAGGTCCACTGGCTCGACTGTTCTCGCGGACCACCCTGACGTGCCTTCGCTGCTTCCCTCATCCGGTGTCGGGTAAAACTCGTCGGAGGTCATCTCCGTGCCCGCCCGATATCGTGCCGCGCCGTGCTGCGTCAGGGGTGCGTCCGCTTGGCCGGATTGTCGTGGCATGGGCCCGTATGAGCCTGGCGCCGGACTGGACCTCGGACCATGTCCTCGCACCCCAATGGAGCGGACAGCCCCACGGGGGGCTGAATGAGGAGGCGGCAGTTTGAGGACCTGACACTCCCTCGCCAGGTAGAACCCTCCCTGGTGCGGCGCGGATGCCGTTCCGCGTTGATGAAGAGCACGTGGGAGGGGTCTGGCCCCGGTGGGAAGACGGAGAACCGCAGGTGGCAGATTCAGTCCGCCAATTCGCGTGCGTCGAGCGGTAGATTCCACGAGTTGCGGCGGTGTACCGCATCGAGTGCGTGCTGCAGAGGAGAAGGGGGCACGGCCAGCACCGGGCAGCAGGCACGTGCGACGCAGTACCGGGTGACGGAGGGCCATACCGCCCGGCGCAGCCTGCCGCGGGCTCCGGCCCCGACCACCAGGAGGTCGTCGGGCCGGTCGGCGGCCGCCAGCAGGGCATCGCCGGGTTTGCCGCGTATGACCAGGCACTTCAGCGGCACCTCGGGCCCGGCGTCGCCGAAGGCGTCTTCGAGAGCGCTCAGCAGGCGCTCATTAGCCATCCGGCGCCAGGCGGCCATCGGCGTCGGGCACGGCCCGCCGCGGTGGGAGATCTCCCCACCGGGAGGCTCCCAGGCCAGTACGGCCCACAACTCGGCTCCGGTGACACGGGCCTCGGCGGCGGCCCGGTGCAGAGCCGTCAGGCTCCCCAGCGAGCCGCTCACGCCGGCCACGATGCGCCGGCCACCGGGTGGTCCGCCCATGGGGCCACGCTCCTCGTCCTGTATCGCGTTCATGTCGTGTTGCATCGAAATCCCACTGGCAGGGCGATGGCCACTTGTTGGCGCTTCCCTTACGAGAGGCGGGGAGTCCCTGACGGCTCCATGACGACAACATGCGGGCCGGACGACACCGAGCAGCAGCAGCGGTGGTGGCAAGCCCTCTCATTGGCGGGCGGGGCACTGCACAGCCGCTGAGGGCACGGGCGCACTGACGCCGACGTCGGGTCAGAGTTGTGTCAATGTCTTCGCACGCCATCGCAGTATTTGCCTACGTGAAGTGACGATGCTCCTGTGAACCTCGCACGCCGTCCGGTGCATGCCGCAAGACACCTTCGCGGTGCCACCCGGCGTGCCGCTTTCCCGAAGAGGGGTACGTGGAGGAGTACGAGATGGCGCGGGGCAGCGATGTGACCGACGGGCCGGGCTCGCGTACCGGCCGGCTCAAGGTATTTCTCGGAGCTGCCCCAGGGGTGGGCAAGACCTACCGGATGCTGGACGAGGGCCGGCGCCGGGCAGCGCGTGGCAAGGACGTGGTGGTGGCCCTTGCCGAATGCCATGGCCGTCCGTCCACCGAGGCCATGCTCGAAGGGCTTGACGTGCTGCCCCGCGTGACGCGCAGGCATGGCGGTGCGGACTTCACCGAGCTCGACCTCGACCTGGTTCTGGAGCTGCGTCCGCAGGTGGTGCTCATCGACGAGCTCGCCCACACCAATGCGCCGGGCGGCCGCAACACCAAGCGGTGGCAGGACGTCGAAGAGCTGCTCGACGCCGGGATCGAGGTGGTGGCCACGCTCAACATCCAGCATCTGGACTCACTCAGCGATGTCGTCGAGAAGATCACCGGTGTGCCGCAGTACGAGACCGTGCCCGACGAAGTCGTCCGCCGCGCCGAGCAGATCGAGCTGGTCGACCTGCCCGCCGAGGGACTCCGACGCCGTATGGCGCACGGCAACATCTTCCCACCCGAAAATGTGGACGCGGCGCTGTCGCACTACTTCCGGGTCGGCAACCTCACCGCGCTGCGGGAGCTGGCGCTGCTGTGGGTGGCGGGCCGGGTGGACGAAGCGCTGCGCAGGTACCGGCACGAGCACAGCATCGGCCGGGTGTGGGAGACCCGCGAACGCGTGGTGGTCGCGCTCACCGGTGGCCCGGAGGGCGCAACCCTGATCCGCCGCGCCGCCCGCATCGTGGGCCTCCCCCGAGCTCTGAGCTCCGTTCGAGCCGGGGGGACCCCCCTCTCCGGCGGCGACCTGCTGGCCGTCCACATCACCCGCAGCGATGGCCTGTCCGGCTCCTCGCCGGCCGCGTTGGCCGGGCAGCGGCAGCTCCTGGAGAGTCTCGGCGGCAGCTACCACTCGGTGGTCGGTGAAGACGTCCCCGCCGCCTTGCTGGACTTCGCCCGCGCCCAGAACGCCACTCAACTGGTCATCGGCGCCAGCCGTCGGGGGAGGCTGCGGCGACTGCTGGCACCCCGCGGAGTGGGGGAGACGGTCGACGGACTCTCCGGCGATATCGATGTCCACACGGTCACTCATGAACATGCCGGTCAGGGGAGAAGAGGGCCCGCCCTTGGCGCTGCTCTGCCGCGTTCGCGCCGTGCGGCCGGGCCGGTTGCGGGCCTCGTACTGCCCGTCCTGCTGACCATGGCACTGCTGGCGAGTTCCGGCCCGCTCGCGCTCAACCTCACCAGCGAGGCTCTGCTCTTCCTGCTCACGGTGCTGGGCGTGGCCTGTATCGGCGGTGTGGTCTCCGCGCTGCTCGCCTCGGTGACGACCTCGCTGCTGCTGAACTACTACTTCATCCCGCCCATCGGCCACTTCACCTTCGCCGAGGCCAATATCGTCGTCGCCCAGGCAGCCTTCACCATCGTGGCCGTCACCGTCGCCGCCATCGTCGACCGGTCGCTGCGCCTGAGTCGGCGAGCCGCGCGGGCCACCGCGGAAGCCGAGACCTTGACCTCGTTGGCGGGCGGCATTCTGCGGGGTGACCGGGCCGTACCCGTACTCCTGGAACGTACTCGCGAGACCTTCGGCATGGACAGCATCGAGCTGCGGCCCCGCAGGGGAGAGCCGGAGCCGGGTGCCGTGAGCGGCCGGGTGTCCGACCCCGAGACCAAGGTCGCGATAGGGGACGACAGCGTCCTGGTGCTGCGCGGGCGCCGGCTGCCCGCCTCCGAGCACCGTGTGCTCACGGCCTTCGCCGCGCATCTGACCGCCGCCGTCGAGCGCGCCCGGCTCGCCGAGGCCGCGGCCGAGGTCGAGCCGGTCAAGGCAGCCAACCGTATGCGTACCGCGCTCCTCGCCGCGGTCGGACACGATCTGCGTACCCCCCTCGCCGGATGCTGGGCCGCGGTCAGCTCGCTGCGCAGCCAGGATGTGGACTTCTCCCCGGCAGACCAGGAGGAACTCCTCGCCACCGCCGAGGAATCCCTGGCCAAGCTCAGCCGCTTGGTCGACAACCTCCTCGACATGAGCCGGCTGCAGGCGGGCGCGCTGACCCTGCACCTCCAGCCCATCGCGCTCACTGAAGTGCTCCCTACGGCGCTGGACACCCTGCCCGACTCGCCCCCGCAGGCGCCCCTACACGTAGTGACCCAGGGGCTGGAGACCACCCCCGATGTGCTCGCGGACCCACCGCTCCTGGAACGCGTCATCGCCAATCTGGTGTCCAATGCGGTACGCCATTCGCCTGCCGGGCGCCCGGTCACGATCGGCGCCAGCTCGCTGGCCGGGCGCGTGGAACTGCGGGTCATCGACCGTGGCCCGGGCATCCAACTCGCTTACTGGGAGAAGGCGTTCGAGCCCTTCCAGCGTCTCGGGGACACCGACAACACCACCGGGCTCGGTCTCGGCCTCGCGCTCTCCCGCGGTCTCACGGAGGCCATGGGCGGCACGCTCACGCCCGAGGACACCCCTGGAGGCGGCCTGACGATGGTCGTCTCCCTCCCGGCCGCACCGGTTCCTGTTGCGGCCTTCCCCGGGGGTGCAGGGGTGCCGGACGCCTATGGGGCACGAGAGAGGGACTGAGGCGTGAGATCAGGCACGAGGCACGAGTCGGTCGCACCAAGGCCCCGGCCCGATCCGTCAGTTGGCGACGAGCGACGCGGACGGCTGTCCCGTTCCCTCGGCTTCGATGATGAGCACCCGACGTACGGGCTCGTCGGGCGTGCTCAGCGCCGTGGCCATGCTCCGGGCGGCCCGCGCTCCAGGGACATCGAAGGCGGCGACGTCCTCCCGGGCACCGAGGGCGTACGCCACCCGGGCAGACTGCCAGCGCGGCGGGACCTGCCGCCGCTGGACCACATAGATGATGGCGTCCAGGTCGGCGGGGTCCACGACCGCGTCGCGCAGGGTGCGGCGCGCCGCGTAGATCGCGCGATGCAGAGTCTCTGAGGGCAGGGGTGGGGGATCCGCGACATCCGAGGTGAGGGATATGAGGGGCGTCCGTGCCGAGTGTGCGTCGTGGACTGTCATATCGTCCCTCCCCGTTGATCCCGCATCGCATCGCATCGCATCTCTTCGCATCGCATCGCATCCGGACGAGCCGCGTACAAGACCGCGCGCGGGCCGGGTAGGGACCGGCCTGAGGGGGTGTACGGGCCCTGACGCATCCGGCCTCCCCTGCCTGGCTTGCGTTCAGTGGTAGCCGCCGATGTTCTTGATGTGTTCCAGACGGGACGAGGGGAAGCGCCGGCCATGCTGCGTCACCGAAGTGTGGTTCACGGCTCGCCGCGGGATCGAGCGGTCGCCGGGGCCGCCGCAACCAGCCGTTCCGGGAGTGCGCAGGCCGTCAGGATCGTGGGTCGCGGGCGTAGTCCGGTCGGGTGGATGCGCCGTTGGAATTCCGTTAGGGAACCGGCCGCCGTGTGCCTATGTCGTCGCGTGGGCCGTCACGGTGGAGTCGGTCACGGTGGAGTCGGTCAGGTTGGACAGCGAAGCGAGGAGGTTCTTGATGTGCGGAGACATGGTGTCGGCGGTGGTGTCGTGAGCGCGGAGCGCATCGTGGGGCTGTTGGTGGCGGCATCGCTGATCGGGCTTCTCGTGATCGGCGTCAAGTTCCGGGACCGATTCTGAGGTCGACAGCTTCGAGTTCGTCCAGGCGATCCAGCCCGGCTCCGGCAAGGCCGGCTCGGGCGCGGGCCTCTTTGCGTGCGGTGTGCTCCGGCAGGGCGGCGGCCGGCGGCCGGCGGCATCACGCCTCGGGTGCCGGCCCAGGAAACCACCGCCGGGATACGCCAGGTGACCGCGCCGTTGCCGCGGCGGCGCCGCATGACGGCGGAGCGGGGAAGGACGCCGAGGAGCCGTACGGCGATCACGGCGGCGGCCGCCGCGAGCACACCGAGCGGCCGCCCGCGCAGGAATCGGCTCAGACGACCACGACCCGGCGCCCGCGCGTGTGACCGGCCTGGCTGTCGATGTGCGCCGCCGCGGCCTCAGCGAGCGGGTACGACTTCTCGACCGGGATGTGGAGCTTTCCCCGCGAGATGAGGCCGACGGCCTCGGCGAGCGCTTCCGGCACGCTCCCGGCCACGCCGGAGAATCGGACACCGAGCTCCGGCGCAGCGAGATCGGCGATGGAGATCACCTTCTGTGGGTCCCCGGTCAGCTCGACGAGCTCCCGGATCACGCCCGAGCCGGCCAGATCGAGGGCCGCGTCGACATGGCCGAGCTGCCGCACCCGCTCGACCCAGCCCTCGCCATACGTCGTGGCGAGGGCACCCAGGCTGCGCAGATAGTCCTGGTTCGCGGCCCCAGCCGTGCCGATGACCGTGATGCCGCGGTCACGGGCGATCTGCAGCACCGCCGATCCGACTCCCCCGGACGCGCCGCTGACCAGCAGCGTCTGTCCGGGCTGCACACCGACCTCGCGGATGATGCGCAGCGCGGTCTCCACCACGGAGGGGTATCCGGCGGCCTCTTCGAAAGTCAGGCCCTCGGGCATACGGGCCCAGGCCGACAGCACGGCGAACTCGGCATAGGTGCTGGAGCCTTCGCCGAACACGTGGTCGCCGACCTCGACCCCTTCGACGCCCTCGCCGACCTCGTCCACCACCCCGGCGGCGTCCAGTCCGACTCCGGCGGGTAAGTCGAGCGGATGGGCCTTCAGAATCTGGCCTTCGCGGACCCTCCAGTCGACGGGGTTCACGCCCGCCGCCCGCACGGCGATGCGTACCTGGCCGGGGCTCGCGTGGGGCTCCTCGGCTTCTATGACTTGCAGAACGTCCGGACCGCCGAACTCGGCGAAGCTCACTTTCTTCATGCGGTCGACCGTAGCACTAACGGTTAGTTTTTTGAAGCTGATCCGGCTTCGTACCTGATAGCGTTGAGGCATGACCGTGCCGTCCGGACGCCGTGAGCGCAAGAAAGCCGCGACCCGCCAGAAGATCGCTGACACCGCCCTGCGGCTCTTCCTGGAACGCGGGTATGACGCGGTGGGCATCCGTGACGTGGCCGCTGAGGCCGACGTGGCCGTCACCACGCTCTTCTCCCACTTCGCCGCCAAAGAGGCCCTGGTGTTCGAGCAGGATGACGACTTCGAGCAACGCCTCACGCAGGCGGTCACCGGCCGGGCGCCGCACGACCCGCTCATCCCTGCGCTGCGCCGCGAGATCCAGGCCCTGGTGCGGCATTGCACGGCGGACAGCGCCGCCCCGATCTGGCGCATGATCGACGAATCACCCGCCTTGCGGAAGTACGAGGAGTCGATGAGGCTGCGCCACGCGGAGACGCTGGCAACGGCCCTCGCCGCCGATCCCGAACTGTCACAGACCGCAACGGCGAGCCGGGCGATCGCGAGGTTCGTGATCGACGCCTATTCGCTGGCCCGCGAGGCGGTCGATCCGGAGGCCGCGGTGGACGAGATCTTCCGGATGATCGAGGCGGCCTGGGAGGTCACCTGCCCTTGAGGGCTGCCCGGCGGGTCATGGGCGAAGCCAGCGGCGAAGCCTGTCGTGCACGGTCTTCCCCTTTCCCGAGCCGTGCCGGCCGACCACGCCACGGGACACCGGTCCGCTGCCGGAAGGGAATGCCGTCGATCACCCTGCGATGGCTCTTCCCACGCCCGCCGCGTCCGATGTTCTTCGGCAAGTGTGGCTCCAGCCGAGTCCCTTCCCGATCCGTCAGATCGCGCCGCCCCCTGCTGTCCGAAGCGAGGTGAACGGCGGCCTGGTCACCCGAGCCGTCGGACAGTGCCCAAGCCTCAGGCCCTGGTGGCCGAGGTACGCAGCATCAGCTGACACGGGTGCTCCTGGCCCCCGCAGAGGAAATCGATCCGTATACGGACCTCACATGCCTTCGCCGCAAGGGCGGGCTGTGCGGTGATGCTGCCGCTCGTGCGCGTGCCGTCGGGGGCCGCCCCGTAAGCGCCGCCCCAGTCGACGTATGCGTTGCCGACGTCGTCCAGGGCGTCAAGGGCGAGGAGCACGGGGGTGTGATCGGCTGCGTCCGGCAGGGGTGGGGTGATCGTGTAATGGAGGGTGAAGGAGTCATCCCGCCGATTGAGGTCGTGGACGGACAGTTCGTGCGCGCCGTTGAGGATCTTCACCTTGGCGAGAGGTGTGCGGTGCGGCTTCATGGCTCCTCGTTTTCGGATGGTGTTCATGCGATGAGGCCGGCGACTCGGCGGGCGGGTTGTCCGGTGAGGTAGTGAACGTACTCGTGCTCCAGGCGGAAGCCGGCGGTCCAGGCGAGGAGCCTGCTCGGGCGGTTGTCGCGGGAGCAGGTCCAGCTCGGGGTGTGCCCGCGGGCGGCGATGTCCTGGCACAGGGCAGTGACGCAGGCCAGCGCGAGGCGCCGGCGGCGGTGTTCGGGGACGGTGACACAGGCGATGTCTTCGAAGGTGGTGCCACGGAAGTACGTGCAGGCGACGGCGAGTATGCGGTCCTTCTGGAAGGCCGCCCAGCCGTGTCCGGAGGCGGCGAGACCGGTCGGGCCGCCCCAACTGGCGTGGACCCAGGCCATGTCCGCGGCCAGCTCGGTGAGTGCCGCGACGTCTGCGGGTGTCAGCCGACGTACCGTCACGCCGTGGGGTGGGCGCGGAGGCGACATGGGGACGCGGTGCACGTACGCCATGCGTTCCCAGGGGACGAGCAGATCGAAGGCGCTGCCCAGCAGGGGGAGGAAGCGGGCCGGAGCCTGCACATGGTGGGCAGCGAAGGGGGCGAGCGCGATCGGAGCCAGGGCGGTGGGTTCGCCGCGGAGCAGGAGGTGGTCGGCGCAGGCCACGGCGAGGGCACGGGGATCGATGGCGCGGTCGGCCCACCAGCGACCGGCTCCCGAGGCCAGCGCATGTTCGGCCGGCGTTTTCGCCCCGGGGTAGTCGGACGCGAACCATGGGGAGAGGGCGGGGAGTTGGTCTGGGGAGAGTTCGATCACGGAGGCTCCTTTTGGCGGTCGCGGGGTGGCCCGAGTGGGGCCACCCCGCTCGGCGGCCGGCTCTGTCCGGCCTTGCTGCCTGGTTGCCCTTCGTCTTGCAGGGTGTGCTTCAGGTGTGGTTGCCGATCAGCTGGTCGGCGAGTTTGCTGAGGCGCTTGACGGTGCGGTCCTCCGTCGCGGCCTGAGCGGGCTCGACGCGCTGGTCGCGGTCGTAGTAGGCGCCGTTGACGATCTCGGTGGCCGGGTCGCACAGCCGCACCACATGGGTGGCCCCCTCCGCCGCAGACGCACCGCTGATCGCGTAGAGCGACAGCAGCTCCGTCTCGCAGCTGCCCGGGTGGACGGAGACGGCCGTCACTCGCGGATCGGCGGCGAAGACGGTGAGCGCGAGCTGTGACTGGGCGTAGGCGGCGAGCCGGGAGTAGCGGCGGGCACGCTGCGGGTCGCTCCACTGGATGGAGGCGGTGCGGTGCAGCGATGAGGAGACGTTGACGACCCGGCCGCCCGGCTCTTCCCCAAGCTCTCGGCTCCGCTCGAACCGGGGAGACCCCGTCGTGAGCGCGGGCTCCAGGAGGCGGGTCAGCAGGTAGTGGGCGAGGAAGTTGACCTGGAGGGCGACTTCGTTGCCGTCGGCCGTTACGGTGTGCCGCTCGGGGGCGGCCATGCCGGCGTTGTTGACCAGGACGTCCAGATGAGGGTGCTCGGCCACGATGCGCCGCGCCATCGCTTCGACTTCCTCCAGACATGTGAAGTCCGCAGCGGCCCCGCACAGTTGGCCGGCGTCGATGTCTGCGGTGGCGACGAGCTTGTCGGTCGCGGCCTGGGCGTCCTCGGCGGTGCGGCCGTGCACGAGGACGGTGGCGCCCCGCTCGGCGAGCTGGCGGGCGGTTTCGAAGCCGATGCCGGAGGTGGCGCCGGTCACCAGGACGGTACGGGAGGAAAGGTCGGAAGCGGACATGATCCATTCCAGGAGGGAGACGAAGGGGACGGGCACACCCCCCGGCCCCGTCATGGCCTGAAGGCGTGCGGGAACCAAATCGGGGCGCCGGGTCAGGTCACGGCGCCCCGTAGGGGTGGGAGAGATGCCTCAGCGGGAGGCGGAGGTCTCCGGGCAGCGCCGCGCAACCAACGGATCCGCCGGATGAGGCGGACGGTCGAGAAGAAGCCAGGCGCTGTTCACCTCACCCATCAAATGCCGTGCTGCGCCCGGCTTCAAGAGGTCCCCCAACCTCTTGACGCACCCCTGATGAGCTGCAGCTTCGGTGGGTGGCGGGCGCAGATCGAGTAGCACGAGGGTGGGGGAGCGGCGCCCCCTTGGCCGGCGGACATGCTTTCCGGAGAATGTTTGACGGAGGCTCCACGTGTACCGCTGGCGCTGATCACCGATGCCGCGGAGCGGGTGTCGAGCGCCGGGGGGAGGACGTCGGCGAACGCCGTGGGCTGACGGCGCAACGTCAGGGCGCCGGCCGCGTCGCGCACGGCGCCGCCCCTCGTCCAGCATCCGGTAGGTCGTGCCGACCCCGGGCGCTGCCCCGAGAAACACCTTGAGCTTTCCTGGCCCTACGCCTGGCGTATCGGCTGCGACAACGTTCGGCGCGACCGAAAGCCCCTCCCGTACCGTCGTGCGCAGTTCCACGTCGCCCGGTGCTGCGAGGGGGACCTCGGGGGGCCGAGCGGCACAGGTGGTGTTCCGTGGTCACACCAGCCCTGCAAGATCGTGGTTGAGCTCGACGACGTTGACGTTTTCCTGACCCAGGAACCCCAGGACGCGGCCCTGGAGGTGGTCGGTGACAAGCTGCCTGACCTCGGCGGGGGCGAGGCGGCGGGTCTTCGCCACGCGGGTTACCTGTTCGTATGCGTACGCCGGGGAGATCGCCGGGTCGAGTCCGGAGCCGCTGGCGGTCACGGCGTCGACCGGAACGGATGCGGGGGAGACGCCGTCGAACGCCGCCACGGCGATGCGGCGTTGCCTGACTGCGGTCATCAGGCGGGGGTTGTTCGGGCCGAGGTTGGAAGCACCGGACGCGAGCGGGTCGTACCCGCCCGCGGAGGGGCGGGGCTGGAACCACTGGGGGTCGGGCCGCAGTTCCTCCTCCGGGTCATCCGGGTTCTTCTTCGGCAGGGCGAAGTTCTGGCCGAGCAGGCTGGAGGCCACCGGCTCGCCGTTCGTCGTCATCAGGGAGCCGTTGGCCCGGTGGGGGAAGGCGGTCTCGGCGATACCGGTGACGACCAGGGGATAGGCGACGCCCGTGAGTACGGTGAACACCAGCAGCATGCGCAGCGCCGCCAGATGCTGCCGGAGCAGGGGAGGGAGGTGGTGGGTGCGCATGTGGGCCGCCTTCCTCACCGCAGGCCGGGGATGAACCGGATGACGAGGTCGATCAGCTTGATGCCGACGAACGGCAGGACCAGCCCGCCGAGTCCGTACATCCAGATGTTGCGGCTCAGCAGCTTCGCCGCCGAGGACGGCCGGTAGCGCACACCCCGCAGGGCGAGCGGGATCAGCGCGACGATGATCAGCGCATTGAAGACGATCGCCGAGGAGATCGCCGAGGTCGGGCTGTGCAGCCGCATGACGTTGAGTGCGTCCAGGCCCGGGTAGACGCCGGCGAACATCGCCGGGATGATCGCAAAGTATTTGGCGACATCGTTGGCGATGGAGAAAGTGGTCAACGCGCCCCGCGTGATGAGCAGTTGCTTACCGATCTCGACGATCTCGATGAGCTTGGTCGGGTTGGAGTCCAGGTCGACCATGTTCCCGGCCTCTTTGGCGGCCGAGGTACCGGTATTCATGGCCACACCGACATCCGCCTGAGCCAGCGCGGGCGCATCATTCGTACCGTCGCCGGTCATGGCGACCAGCTTGCCGCCTTCCTGCTCGCGCCGGATGAGTGCCATCTTGTCCTCGGGGGCGGCCTCGGCGAGGAAGTCGTCGACCCCGGCCTCCTGGGCGATGGCGCGAGCGGTCAGCGGATTGTCGCCGGTGATCATGACGGTCTTGATCCCCATCCGCCGCAGCTCGTCGAAGCGCTCGCGCATGCCCTCCTTGACGACGTCCTTGAGATGGATGACTCCCAGGACACGGGCGGCGGCCTGAGCACCGACGCGCCGGGTCACTTCCCCGACGACCAGCGGGGTGCCGCCGCTCGCCGAGATGCCGTCGACGAGCTGGCCGACGTCCGCGGTGGGATGCCCGCCGTTGTCGCGGACCCAGCGCATCACCGCCGCCGCCGCTCCCTTGCGCAGCGACCGGGCTCGACCCGGGTCGTCGAGGTCCACCCCGCTCATCCGGCTCTGGGCGGTGAAGGGGACGAACTCCGCTTGGGCCAGCTCGCCTTCACTGCGCCCGCGCAGTGCGTACTGCTGTTTGGCGAGGACGGCGATCGAGCGGCCCTCGGGTGTCTCGTCGGCGATCGACGACAGCTGGGCGGCGTCCGCGAGTTCCTCGGTGGTCACTCCTTCCGCGGCCAGGAATTCTGCGGCTTGGCGATTGCCGAGGGTGATGGTGCCCGTCTTGTCGAGCAGCAGGGTGTTGACGTCGCCGGCGGCCTCCACCGCGCGGCCCGACATGGCGAGCACGTTGCGCTGGACGAGCCGGTCCATGCCGGCGATGCCGATCGCCGAGAGCAACGCGCCGATCGTGGTCGGGATCAGGGCCACGACGAGGGCGACCAGGATGACGATGGTCTGCTCGGCCCCGGCGAAGATGGCAAAGGGCTGCAGGGTCACCACGGCGACCAGGAAGACGAGCGTCAGCGAGGCCAGCAGGATGTTGAGCGCGATCTCGTTCGGGGTCTTCTGCCGGGCGGCGCCTTCGACGAGCGCGATCATGCGGTCGATGAAGGTCTCCCCCGGTTTCGAAGTGATCTTCACGACGATCCGGTCCGAGAGCACCTTCGTACCGCCGGTCACCGCCGATCTGTCACCACCCGACTCGCGGATCACCGGTGCCGATTCACCCGTGATCGCCGATTCGTCGACGCTCGCGACGCCCTCGACCACATCGCCGTCACCCGGAATGATCTGCCCGGCCTCGACGACCACATGGTCGCCCAACCGGAGGTCGGCACCCGGTACTTCCTCCTCGGCGACATCGGTCGCACCTGGTTGCCACCCGGCGAGACGCCGGGCCATCGTGGCGGTCTTCGTCCGCCGCAAGGTCTCCGCCTGCGCCTTGCCGCGGCCTTCCGCCACGGCCTCGGCGAGATTGGCGAAGACCGAGGTCAGCCAGAGCCATGCGGTGATCACCCAGGCGAAGACGCTGGGTGTCCTGATCGCCGACAGCGTGGTCAGGACCGCCCCGACCTCGACGACGAACATGACCGGGTTGTGGAACATCGCGCGCGGATCCAGCTTGCGCACGGCGCCGGGGAACGACGTCAGCAGCTGCTCGGGGTCGAGGAGCCCGCCCGAGACCCGTTGCCGCTGGTGGCCGGCGGACGGACCGGTCGGTGAGGCGGGAGAGGGAACGCCGGTCGTGGGCATCAGCGCAGGCCCTCCAGACCTTCCGCCATGGGGCCCAGCGCGAGCGCGGGGAAATACGTCAGACCGACGACGATGAGGACCACGCCGGTCAACAGCCCGACGAACTGCGGCCGGTGGGTGGGCAGGGTGCCCGCGGTGACCGGTACCGGCTGCTGCTGGGCGAGCGATCCAGCGAGCGCCAGCACGAACACCATCGGAAGAAAACGGCCGATGAGCATCGCCAGACCGAGCGCGGTGTTGTACCAGACGGTGTTCACACTCAGGCCCGCGAACGCCGAGCCGTTGTTGTTCGCCGCGGACGCGAAGGCATACAGCACCTCGGAGAACCCGTGCGGACCGGAATTGAGCATGGCCGCCCGTTCGCCGGGGAACGCCATCGCCAGCCCCGCACCGGCCAGCACCACCGCGGGCGTGGTCAGGATGTACAGCGAGGCGTACTTCATCTCCCGGCCGCGCAGCTTCTTGCCCAGGTACTCGGGCGTACGGCCGACCATCAGCCCGGCGACGAAGACCGCGACGATCGCCAGGATCAGGATCCCGTAGAGCCCGGAGCCGGTGCCGCCGGGCGCGATCTCCCCGAGCATCATGTTGAAGAGCGTCATTCCGCCGCCGCCCGGCGTGTACGAGTCGTGGAAGGAATTGACCGCCCCGCACGATGTCAGCGTCGTCGATACGGCGAACAGTGCCGACGACCAGATGCCGAACCGCGCTTCCTTTCCCTCCATCATTCCGCCGGCCGCATGCCCCGCCGCGCTGCTGACGCTGTGCAGTTCGTTGGCGGTCACGACCGCGACCGAGGCGGCCCAGATCAGCGCCATCACGGCGACGACGGCATAGCCCTGCCGGTGGTCGCCGACCATCTTCCCGAAGGTGCGCGGCAGCGCGAACGAGATCACCAGGAGGAGATAGATCTCGACCAGGTTGGTGAAGGCATTGGGGTTCTCGAAGGGGTGGGCAGAATTCGCGTTGTAGAAACCGCCGCCATTGGTGCCGATTTCCTTGATGGCCTCCTGCGAGGCGACCGGGCCGCCGGTGATGCCCTGGTGGCCGCCGGCGAGGGTGGTGATGTCGTGTACGCCGTGGAAGTTCTGGATGACACCGCCGGCAACCAGCACGATGGCGAAGACGAGAGAGACCGGCAGCAGCAGGCGCACCACGATCCGGGTCAGATCCACCCAGAAATTCCCGACTCGGTCGGTCTTCTTGCGGGTGAAGCCCCGGATCAGTGCGGCGACGACGGCGATCCCCATGGCGGCGGAGACAAAGTTCTGCACTGCGAGGCCGGCCATCTGGACGAGGTGCCCTATTGCCGACTCGCCTGAATACGACTGCCAATTGGTATTGGTGACGAAGGAGGCGGCCGTGTTGAATGCCTGGTCCGGAGGGACTGCCTTCATGCCCAGGGACAGCAGCAGATGGCTCTGCAGGCGCAGGAACGCGTACAGGAACAGCACCGAGACCAGGGAGAAGGCGAGCACGCTGCGGAGATAGGCCGACCACTTCTGGTCCGCTTCGCCGTGCACTCCGCCCGCCTGGTAGATCAGGCGTTCGGCCCGGAAATGCCGGGTGGTGGTGAGGATATGGGCCAGGTAGTCGCCCAGCGGGCGGAAGGAGAGGACCAGGGCGACCACCAGAACGAGGATCTGCAGCCAGCCTGCGAGGGTGTCGTTCATCCGGCCCCGGCCTAGAACTTCTCAGGGAAAATCAGGCCAAGGACCAGATAGATGACGAGGCACACGGCCACGACCAGGCCGACGATGTTCTCCACACTCACAGACGTCCGACCCCCTTGGCGGCCAGGCCGAGGAGGGCGAATACGAGGACGGTGAGGCCGATGTACACAAGGTCTGGCATGTGCGGGACCGCCTAGGAAGAGCCGCGCTGGCAACTTTCTGACGGTAGCTCAGGTAAATTCGGCGCCGGCCTCACGCCCTGCGGCCGACCGGGTGATGGTGGAGCACCGGAAAAGAGGTCGGCACCGGAGCGATCCTGCGGATCCCGGCCGGGCACGTGGGCGCTCTCCGCGCACCCGCTGCGGCGCTCCGTGGTGTCAGGCCACCAGCGGCCGGTCGCGGGGGCCGATCGGGGCGGGAAGCGCGGTGGAGCCGGTCAGATACCGGTCCGCGGCCGCCGCGGTGGCCCGTCCCTCGGCGATGGCCCACACCACCAGTGACTGGCCGCGCCCCGCGTCGCCCGTGACGAAGATCCCGTCCGGACCGGTGGGGGCGGCCCGCCCGGCCGGCCCCACCGCCTCGGCGGCGAAGCCGCCGTCCCGGGCGAAGTTTCCCCGGTCGTCCAGCGTGAGTCCCAGTTGCCGGATCAGACCGCTGCCCCGCTCGGGACCGGAGAAGCCCAGGGCGAGCAGCACCAGCTCCGCCGGGATCACCCGCTCGGTCTTGGGCCGCGGCCTTCTGGCCGTGGGCTCCACCTCCGTCAGGCGCAGCGCGCATACCTGGCCGGCCGCGGTCCCTTCGAAGTGGAGGGTGGCGGAGGAGAAGAGCCTCGGATCCGTGCCTTCCCGGCCCCGGGCCTCTTCATGGGCATGGGAGATCCGGTAGACCTTGGGGTAGATGGGCCAGGGCTCGCGGTCCGGCCGGGCATCGCCGGGCTCCGGGTTGATGTCCAGCTGCACGACGGAGGCCGCGCCCTGGCGCAGGGCGGTGCCCAGGCAGTCCGAGCCGGTGTCCCCGCCGCCGATGATCACCACATGCCTGCCCTCCGCGGTGACCGGGGGCACGGAGTAGTCACCCTCCACGACCCGGTTGGCGAGGGGAAGGTAGTCCATGGCCTGGTGGATGCCGGACAGCTCGCGGCCGGGCACGGGAAGCTCCCGCTGTTCGGTGGCTCCGACGGCGATGACCACCGCGTCATGGCGCCTTCTGAGCTCGGTGGCGTCGATATCGCTGCCGACGTCCACGGCCGTGCGGAACTTGGTGCCCTCCGCCCGCATCTGCTCGATGCGGCGGTCCAGATGCCGCTTGTCCAGCTTGAACGCGGGGATGCCGTAGCGCAGCAGTCCGCCGATGCGGTCGGCGCGTTCGTAGACCGCGACGGTATGGCCGATACGGGTGAGCTGTTGTGCCGCCGCCAGCCCCGCGGGGCCGGAGCCGATGACGGCGACGGTCTTCCCGCTGAGCCGCTCCGGTGGATGCGGCACCGCATAGCCGCGCTCCCAGATCTGGTCGGCGATGGCCTCCTCGACGTTTTTGATCGTCACCGGATCGGCATTGAGGGCCAGCACGCAGGCGGCCTCGCACGGCGCCGGGCACAGCCGCCCGGTGAACTCGGGGAAGTTGTTCGTCGCGTGCAGCCGCTCGGCCGCGGCCCGCCAGTCGCCCCGCGCCGCGTACGCGTTCCACTCGGGGATGAGGTTCCCCAGCGGGCAGCCGCTGTGACAGAACGGTATGCCGCAGTCCATGCAGCGGTCCGCCTGCTCGGACACCAGCGGGAGCAGTGCCTGCCCCGCGTAGACCTCGTCCCAGTCGGTCAGCCGCTCCTCGACGGGGCGTGGCGGGACGGGTCGGCGGGGGAACTTGAGGAAGCCGCGAGGATCGGTCATACCCCGCCTCCCTCGCTCACTCGCGGTGCAATACGGCGGTTCAGGTCAGCCTACGCCTGCTTTGTCCCGCTTTCATCGGCTGTCGGCCCACAGTGAGGGACCCCGGCGCGCAAGGGGGCCGTACCGGCTCCCTGCCCGGTGCCCCCGGTGCAGCAGCGGGCGCATCCGGCCCGCAAGGCGTATATGTGAATCCATTAGGTGAATCCATCGGGAGGTCCCGGCTGGGGGAACCCGTCGGGAGGCCCCGAGTGCGTGGATCCATCGCACGGCCCCGGCGGGGAAGGTGCCGGCGCGGGGTGTACGGCACACCCTGCGGCGGCTCCGTATCTTCCGCGTCGCGCGCGGCCCGGCAGCAGGAGAGGCACGGTGAAGAGGTTGCAGTCCACGCCGGCGAGGGTGTCGTGGATGCTCGTGGTGCTGGCCCTCGTGGCCGGTGTCCTGCTGAACCTCTTCGGGCCCCAGCCGTACCTGGGGCTCCCGCTGCTGGCGGCCGCCCCGCTGGTCGCGGGTGCCATGCTCTCCTTCCGTTCCGCGTTCGTCGTCGTGGGTGCCGCCTGTGTGATATCGGTGGGACTGGATCTTGAGCGCGGACGTCCGGCGACGCCACGCTCCGTCGATCTGGCGGTGGTCGGCCTGATCGGTGTGCTGGCGCTCGCGGTCAACCGGCTCCTGCTGCGCCAAGGGCGCGATCTCGCCCTGGCCAGGGATGTTGCGGAGGCGGTCCAGCGGGCGGTGCTCCCGGATCCGCCCAGCGAGGTCGGGCCGCTGGTGGTGGCTGCCGGGTACACCACGGCGCAGGCCGAGGCGCGGATCGGCGGTGATCTGTACGCGGTGCAGGAGACGCCGTTCGGGGTGCGAATGATCATCGGTGATGTGCGGGGCAAAGGGATGGAGGCCGTCGCCGCCGTGTCCGTCGCCATCGGCGCCTTCCGCCAGGAGGCCGAGTACGCTCCCACCCTTGCCACGCTGGTCCAGCGGCTGGACGAGGCCATGGCCAGGGCCGCGGCCACGAGCGGCCCGGTGACCGCCACCGAAGGATTCACCACCGCCGTACTGGCCGAGGTGTCCGACGACGGGGCGCTGAGCCTGGTCAACCGAGGGCATCCGCCGCCGTACCTGGTCCACGGCGGGCAGCTCGTACGGCTCGACCCGACCCTCCCGCAGCTGCCCCTCGGGATGGGACTGGGCGACGCCACGCCGGCCGGCTCCGCGCCCGTCGATGTGGTGTGGCTGCCCCTGGGTGCCTCACTGCTGCTGGTCACCGATGGTGTCACCGAGGCCCGGGACGCAGCGGGCACCTTCTACGATCCGCTCTCCTCGCGCCGCATGGGCAGACGGTTCACCGAACCGGAGGCGCTGGTGGACGCCCTGGCCAAGGACGTCGGCCGCTGGACCGGGGACAACTACCGGGACGACATGGCCATCCTGGCCGTTACCCGGCGTGGTGCGTCGCTGCCCGCAACATCCCCTGTGCGCAGCTGAACTGACGCAGCGCCAGGATCCGGTTTCTTCTGGGGCAGGAAGGTGCTCGGCGGGTCAGACGGGTGTGACCGGCCCGGCCGGCAGGGCGGCAAGCAGCATGAGGGCCACGTCGTCCTGCCGGTCCCAACCGTCCTGCCGGTACTCCAGGAGGGCGTCGGCGAGACGTTCCGGTCCCACCTGCGGCGCGTCGTTGAGACGCCGGGCGAGGTCGGCGACGGAGTGCTCCGGATCGGTTCCCGGCGTTTCGACCAGGCCGTCGGTGTACAGGGCCAGTACGGACTGCGGCGGCAGGGTGATTTCCGTGGCGGTGTACCGGGCGTCGGGCTCGATGCCCAGGAGCAGCCCCGGAGGTACGTACAGCACCGTGGTGTGCCGGTCGGGGTGGCGGAGCAGGGGCGGTGGATGACCGGCGCCGGCCAGGCACGCCCGCCGCGTCCGCAGGTCGATATGGACGTACAGACAGCTGGTGAACAGCTCCGGATCCAGGTCGGTCAGCAGCCGGTTCGTCCGCGCCAGTACCTCGGCGGGGGAGGCGCCGGCGGTCGCATAGGCGCGTACCGCGGTGCGTGCCTGCCCCATGAAGGCGGCGGCGGCCGCGTTGTGGCCCTGCACATCGCCGATGACGGCGGCGATGCTGTCGTCATCGAGGCGGATCAGATCGTAGAAGTCGCCGCCGATGTCCATACCGCGGGTCGACGGCAGATAACGGGCGGCGACGGCGAACCCCGGTACGCAGGGCAGGCCGTGCGGCAGCAGGGCGGCCTGCAGATCGTGCGCCAGTTGCTGCTTGGTGTCGTACAGGCGGGCGCGGTCGAGGGCCTGGGCGATCAGGCCCGCGAGTGAGGTGAGGACCTGGCGCTCGTCCTGGCTGAACGTGCGGGGCCGGGTGTACGAGAGGATGCAGCAGCCGACCGGGCGGCCGGACACGATCAGCGGCAGCACCGCCCGGGCCGCCTTGCCGGTCAGATGCGGCAGTCCCGGGTAATCGCGTTCCATCTCCTCGCAGGTGGTGTAGAAGCTGGGCTCCCCGGTGGCCAGGGCGTGGACGGCGGGGCTGACGGCGGCACCGAGGGCGACGCCTTCGAAGGTGGCGACGGCCTCGGCGGAGTAGCCGCGATGGCCGATGGTCCGCAGCCGGCCCGCCTCCGCGGCGTACATGATCATTCCCTGGGCCCCGAACGCCGGCACGATCTGGTCGGCGACGAGACCGACGACGTCCTGGACCCCCACGGCCTCGGTGAGGGCGGCCGCGAGATGCAGCACGTGGTAGATCTGGCCGGCCCGTACGGGCATGCCTTCCGCCGGGGTGGGATACGGCTCCACCGGGCTGTGGTCCTTCCCCGAGGGGCTGATCCATACGCTCAGGCCCCTGCCGTCCGGGAACAGCCGGAAGGCGAGCCACTGATCCGGTGGCCGGCGGGCGGTGAACGACATCGGCCGACGGCTGATCACCGCGGCGCGGTAGCGGTCCTCGAAGGCCGGGTCGCGCAGCCACGGCAGGACCTCCCAGGGGCGCGCGCCGATCAGCCGGGTGTCCGGCTCACCGAGCAGCTCCACCGCGCCGGTCGTCACCAGGGTGATGCGTCCTTCCAGGTCGAGGGCGCAGCAGCCGCCGGGCAACCGCTCCAGACAGTCGGCCGCGGCCAGCGCCTCGGCCGGGCCCACGGTCCGCGCCGGCGGGATGGACAGCACCCGCGGCGCATCCAACGGGAGAGCGGAGCCATCGGACGGGGGAGCGGCGCCATCGGGCCGGGGATGTTCCCGCAGCAGCACCGCCAGGCGTCGGCACGCGGTCTCCATCGCCGTGCGCTCGTCCGCCGACAGCTGCGGGGCGTGACCGGCAGGCCACAGCAACAGCAGCGCGCCCCGGGCGCCGGTTTTACCGCCGACCGGAGCGGCCGCCAGCGAGAACTCATAGGGCACGGCCACCGCGGTACGGGGGAAGTCGCGGGACAGCTGCTGTTGGCCGGCCGCCCACACCAGTCGCTGTTCGCGCGAGGCGACGGCGACCGGGATCGGCGCTGCCAGCGCCACCCGGCTCCAGGGCGCCAGGAACGGCGCCGGCAGTCCGCTCATGACGGTCAGCTGCAGGACCGGCTCGTCGTCCGCCGGCACATACAGCCCGCCGGCCGACGCTCCGGTCTCCCGCATCGCGCGCAGCAGTGCCCGGCCCACCGGGTCGGCTCCGACGCCGCCGGTCATCGCACACCTGCACACAGCTGTCGTGCCATCGAGGCTCACTCCGGCGCGCCGGTTCTCCCCGTGCCGAGACCGTCATGACGTCTCTGTCCTGACGCCTCTCCCGGGACAGAGACGACGTTACGCCGCCGAGCGGGCCGCGGCACTCGTTACCCGGCCGCGCCGATACCTCCCGGTAACGCCCTGACCAGCCCGAGATGCGCTGAGCTCAGCCCGTATATCATGTAATGGCGTCTCGTAGCAGGGACGCGGGCAGCATGTCGCCTCCGATTCCGGAGAGGGAACATGGCCGCAGACGAAGAGGACGAGACCGGAGAAGTCCGGCGTCCGTCCGGTAAGAAGACCGCCAGGAAGACCGCCAGGAAATCCAGCAGCGTTCGGGCCGGCAGCCGCGAGAGCGAAACGGAGAGCACGGCCCGCCGCGTTTCCGCGCCACGTGCGATGCGGTATGCGGCCGAGCAGCTGAAGGAGCTGCTGGGCCGGGCGCCCGAGTCCGTCTCGTCGGTGAAACCGACGGAGGACGGCTGGCAGGCCGACGTGGAAGTCCTGGAGCTGGAACGCGTCCCCGGGACCACGAGTGTGATGGCGACCTACCGGGTGGTCCTGGACAAGGAGGGCGAACTGGTGGCGTACGAGCGCACCCGCCGCTACACCCGAGGCCAGATCGACCGGCATTGAGGCCGCGGTTGCCGTGGCAGAGCGTTCGCCGGCCGAACGACACGGCCACTCCGCACCAGACGGGGTGAGCCGGTGAAGGGAGGCACCGTGACTGTGGTGCCGCAAGGCGGAGGACCCGTCGCCACCGGCGGCGGAGGGGGCTCCGGAAATCTCTACGACATCCTCGATCTGATTCTGGACCGCGGGCTGGTCATCGACGTCTTCGTGCGTGTGTCGTTGGTGGGTATCGAAATCCTCAAGATCGATGCCCGCATCGTCGTGGCGAGCGTCGACACCTACCTGCGCTTCGCCGAGGCCTGCAACCGCCTCGACCTGGAGGAGGGGCGCAAGGCACCCTCCCAGCTGACCGACATCGTCGGCGAGGTCACCGAGGGCGGTTCGCACGGCAAGGCCAAAGGCGCCCTGTCCGGGGCCGCGGAAGCGGTGACCGACGCCCTCAAGGGCGGCGGAGACGAGGAGCGCGAGGAGAGGCACAAGGAGCCCGCCGAGCGGCGCGAGCGCCCGGCTCGCCGGCCGGCCCGGCGCCGAAAGGAATGAGCGATGGCCGTTTACGTCTACTCCATTGTCGCGACCACCCACCCCCAACGACTGGAGGGTCTGGACGGGGTGGGAAAGCCGCCGTCCACCCTGCGCACGGTGCAGACCGAGGAGCTCTCCGCGGTCGTCAGCGACGCACCCGAGGAGCTGCGTCCCAAACGCCGCGACCTCGCCGCCCACCAGGCCGTCCAGGAGCGGCTGATGGCCGACGGCACGGTCCTGCCCCTGCAGTTCGGCTTCACGACCACCGACGACGACGCCGTGCGGGACGTGCTGGAGGAGCGTGCGGAGGAATTCGCCGAGCGGCTGGAGGCCCTGGCGGGCTGCGCCGAATACCACCTGAAGGCCGCCCAGGAGGAGGCGGCGATGCTGCGGCAGATCCTTCAGGAGTCGGATGAGGCCCGTGCGCTCAACGAGCAGATCAGAAGCGGCACCGGAAGCCCGGATCTGCCGCTCGCCCTCGGTGAACTGATCTCCAAGGAGGTACAGGCGCGGCAGGACCGGCTGGCCGGCGGAGTGCTGGATGCGCTGCGCGGGTTCGCCCGGGAGGAAAGCGGGTCCCAGCCGGGCGGGAACGACTTCCTGAGCGTGTCCTTCCTGGTGGAACGGGACAACGAGAAGAGTTTCCTCGCCGCTGAGCAGGATCTCGCCAAGGAGCTGGGAGAGGACTTCGACCTCCGGCTGCTCGGCCCGCTTCCCGCCTACAGCTTCGTATAGGGAGGCCTCATGGGCCTGTTGAGCCAACTCGCCACCTTTCCGCTGGCGCCGGTGCGCGGCGTGGCATGGGTCATGGAACGCGCCCTGGAGGCCGCGGAGAACGAGTACTACGACCCCGAACCCATCGAACGGGAACTCGCCGAGCTGGAACGGGCGCTGCTGGCGGGAGAGATCGATGAGGACACGTTCGACCGGCGCGAGGACGAACTCCTGGACCGGCTGGACGAGATCAGGGCCCATGCCCAGGGCACCGACACCTGACCGCGGCGGCCGGCGCGGCGGCGGGGCGCGCAGACGCGCGCCCGCCGCCATGCCGGGAGATGAGGGAATCGAGGTGCAGCGGCCGTGAACGAACCCGTCGCCCGGAGGATGGGTGACTCCCCGTCCAGGGCCGGCCCGTACAGCGGCCAGGGCTCCTCGGCCAATCTCGCCGACATCCTGGAACGGGTCCTGGACAAGGGCATCGTCATAGCGGGCGACATCCAGATCAACCTGCTGGACATCGAACTGCTCACCATCAAGCTGCGCCTGCTGATCGCCTCGGTCGACAAGGCGAAGGAGATGGGCATCGACTGGTGGGAGCACGACCCGTCACTGTCCTCCCGCGCTGCCGGCGGTCACCACTCGCTCGCGGAGGAGAACAAGCGGCTGCGCGCCGAGATCGAGGCCCTGCGCGAGGGCACCGAGCTGTCCCCGGCCGAGGACGAGGAGGACGCCGAGGAGGAAGCCGCGGACTACGAGGAGGAGGGCGAGGAGGGCGAAGAGTACGAAGAGGAGGCCGAGGAGGCCGAGGAGGAGGACCGCCCGGCCGCCCCCCGTCGCTCCTCACGCCCCTCGCGTCCCTCGCGCACGCCACGCGCCAAACGAGCCGCGCCCCGTAGCAAGCGGCGGGACGAGTCATGACCGGGACCGTCACCTACGCCTACGCCGTCGCGCAGGACGCCGACGGCTCGCTGGAGGAGGCCCTGACCGGACTGCCGGGAGTCGCGGACGGGCCGGTGCAGCTGGTGCGCGCAGAAGACCGCGACGAGGTGGTGGTCGCCGTGGGACCCGTACCCGAGCAGGACTTCGAAGAGACCGCACTGCGCGCGCACTTGGAGGACCTGGACTGGCTGGAGTCGGTGGCCCGCGCCCACCACCGGGTGATCGAGGCGCTGGCCGCCCGCACCACCGTCCTGCCGCTCCGTCTGGCGACGGTGTACCTCGACGACGAGCGGGTGCGGCAGATGCTCGACGCCCGCCAGGAGGCGTTCGCCGAGCGGTTGTCCGACCTGGCCGCACACACGGAGTGGGGCGTCAAGATCTATGTCGAGGCGCCCGCGGCGGCCGCCCGGCCCGCCGAGCCGCCCGCGGACGCGGACCTGAGCCCCGGCCGGGCCTACCTCAGCCACCGCAAGGCGCAGCGGCACGCCCGCGAAGACGCCTACCGGGACGCCGAAGAGGTCGCCCGGCGCGTCGAGGACGCGGCCCGCGGCCATGCGGTCGACCGGGTCCAGCACCGGGTGCAGCAGGGCGAACTCGCCCGCGGCCCGGGGGAGAACGTCATCAACGACGCCTACCTCGTGCCGCTGGAGCACGGCGAAGGCTTCCGGTCCGACGTCGTCCGGGCCGCCGAAGGGCTGCCCGGGGTGCGCGTCGAGGTCACCGGGCCCTGGGCGCCGTACTCCTTCGCCACGCCCCCCGAAGCCGAACCGCTGAAGCGGGCCGCCCCGTGAGGCCGGCGGGCGGGCCGCCGGCAAGGGCGGAGGAGCCCCTGCCGGACCGGCAGATCGCCCTGATCGACCTGCTGGACCGGTTGCTCAGCGGAGGCGTGGTCCTCACCGGAGACATCGTCCTCTCCATCGCCGAGATCGACCTCGTACGCATCTCGCTGCGCGCCCTGATCGTCTCCATCAGCGAACAGAACCCCTCCCCGTGGAGCTCCACCGCACCCCTGGTACGGGACGACGATGACAGCCGGTGACCGCCGCCCCGGCAGCCGCTTCGACGATGTCGCCGATGCGGCCGCCCGGGCCTTCCGGCTGCTGCCCCCGACACCGCAGGACGTCCGGCCCCCGGCCGGGCCGGGGCCACGACGGCCGGCACACCGGATCAGCGCCGACCCCGACACGGTCGAGCGGGACCTGATCAAGCTCGTCCTCACCCTGGTCGAGCTGCTGCGCCAGCTCATGGAACGCCAGGCCCTGCAACGGGTCGACGCCGGAGATCTCACCGAGGAACAGGAGGAACGCCTGGGAGCGACGCTGATGATCCTCCACGACCGGATGGTGGAACTCTGCGCGCAATACGACCTTTCGATGTCGGACCTGAATTTGGATCTCGGTCCGCTCGGGACGCTGCTGCCACCCGCCGAATGACCTCGAAGGAGTACGACATGGGCATGGGAAAGAAGGCCAGGAACATCAGCCATATCGTCGAGGGAAAGGCCAAGGAAACGACCGGAAGGGCCCTCGGTAACAAAAGCCTGCAGCGGAGAGGCAAGACGGAACAGGCCCTGGGGAAAATGCGGCAGGCAGTGGAGAAGGGCAGGGACACGCTCAAGCACTGACGGTTGCGGCCCCGCCGGCACGCCTCGTGCAACGGCGGGGCCGGGCGCGGACCGCGCGGCCGCACCGGACGCGGTCAGCGCTGGTTGTAGCGGTCGGCCGCCCGTTCGTTGAGGGCGCCGAGCACACTGCGCAGCCGCCGGGCCGGCGGCTGTTCCCCGGCCGCGACCGTCGCACCGTCGACGGTGCCGCGGGCGCCGTCGCGGGGCAGCACCCGGGCGACGGCGGACACCAGCCGGGTGGTGGTCACCGGCGCCAGCCCGTGTGCCCTGGCACCGAGCCTGGCGGCCGGTGTCAGCACGATGCGGGGGCGCCGTCGTTGCAGCGCGGTGACGATGCGCTCCGCGGCCCGTTCGGCGCTCATCGACAGCACCGGGGCCCCGGCCAGCGCCGAGAACCAGGCGTACTCCCGGCGCCGGTCCCCGCCGAAGAGGGCGTGGAGATGCGACCCGGTGCGCATCAGGCCGGGGTGGACCGCGGTCACCGTGACGCCGTGCGCGCCCTCCTCCGCGTGCAGCCCTTCGGCCAGCGCGGCCACCGCCGACTTGGCGCAGGAGTACGGCAGCAGATGGGGCACCGCCAGCAGCCCCCCGACGGACCCGATGAGCGCCAGCCTGCCGCCTGCCGGGCTGCGCCGGAGGTGCGGGAGCGCGGCGAGCGCGGTGTTCAGGGCTCCGTGGAAGACGGAGTCCATCGCCTCCTGGAATCCGTCGGGGCCGAGCGCGTCGGCCGGACCGACCTGGATGATGCCGGCGTTGGCGATGACGATGTCCAGCCCCTCGTGGTCCCCGGCGATCTCCGCGAGGCGGTCCTGCAGCGCCGCCCGGTCCCGCACATCGCACACCACACCGCGCACCGTGCCGCCGCGCCACTGGGCCAGCCTGCCGACGGCCCTGCCGAGTTCGGCCTCGTCCCGGGCCAGCAGCACGACATCACAGCCGCGCCGCAGCAGTTGGCGGGCCAGGAGCAGCCCGAGCCCCCGCGAGCCGCCGGTGACGACGGCGGTGAGCCCTTCGATCGAGGGAGCGGCCGGAAGCACGCGCATGTCGATCCCTTCCCTGGGGCGCCGGTCGGCGCAGGCGGGGTGCGGTCCCGCGGGACCACGTGCGGCGCCGATCGCCTGCTGTCTTCGACGCTAACCGGCGGCGGGGCGTGGCGGGTCCGGTGCGCGAGTCGCCGAACCGGGTGTCCGCCCGTGGCCCCGGCGGGGATTCCCCGGCAGCCAAGGGCGGGGGACGCCCGCGGTGCCGGGCGGCAGCCGCGCGGGAGCGTTCGGCCAGTCAGGCGGCCCGGTGCCCAGCGGCGGACCAGCTCAGCCGGCGCCGGGCAGCCGTACCCGGACGGTGCCCTCATCATCCACGCTCACCTGGAAGGAGGGCTGGGGAGCGGTGGCCGGGCCACGGACATTCGCGCCGTCCGACAGCCGGAAGGCGCTGCCGTGCCAAGGGCACACCACGCAGCCATCGGTGATCGTGCCCTCCGTCAGGGGCCCCGAGAGATGGCTGCACCGCCCGGCGAGGACATGGAGGTGCCCGCCCGGCAGGCGGACCACCAGCAACGGGACCTCGCCCAGCTCCCGGCGCACCGCCTCGCCGACCGGGAAGTCCTCGACCCTGCCCACGGGATGCCAGCCCTTGTCCAGCAGATGCGGCACCGGTTCCGCCTTGTTGGCACCCGCGGCCTGCCGGTAGGCGAGGTGCCCGCCGAGCATTCCGCCGGTCCCGGCCGCGCACAGTCCCGCGAACCCGAGCACCTTGCCCCGTACCGTATGGCCGCGGCCGCGATGCACCCAGGACCGCGTGTACAGACCGACGGCCACGGCGATCGACGCCGCGTGCACCAGTCCCGTACGCATCTGGTCCTCGTGCTGCTCGGCCCAGTCCACCCAGCCGGCCCACGCGGCCGGACCGGCCGCAAGGACACCCACCCCCACCAGGAGGCGGGCACTGCGCCGGGTCCCCGGGACGGCGTCCAGCACCGCGGCGGACAGCCAGGCGCCCATCGGCACCTGCACCAGGGCGGGGTGCAGCGGATGGCCGATCGGCAGGCCGTGCAGCACATCGCGGTAACGGCCCAGGGGCAGGCCGCGCACCACCCGCTGCAACGGGCCGATCAGCGCATCCAGCTTCTCCAGGCGGCCCAGCGCGTCAAGGGACGCGACACAGGATTCCGCAGCTCGGGCGACGGCCTCTGCTGCGGTGGCGCTGCCCGAGGCGAGAACCGCGAAGGACGCCGCTCTCATTCCTCTTCCTCCTCTTCGTCTTCCTCCTCCTCTTCACCGACTTCGTCCTCGTCCTCGTACTCCTCCTCGGGCTCTTCCTCCTCCTCCTCTTCCTCCTCCTCGCCCTCTTCGTCTTCGGTCTCTTCGTCCTCGTATTCCTCCTCGCCGTCCTCGCCGTCGTAGCCCTCGGCCTCTTCGTCTTCGGTCTCTTCGCCCTCGGCCTCTTCCTCTTCGATGGCCTCTTCATGGGTCTGTACGACCTCGCCGTCGCGGATTTCCCCGCGCCAGCCCTCGGGCTCCTCATCGGTGAGGGTGACGTAGCGCTGGAAGTGCTTGAAGTCCAGCCGCAGCCGGCGCCCCTGGACCCGCCAGACATTGCCGGTCTTCTCGAAGAATCCCGAGGCGTAGTACTCGACGACCAGCACGATGCGGGTCAGGTTGGGCGCCAGTTCGTGAAAACTGACGGCACCGCGGGTCGATCCCTTGGCGCCTTCGGATGTCCAGATGATGCGTTCGTCGGGCACTTGCTCCTGGACGGTCGCCTTCCATCCCCGGGTGGACGGGCCGACCTTGGCCTTCCAGTCGCTTGTCGTCTCGTCGTGCAGCGACACATTGCGTACGCCCTTGGTGAAGCTGCTGAACTTCTCGTACTGCGTCCAGTGGTCGTAGGCGGTGCGCAGGGGCACCCCGATGTCGAGGACCTCGATGATGTTGGTGACCTTCTGGTCTCCCGATTTGCGTTTCTTGCCGCCGCCGAAGAGGCCCTTGGCCTTGTCCACCACGGTGTCCTTGACGTTCTCCGCCGTCCCCTTCACGGCGGCTTTGACGGGGGAGTCGCCGCCGAGGAGATTGCCCGCGATCTTGGACAGTGAGCCGCCGTTCTCGGCGACATCGGTGAGTTGGCCCGTCACATCCATCAGTTTGCCGCCGGCCCGCTCGGCCAGGTTCCCCACCCATTTCGTGGCGTAGCCGCCGAGTTCGCTGCGCAGTCGATCGAGTCCCGAGTCCGCGTTGTCCTGTCCCGTCTTGGCCATGACCGGTTACCTCCGGCGCTCGGTGCGCGATGATGTTTTCTTGGCGGTCTTCTTGGCGGTCTTCTTCGCAGCGGGGGTTGCCTTCTTACCTGCGGCGGTCTTCTTCGCAGGGGCTTTCTTGGCGGGTGCCGTCTTCTTCGCGGCCGTCTTCTTGGCGGCCGTCTTCTTCGCCGTGGTCTTCTTCGCCGCGGCTTTCTTGGCCGGGGCCGCCTTCTTGGCCGGGGCTTTCTTGGCGGTCTTCGTCGCGGCCGTCTTCTTCGCTGCGGTCTTCTTCGCCGCGGTCTTCTTGGCGGCGGTCTTCGTCGCGGGTGCCGTCTTCTTTGCGGCCGGCCGTCCCGCGGCAGCCTTCTTCCCGGCCGTCTTCTTCGCTGCGGGCTTTCCGGTGGACTTCTTGGCCGGCGGCCGCTGTGCGCCCTTCTTCGCCGGGGCTGCCCGTTTCGCCTCCGATGGACGCTTGCGCGGCTCCGGCTTCGCAGCGGCCCGCGGGGTACGCCGAGCCGGCCGCTCCTCGGGCTCCTCCTCCGGCTCCTCGGGTTCTTCTTCTTCCTCTTCTTCTTCCTCGTCCTCGTACTCCTCCTCGGGCTCTTCCTCCTCCGGCTCCTCCTCTTCGCCCTCGTCTTCCTCGTACTCGTCCTGCTCGTACTCGTCTTCGGGCCCCTCGCCCTCCTCTTCCTCCTCCGGCTCCTCTTCCTCGTCGAACGCGTAGTCCCCCTCGTCCCCCTCTTCCTCTTCTTCCTCCTCCTCCGGCTCCAGCCCGATGCCATCGAGCTTGAGGGACCGGTCGTGGAGGGTGTCGGCAAGCGTCGTCAGACGGCGGTTGGCGGCCGTCGACAAGGCCTTCCGGCCGGCGTCCATCACTTCCCCGCGCAGTTGGTCACCCAGCTCGGCGACCTGGGGGATCTCGCCTAGCTTGCGCATCCCCTGGACCACGAGCTGGCGTGGTTCAAGCCCGAATTGACGTCCGGCGATATATGACGCCACCGTGAGCGCGAACCGGCCCTTCTTCGTACGGCCCAGCACATAGCCGCCGGCAAGCGCGGCGGCCAGCAGGACCTTGGATGAGTCATTCATTGGGTGCGTCACCCTTTCCCGGACATGCGGCAGATCGGCGTTTGTGCAGGGCCCGCCACTCAGCGGCACAGTTCTGCCCTGTCTCCAGAGTGATCGGTGTCCTGACTCGCGCATCTCGAGCGGACCGAAAGGCGCCCTGCGATCACCCTGAGGAGGCGTCCGGACCTGCTGCGTGGCGAGGTGCACGCGGGCCCGGCTCGCAGCGGCCCCGGCATCACGGCAGGTGTGCGGGCGCCGGGCAACCGACCTAGGCTCGGACTATGCCGGGAACACGCCGTGCGCCGTCTCCTATGGGAGTAGGGGGAACGCGGTGTGTTCGCCGGCGCCGGGCGCTGGTGCGCCGGTCGGCGGTGGCCGCGGTGGCGGCGCTGCTCGGTTCGTTCGCGGGAACCCCGGCCGCGGCGGCAGCCGATGATCCGGGTCTGACGTCCTACTACCAGCAGAAACTGTCCTGGGAGCCCTGTGGCAAGGACCTGCAAAACGGTGCGCAGAGCGACGACACCGGTCAGCCGCCCGGCTTCCGCAAGCGTCTGGAGTGCGCCCGGCTGGAGGTCCCACGGGACTACGGCAACCCCGGACAGAACACGATGCAGGTCCAGCTGATCCGGCTGAAGGCGACCGGGCCCGGCAAACGACTCGGCTCCCTGGTGCTCAACCCTGGTGGCCCGGGTGCTTCCGGTGTCAACTACCTGATCGACAGCGGGAGCGCCTTCGCCCGGCTGGGTCAGCGCTACGACATCGTGAGCTTCGATCCGCGCGGTACCGGCCATACCGACCCGGTCTCCTGCGGCAGCAAGCTCGCTCCACCGCCCGGCAAGGGCGCCGACGACAGCCTTGCCGCGAAGGAGAAGCGCATCAACGAGGCCTGTGGCCGCTACTCCGGTGGGCTGCTGCGGTGGGTCGGCACCCCTGATGTCGCCCGGGACATGGACGTCCTGCGCGCCGCGGTCCGCGACGACAAGCTCAACTACCTGGGGTTCTCGTACGGCACCAGGCTCGGATCGGTCTACGCCCACGAGTTCCCGCACAAGGTCGGCCGGATGGTCCTGGACAGCGTCGAGGACCCGACCAAGAACACCTGGCAGATCGCACTGTCCCAGGCCCGGGGGTTCCAGCGGGCGCTGGACGACTTCGCCGTCGACTGCACCCACCGGCCGGACTGCCCGCTGGGTACCGACGAGCACAAGGCGCAGGATCAACTGCGCACGTGGTACCGGGAGTTGAGTGGGCAGCCGATGAAGGTGAAGGGGGAGACGGTGGAGGAGACCACCTATGTGTACGCCTTGCGTGAGGCCCTGTACAGCAGGAGCGATTGGCCGGCGCTGCGGCAGGCCCTGGCGCAACTGCGGCGCGGTGATGCCTCGGGGATCCTCCGTCTGAGTGACGCGGGGGGCGGCAGTGCCGCCCGGGCAGGCAGCGTCCCGGCCCGGCGGGTCGGCCAGGACGAGCTACCGTCGCAGGACCAGCTGGCCCTGCGGGCGATCTCCTGCCGGGACACCTCGGAACGCTATGGCGAACGCGATTACCCCCGGGCGGAGCGCGAACTCACCGAGGCTTCCCCGCTCTTCGGCCCGGATATCGCCCCGACCCTGCTGGACTGCTACTCCTGGCCCGTTGCGGGCGATGACGTCTCCCGTGATGTCGCGGCGCCCGACGCGCCGCCGATTCTGCTCGTCGCGACCACCAACGACCCGGCGACCCCCTACCAGGGTGCCTTCAACATGGCCCGTGAGCTGGACAACTCCAGCATCGTGCTGACCTTCCGCGGGGAGGGGCATGCCGCCTACACCACCGGTGACCTCTGCGTACAACGCCACGTCGACGACTTCCTGCTGGACGGCACCCTGCCCAAGGGCCGGATCTCCTGCGGCTGAGGGCCGTACCGGCGGCGGCGAAGCGAACCCGGCCCGCGCGGCTACCTGTAGTAGCGGTTGTCCTCGACGTCGACGACGGGGGCTCCGGGGGAGGGCGGCTGGGTACGCCGCCGCTTCAGAATGCTCACATACGTGGCGATGCCGATGATGCCGGCGACCATCATGATGATCCCCACCAGGTCGACGTTGATTCCTGCCATATGCCAGTCGACCGCGAACGTGAGGACGGCCCCCACCGCGAGCAGAACGATGCACCCGCCGATACCCATGGCGTCAGCCTCCCTAACTCTCCGGGCGGTAAGACCTGTTGGGGGAGCGCGTACCCGGGGGCGGGCGCCTTATGTGCGGGGCGGGGCGGGGGCCGGTGGCCCGGGCCCCGGGGGGCGGGGCTCAGCCGGCCCGCCGCCCGCCCCTGCTCGCGCTCTTCTTCGCCGGGGCCGCCTTCTTGGCGGCGGTCTTCGTGGCGGTGGCCTCCGTGGCGGCGGTCTTCTTCGCCGCCGGCTTCTTCGCCGTGCTCTTCTTCGTGGTGCGGCCCGGTCCGGTGCCGCCCGAGGAGCCCTTGGCGTCCTCGTCCTCACCGCGGGACTTCTTGGCCGCGCGGACGCTGTCCTGAAGGGCCGCCATCAGGTCCATCACCTGCCCGGCCGGCTGCTCTTCGCCGGCCGGGAATTCCGGCTCGCGGTGCGCCAGCTTCGCCGCCACGATCTCTTCGAGCGCCTCACGGTAGTGATCGTGCACATCGTCCTCCGACAGCTCGCCGAAGGAATCCATCAGCGTCTCGGCGGCCGCCACCTCGGCAGGGGCGACCTCCGCCTGCCGCTCGGGCAGCACCCCGTCCAGCGAACGGATCTGGTGCGGCCACAGCAGCACCTGCATGACCAGCGCGCCCTCCACCGGGCGGATCATGGCGAGGGTCTCCCGCCCGTGCAGCGCGACCTTGCCGAGCCCGACGCGCTGATGCCGCTCCATCGCCTCGCGCAGCAGGGCGTAGGGCTTGGCCGCGGCGGGGCTGTCGATGCCCAGGTAGTAACCCTTGCCCATCTGCAGCGGGTCGATGTCGCCACCGGCGACGAAGGCCAGGATCGTCAGCGTCTTCGCGGTCGGCAGCGGCAGCGCGTCCAGATCGTCGTCGCTCAGCGGTACGACGGTATCGGCGCCGTCGGGCTTGTAGCCCCGCCCGATCTCGTCCGGGGTGATCTCGATGCCCTCCAGCGAGCAGACCGGCTGATTGCGCACCCGGCCGCCGTCCGCCGTATGGATCCGCACAAAGCTGACCGACGTGGAGCTGTCCGTGGCGTTGTACGCGGCGACCGGGATCGTGACCAGGCCGAAGCTGATGGAGAACTTCGCCGTGGGGCGCATGGGGGCCGCCTTCATCGGAGCCATTCGGCACCATGCTAGGCCGGGCGGACGGAGCGTACATCCCGGGCGAATCCGGGTGCACCCATCCGGTGACGGCCGTCCGGCCCGCCCCCGGCGACGCGCCCGGGTACCTGCCGCCGCCCGGCTGCCTCCCGCCCGCTCAGGAGGCCGCGGCCGCGACCCGGCCGCTCCGGACCGCCTCCCTGAGCGCCTGGTGATCGCGCTCGTTGCAGTCCGCGTAGCGCTCCGCGAACCGCGCCAGCGCCTCCTCGAAGACCGTGCTCCTGCCGAGATAGGCGCCGATCGCGATCCGGTCGCCGGACCTGGCGTGCGCGCGGGCCAGGGTGGCCCCGCAGCGTACGGCGAACCGCCGCATACCCGTCGGCACCATCGCATCCGTCGGCATGATGCCCTTCCAGTCACGCAACTGGCGTATATAGAAGTCACGTTGGCGCCCGTCGATGCCGGTGGTCCGCCCCCACCCGAGGAAGATGTCGCCGGCGGCCTGCATCAGCCGCTGGCCGGCCACGACGCGTTCGCCCTGGTGGGTGTGGAGGCTCTGTCCGGCGTATGCGGCGAGCACGGACTCATCGGCCTCCTTGGCCTGCAGCAGCAGCGGGTCGTCCGTGTCCTTGCCGAGCAGCAGCGCGATCCAGCAACGGGTGCCCACACTGCCGACCCCGACGACCTTGCGCGCCACGTCGACGACCCGGTACTGCTCCAGCAGCCGGCGATGATCCGAACGCAGCGTGCGGCCGTAGCCCTCGACCAGTTGGCGGATCTGGTCCGTCAGCTGGCCCCGTTCGAGGTCCGGCAGCAGATCGCCCAGCGGCACGATCAACGGCGGGTCGGCAGCGATCCGCACCTCGCCGCCGCTCCTCCGGGTCAGTTTGCGATAGGCCTGCACGGTGTCGTGCGTACGGGCTTCCGCGATGGTGCGGGCCAGCCCCGCACGGCCTCTGCTGCTCAGCTCCTGCGCTTCCTCGGCCTCCACGTCGGCCATATCGGCATGGGCGTACCAGACCTCCAGGGTGCGCATGTCCGCGTAGCGGCGCAGCTGCTCGCGGTAGGACGCACCGGCGGCCCGGACGATGTCGGTCCGCACCTTCTCGGGGAAGCCGTTCCCGCGTCCCGCGATGGCGAAGCTGGCGGCCAGCCGTTTGACGTCCCACTCCCACGGACCGGGCAAGGTCTCGTCGAAGTCGTTGATGTCGAACAGCAGATGGCGTTCGGGGGAGGCCAGCAGCCGGAAGTTCAGCAGATGGGCGTCTCCGCACAACTGGGTCCGCAGCCCCGTGGAGGGTGTCGTGGCCAGGTCCGCCGCCATGATGGCGGCGGCGCCGCGGTAGAAGCGGAAGGGCGACTCCAGCATCCGCCCGTAGCGGAGGGGCACCAACTCCGGTACCCGCAGGGCCGACTGCCGTTCGATGATGTCCACCGGATCGGCACGGGAAGCCGTGGGGCCGAGCTCCGCATGACGCGAGCGGGGCACTTCGGAGCGAAGTGCCCTGCCCTGTTCCGCGCGTTCCTGCGGGGTGGGTACGGAGGTCATGGCCGGGACCGGATTTCGGTGGCTTTCAGGTCACCGGGTGGCCGCGGTGTGATGGTGGTCGTCCGTACAGAGCGCCCAGATGATGAAGATGTTGATGGCGACCAGCACGATGGCCCAGAACGGGTAGTGGGGGATCCACAGGAAGTTCGCCAGCGCACCGAAGCCCGCCAGGATGACACCGAGCACCCGCGCCCACATCGCGCCGGTGGCGAGCAGTGCGACACCCGCGAGGAGGATGATGATGCCCAGGATGAGGTGGATCCAGCCCCAGCCCGTGAGGCTGAACGAGAACACATAGTTCCGCGTGGTGACGAAGAGGTGGTCCTGCGCGATGGCGGAGATGCCCTCCAGGAAGGCCATGGCGCCACCGAAGATCATCAGAACTGCGGCGAAAGCTGTCCATCCGCTCACGCTGTGCTTCTGAGTGGCCATGGGTCACTCCTCACTTGAGAAACCTGGCCGTCCGAACCGGACCTGCCGACCGTCGGTACAGCAGATTCCACGTTTACACAGGTACCGGTCGGCCGCATGTCAGGGATGTTCGAAGGCCTGGAGCACCCCGGCCCCCGCGAAGCACAGCGCTCCCGTGAGGGTCCCCCAATTGGCGATCCCGACGCTGACCAGGCTTCCGGTCTCCGGTCGGGTGAAAGCGGCCACCGCGGCCACCATGAAGAGCACGGAACCGAGCTGATTGACCGCGACGATCCACCAGCCGAGACTGCGCCGGTGGAGGCACAGCGGGCGATGGCAGACCTCGGTGACCGCCAGTTGCCCGGAAATCAGGAACAGCAGGCAGCCGATCATGTCGGGTGCCCAGACCAGGCGGTTCATCTGCCGGGCCGTGAGGCCCTGCAGAAAGGAATCCAGCAGATTGATGCCGAACACCAGTGTCCCGGCGAACAGCACGAAGGTGGTCACCCAGTCGATCCGGCCGGGTTCGTAGCTCCACCAGCGGAAGCGGTGCGTGGTGAGCGCACCCGCCGTACCCTCCCGGCGCGGTGCGTTGATGGCCTGGACGAGTGAGGCATAGCCGCCGAGGGTGAAGAACGCGCCGCCGACGAAGTAGATCGTGGCGGTCACGGTCGGTCGTCCGGCGCTGAACTGGGCGAGCGCCGCACCGAGGGCGAACAGCGCCCCGCCGAGAAGGAAGGAGACCGCGGCGATGCCGTTGAGCCTGCGCAGCCGGACCAGTGCCACGGCGTCGGCGCGCCGCGCGCGGGTCCGGGTGGCCCCGGCGGGCCGCACCGCGAGCGTCCCGCGTTTGCGGGCCGCCCGCGACTCCCAGATGGCGGTGTCGCCTGCTTCGAGGCGCCAGGTCAGCCGGGTGGTGAACGGTCCCGCACCTTCGGCGCGCTCCTCGGAATGGCCCACCTGCCGAGCCTAGCGATCCCGTACGGGAATGCCGGTAGCGCCTCGTCAGGTCTTCCGGCATTCCCCGGCTCCGCCCCGGCGGCGGAGCGTCCCACGGGCCCATCCGGCTCCCCGGAGGCCGGGGTGGCGCCGGACGGCGTCTGTCGGTGCCTGCCTGTCGATGCCTGCCCGTCGGTGCCGGTCCGTCGGTGCCGGTCAGCCCGATGGCGTGGTGGTCCGGGCCGCCGTGCCGATGCCCGGCGCAGGGACCGGACCGGGCGCGGGGCCCGGCTCCGGTCCCGGAGTCGGCGGCGCCGGGTGGGGCGGGACCGGGTCCGGTTCGGGCGCCGGCACCGGAGGTGGCACCGGATCGGGTCCCGGGGCGGGGACGGGGCCGGGCGCCGGGCCCGGCGTGGGTCCGGGCGGTCCGGGTCCCGGGCCCGGTGTGGGCGGCACCGGATCCGGATGGGTGGGCCCTGGCGGTCCTGGTGGCTGTCGCACCGTCATGTGCTCCTCACGCGTCGCTCCTCGGCGGCCGAGCGCTGCACGCTCGCTCCGCGCGGCATGCTGGTCTCCTTGCCGGTCCTGCGCCGACCATGCGAAGTGCTCCGCACGAACGTCGGCCGTGCGAAGTGCTCCGCACGAACCGGCTGCCCGGCGTACGTCCCCACTCTGCGACGGCGGGGGGCACTCGGCGAGACGGGGGGCGGACGGGCGCACCGCGCACCCCCTCACCCGGACGCGCGAGCCTACGGCGAACCAGGAGCGGGTAACCCCGGCTCGATGACCCACAACTCACCGCGCAGAGTTGGTCGTTGCAGGATGTCGCCGGTGTCCTGGAGCAGGCGGGGCCACGGCCGCGCGCCTCACCCCTCCCGCGCCGCCCCTCCTGCCCGGGCCGCCCCTCCTGCCCGGCCGGCCTCCTACCCGGGCTCGTCGTCCACCGCCTGGTCGAGCTGCCGCCGCTCCTGCCGGGCCCGTTCCCGGTCCCTCGGCGAGGCATCCGTGACGTCCAGGAAGACCTGGTCGGCGATCGGCCACCTCTCCCGGATAGTGCTCTTCAGCCGTACCAGGACCTCCTCGACCTCCTCGCTGTCCAGGCCGGCGGCGAGGTCGACACGGGCCGCGACCAGCGTCGACCGGGTCCCCAGCCGCATCGACAGCAGGGTGGTCACGGTGTCGATCTCCGGCTGCGCCTCCAGGAACTCCAGGAGGGCCCGGCGCAGAGCCGGGTCGGCGGCCTCACCGATGATCTGGCCCCGCGACTCCTTGGCGAGCTGGTAGGCGACGAACACCAGCAGCGCACCGATGAGCATGGACGCCCAGGCCTCCCACTGGACCTTGCCGGTGATCATGTGAAGTCCCAGGCCGGCCATGGCGACCAGCACACCGAAACACGCCGTCGAGTCCTCGGCCAGTACCGTCCGCAGCGCGGGGTCGTCGGCCGAGCGGATCGCCTCCCGGATGCTCCGGCCGGTCTGCCGCGCCTGGCCGGCCACCTGCAGCACGGCGCGGACCAGTGAGGAGCCCTCCGCGACCAGCGCGACGGCCAGCACGACGAGGCCGACCACATAGCCCGTATGGCTCTCCGAGCTGCCCGAGCGCAGCGCCTCGATGCCCTGGAAGACGGAGAAGCAGCCGCCCATGACGAAGATGCCGACGGCGGCGAGCAGGGACCAGAAGTACCGCTCCTTCCCGTAGCCGAAGGGGTGTTTGCTGTCGGGCGCGCGTGTGCTGCGCTTGAGCGAGGCGAGCAGAAAGATCTCGTTGAGGCTGTCGGCCACCGAGTGCGCGGCCTCGGAGAGCAGCGCGGGCGAGCCCGCGAACAGCCCGCCGAGCAGTTTGGCGAGGGCGATCACCAGATTGGCGCCGAGCGCCACGAAAACGGTGACCGCGGTCCGGCTGTCCTCCTGGTCCTTGCCCTCGTCCTGGTCCGGTCGGCCGGTGGAGTGATGCGCAGTCTCAGCGTGCCGGGACAAGCGTGGCCTCCCCGTCGTCGGTTGGACAGCCGGAGCGATCGTAGCCGCCCGGCCAGGGTGGTGTATGTGGTGCGGAGCGGCACCGTTCCGTGGGATTGCGCCCCACGGAACGGCGCCGCCTTCGCCTCGGCCTGCTGCGTGGGGGTGGTGTCCCGCATGTTCGGCCGGATGCCGTCAGCTCGCCCAGGTCCAGTCGGTGACCTCCGGCAGATCGGTGCCGTGTTCCCGGATCCAGGCGTGGTGGCGGGTACGGACATCCGCCATCGCCTGCCGCAGCGCGACGGCGTGCACCCCGAGGCCCGGGACCCGGTCGATCACATCCATCACCAGCCGGTACCGGTCGAGATCGTTGCGCACGACCATGTCGAAGGGCGTGGTCGTGGTGCCCTCCTCCCGATAGCCGCGGACATGCAGATTCGCGTGGCCGGCGCGGCGGTAGCAGAGCCGGTGGATCAGCCACGGGTAGCCGTGGTAGGCGAAGACGACCGGCTTGTCGCGGGTGAACAGGGCGTCGTACTCGGGGTCGGGCATGCCGTGCGGATGCTCTCCCGACGGCAGCAGCCGGGCCATGTCGACGACATTGACCACCCGCACCGTCAGCTCCGGCAGATGCCGGCGCAGCAGGGAGGCCGCCGCCAGGATCTCCTGCGTGGGCACGTCACCGGCACAGGCCAGCACCACATCGGGGGTGGGAGTCTCCCCTGTTCGAGCGGAGCCGAGAGCCTGGGCAACGGTGCCGTCCTCGGTGCCCGCCCATTCCCAGGCACCGGCGCCGCGCGCGCAGTGGGCGCGGGCCTCGTCCAGGCTGAGCCAGTCGAAGCTCGGCTGTTTGCCGGCCACGATCACATTGACGTAGTCGCGGCTGCGCAGTGCATGATCGGCCACCGAGAGCAGGGTGTTGGCGTCCGGCGGCAGATAGACCCGCACCACCTCCGGGCTCTTGTTGAGGATGTGGTCGACGAAGCCGGGGTCCTGGTGCGAGAAGCCGTTGTGGTCCTGCCGCCAGACATGGGAGGTCAGCAGGTAGTTCAGTGAGGCGATGGGCCGCCGCCAGGGCAGCCGGCGCGAGGTCCGCAGCCATTTGATGTGCTGGTTGACCATCGAGTCGACGATGTGCGCGAACGCCTCGTAGCTGGAGAAGAGCCCGTGCCGGCCGGTGAGCAGATAGCCCTCCAGCCAACCCTGGCACAGATGCTCGGAGAGCACCTCCATGACCCGGCCGTCGTGCGCGAGGTGCTCGTCGGTGTCGAGTGTGGCGGCCTGCCAGGCCTTGCCGGTGATGTCGTAGAGCGCCTCCAGGCGGTTCGAGGCGGTCTCGTCGGGGCCCACGACACGGAAGTCGCGGCGCTCGGCGGTGGCCTCCATGACCGCTGCCAGCAGTCCGCCCAGCACCCGGGTCGGCTCGTGCAGTTCGCTGCCGCGCTTGCCGACCTCCACCGCATACCGCTCCAGTGGCGGGACGGGCAGATCGCGCAGCAGCAGACCGCCGTTGGCGTGCGGTGAGGCGCCCAGCCGGCGCGCTCCCTCGGGCACACACGCGAGCACGTCGGGGCGCGGCCGGCCCTCGTCGTCGAACAACTCCTCCGGACGGTACGAACGCAGCCACTCCTCCAGCTGCCGCAGATGCCCCGCGTTGTCGCGTACGCCGGGCAGCGGTACCTGGTGGGCGCGCCAGGTCCCTTCGACGGGCTTCCCGTCGACCTCGTGCGGACCGGTCCAGCCCTTGGGCGTACGGAGCACGATCACGGGCCAGCGGGGGCGCTCCGTCCCCCCTTCGGTGCGGGCCCGGTGCTGGATGGCGGCGATCCGGTCCAGTGCATCGTCCATGGCGGCGGCCAGCGCCTGATGGACCGTCGCCGGGTCGTCGCCCGCGACATGGATCGGATCGTGACCGTAGCCGCGCAGCAGGGCGTCCAGCTCGTCCCGCGGGATCCGGGCGAGCACCGCCGGGTTGGCGATCTTGTAGCCGTTGAGGTGCAGCACGGGCAGCACCGCGCCGTCGTGCACCGGGTCCAGGAACTTCGTGGCGTGCCAGGACGCCGCGAGCGGCCCGGTCTCCGCCTCGCCGTCACCCACCACGCAGGCGACGAACAGCTCCGGGTTGTCGAACGCGGCGCCGTAGGCATGGGTGAGGGAGTAGCCCAGCTCACCGCCCTCATGGATCGACCCCGGAGTCTCCGGGGCGACATGGCTCGGCACCCCGCCGGGGAACGAGAACTGCCGGAAGAGCCGGGCCATGCCCTCGCCGTCCCGGGTGACATCGGGATAGGTCTCGGAGTACGTGCCGTCCAGCCAGGAGTTGGCCACCACGGCCGGGCCGCCGTGCCCCGGCCCCCACACGCACAGGGCGTCCAGCTCACGGGCTTTGATGACGCGGTTGAGGTGGGTGTGCACCAGGTTCAGGCCGGGCGAGGTGCCCCAGTGGCCCAGCAGCCGCGGTTTGATGTGCTCGGGTCGCAGCGGCGCCGTCAGCAGCGGATTGGCCATCAGATAGATCTGTCCGGCGGCCAGATAGTTGGCGGCCCGCCAGTGGGCGTCGAGACGGTGCAGCTCGGCGGCGTCGAGGGGCCCCGGCGCCGCCGGCTCCCCGCTCGTCCCCGCCCCTGCCGAGTTCTCCGTACCGTGCATGCTCATCTCCCTGTGGTGGCGTGCAACCGGTGGCGTCCCCGTTCAGTCGGGTGGCTCGGGGGCCGGGTGGTCGCCCGGCTCCGCGCCGGGGGGCTCCTCCGGGTCCGGGCCGGGCTCCTCCGGTTCCGGCTCGGCCGGCACCGGGTCGTGCGGCACCGGGTGCGGGTCACTCGGCACGGGCCCCGGCCCCCTGGGCGTCGGTTCGGTGGTCATGGCGTGGACGGTCGTCAAGGTCATGGAACTCTCCTTCCTCCCCATCGTCCGTCCAATGCCTCCGGTCGGCCCGTTCAGGAAATGACCCGTGGGTGCGTTCGTGAAACGCTCCGTTCACGAGACAGAAGAAGGCAGCGGGACAGGGGAAACGCAGCGGGCGTGCCCCGGGCCGGCCGAACCGGCCGCTCAGTACACGTCTCAGTACACGTCTCAGTACACGTCGCGGACGTAGCGCTTCTCCGCTGCGAGCTGCTTGACGTAACCGGCCGCCGACTCCTTCGCCAGACCGCCGTGTGCGACGGCGATGTCCCGCAGCGCACGGTCGACGTCCTTGGCCATCCGGGACGCATCGCCGCACACATAGAAATGGGCGCCGTCCTGGAGCCAGGACCACAGCTGGGCGCCGTGTTCGCGCATCCGGTCCTGGACGTAGACCTTGGCGCGCTGATCGCGGGAGAAGGCGGTGTCCAGCCGGGTGAGCAGCCCGTCGCGGCGCAGCCGGCCGAGTTCCTCCTCGTGGTAGAAGTCCGTGGTCCGGCGCTGCTCGCCGAAGAAGAGCCAGTTGGGGGCGCGGTGGCCGCGGGCCCGCCGCTCGTCGAGGAAGCCGAGGAAGGGCGCGACGCCGGTGCCGGGGCCCACCATCACCATCGGGGTGGCCGGATCGGCCGGCGGCCGGAAGTGGGCGGCGCGCTGGACGAACACCGGCACCGGGCACCCGGGCTCGGCATCGGCCAGAAAGGTGGAGGCGACGCCCTTGCGCGGGTGCCCCCGGCGGTTCTCGTAGCGGACCACGGAGACCGTCAGCCGGACCAGGGCGGGATCGGTCAGCGGGCTCGACGAGATGGAGTACAGCCGCGGCTGCAGGCGGGTGAGGACACCGGCCCACTGTGCCGCACCGGCCCGTACCGGGTGTTCGGCGAGGACGTCGACGGCCTGCCGGCTCCAGGCCCACTGGGCCAACTCGCCCTTGTTGTCCGGCCGCAGCAGCTTCTTCAGGACGCGGTCACCGGTGCGTTCGGCGATCAGCCGGAGGAGCCCGGGGGTGATCCGGGCGATGTCGAGATGGCGGTGCAGGGCCTCGCCCAGCGGCACCGTGCCGAGGCCCGCGAGGTCGACGGCGGCGGCGGGGTCGAGGCCGGTGACGGCCAGCCACTCCGCGACGAGGTCCGGGCAGTTCTGCGGCAGTACGCCGAGCGCGTCGCCGACCTCGTAGTCCAGGGGGCTGCCGTCGTCGTCACGGGTGTCGAAGGAGAACTGCCGTACCTCCTTGGCGGCCCCGGGGCGGCTGAGCAGCTGATTGCCGACGAGACGAACCGTGGTGGGCGCGGCCTTGGAGGGGCGGGCAGGGGCCGGGGCGGCGGGGGCCGGGGCGGCCTCCGGTGCGAGTGCCCCGGCGGCCGGGGCCCCGGCGGTGCCGGTGTCCGCACCTTCGCCCGCACCTCCGTCCGCACCTTCGTCCGGCTTCGCGTCCGGCTTCGCGTCCGGCTTCGCGCCGGACTCCAGGGCCGTGAGGACCTGGTCGAGCCACTGCCCCGCCGGCTGCTCGTAGTCCGGTTCGCAGTCCGTGCGCGGTGCCAGCCGCACCGCGCCCAGCTCGGCGAGCCGGGCGTCGAGCCGGCGGCCGTGGCCGCAGAAATCGTCGTACGAGGAGTCGCCGAGCGCGAGGACGGAGTAGCGCACGCCGTCCAGCCGCGGGCTGTCCGGCGCGTTGAGGGTCTCCCAGAACCCGGCCCCGTTGTCGGGGGCGTCGCCGTCACCGAAGGTGCTGGTGACCAGGAGCAGATCGGTGCCGCGGGGCAGGGTGGCCGGTGCGCTGTCGGCCATGCTCAGCAGCGTCGCGTCCCGCCCCCTGCCCTGCAGCCGCCGGGCCGTGTCGGCGGCGGCCTCTTCCGCGTTGCCGGTCTGGGAGGCCCAGAGGACAAGGACCGTACGTGCGGGCGGGGCATCGGCCGTGGCGGTGGTGGCATGCGCCGGGTCCGCCGCCGTCGACGGCCGGGCATCCGGTGCCCGCGAGAACATCCCGGCCAGCACGCCGTTGACCCACAGCGCGCTCTCCGGACCGAAGGGCGCCTCGGCGGGCAGCACGGGCGTGCCGGCAGCGGTTCCGGAGCCCAGCCCGGCGAGGAAGCCGGAGAGGTAGCGGCGTTCGTGGTCGGCCAGCACCGGCGGGGCGGAACCGGCGAGCCGGAACACGTCGGACAGCGCCGCCACCGTCCCCTGGGTGCCGGGGCCCCGGCCCGTGCCGGGGCCCGTGCCGGAGTCCTGGCCCGTGCCGGAGTCCTTACCCGTACCGGTCTCGGGCGCGCCGCCGCCCGTATGCGCCGCGCCCGCCCCTCCCGGCCGGTGCCCCGCCTCGCCCGCCACCCTGGCCAACGACACCGCACACACCTTGAACTCGGGCTGGAAGGAGACCGGATCGACCGCGTCATGGGTGACCGCATTGACGCTGAGGTACTCGCCGAACAGATCGTTCCAGTGGAAGGGCGCAAAACAGTTCCCGGGCCGTACCCGGTCGGTCGGCACGGCGGGCAGCACCGCCCGTCCGCGTCGCGAGGCGACCTCGACGGTGTCGCCCTCCGCGATGCCCAGCGCCCGGGCATCGTCCGGATGGAGCTCCACGAACGGGCCCGGGTTGAGCTTGTTCAGCTTGGCGACCTTGCCGGTCTTGGTCAGGGTGTGCCACTGGTGCGGCAGCCGTCCGGTGTTCAGCACATACGGGAAGTCGTCGTCGGGCAGCTCGGCCGCCGGAAGGTGCGGACGGGCGAAGAAGGCGGCCCGGCCACTGGCGGTGGGGAAGGAAAGCCGGGGTCGGGTGCCGTCCGGCCGCTCCTGAAGGGTCTGGCTGCTGCCGTCGTTGAGGTAGCGCACCGGATTGCGGTCGGGGCCGTCGGCGGCCGCGCTGGGCCACTGCACGGGGGTGTGCCGCAGCCGCTCGTAGCTCACCCCGCGCAGGTCATAGCCGGTCTGCGGGTTCCAGGCGCGCTTGATCTCCTCGAATATCTCCTCCGCGCTCTCATAGCCGAAGGCGTCCCCGTACCCCATCTCGCAGGCGATCCGGGCGATGATCCGCCAGTCCGGCCAGGCCTCGCCGGGGGCATCGGCGGCCTGCCGCACCAGCGTCAGATTGCGCTCCGAATTGACCATCACGCCCTCGGACTCGGCCCACATGGCGGCCGGCAGCACCACATCGGCGTACGCATGGGTCTCGGTCTCCGCGAAGACGTCCTGCGAGACGACGAACTCGGCCGCCTCCAGTCCCTCGATGACCGTCCGGCGGTTGGCGACCGAGGCGACGGGGTTGGTGCAGATGATCCAGCACGCCTTGATGTCCCCGTCCGCCATTCGCCGGAACATCTCGACGGTTCCCCGGCCGGGTTCGTCCGCCCGCAGCGTCCCCGCCGCAAGGCCCCACAGCTCTTCGGTGAAGGCCCGGTCCCCGGCCACCAGCGTCGAGCGCTGGCCGGGCAGGCCCGGCCCCATGTAGCCCATCTCGCGGCCGCCCATCGCATTGGGCTGGCCGGTGAGCGAGAAGGGGCCGCTGCCGGGACGGCAGATCGCACCGGTCGCCAGATGCAGGTTGATCAGCGCGTTGGTGTTCCAGGTGCCGTGGGTGCTCTGGTTCAGGCCCATGGTCCAGCAGCTCATCCAGTCGCCCGCGGCGCCGATCCACTCCGCGGCCCGGCGGAGGTCCGCCTCCGGTATCCCGGTGATCTCCGAGACCACCGAGGGCGGATAGTCGCGGAGGAAGTCCGGCATCGCCTCCCAGCCCTCGGTGTGCTCGGCGATGAACTCCGTGTCGACGGCGCCGTTTTCGACCAGCAGGTGCAGCAGGCCGTTGAGCAGCGCCAGATCGGTACCCGGCGCGATCTGCAGGAACAGATCGGCCTTGGCGGCGGTGGCGGTGCGCCGTGGATCGACCACGATCAGCTTGGCGCCCGCCTTCACCCGTTCCCGCATCCGCAGGAAGAGGATCGGGTGGCAGTCGGCCATGTTCGAGCCGATGACGAAGAAGACCTCGGCGTGCTCGAAGTCCTGGTACGAGCCGGGCGGGCCGTCCGCGCCCAGCGACAGCTTGTAGCCGCTGCCCGCGCTCGCCATGCACAGCCGCGAGTTGGACTCGATGTGCCGGGTGCGCACAAAGCCCTTGGCGAGCTTGTTCGCCAAGTACTGGGCTTCCAGGGTCATTTGCCCCGAGACGTAGAGGGCGAGGGCATCCGGGCCGTGCTCGTCGACGATCTTCCGCAGCCGCCCGGCGGTCCGCTTGATCGCCGTGTCCATCGCCTCGGCCGCCGGCTCGTCGCCGCGGTCCGCGCGCACCAGAGCGGTCGACAGCCGCCCCGGCGCGGCGAGCAGCTCGGCGCTGGTCGCGCCCTTGGTGCACAGCCGCCCGCCGTTCGCCGGGTGGGCCTTGTCGCCGGCCGCCTTGCGGACCGTCCGCCGCCCGTCGGGGCCCGTCGCGACATCCAGCACGATCCCGCAGCCGACGCCGCAGTACGAGCATGCCGTCCGCACCTGCGTGAGGCTCTCGGCCGGCGGTTCCGGTGCGGTCACGGGTGGTCCCCTTCGTGGTCGGATGCTCCGCCCACGGTATGAATCGCCCGTTAACCGGGTGTCACGTCGAGTGATCACCCGTCGTTACGGCGGCCACACAGTCGCCGGCCGCGCCCCGTGAGGACGGCCGGCGGCCGCCGCTCAGGGAAGGAGCGCCTCCAGCGGTACGTCCGTATCGGCGAGCCGGTCGGGGTCCACGGCCTGGCCGCTCGCCACCAGGGCCCGGATCGGATCGGTGACGTCCCAGACGTTCACATTCATCCCGGCCAGCACCCGGCCGCCGGAGAGCCAGAACGCGATGAACTCCCGGGCAGCGGTGTCGCCGCGGAAGACGACCCGGTCATACCCCTTCGGTTCGACGTATCCGGTGTACTCCATGCCCAGGTCGTACTGGTCGGTGAAGAAGTACGGCAGCCGGTCGTAGCGGACCTCCTGGCCCAGCATGGCCTTGGCGGCGGTCTGCGGCTGGTGGAGGGCGTTGGCCCAGTGCTCGACGCGGAGGTGCCTGCCCAGGAGGGGGTGGTAGGCGTTGGCGACATCGCCGGCGGCGTAGATGTCCGGGTGGGAGGAGCACAGCTGCTCGTCCACGACGACCCCGTTGTCGACCTTGAGTCCGGCCGCCGCGGCCGGCTCGCTGTTGGGGGTGATCCCGATGCCGACGATGACCGCATCGGCCGCGATCCGGGTGCCGTCGGCCAGCCGTACCCCGTCCACCCTGCCGTCCGTGCCGGTGATCTCCGTGACCTGGGTGCCGCAGCGCAGCGCGACGCCGTGCTCGGTGTGGAGATCGGCGAAGATCTGGGCGACCTCGCGGCCCAGCACCCCCAGAAGGGGCAGCGGCCCCGCCTCCAGCACGGTCACCTCGGCGCCGGCCGCCCGCGCGGCGGCCGTGGTCTCCAGACCGATCCAGCCGCCGCCGATCACCACGATCCGGGACGCGGTCCGGAAGACCTCCTTGAGGCGGTCGCTGTCCGCCAGGCGCCGCAGCGTGTGGACCCCTTGGAGGTCGGCGCCGGGTACCGGCAGCGGGCGCGGTGTGGAGCCGGTGGCCAGCAGCAGCTTGGCGTAGCCCAGCCTGCTGCCGTCGGCGAGCGTCACCTCGTGGCCGGCCGGGTCGAGGGCGGTGACGGCGTTGCCAAGGCGCAGATCGACGTCGTGCTCGGCGTACCACTGCGGCGGGTGGACGTACACCTTCTCCTTCTCGGAGGTGCCCAGCAGATAGCCCTTGGACAGCGGCGGACGCTCGTAGGGACGCTCGCTCTCGTCACCCAGCAGCAGAACGGGGCCGTCGAAGCCCTCCGCCCGCAGTGTCTCCGCGGCCTTCGCGCCGGCCAGCCCCGCTCCCGCGATCATGAATGCTGTGTTCTGGGCCATGTCCCGCTCAGCTCCTTCGGACGATCGGTTACCCGGTCATCAGTTACCCGCCCGGAGCCCGGGCGGGTACCGCCGAAGGAGTTGCCGTCAGTCCCGCCCGGCGGTCCGCTCCAGATGTCCCCGCAGCGCCCGCGCCGTCAGATCGCGGTCCTCGCCCACCACGAAGGCCCGGACGCCGTCGGCGCGCCACTCGGCGCGGCGCTCCGGCGTGGTGGACATGGCGCAGAAGGGAACGGAGTGGCGGCCACAGGCGTCGCTCAGGCTCCGGACCGCTTCCCGGACGCGGGGGTGCCGGACCTGCCAGGGCACCCCGTACGACTGGGAGAGATCGCCGGGTCCTGGCAGGACCAGGTCGACGCCGCCGGGGGAGAGGATCTCGTCGATCGCCTCGACCCCCTCGGCGTCCTCGATGAGCGCCACGATCATGATCTCCGCGTTGGCCCGGCGGAGGTACTCGGCCGGGTCGATGCTGCCGAAGCCGGGGCCCCGGCCGCCGTTGAGGGAGCGCATGCCCTCGGGCGCGTAGCGGGCGGCGCGGATCGTGGCGTCGATGTCCGCGCGGCACCGGACGTGCGGGACGACGATGCCCATCGCCCCGGCGTCCAGGGCGCGCAGCACGGCGCCCGGATCGGCCTCGGGGACCCGGACGAAGGGCGTGAGCCCGGTCGTCTCGGCGGCCCTGATGAGGTTCTCCAGCCGCTGCGGGTCGACGAGGGTGTGCTCGGTGTCCAGGATGACGAAGTCGTAGCCGGCGCAGCCGATCATCTCGACCATGGTGGGCTCGGGCAGCGTGCTGAACAGCCCGTACACCTCCTCGCCCGCGGCGAGCCCGCGCCGGACCTGGTTGGGGCGGAGCATCTCAGACCTCCCCGGCCGCACCGGGCTCCCCGGCCGCACCGGGCTCCCCGGCGCCGAGGAAGTGGAAGCCGGGACGCGGATGCATCAGGAAGTCGTGGTGCGAGATGTTCCAGGCGTACGCCCCGGCGACCCCGAAGACCACCCGGTCACCGGCCCGCAGCCCCGGCGCCGGGACGTTGCGGGCGAGGACGTCCTTGGGGGTGCACAGCTGACCGGTGACGGTGACCCGGCCGCTCTGCGCCGCCGACCGCGGCCAGGGGTGCGGCCAGGGCGCGTCGGACGGCAGGACCGTGCAGGGCTGGTCGTGGCCCTTGGTCGCGGGGGTGCGCAGATGGTGGGTGCCGCCGCGGACCACGGCGAACTCCTCGCCGTGGCTGTGCTTCACATCCAGCACCTCGGTGGCGTACCAGCCGCAGTACGCGGTCAGCGCACGCCCGGGCTCGATGCGCAGGGTGAAGCCGGGGTGGGCGTCGGCGAGCCGCGCCAGGCCCGCACCGAACGCCGCCCAGTCGAACCGGCGCTCCGGGGCGGCGTAGTCGACGGCCATCCCGCCGCCGATGGTCACCTCGGTGAGCGGAATCCGGTGGTGCGCGGCCAGCCCGGCGGCCCAGGTGACCACGGCCTCCGACACGGCGAGCTGCTCGGGTGCCTCCAGGCCGCTGGCCAAGTGGGCGTGGATGCCGCGGAGTTCGAGCTGCGGGTAGGTGCCGTCGGTGAGCAGCGTGACGACCTCACCGGCCTGCGCGGGGTCCAGGCCGAAGGGGGTGGGGCGGCCGCCCATGGCGAGCGAACTGCCGTCCAGGGAACCGTCGTCGACCGGCAGGTTGAAGCGGGCCAGCACCGCGATACGGCGCTGTGGCGCCAGGCGGCCGGCCAGGCTCGCGAGCATGTGGAGCTCGTACACGCTCTCCACGTGGAAGCGCTGCACACCCAGCTCCAGCGCCTGGGTGACCTCGGCGGGCGTCTTGCCCGGTCCGCCGAAGGCGAGCGGCGCGTCCGGCACGGCCTTGCCGACGTGCGCCAGCTCGCCGCCCGAGGAGACCTCGTAGCCGTCCACGTACGGGCGCAGCGCCTGAAGGATCTCCGCCTCCGGGTTGGCCTTGGCCGCGTAGTACAGCTCGACGCGCTCGGGCAGTGCGGCCCGGACCTCGGCCAGATGCGCGCGCAGCGCCGTCAGGTCGTAGAGGTAGGCGGGCAGCTCCTCGGGAGCGAGGGCCAGGGTGCGGTCGCGGACGCCCGGGGTGAGGGCGGGGGCGGGAGTGGTCATCGTGCGCTCCAGGGGGTGGTGTCGTCGGTACGCACGGCGCCCGACAGAACGGCCTCGGCCAGCGGCGAGGGCAGCAGGACATAGCCGGCCTCACGGTCGGCCTTGCGCTCCCAGCGGGTGAGCAGATTGGCCTTCGCGGGCAGCGGGACGCCGGCCAGCAGGGCGGCCAGCCGCGGCGGGCAGCCGTACCGGTCCGCGTGGGTCTGCAGGGTGCGGCGGACCTGCGCCCACAGCTCCGTCTCGGTGTCCGGGTGCAGGTCGGCGAGCGCGGCGAGCATTTCGGCGACGTGGTTGACCAGCAGGCAGTACACCACGCGGTCCCAGCCGCGCTGGGCGTCGTAGGTCATCGGCGCCGCGATCTGCTCGGGCAGCGAGGCCAGCAGGTCGGCGTGGTGCTCGGGGACGAGCTTGGTGCCCTCCAGGTCGCGGAAGAGGACCTGGGCGGGCATCCCGTCGCCGTCGACGCAGACCAGCACGTTCTGCAGATGCGGCTCCAGCACCAGACCGTGGTCGAAGTAGGCGGCGAGCACCGGCGGCAGCAGCAGGTTGAGGTAGGCGGCCCACCACTCCAGCGCGGCCTGCGGACCGGCGCCGTCCAGGAGGCGGGAGATGTGCGCGGGGCTGCTGGGGTACTCGTCGGCGACCGCGCCCGCCAGCAGCGGGGTGGTGCCCGGCAGCAGCCGCTGGGACAGGCCCTCGCGGACGATGACGCCGAAGCCCTCCAGCAGCTCGGTGTCCGGGCGGCCGTCCGCGCCGGGCAGGGCGAGGCTGCGGTAGGCGGGCTCCCGGAGCACCGCCGCGCCGGGGAACCGGGTGGCGAGATCGGCGAGCGCGGGCGCCAGCAGCCGGGTGAGGGCCACGGCCCCGGACAGCTCGTAACTGGCGTTCTTGCGGAGGCAGTTGGTGATGCGGACGTTCAGGCTGAACTTCAAGAACGCGTCGCCGTCGTAGAGCGTGCGCACCGACGCGGTGGCGGCGAACGGCGTTTCGCTGCTTCCCAGGACGCGGATGTCGTCGCGGTCCAGCGCCTCTTGAAGGCCCGCGTGGTCGCGCAGCAGCTCGTACTGCCAGGGGTGGACGGGCAGCAGCCGGTAGCCGTCCGGGACGTCGGCGTGCAGCGCGTCCAGCGGGTCGGTGGCACCGTCGCCGGACCCCTCCTCGGCGATCAGCTCCTCGCGTACGGCGAGCAGCAGCAGCGGGAAGACGGCCCCGGTCTCGGGGGCGTAGGACTGCCAGGCGGTGGGGTCGCCGGTGCGGGCCTTGGGGGTCGGGTGGAAGCGGTGGCCGAGGATCAGCGACTGCTCGGAGGTGACGTAGGCGGCCTGCCAGTCGTCCGCATCGGCCGGGCCGGCGGCGGCGCCCTGCTCCGTACGGGCCGCCAGCGCCGCCGAGACGGCCTGGTGGCTGGAGGTGATCTGCGCCAGGAACTCCTCGTTGTCGACGCCGGTGCGCAGCGACAGCTCGGCGTGTACGTACTCGGCCAGCCGGCGCCAGCCGACCTCGGCCCAGCCGTCGGCGGTCTGCTCGGACACCGGGCCGGTGAACCGGTGCGCGCCGAGCAGCGAGGTACGGCGCAGCGCGACCCGCAGCAGCACGCCGCGCCGCGGCAGCCGCAGCAGCAGCCGGCCGTGGTCGACGGCGGTCTGGTGCTCGGGTCCGGACACCTCCCGCAGCAGGCAGTTGAGCAGGGTGTGTGCCACGGCCTGGTCCGCGCTGGGCAGAGTGGCGGGGGCGGCGCAGGCCGCGGCGGGGGCGGGTGAATTGGTCAGCGAGGGCATCACAGGCTCCTGCGGGTGCGGAGAGTACGGGGAAGGCGGGGGGCGGCGGTCGCCAACACGGTGACCAGCGCTATCGCGGTGCCGGTCAGGACGGGCGCGGTGGGGCCGAACCAGTCGTTGCCGACCGCGGCGGCCACCCCGGCGGCGACCGCGCCGGCCTTGGAGAAGAATTCGATCGAGCCGAACAGCCCGCCGGGGGCACGGCCCTTGGCGCAGTCGGCGGCCAGCACCGACATACAGACCAGGCCCAGGGTGAGGCCGGCGCCGAGCACCAGACGCACCGCGATGAACGAGGTGAGCGAGTCGGCGATGCCGTGCCCGGCCAGGCCCAGCGCGATACAGCCGAAGCCGAGCGCTATGCCCGCCCGGGGGCGGCTGCGGAAGAGCGAGTGCACCGGGATCGCGGCGATCAGGTAGCACATGTGCGGCAGGGCGAACAGGACGCCGGACACCATCGGTCCGGTGCCGGGTATGCGCTCCTTGATGAGGGAGATCAGGTACGGGAACGAGATGACGGTGGAGAAGACGAAGGCGAACTCGATCGCGTACAGGGCCCGCAGGGAAGCGGCGGGGGCACGCCCGGAAGGTTCGGCTGCGGCCTCGACCACCGGCGTTCCGTCCGCCTCGGCCTCCGCGGTGGTGGCCTGCGGTGGTGCCGGGCGGGACCGCGGCGGCTCCGGGAGCGCCGCGAGCATCGCCGCGGCGGCCAGCGGCAGCACGGCCAGCAGCGCGTACTGGCGGTGCGGCGACAGCCACGGCGTCAGCGAGCCGACCACGATCGGCGCGCACACCAGCGCCGCGCGGGCACTGCCCTGCATCAGCGTCAGCGCCCGGGACAGCGCATGGCCCTCCAGCGCCGCCCCCAGATAGCCGTTCGACGCGGCGAAGGTGCCGCCCAGTACGCCCTGGATCACCAGCGCGGCGGCGAAGGTGCCGATCGAGTCGGCCCAGCCCGCCAGCAGGAACGCCGCGGCGAGCCCCAACTGCGCCCGCAGCAACAGCCGTTTACGGCCGAACCGGTCCGCGAGCCGCCCCCACAGCGGCGCACCGATGGCGCCGAAGATGGTGGGCACGATGTAGAGCAGACCGGCCCAGCGGGCGGCACCGTCGCCCAGCTCGGGCAGGATCTCGGTGAGGTACGGCGGCAGGCCCAGCGCGGCGAACGAGGCCACGAAGTAGCAGCCGGCCACGGCGAACACCTGGCGGCGGGCGAGTCCTGGGCTGACCTTGGTCTCGACGGCGGCCGGTTCGACGCGTGCGGTGGTGGCGGTTTTCGTCGGGCTCATCGGGCTCATCGGGAAATCCCCGTCGGCAGCAGATAGTTGGGGCCGGTGGTGTAGTGCTTGTTGATGTCGGCCGCGCCGGACCGCTCCTTGGACAGCAGGGTGCCGGCGCTGACCATCGCCTTGACCGGCAGCTCCGGGGCGTCCAGGACGTGGGCGCGCAGCGCGGCGCCGGGCCCGCCCGGCGCGGTGCCGAGGCGTGCGACGGCCTCGGCGAGCCGGTCGCGGACCAGGCCCAGCAGCCGGTCGAGCGGTGCCCGTCCGTGCCGGGCCAGCCCGAAGGCGTAGGAGCCCGCGCACAGATGGAGGGTGATGGTGGTGAACAGGTCCAGCACCGGTTGGTCGTGGTCCGCGAAGATCCGCGGGTCGGCGAAGTCGGCGGGGTCCGGGGCGTCCTCGCCCAGGGTCTCCCGCAGCCGTACGGCGTTGATGCGCGGCGCGTCGTTGTCCTTGAACAGCAGCCGCAGCCGGGTGCCGTGTGCCCCCTCGTCCAGTACCAGCGAGATGTTCTGCTGATGCGACTCCAGGCCGAAGCCATAGCCGAACAGGGTGGTCTGCCAGTCGAAGAGCAGGGCGAGAACGGCATCCAGCAGGGCCAGCGGGTCACCGCCGTAGAAGCGGTCGGCGAGCTCGTCGATCACCAGCCGTCCGCCGGGCGCCCGGCCCAGCAGCGCGGCCATCGGCACCACGGCACTGCCGTCCAGCCCGGCCGGGTAGCGCCGGCACAGCACGGCCAGCAGCTCGTGGCCGGCATGCGCGTAGACCGTCTCGTCGGCCTGCAGGATCGATGCGGCGAACCGCGGCTCGCGGGCGATCACCTTGTCCAGCAGCCGCTGGCCCTCGGCGCCGTCGATGAGGGTGCGGGGCTTGATGGTGCGCCGGTTGCGCAGCCCCAGCGTCGCGGTGGCCAGCGGCAGCTTCAGATGCAGCCGGGGGTCGGCGTCCACCGCCACGGTCCGCATCGACAGGGTCGGCACCGCGCGGAGCAGGGCGCGCCCGGACAGCACCGCCTCGCCCTCCAGACCGGTGTCGCGCAGCGCCTCGTCCAGCGCTTCGCCGAGCGTCAGCGGGTGGACGGGCAGGGCGAGATGGCTGTCGTCGAGGTGCGGCAGCTCCAGCTCCGCCGGCGTCGGCCAGCAGCCGGGCAGTGCCGCGGTGCCGCCCGCGACGGTCATCGCGGCGCGCGGTACGGCCAGCCAGCGCAGCGGGAATTCCGGATGGAACTCGGGGGCGTAGGACCGCAGTTGGTCCTCGTCCAGGCCGGAGCGGCCCCGCGAGGTCGGGTAGACCGGGTGGTCGATGCGTGCGGCGAGGGTGTCGTACGCCAGCCCGCCGTCCACTCCCTGCCAGGCGCCGGTAGCGGCGCCATGGCGCTTTGCCAGTACCCGGTCGGCCTCGTCCCGGGTGCGGGTGTGCAGCCGCATCGTCGCCAGGGTCTGCCGGCACTCCTCGGCGAAGGCATCGAAGCCGGGGCGGTCGGCCGGGTCGGCGAGCGCGCGCAGAGCGGTGAGGACCGCGTCGACCGAGGTGAGCCGGGCGCCGTCGGACTCGCGGACGAGCAGTGGCAGCCGGGCGGCATGGGTGCTCTGGTAACCGTCCGCGCCCAGCGGCAGCAGCAGGGCAGCGGCGTCCGGGCCGGCGGGCAGCCGCAGCCAGGGGCCGTCCGGCCGCTCCAGCAGCGTGCCGCGGGTGCGCAGACCGACCACGTCCTCGCGGAGCAGTGCACCGAGCACCCGCACCAGCAGCTCGGACTCCTCGGCCCCGGCCGTCTCCGGCCCGGTCGTGTCGGCGGTCGTGTCGGTGGTGTTGTCGGCGGTGATGTCGGGGGAGACGGTCATGACGAGATCTCCCAGCGCTCGGCGGCGAAGAAGCCCTTCGCGGCCTGCTCCAGGGCACTGCGGTCGGTGCCGGTGGCCCGCAGGACACCGAGGTAGTCGCGGTTGGTGCGGTACAGCGGGTGCTCGGTGCCGACCGCGCGCAGCGGCCGGTAGGCCAGCCGTACGCCGTCCGTCTCGCGGTCCGTGGCGGCGGGGGCGGCGGTGAGCGTCCCGGCCCGGTCGGCGAGGGCGTACTCCACCCGGCCCGCGCCGTCCTGCCGGGCACCGAGGTCGGCGGGCAGCGGCTCGCCGAGATGGGTCCGCAGGACGTGCTCGAACAGCTCGATGCCCAGGACCCGGGCGAGCAGCAGATCGCACTGATCGCCGATGACGCGGTAGTTCACCTCGATGAGCCGGGCCCGGCCCTCGTGCACCACGAACTCCGTGTGGCAGGCGCCGAACCCGACGCCCAGCGCGTCGAGTTGGGCCAGCACCTGGGCGACGACGGGCTCCGGGTGGGCGGCGACGAAGTCGTGCCGCTCCTCGATGAAGGACGGCGGCGCGGAGAGGGTGGTGTGGAAACCGCCCAGCACATGGCGCAGCCGGCCGTCACCGAGGGTCTCCAGGGTGTAGAGCTCGCCGGCCAGGAACTCCTCGGCGACCAGCGCCCCCTCCGGGCGCCGGGCCTGTATCTCCTCGGCGCGCGCCACCAGTTCCCCGGGGCCGGCGGCCAGCATCACGTCCTCGCTGGCCACGCCCTCGCGGGGTTTGACGACACAGGGGTAGGGCAGCTCCGCCGCGGTGAGCGCCGAGGGGTCCTGCCCGGGGGCGAGCTCCGCGGACCGCACGGTGTCGGCGCCGGACGCGGCGAGGTGGCGGCGCATCTCGGCCTTGTTCTTGGCGCGCAGCGCGGCCCGCCAGTCCTTGCCCGGCAGCCCGAAGTACTCCGCGGCCAGGGCCGCCTGGGTCTGCAGATGGTCGCTGTTGGTGAAGACCGCGGCGGCCGGGTGGTGGGTGGCGATGCGGGTGATGACGGCACGGAAGTCACGGACGTCGCACTCCAGGACCTCTGCCCGGCAGCCGGTGCGCCGGTGCGCTTCGGGCTGGTCCGTCAGCAGCGTGACATCGAGACCGAGGCGGGCGGCGGCGGGGAGGAATCCCTCGGTGACCGAGTCGGTGGGGTTGAGAGCGAGCAGATACATCCGCATGGGCGGGGCCCTTCAGGATCAAGGGTGGTGCGGGGGACATCGAGGGCGGGGGCGGGCCGTGGGGACGGCGGCCCACCCCCGTTTCGGGCGGGTCAGCTCTTCGGCAGCGGCACGCCGGTGGCCTTCGCCACGTCGGCGAGCATGTGCTCGGCGGCCTGGATGCCGATACCGGACATCCAGGTCTCGTCGGGCACATTGATGACCTTGTGCTTCTTGACGGCCGGCAGGTCCTTCCAGACCGGGTTGGACGTGACGTCCTTCTGCTGGGTCTTGCTCGGCGTGTCCGCGGTGGTGACGAACACCAGGTCCGCGTCGGCCTTGTCGATCTGCTCCGGGCTGACGTCGAGCATCGTCTTGGCCGGGTCGGTCGAGCTCTGCGACTTCGGCCGGGCCAGGCCGATGTCGTTCAGCACCACGCCGCTGTAGGAGGACTTCTGGTAGAGGCGGGTCGGGCCGGCGACGAAGCGCACCACGGACGCCGACGGCATCGTGCCGTGGTACTTCTTCTTGATGGCCTCGCCCAGCGCCTTGGCCCGGGTCTGGTACTCCTTCAGCTTCCGGTCGGCTTCCTTCTCCAGACCCAGCGCCTTGGCGTGGACCTTGAGGTTGGCCTTCCAGGGACCGCCGGTGGTCTCGGTGAAGACGGTCGGCGCGATCTGCTGGAGCTTGTCGTAGATCTTCTCGTGCCGGACCTTGGAGGACAGGATCAGGTCGGGCTTCAGGGCGATGATCTTCTCCAGGTTCGGCTCCAGCAGCGGACCGACGTCCTTGACACCCCCGATCTCGTCCTTCAGGTAGGAGGGGAAGCCGCCCTCGGTCTTCATGTGCGGGGAGACCGCGCCGACCGGCTTGATGCCGAGCGTGGCGACGTCGTCGAGCTCACCGGTGTCCAGGACGACCACGCGCTTGGGCTTGGCGGGGATCTTCACGTCGCCGCCCATGGCGCTCTTGACGGTGCGCGGGAAGCCGGCGCCGCCCTTCGCCGCGTCGTCGCCGCCCGAGGACGTGCCGCCGCCGCACGCGGTGAGGGCGCCCGTGCCCAGGACGACGGCGAGCAGCGCGGCCGGCAGCCGGCCGGCGCCGTGAAGAGTGGATCTGGTCAGCATGAGGGTTCAACTTCCTGAGGGGGAGCGGAAAGGGGAGAGGCTGTGGGGGGAGAGGCCGGGTCAGGCGGAGACGGCGGTGTGCCGTTTCGCGCTGCCCTTGGGGACGACCAGCGGGGTGCCGGTCTCGGGGTCGGGGATCACCCGGCAGTCCACGTCGAACACGGACTTGACCAGCTCCGCGTCGAGGACGTCCGCCGGTGCACCGGCCGCCGCCAGCTGCCCGTCCTTGAGGACCACGAGGTGATCCGCATACCGGGCCGCCTGCCCGAGGTCGTGCAGCACCATCACCACGGTGCGGTCCGCCTCGGAGTGCAACGCGGCGACCAGATCGAGGACATCGAGCTGGTGCCGCAGATCGAGGAAGGTGGTCGGCTCGTCGAGCAGCAGCAGCTCGGTGTCCTGGGCCAGCGCGAGCGCGATCCAGGCGCGCTGCCGCTGGCCGCCGGAGAGCCGGTCGACGGGCTGGTCGCGCAGCTCCAGGGTGCCGGTGCGCCGCAGCGCCTCCTCCACCGCCTGCTGATCCGCCGTCGACCAGGGGCTCAGCAGCCGCTGGTGCGGGTAGCGGCCCAGCCGGACCAGCGCCTCGACCGTGATCGCGTCGGGGGTGACCGGCTGCTGGGGGAGCAGCCCCATCCGCAGGGCCAGCGCCCGCGCCGGCATCCGGTGGATATCGGCACCGTCCAGTGCGACGGTGCCGGCGGACGGCGCCAGCAGCCGGGTCAGCCCGCGCAACAGGGTCGACTTGCCGCACGCGTTGGGGCCGACGACGGCGGTGACGGCGCCGCCGGGCAGCACCAGGTCGAGGCCGCCGACGATCAGCCGGTCGCCGTAGCGCAGATCGAGGCCCTGGGTGGAGAGCTGGTTGGCGGTCATCGGACACTCCTGTTGACGGAACTGCTCTGACGGATCATCAACACCAGCAGCCACGGCGCGCCCAGCGTGGCGGTGACCACGCCGACCGGCAGCCCGCCGACCGGCAGCAGGTACTGCGCCACGAGATCGGAGGCGAGCAGCAGCACGGCGCCGGCCAGGCCGGACAGCGCCAGCGTCCCGGCGGTCGGCGGCCCGGCGAGGAACCGCACCATGTGCGGGACGGCGAGCGCGACAAAGGCGACCGGGCCGGTGAGCGCGGCGGCCAGCGAGGCCAGCACGATGGCGACGACCAGGATCTGCAGGCGGGCGGTGTGGGTGCGCAGACCGAGCGCGCCCGCCGAGTCGTCGCCCAGGTCGAGGACCGTGAGCCGGCGGTGCAGTGCGAAGGCGGCGAGCAGCGCCACGGCCATCGCCCCGCCCGCGGACCACACTTCGGTCCAGGTCCGCCCGTAGACCGACCCCGTCGTCCACTGGAGGGCCGAACCGGCCAGCTCGGTGGGGAAGCGGACCACCATGAAGCTCACCGCCGCGGACAGCCCCGCCTGTACGGCGAGACCGACCAGCACCAGGCGGGTCACGCTGACCCCGGAGCGCCAGCCGAACACCCCCAGCAGCACCGCGGCCAGCAGCCCGCCACCGAGGGCGGCCAGCGGCATCAGCGCCTGTGAGGCCCCGGCGGCCAGCATCGCCACCGCGCCGAACGAGGCACCGCCGGTCACCCCCATCACATCGGGGGAGGCGAGCGGATTGCGGAACAGCCGCTGCAGCAGGGCACCGGCCACCGCCAGGCCCGCGCCGGCGACGATCGCCGCGACCATGCGCGGGGCCCGGAACTCCTGGACCACCAGCACCGTGGCGGAATCGCCGATCCCGAACAGTCCCTGGACCGCATCGGCGGGCGGCAGCGGCATATCGCCGTTGGCCACCGACACCGTCACCAGTACGCCGAGCACCACGAGGCCGGCGAGGGCGAGCAGCAGGGTCCGGCGGACCGTGCGCCCGCGTCGGGGGGCGGGGGAGAGGGAGGAGGACGGGGAGCCGAGCGGCTGCTCGTTCCGTGCGAGGTCGGTCATCGGGCCACCTTCCGGGCCAGCAGCGCCAGCAGCGGCGCCCCGAGGAATGCGCTGATGATGCCGACCTGCAGCTCGGACGGCCGGATGACGACCCGTCCGAGGATGTCGGCGGCGAGCAGCAGCAGGGGACCGGCGATCAGACAGCCGGGCACCACGATCCGGTGGTCGGAGGTGCGCAGCAGCTGGCGGACCAGATGCGGTGCGGCCAGTCCGATGAAGGCCAGCGGACCGGCCACCGCCACCGCCGACGCGGCGAGCAGGACGACGGCCAGACCGCCCGCCACCCGGATCCGGGACACCCGTACGCCCAGCGCCTGCGCCGCATCGTCGCCCAGCGCCAGCGCATTGAGGGCGGGGGCCAGGGCCAGTGCGAGGAGCAGGCCCAGCGCCAGGGTCGGCAGCACCGGGTAGAGCACCGACAGCGGGCGCTCGGCCAGCGAACCGGCCATCCAGAACCGGGCCTCGTCCAGCGACCGCTTGCTGGCCAGCATGACCGTCGAGGTCCAGGAGACCAGGACGAGTTGGAGGACGGTGCCGCCCAGCGCGAGTCGCGCCGGGTCGAGATCTCCCGCGCGCCGGGCCAGCGCCTGGGCGAACAGTGCGGCGGCCGCGGCTCCGGCGAATGCGAACCAGACGTACTGGCCGGGGCGGGTCAGGTGCAGTGCATAGATCGCGGTGACCACCGCGAAGCCCGCGCCCGCATTGATGCCGAGCGTCGTCGGGGAGGCGAGCGGGTTGCGGGTGACGCCCTGGACGACCGCACCGGCGACGCCGAGTGCCGCGCCGACCGCGAGGGCCACCACGGTCCGCGGCAGCCGAAGTCCGGTCACCACCAGGGCATCCCGTCCGTGGACGGCGCCGGACAGCGCGTCCCACACGGTGGACAGCGGTACGGACCGGGCGCCGAGGGCGAGGCTCAGGGCGGTACAGGCCGCCAGGGCACAGAGCCCGGCCACGAACAGCGGGACGCGCCGCAGGAGGTTCGCGGCGGGACGCGCATCGGGCACAGGGGGTGCGGTGGCAGGTGGTTTGATCGTCGGCACGCGTCGTTACATTAGGTTAGGCATACCTAAATCTGCAAACGCGACAGCGTTAAACAATCAACTGTCCTTTTTGTCGGACGAGTGTCCGCCGCCGGACGGTCGCGAGGCCCCGACCTGGGGTGATCTACCCCTCCAGGTCCCCGCTCACTCCGGCGAATCACCGCGACTTCCCTGTCACGCCTCTCGCGTGCAGGGGGCGAGTTGCGCGGAAAGTGCATCGATGGAGCTTTTCGACCGATGTGCTTTTCTGAGGGAGAGGCCCCGCCGTCCTGCCCGCCTGAGGAGCGCCATGACCCCCACCACTCCCCGTATCGCGATCATCGGCGCCGGCCCCGGCGGGCTGACCTGTGCCCGCGTTCTGCAGCGCAACGGCGTACCGGTCACCGTCTTCGAGCACGACGCCTCCGCCGGCGCCCGCCCGCAAGGCGGCACGCTGCAGTTGCACCTGACGACCGGTCAGGCGGCGCTGCGGGCCGCCGGTCTGCACGAGGAGTTCGCCGCGCTGGCCCGCCCCGAGGGGCAGGAGGTGCGGCTGCTCGACCACACCGCGAGGGTCCTCTTCCAGTACGCCCCCGCCCCCGGTGCGCCCGGCCGTCCCGAGATCGACCGGGGCGAGCTGCGCCGGCTGCTGCTGGACTCCCTCACCCCCGAAACCGTGCGCTGGGGCAGCTATCTGCGCACCCTGCATCCGCTCGGCGACGGCCGCCACCGGGCCGAGTTCGACGACGGCCACACCGAGGCCTTCGACCTGGTCGTCGGTGCCGACGGCATCTGGTCCAGGGTCCGGCCGATGCTCTCCGACGCCACCCCCCGCTACACCGGTGTCACGTTCGTCGAGTCCGGATTCGAGGACGCCGACGCCCGTCATCCCGAGGTCGCCCGTCTGGTCGGCGCCGGCAGCATGAGGGCGGAGTCCGCGAGTAAGGCGCTGATCGCCCGGCGCAACAGCCGCGGCCGCATCCGCCTCTATGCCGCCTTCCGCGCCTCCCAGGACTGGGCGCTGGAGGCCGGGGTGCGGATGACGGACACCGAGGCCGTCCGCGCCGTACTCCTCGACCGGTTCGCGGGCTGGGACGAACGCCTGCTGGCGCTCCTGCGGGACAACGACGGCGGGTTCGCCAACCGGCCGCTGTTCGCCCTGCCGGTGCCGCACACCTGGACGCACACCCCCGGCCTGACCCTGCTCGGCGACGCCGCGCATCTGATGCCGCCGTTCGCCGGCACGGGTGCCGGCCTCGCCATGCTCGACGGCGACGAACTCGCCCGGGCCCTCGCCGGACACGGCGACCCGGACGAGGCGGTACGCGCCTACGAGGCGGCCCTGCTGCCCCGCGCCGCCGAGGCCGCCGAGCGCGCCGCCCGCGGCCTGGCCGAGGCCCTCACCCCCGACGCCCCGCGCGGCTCGCTGCGCCATCTGCGCGCCCGCCTGCGGTGATCTGCCGGCTCTCCGGTTGCGGCCCCGTCGCACCCGTCGGACGATCGGCAGCGTACGAATGCCGACCGGCAGTGTGCGGACGCGAGCGCGGCACCGCCCGGCCACGGCCGGGCGCGGAGGGACGGAACGCACCGTGAAGATCACTGAGCCCACACCCGGCGCGCCCTGCTGGGTGGAGCTGGGTACGTCGGACGTGGACGCCGCCAAGGTGTACTACCGGCAGGTCTTCGGCTGGCGCGCCGAGACCGACCCGCGCGACGAGGCGGGCGGCTACACCATGCTGTACCTCGGGGCCGCCCCGGTCGCCGCGCTGACCCCGCTCCACGTCCCCGGGCAGCCGACCGCCTGGACCGTGTCGTTCGCGACCCCGGACGCCGATGCGCAGGCCGCGGCGGTCACCGAGGCGGGCGGACGCCGGCTCACGGGGCCGATGGACGTCTTCGACCTGGGCCGCTTCGCCGTACTGGCCGACCCGGAAGGCGCGGTCTTCTCGCTGTGGCAGGGCCGGTCGTTCGCCGGCGCCGCGGTGTTCAACGCACCGGGCTCGCTCGGCTGGGTCGAGCTCGCCACCCGGGACGAGGAGGCCGCCAAGGCCTTCTACACGCGGATCTTCGGCTGGACCGTGGGCACCCACAAGGACTACCCGCAATGGGGGGTCGACGGCGCCGACTTCGGCGGGATGAGCGCGCTGGACGAGTTCTACCCGGACGACGTCAGGGCGCACTGGCTGCCGTACTTCGCAGTCGCCGATGTCGACGAGACGGCCGCCCGGGCCGCCGAGTCGGGGGGCATGCTGCTGGTGCCCCCGACCGATGTGCCCGCGGGGCCGAGAATCGCGGTGATCCGGGATCCACAGGGAGGGCACTTCGGGATCCACGGCGCCGGTACCGAGGGCTGATCCCCGCCGCTCCGGTGTGCCCGCGGGACGGCGACTGCCCGTGTCACGGGCGCACTTGTGCTGTCACACGATCGGCGGCCTGTTCGTCGTTTCACCACATTCCGCGAGTGGTTTACGCGTAATGTCCACTTCGCGGCAATGGGTGGCATTGCGCGTCGAGAACAGGAGACCCCTATGCCCACGACCGACCTCCTCGTGGCCCGAGGCAAGAAGCTCGCGGCCGGCGCGGGCGCACTGACCGCGGCCGCCGCCCTTGGCGCGACGCTGCTGGCCGCGGCCCCGGCGCACGCGGCCCCGGCGCACACGGCCCCCGGGCCCACCAAGCCCTTTGGTGTGGTCACCGCCAAGACGGGCCTGAGCCAGCGTCAGTACCCCAGCACCGACTCCTCCGTGCGGGGTCACCTCCACCACCGTGCGCAGGTCGGCCTGGTCTGCAAGGTCCGCACCCAGAGCGTCGGTGGCAACACCGTCTGGTACCTGACCCGCGAGGAGCGGGCGACCTGGGTCTCGGCGAAGTATGTGACCAACAGCGGCGTTGTGAAGTACTGCAAGGACGTCCAGCGCAGCCGGCTGCACCCGATCAACATTTCGAAGCACGCCGTGGGCTGATGGAGCCCCGGGAAGGCCCGGTCCGGTGCCGCGGAGGTGCCGGACCGGGCTTTCGTGTATGCGTCGGGCGCCGTCCTCCGTTCGCGGAGTTCAAGTGACCGAAGCCGAGGACGGAGAAGGGAGGGAATCCGAGAGTCGAGGAGGGGGACCGGGAACGGACAAGGGGAGGAGAGGGGAGGAGAGGGGGGGAGGACCGAGAACGGACAAGAGAAGGAGGGGAGGGGAGAGGAGAGGAACCATGCAGATCGATCTCACCGGACGGACCGCCATCGTGACCGGGTCGACGCAGGGCATCGGGGCAGCCATCGCCCTGGGGCTGGCCCGCGCCGGAGCCCGGGTCGCCGTGAACGGCCGCAGCGCCGGGTCCGTGGACGCGGCGCTGGAGCGGATGCGGGCCGAGGAACCGGGCGCGGTACTTCTCGCGGCGCCCGGCGACATCGGCACCGACAGCGGCCTCGACCGGATCGCCGAGGCCGTACCGCAGGCGGACATCCTCATCAACAATCTGGGCATTTTCGGCCCCCGGCCCGCCCTGGAGATCGAGGACGCCGAGTGGCGGCGGTACTTCGAGATCAATGTGCTCACGGCCGTCCGGATGATCCGCCGCTATCTGCCCGGCATGACCGAACGGGGCTGGGGCCGCATCCAGAACATCGCCAGCGACTCCGCCCTGGTGATTCCGGCGGAGATGATTCATTACGGGATGTCCAAGACGGCGCTGCTCGCGGTGTCCCGGGGCTTCGCGAAGGAGGCGGCGGGGAGCGGGGTGTGCGTGAACTCGGTCATCGCCGGACCGACCCATACGGGCGGGGTGGAGGACTTCGTCCATGACATCGTCGGCCGGGACCTGTCGTGGGACGAGGCGCAGCGCACGTTCATGCGGGAGTACCGGCCGCAGTCGCTGATCCAGCGAATGATCGAACCGGAGGAGATCGCCGCCATGGTGGTCTACCTCAGCTCCCCGTTCGCCTCGGCGACGACCGGTGCGGCGGTCCGTGTCGACGGCGGGTACGTCGACTCGATCGTCCCCTGACCGGGGGCGAGCGTCTCGCTGCTGCCTCCCGCCGTCCGGACGCACCTCCCGCCCCGCTCTGCCGCAGCCCCTTCCCCATTGCCCCATTGCCGCATTGCCGCCCTTCCGTATTACTGGAACAAGTTCTACTGTGCCCCTCGATCCGGCAGCCGACGGACCGTCAGCATTCTGTGGCCCCTCGGACCGGACGACGACCGGACCGGACGAACTGGAGGGGCCGTGCACCTCGAATACACCCCCGAGCAGCAGCAGTTGCGCGCCGAGCTGCGCACCTACTTCGCCGAGCTGGTGCCGGACGGTGCCCACGCCGGCCCCCACGGCTCCGAGGCCACCACCGGAGGCGGCCCCCTCGCCGGCCCCGCCGAGCAGAAGCGCTTCTACCGCGAGACCGTACGACGGCTGGGCACCGATGGCTGGCTCGGTGTCGGCTGGCCCAAGGAGTTCGGCGGGCGCGGCCTGTCCCCGACGGAACAGTTCATCTTCTTCGACGAGGCGGCCCAGGCAGGCGTGCCGCTGCCGCTGATGGCGCTGAACACCGTCGGTCCGACGATCATGCAGTTCGGCACCGACGAACAGAAGGCCTACTTCCTGCCCCGGATCCTCTCCGGCGAGATCGATTTCGCCATCGGCTACAGCGAACCGGACGCCGGGACCGACCTGGCCGCCCTCAAGACCCGCGCCGTACGGGTGGGCGACGAGGAGAGCGGACATTACGTCGTCAACGGTCAGAAGATCTGGACGACCAACGGCGACACCGCGGACTGGGTATGGCTCGCCGTGCGCACCGACCCCCAAGCCCCGCCCCACAAGGGCATCACCATGCTCCTCGTCCCCACCAGCGACCCCGGCTACTCCTGCACCCTGATCAACACCCTCGCCTCGCACGACACCACCGCCAGCTACTACGAGAACATCACCGTCCCGGCCTCCCGCCGCGTCGGCCAGGAGAACAAGGGCTGGCGGATCATCACCAACCAGCTCAACCACGAGCGGGTCACCCTCGCGGCCCACGGGACCATGGCCATCCGCGCGCTGCACAACGTCCAGCGCTGGGCCGCCGGCACCGAACTCGGCGACGGCCGCCGGGTCATCGACCTGGGCTGGGTACGCGGACGGCTGGCCCGCACCCACGCCAGACTCGACGCCATGAAGCTGCTGAACTGGCAGATGGTCGACGCGCTCCAGCAGGGCACCCTCACCCCGCAGGACGCCTCCGCGGTCAAGGTCTACGGCTCCGAGGCCCGCCGGGACGCCTATGCCTGGCTGATGGAGGTCGTCGGGTCCGCGGGCCCGCTCAAAGAGGGCTCGGCCGGCGCGGTGCTGCACGGGGAACTGGAACGCGGCTACCGGTCCGCCGTCATCTTCACCTTCGGCGGCGGCAACAACGAGATCCAGCGCGAAATCATCTCGTGGATCGGCCTCGGGATGCCCCGCGTACGGCGCTGAACCGGTGTGACGAACCATTCCACCAGCGGCGGATGGATTCGACGGCGAACGTGGCGGTGTCGTGGGCGGTGCCCACGTTGCCTCCACCGCCCGCTTCCGCACACCAGCCGACAGCACGACTTCCTCGCTTCAGAGGACGTTCTTGAGGCTGTTGGCAGCACCGGCCCGGTGTGCTGTCGCCGTCCTCCACCGGCGGGTACCGGGTCAGAGCTCTTTGATCAGCCGTGTGATCACCGGCACCGGGAGGTGCGGGTACAGGACCCTCAGATGCCGCACGATCGCCGCATCACCCTTCTCGTGCCTCACTTGGCGCACCTCCTCGATCACCTCGGCGCGGAAGTTCTCGTATGTGCGGAACGTTCGGTGGAACCAGTCATGCTTTCGCCTGTAGTGGTTGTAGATCTGGCCCGTCATGAGCGGGACGAAGGAGATCAGAAAGAGGGCATTCGGCGCACGAAACCCATTGACCGCGAGCGCCACCGACGCGCAAAGGCCACCTATCCCCAGAAGTATCAGCAGTGCCGCCAACGGATATACGCGCTTCGGCACGCTCCTCCTCACGCCGTGCCCTTGGGCCATGTGCCAACAGGGGGGCCGGGGTAGTCGCTGACGTCTTTCGCCTGGCCCTTGATGCGGTTCAGTTCCTCAATCTGGGTGTCCAAGACCCCGAGCGCCGCCAGAACCGTTGCGCCTGCGGCCGCGCCGTGAGCATGGTGAAGCCTTCCCAGTGCGTCGCTCTGTTCATCCCGCCTGCGCGCTTCGGAGCGCAGCACATGGGTGGCCGTCTCGATATCGGGATTTGGCACGGGCGTACTCCTGTCAGAGGTTGTTGAGGCGCCAGGGGTCGCGGAGGACAGTCATCGCCTCGTTGATCAGGCCCCAGGGACCGGTTGATCCGGATCACCGATGCCTTTGTGGCCCAACTCGCGTCCACGTCACACGATGTAAGGGATGCGGAGTGAGAGTGATCGTCACGCGGCCGGTCGGAGCCGATCCCGACGCCTGCGCCCCTTGGTCGAGAGCGGTTTCGAAGCTGCCTGCAGCCCACATTTCCCCTTCCCGGGCTCGTGCCCCAGGGGCCGCTGGGAAGGTTCTGTGACCAGGTATCCATGAGTTCAGAGTGTGCATTGCGAGCAGCCTCGACCACAGCCATGCCGAGATCATCGGGCTTACCACGCTTCCCCCGGTCCGAAGCGGCCGCTATGTCCTGCGGGAGCCCCCGTCACCGTCCACCCTGACCCGAACTGCACCCTGTGTGTCCGATGCTTCCGCCCTTTCGGGGCGGCTTCCTTGAAGACCGGAAAGCCTGCCTTGGAGCTCAGCGGTGTAACTCTGGAACTCCTCCAGCTCCTGGCGGAACGCATTGTCCATGTCAGCTTCATCCCCCCGTATTTCGGTACCTTTCCACGCGTTCGCATGCAAACTCAACGCGCCGACCGTAACAACGCCCACCGTCAACGCACAGCGCCAACTTGGTGCATGATCACACGGTTTCCGTGCCTTCACCGCATGGTCACACAACTGGTAGAAACTTAAATGGCCAGGTCGGAGGCCAGGTCGGAGGCCAGGTTCGTTGGAGAATTGGGCGGCGCCGACAATCGTCGAGCGGTCCTCGGCCCACCTGAAGCGCACCCGCCGCTGGCTGCGCCACGCCGCCGGCGAGTGTGAACCGGCCGTCACAGGCTCGGCCGGTCAGTCCCGGGCCACCAGGTGTTTCGCCCTCGGTCGCAGAGCTTCCGCCTTCGCCGGTACCTAACCTGCTGAAGCAGGCTCCTCGCCCACAGGGGCTGTCCGGACCTCGGCACAACGCCGGATGAAGGCTGACGTGGACGTCCCTCTCGATCACACCTACCGCTTTGCCGCGGCGCTTGCGGCCCTTTGAGGAGACCGCGCCTCTCCATCAGCGGGCCGGCCCACCAGTCACCAGTCACCAGTCACCGGGTGGCGATGGGGCTTCAGGGCGCGATGTGTGACGACGGAAGTCGTAGGTGTGGTGAATGAAATGCGACTTCCTTGCCGGTGCAAGTGTCGATAAGCGGGGGGGGGGCGGGAGCGGCCGCTGTGGGGCGCTGAAAAGGGCGCTGCGCACGGCAGGAAATGGGCAGGGAGAACTCGTGATGTACGAGCGCCGGTGTTGTTTCCGCTGAATGCGGTGGGGCTTTTGTGGCTGGGTGTGCGGAGTCGGCGCGACATGCTGCGTCGAGCAGCTTGTGCTGTGCGCGATGCCCCTGTGGCCCCGTTCGCCGCTGGTCTTGTGCCACCGAACGGAAGGCCCTTTTGCCCGCATGAGCGTCTGACCTGTGGTTTACAGCCAAAAGTATGGATTGCGACGTACATGTTACGTGCTGGTGCGGTACCGAAGTGTCTGCTCTGTGGTGATTGGTAGGTCGGCGAATGCGGCCAAAATGGATATTTGGTTTGAAGTGGAGTGACGGGAGGTGGTGGGGGTGCGGGGCGGGCAAGTGGCCGGAAGGGGCGACTGTGGGCGCATCGGGTTGCGGCGACCTGATAGAAATCGAGCGCGGCGCGACGACTCCGCGTTTCTCGCGCTGCGGCCGGTTTCCAGACCCTTTGGTCTGACGCGGTGGGAAGGTCCCGGTGGCCGGACTCACATGCATGACGGGGGATCAGAAGTGCGTCATTCGTTCGACTCCGAGAATGCCCGATTTCCGGTCGTGGTCAACAAGGAGAGGACGTACTCTCTGTCGCTCGAATTCGCAGAAGTGCAGACGGGGGACGTCGTCTCTGGCCCTTCTGGCCGGCAAAGTCGCCTTGACCACGAAACCGCCACCTGGGCCGACATGAGGCCGGAGAGTCCGCTGTCGGCCGGGGACCGGGCCGGCACCTGAGGGCGGCAGCCGTGCAACGGCGACAACGGGGGATTCAGTTGAGTCAGGACTCAGGGCATGAAGCACCCGCACAGCCGCCGCAGGGAAAGCGGCGGGGTACAGGGCCGGAGCCGGGGCAGGACGGCGGACTGCGTGCGGGTGTCTTCACCATGCCCGGCAGCAGACCCGGCCTCCGCTCAGAGAGGTGCTCCGGGGTGGAGAGCAACATCGAGGTGAACCGTGGTGGCCGGTCCTCGACGAGGGCGGTCACGGTATCCCTGCGCGCCGTGCTCGACAGCTTCGACATCAGCTTCGACATCTTCGACGGGGGACTCGGCCACTGCTGCGTGGCCCGGCCTGTCGTCGAAGGCTGGGTAGCGGGGCCGGGCCAGGACACCCGGCCGCGGCGGTATGCGACGTGAACGCCGGATGCGTCGGCGTTTGCTGCGCCCTCGGCATCACGGACGGTCCCCTACGGGCTGGGACGAGCCGCCGCAGCTTTCGTCTGGAGCGGCAACACCTCCGCGGTGTCCGTGCCCCTGGCGCTTTCCCGGCTTATCGGTACCGGCGAGATCCGGAGCGGGGACCCGGTTCTGCTGCCGGGCCCCGGTGCGGGCCCGAGTTACGCGCTCGGGCCCGGGGGGTCCGAAGCCTCTGGCCGAGGACCGGATCTCCCGCAACCGCCCGCTCAGCGACCAGGAGGACACTCCCTTGACCGGTCAGATGCGCACCACACGGTCCATGCTCTCCCGGGGGCTCTCGATCCTGGCCTGTTTCCGCCCAGGGGACTTCGAGCTGGCCCTGTCCGAACTCGCGCGCCGTGCCGACCTGCCCAAGCCGACCGCCCACCGCCTGATAGCCGAACTCGTCGACGCGGGCATGCTGGAGCGCGGGGACAGAGGCCTGCGCCTGGGGCTCAGTCTGTTCACGCTGGGCACGCGCGTGCCCCGTCAACGCATGCTGAGTCAACTGGCGCATCCGCATCTCAAGCGGATGCACGACCTCACCCGGCAGAGCGCGTTCCTGTTCCTTCCGAACGGCCTCGACCCGGTCATGGCGGGCGGGGTGCTCGGCGGCCGGGGGGCCGACCCCGCCACCGGCTCCCCGGCGGAGAGCGAGGCGGCGGCGTGCGCGGTGGCCAAGCTCCTCCGGGTCCACCGCGCCCGGCTCGCCCCCGCCGGTACCGGCCGTGTCGAGTGGCGCGGCCCTCGCAGAGCCGTCCGCGAGCCGTCGGCGGAGGAACTGGCCCGCGTCGCGGAACAGGGCTTCGCGATCGCACGCCGTGGATCGGAGACGGTGGCGATCGCCGCGCCCGTACTGGACGCTTCCGATGCCCTGATCGCCGCGCTGGCCGTCGCGGGTCCCCCGGAGCTGACGCACCCGGCACGGATGGCCGCGCACCTCCGGGCCGCCGGGGCGGGGCTCTCGCGCGCCCTGCGGAGCGCCTCCGGTCCGGTTCCCGTGCAGTGAACCGCCGGTCCGTGAACCGCCGGTCCGTGCGCCGCCGAATCCTGTCCGTCATCCGGCACCGGCCCGGCCGCGGGCGGCCCGCACCCTGCGACACCGCCCGGGACACCCATGTGCTGGTCAAGCCGGACGGAGTCAGCCGCGGGCTGGCCCCGGAGGTGGTCCGGGCACTGCAGCAGGCCGGACTGACCGTCGAACCCGTCGGCCGTCTCCGGCTGACCCGGGCCCAGGCCGAGCACTGGTACCCGGAGAAGCTGAACGAGCCGGACGGCCCCCTCACGCTCGCCTACCTCTGCGAGGGGCCCATGCTGCTGCTGGCCGTCGTCGGGGACGACGCGCTGCGCCGGACGCGCCGCGTCAAGACGGACATACGCCGCCGCTTCGGCACGGACGAGCGGCGCAATGTCGCCCACTGCCCGGAGACATGCGGCGAACGGGACCATGAGCGGGGGGTGTTCGGCCCCCTGGTACGGCCGTGCCGGTAGCGGGCGGCAGTACCGGCCCCGCCGGCCGGGCCCGTCCGGCCGCTCACGCACGGTGGAAGACCACTTGGGCCGACAGCCGCTCCAGTCCACCCGCCTCGCCGTGCACCCGCTCCACGGCGTGCCAGCTGTCCTCGCCCCGTACGAGGAGGACTCCGGTGTTGGCGGCGGGAGTGACCCGCCGCACCACATCGTCACCGGACGAGGAACCCAGCAGCAGGAGATCACCGCCCCGCCTCGCGGGCCACGCTTCGTTGAAGTACAGGACGTGGGTGACCAGCTTCTCCGGCTTGTCGACATGCGGGTCCAGCCAGCAACGCGCGCCGTACCGCCAGACGTTCACCTCGACGGGCGCGTCGCCGACCGGCAGGCCCGTCAGCCCGGCCACGGCCGCACGGTAAGCCGGCCCCGTGACCTCGGCGACCAGCCGCCTCCAGAGTCCGGCGAGCCCGGCGACGTCGGCCTCCGCCTCGTCCACGGGGTGCAGTTGGCGGTGGTACATCGCATACGACTTGGCCAGGCCCGTGCGGGTGACCATCCGGAAGCCGTCCCGGGGAAACGTCTCGCGCAGCGCTCTCGCATCGGCGGGAGCGAACGTGTCCCGGACGTGGTACCAGCGGAACGGGTCGTCCTCGGCCGTCGTGCGGTCGAAGGAGACCAGCGGTGTGCTCAACGGGCCTCCCCGGCGCGCAACGGCTCGGGGGCACCGGGCGCCAGCTCCTCTTCCACGTCGAAGAGGAAGTGTTGAAGCTCGGCCGACCCCACCGCGTAATGACAGTATTCACGCCGGATCCGCTCCAGGGCGGCCTGCGCCGTGACCCCGCCCAGGACCACGTCCAGGCAGCACAGCACGGTGCCCGTGCGTCCGTGTCCGCCGAAGCAGGCCACCTCCACGGTGGTGCCGTTCTCCAGCGCCGCGGCTGCCTCCTTGATCCGCCGCACCAGCAGCGACCTCTCCACCGGGGCCTCCAGCGTGGGCCAGTACACGAAGTACGGGGTACGGGCGTCCGTTTCGCCGCGCCAGCGCTCGTCGAGGTAGAGGCCGATCTCGGCCGGTTCGGCGTACGGTGCCTGCCGTCGGCGCTCCTCACTGTCCAGCGAGGTACCCCACACCTCGTACGCGCCGACACGGTAACGGGTCCTCCAGTGACGGTCTTTCATGACGTCCTCATGTCTTCCCTCTCGTCCTCTGCCGGCGCTCGCCTGCCGGCGCCCGTCCCCGGGAGCCAGTAGCCGGCAGTGTGGTACTCATCCGGGCCGAAAGCCGTCTTGAAACGGGTCACCGACGTACCGGGATAGGTGTCCCCCATGTGGAGCGCCCGTGCGCCGCGCGCGCAGGCGTCCTCGATGACCAGGTGCAGCAGGTACGGCGCCGCGTAGGTGGGCGCGGCCCGGGCCTTGTCCATGGCCCCCTGCCAGTAGACGACGTACGGCCCCTGGTAGAGCGCCACCACCGCGGCGGCCGCCTGCCCGCCATGGCGCGCCAGCCAGACCCGGCAGTGCGGGCCCAAGTGGTCGGCGACGGCGGTGAATTTCGTCAGCGGGTTCTTCGCGCGCACCCTCCGGCGCACTTCTCCCACCGGCTCGTCCGACTGGCGGTCCCATCGGTCGAGCGAGAGCTCGAAGAGCCGGTCGAACTCCGGGAGCAGCCGGCCCGAGCTGTCGTGTTCGACCGTGAGTCCGGCCCGTTCGGCTCGTCGTACGGCGGAGCGCAGCTTGCCACGGAAGCGGTGGCGCCACACGTGGTCGAAGTCGCCCTCCAGGGGCAGGATCTGCGTCATCCGCGGATTGCGCCGGGTGCCCGGTGGAACCAGCGCATCCCACATTGCTGTCGACGCGGGATGCGGACGCAGGTAGACCCGGCCGGCGGGCAGGGACGCCAGGTCACGCAGTACGGCCCTCGCGCGGTCTGGAGTGACCGCGCCTGGGGCCCCGAGCACACCGCCCACGCCCCACCCCTCCGGCCACGACGCGTACTCCGCACAGGCCCCGTCCGCGGACCGCACCAGCGGCACCAGCAGCCTGGTGCCGTCGGGCCAGGTGTAGAGGCGCGTCGCGTCCCGCCAGCCGTGCCCGCACACGGCCGACCGCCATCCCGGCGTCTGGCTCGGCAGCGCGTCCTGGCCGGCCTCGGCCAGCGTGTTGTGCCACTCGTGATCCGGCACCGGCGTCCGCACCTGGACGCCGTCCCCCGGTGCGCGGGCGCTCATCGAAGGTCCTCCGGCACGTCACCGGCCGGGTGCCGGGGACGCACGGACGCGCTCGCGGCCAGCAGCCCGCGCACCCGTGCCACGTCGTCCGCCGCCACGCCGAGCGCCAACAGCGCCTCTTCGATGCCGCCGTGACGCCTGGTCACCTCGGTCAGCCAACGTTCCATCGTCACGGGGGAGGTGTGCAGCCGGGAGAGGTACTCCTCACGGGTGTGGCCACGCCGCAGCCACTTGTCCCTGAAGCGGTCGGCCTTGGCGACCAGATCGGCCAGGCCGGCGGCGTAATCGGCGGCGATCTCGTGCCGGGGCGCGCCGACCAGCGCGAGCACGGCGGCCACGACCACACCGGTGCGGTCCTTGCCGAAGTGGCAGCTCAACAGGAACGGACGGTCCGCCGCCCCGGCCAGTGCCCGGAACAGAAGCGGCCAGCTCTCGGGGGCCGCATCGGTCAGGATGCCGTGCAGGTACCGCGTGCGGTCGGCGACGCCGGGCCGCCGCGCGGCGATGGTGTCACGCGGATACCCGGTGAGCGGCACGCGCAGCCAGCGCACGCCGCGGGCGAGCAGTCCGCTCGGCGGCCCGTAGCGCGCCACCTCGGAATCCGAGCGGAGGTCCAGTACCGAGGCCAGGCCGTGCCGCGCCACGAGCACACCGGCCTCGTCCGCCGTGAACGCGGTGAGGTCACCGGACCGGTGCAGAACGCCGGGCCGCAGACCGGAAACCAGCGGCATGCGGTAGTTGATTCCGGGTGCGGCGGACACGGCGCTCACCGCGCCCCGACCGGCAGGGCGAGCGCCGCGGTGACCTCGTCCCAGAACCGGGGGAAGTCGGCGTTGACGTCCGGGCCATAGCGGACCCTGACGCACGGCAGGGCCCCGAGCGCCGCGAGGACGTCCGCGCGGACAGCGGGCTCGGGGCGCGGGCGTGGCAGCAGGCCGAGGTAGTCGGTGTAGTGCCGCAGGTCCGGCCCGGACAGCAGGGCGCCGTCGAGCGCCTCCGTCCGGTCGGTGACGGGGTCGATCTGCCAGCCCCTGCGGTCCCCGTCTGCCTGTGGCAACACGATGCCCGCCGGGCGGGTGTCCGTGGCTACGGCGGCTCCGGTCAGCGACGTGAACTCGTCCAGATCCGCGAAGATCCGCTTCCGGCCGTCGGGCGCGGTGCTCCAGGCGGCGTCGGCGCATACCCGCTGAGTGCCGGAACCGTGGCGCCGCAGCGACGCGCGCTCGAAGGCACCGCGGGCGGGATGGCCGGCGAGCAGGGCCGTGGCGATGCCGATGCGCTTCGGCCAGCCACGCAGGGCCGGCGGGACGCCGCCCCGTCGTGACCAGGCGACGAGGGTGTCGTCGGACACGAAGCCCGCGCCGCACAGCGTGACGGCGAGGAAGGCCAGCGACGACTTGCCCCGGTGCTTGGGCCCCAGCATCACCACCGAGGAACCCTTCACGGCCACGGCCGATCCGTGCAGGAACACCGCCCCACGACCGGTGAGCTGCCCGCCGAGGAGCGTGCCCAGCAGCCGGACGACGGCCCGTACGGAGGCGGGCCCCGCGTCCGGCGCCTCGGCTGACACCGCTCCTGCGCCGGGGGTCGCGGTGATGACGAGGGGTGCGCTGTCGGCCTCGCCGTCGCGCAGGAGCACGGTGCGGCCGGCGGAGCGCTCCAGGACGACGAAGCGGGGCCCGTCCGGGTGCACCAGCAGCTGTGGTGCGGTGCCCAGTTCCTGCGGGCCGGGCAGGGCGGTGTTGTCCCCCGCGCGGGCCGTTACGGTCAGGCGCGGTGCCGTCGGGGACACGGTGTCGCCCACCTCGAACAGGGGGTGCACCAGGGCGCTGATCGCGGCTCGGAGCCCGGGCAGCGCACTGTGCACGGTCAGTTCCGCCGGTGGAAGCACGAGCCGGAACGTCTCGGCGGCCGCAAGCGGGCGCGCCGGACGGGGGCCGATCTGCGGGGATGCGGCGGTGACGGCCATGGGCCTCCTTCGTCGGGGGCGTGGAGGCGCGAAGGCTCCGCGGGTCCTGACGGTGTGATGGTGTCCGACCCGACGGAGCCGGAGAAGGTGGTGTTCCCCCACGTGGAACGGCGATCTGCGCGGCCCGCCCTTTCGTTCCGCCCGGCGGAACGCCGGAGGCGCCCGGGCCCGGTGGCACGGACCGGGCACGGACAGGGCCCGGTGGCACGGACCGGGCACGGACAGGGTCCGGTGACACGGATAGGCTGCGGTGCGTGATCGAGATCGTGGAATACCGCGATGCCTGGCCCGCGCTCTTCGCGGAGCTGGGCCTCCGCCTGCGTGCCGGGCTCGGGGACGTCGCACCGCGTATCGACCACATCGGCTCGACCGCGGTGCCGGGTCTGAGGGCGAAGCCCGTGATCGACATCCAGGTCTCCGTCGGCGCGCTCGAACCCGCCGCCTTCCGCGCACCGCTGGAGGCCGCGGGGTTCGTGTTCCGCGCCGGCAACCCCGACCTGACCAAGCGGTACTTCCGTGAGACGTCCGGCCCCCGTACCCATGTGCACGTCCGGCGGGCGGGCAGCTTCGCGGAGCAGTTCTGCCTGCTGCTGCGCGACTACCTTCGGGACAGCCCCGCCGATGCGGAGCTGTACGGCGCGCGGAAGGCCCTGCTGACCGAGCGGTACGGCACGGACCGGCGTGCTTACACCGCGGAGAAGTCCTCCTTGGTCTGGGAGCTGGTCCGCCGGGCCGACGGGTGGGCGCAGGCCCGCGGCTGGCAGCCCGGTCCGAGCGACGCCTGACCGACGCCCTCAGGTGCCCGACCGGCGCCGGACCGACGCCGGACCGGCGCTTGACCGATGCCCTCAGGTGTCCGGGCCGCCCAGCTCGCCGTCGCGGCTGAGCGGCGTCGTGACCACGGTGAGGAACACGGTGACGGCCGTGACGGCGGCCCCGCGGCCGGTCGGCATCGGGTCGGCCAGCGTGAGCGCCGTGGCCGAGAGCACCAGGGCGTACAGCACGGGCAGTCGGGCGCGCACGCCGTCGGCTGCGGCGCGGCGCGCGGCCCGGGCCGTGGCCGTCGCCACGCGCGCGGAGAACTCCGCATGGCGCAGCAGGAGCAGCGGGACGAGCGCCGCCCCGGACGGGCCGGAGGCGTCCTCCGTGGCGGTGCGCACGATGCGGCGCACCGCGCGGGCCGCGTCGGCGTCCGCACCGCTGAGGGCCGGCGCAGCGGGGGCCGACACGGTCCGGCACAGTGGGAGGAAGGCCAGTGGTAGCGCCGGGTGCACGGCGAATGCCACCCCCAACCGCACGGCACGGTCCACGGTATGACGGACCGTTGGGGACGGGGGCCCGGCGGGTGAGTGCCCGGGCTTTCGTACGGCGGTGGCGCGGGCGCTCGTCCAGTGGCCCACGGCGCAGGCGCAGCAGAACGCGACGACCGCACCGTACAACGGCGGCTCCAGGGGCTCGCCGGTCCGCGCCGCGTGCGCGATCAGGCCCACGGCAGCCCCCAGCAGGGCGGCGGCCGCGCCCAGCAGCCCCGCGACCACCGTCACGAGCCCCGCGCGCTTCACGACGGGGCCCCCTCGGGTGCGGCCCCGTCGGGCGAGGCTCCCTTGGGCACGGCTCCCTCGGGCGCGGCCCCGTCGGGCTCGGCAGACACCCGCACCCGCACCCCGGTACGGGAACTCCAGTCGGTCAGTACCGCACTGAGGAAGGGGTCGGGCTCCCCGGGCAGCAGCACTTCTGTCGCACCCAGCTCAAGGCGGGCACTGACTCTGGCGGCGGCGATCCTCCGCCACGTTTCCTCGTCCAGGTCGACACCGCCCGAGAACTCTGCGGACGGCACGGTGTGCCAGCCGCGCGGCAGCGACTGCGTGAGATCCTCCAGGTGGCACAGCCGTACGGTGTGGGGAAGCCGGTCCGGTACGGAGACGTCCGGGCCGAGGGCGCCCAGGTGCACGTTCTCGGCGAGGTCGGCAAAGCCCAGGCGGCTGGGCCGAGCCGGGACGATGACAAGCCCGGTGGACGTGTCCCCCGGCTCCCCGCTGTCCGATGCCGCCGCCCGCTCCACCGCCCGCTCCACCTCCCGCAGATGGCGCTGCGTCATCCGCCGGTGGCGTACGGCCGTCAGGTCCACCGCCGTCAGGCCGTACAGAAAGCGGGCGAGCAGGACCGCGGCCGAACCCAGACCCACGGCGGCGTCCGGACGGCGCACCGCGGCGAGCGCCGGAACGAGCGCGGCCCCGGCGGCGAGCACGCCGATGAGCACGGCGACGGCCCGCGTCTCGCGGCGGCGGGCGTCCCAGCCGGCCCGTCCGGTGCCCTCCGCGCGCAGTCCGTGAGGCCGCACCACCAGACCGAGCGCCAGCGCGACGCACAGGCTCGGACCGACCGCCAGAGCGGGGTCCACAACGGCGATCGCCGCGCACAGACTTGCCGGCGTCAGCAGGGAGTCGGTGAGCTGAGCGAGGACGGCGACGGCCGCGCCCGGTTTTGGCTCCCAGCGGATCGCGACGCCCGCCGCGGCGTACAGGTGGTCCCGAAGCGGCTCGGGGTCCCGGTGGTCTGGAGCCGCGCCCAGTCGCTGTACGGCGCACAGCAGCCGGATGCGGGCGGCCCGGTCCCGGGCGCGGGCGGCGGGGGCCATCGCGGCGGTGCCCAGGGCGGTCCCGGCCTGGTACAGCAGCCAGCATCCGATCAGCCACCAGAGCACGGCGGCCGTCGGGTGGACGAGCAGCAGGACGCCCGTCGCGCACCCGGCGCCGCGCAGGACGGCGCCGCCGATGACCCCCGGCCACCCCCGCACACCGGTCACGGCGCCGCGGCACGGCGGCCGGACGGCGGGGCGCCGGGCGCATCCGCCAGAGCGCGGCGCAGGGCGTCCTCGGCCCGGTGACGGACGGGATCCCAGGCAAGGGCGGTCCCGCCCACCTCTTCGACGAGCCCGGCGATGCCCCTCACCCGGGCGGGACGGCAGGGGAACGGCCACGCCAGGCAGCCGGCGTCGGAGGGGAGTGAGTGCGCCCGGACGGCTGCGGCCGTCACCCCGGGGGCGACCGCACACGCCACGGGCACGTCCCCCTCGGCCGGGGACAGCGCGACCAGCGTGCCGAGCGGCGCGCAGTCGGCGGTGCGGACGCCCAGGACGCGTGCCGACTCCGCGGGGGTGAAGACCACCTTGTCCGGTGTCCGCGGCAGGTCGGCCACCCGGCAGCGGCCGTCACCGTGGCGCAGCAGAGCGGCATCACGCACCCGCATCGCGAGGCCCAGCCCTTCGAGCGTGCCCCAGCGGAAGCGGGGCAACAGCCCGGCCCCCACGGCCCACCAGCCACCCGGCCCCGGCACCAGCAGGGTCCGGTCGCCGCTCACGAAACGGCCGCCCGCCTGGGCGAGACACAGGGCGAGCGTGCTCTTGCCCGTACCGGAGTCGCCCAGGAACACGACGGCTCGTCCGTCCCGTCCGGTCGTGGCGGACGCGTGCACCGTCAGGCCCCCGAGGTCCGCGAGTGCGGCCGCCACCAGGGCCCGCAGCACGATGTCCCCGGTCCGCGCGCGCTGAGCGGTATCGCTGCCGTCGTCGTGCAGGATCGTCCACCGCCCGTCGTGGTGGCCGACGGCGTGGCGGGGGAGCGCCGGATCCGCCGCGTCCGCGGGGCGGTTGCCGCAGCACAGCCACGTCCCGTCCGGCGCACGCCGGTAGTGCTCCTCGCGCAGCCGCTGGGCGGGCCCTGCGGCGACCCGCTCCAGCCGGTCCAGCGCTGCCCGGTCCCGTGTCGCGCGCACACGGAGGCGGAGGCGCCCGGACGAGGGCCAGACCGAGGGCGCGGTCGGCACGAGCTGCGCCGCGACCCGTGCGGCCTCGGCCTCGTCGTCGGCCGTGTACGACCAGTCCACCGGCCCCCACCGGGCGCCCGCCGTCCGGCGGTCGGGCGGTTCGGCCGTCATGTCAGGCGGCCTCCGCCCGGCGTGCGGTGAGCAGCGAGGGCAGCAGCCGCCCGCTCAGGTATTCCTCCCGGGCGGTGGTGAGCGTGCGGCGGATCAGGTCCACCGGCTCCGTGCCGTAGATGCGGGCCACGCTCCCGTGGAACAGCCTCACCACCTTCAGCCGGTCCGCCAGCAGCGCGACGGCCCACTCCCGCAGATCCCTGCGCACCACCTCGGTGAACCCGGCCTCGCGCAGCTGCCGCAGCCGGTCCGGCAGGGACGTGACGAAGAAGACCTCCGGCGGGTGCACCTGCTGGAAGGCAGCGGACGGCCGACGGCCCGGCGGCGCGAGGCTCACCTCCTCGGTGACCACCAGCAGCCCCCCGGGGCGCAGCAGGCGGGCCGCCTCCCGCAGTACCGCGCCGGGCCGCGGGAAGTGCGGCATCGAGCCGGTCACGACGACGACGTCGAGCGTCCCGTCGGGCAGGGGCACGTAGGACGCATCGGCGCAGATCTCGGTCACTTCGGAGCGTCCCTGAGCGGCGGTGATGCGCCGGCTGACGGCACAGTGCTCGGGGACCAGGTCGATGCCGTACATCCGCGCCACGCCACCGCCACCGTCGGTGAGCGCGTCCGCCAGGTACCGCAGCGCGCCGCCGAAGCCGCTGCCCAGTTCGCCCACGGTCAGCACCTCGTCCGGGAACGCCTCGCGGACGAGACGGGCGACGAGATCGCAGCCCTGGGGGCCGAAGTGGCCCATCTGGTCCAGGCCCAGCAGTCCCTTGGGGCCGCTCTCCCCGGTGAACTCGACGATGGAGGCTTCCGTCCGCTCCCAGTCGTGCAGGGCGGGGAAGAGTTCCCGGTGATAGCGGTGCTGCACCCGGGTCTGCTCGGTGTCGCCGTGGCGGCCGGGTACCGGGGTCACCATGTCGCGCGCTCCTCGGACACGAAGTGCACGAGCAGGACGCGCCGGTCCTGCTCCGCCCGGTCGGCGACCGGCATCACGGTGTGCCACGAGTCGGGCGAGGGGACCAGCAGCACCGAGTCGGTCAGTCCCGGCAGGACCTCGGCGGCGACGTCGTCCACGGCGGGGGAGCGCAGGATCCGCAGCGCTCCGCTCCATTCCGGGCGCCAGCCCTCGTTGAAGTACCAGGTCTGCGTGACGATCTTGTCGGCGCGGTCGGTGTGCGGGTCGATCCACGACCCGGCGCCGTACCGTACGGCGCGCACCTCCAGGGCACAGCCGCCGAGGTCCCGGCCGGTGGCTTCGGCGACCGCCGTGCGGTAGCCGTCGTCCAGCAGGGACGCGACCAGGCCCTGCCACAACGGCGTCAGTCGGCACATGCCCTCGGGCCGGGGGACGCCGCCTCGGACCAGCGTCAGGTTCCACGTGCGGTACCCCTTGCCGGCGGTGGTGCCGCCCGCCCGCTCGGTGAGGGCGAATCCCTCGCCGGGGAACTCCGCGGCGAGACGGCGTCGGACCACATCCCCCGGTAGGGAGTCCGCCACCAGCCCCCAGACGAAGGGGTCGCGGGCCATGGTCGTGCGGGCGATGGCGTCCCGGTCGAGCACTGCGGTGGTCGTCACGCGGTTTCTCCCGTCTCCTCCGGCACGTCGAGGTGCGCTCCCAGCGCGGCGAGCTTCGCGGGCAGGTCCTCGTAGCCGCGGGCCAGGTGGCCGACGCCGTGCAGCCGGTGCGGGGCGCCGGTCCCCAGCGCGGCGAGGAGCAGGGTGGCGGCCGCCCGCAGGTCACCGGCCACCAGGGGCCGGGGAGACGGCTTCAGCGGACCGGGGGAGATGCGCAGCTCGTTTCCGGCCCGGTCGAGCACGGCGCCCATGCCGCGCAGGCCCTCCGCATAGCCGAAGCGGTTCTCCCATACGCCGTCCGTCAGCCGTGACGGTGCGTCCGCTCCCAGCAGCATCAGTGCGAACAGCGGACCGGCGTCGCTGTACACGTGGTGCGAGGCGGCCAGGACGTCGGTGCCCCGCAGGTGCTCCGGCGGCCTGATCCGCAGCAAGGAGCCCTCCCAGCTCAGTGGCACGCCCATGGCGGCGAGGCACGCCAACTCCGGGGCGAGACCCGAGCGGACCACGTCGGGCCGCTGGAGCACCAGATCCAGATCGCGGCGCAGATGGACCGCCCACGCGATGAACGTGACGATCTCCATCAGGTCGGAGGGCAGCGTGATGTCCGCACCGCCGAGCGGACCCTGCAGGCCCTCCACCGTGATCCGCTCCCGGGACACCTCGATCCGCGCTCCGGCCCGGCCCAGCACCCGCGCCAGCTCCAGCGCATCGGGCTTGGGGTACGGGTTGTCCAGCACCGTGGTTCCCCGTGCGGTGACCGCGGCGAGCAGCGCCGTCTTGGTCGCACCCGAGTAGTGCGGACCGGTGGGAGTCCCGGTGCGGGGCTCCGGCTCCGCGAAGTCCGCGAGGTCGATGCGGGTACCCCGCAGCCCGCCCCGGGGCGCCGTGGCGCGGAACGCTGCGCCGCTCACTTCGCACGCGGCACCGAACCGTTCCAGGACCGCGGCTATGTGGGACAGCGGACGGGAGCCCTGCGTCCCGCCCCCGATCGCACAGCCGCCGTGCAGGCCGGAGCTCACCTCGCCGCGCGTCGCGAGCACCGTGGGCAGCAGGTACACGCCGCCGTGGATGCCGGCACTCCAGTGCGTCGGAATACCGGCTCCGTTGAGGCCGGACGCATCGACGGTGACCCGGGGCCCGTCATCGTCCACCGTGGCACCGAGGTGCCGCAGCATCGCGGAGAGCAGTCTGCGGTCCTCGATCCACGGGGCGTTGGCGATGCGCCACGGACGGTCGGAGAGGCAGGCGGCGGCCAGGCTCGGTACGAGCAGGTGCTTGAAGCCGCCCGGGGTGAGCGTGGGGCGCGGGACAGCCGGTCCTGCGAGGACGGTCCAGTACGCCGCCGGTGCGGCGGGCGTGCGCTGGTCGTCGGGCCGTCCGCCGGCCACGACGGCCACGGCGGGTGGGGTGTTCGGCACGCGGCTGCTCCTTGGGATGTGGTCAGCCGGGCGGGGTCACCCGGCGGTGTGTGCCGTCCCGTCCTCGGCGCGGTCGCCCGGATGACCGAGGACCAGCACGAGGAACCACGGCTTGCGCGACAACTTGTCGAACCTCTTCCCGAACTCCTCCCGCCGGGCCGGGTCGGCTCGGGGTTCGTACAGCTCACGCAGGGCGAGTCCGGCGCGGTGCACATCGGCGACCATGCGGCCGAGCGGGCGCCGGAAGAACCGGACGACCGGCGTGGGCGGTCCGAAGCCGGGCCATTCGTCCTGCAGTTCCTCGACGCGGAAGTAGTCGCCGCTGGGGGACATCTCGAAGTCGTTCAGCGGATGGTGCGTGGAGAGCACCACGGTGCCTCCCGGAGCAAGGACCCGGCGGAACTCGGACAGCGCCGGAACCCAGTCCTCCAGGTAGTGCAGGGTCAGCGAGGACACCACCACGTCGATGGAGGCATCGGCCAGGAAGTCCAGCGGCTCGCGCAGATCGTGCACCCGCACCTCGGCCCGGTCGCCCAGCCGTTCGCCGGCCAGCTTCACCAGGGTGGGACTCGCGTCCAGCGCGACCACCCGCGCCGCCCCCTGGTCCACCAGCCAGCGCGTCAGCTGGCCGCCCGCGCATCCGGCCTCCAGCACCCGCCGCCCCGCGAGCGGTGGACACTTGCTCTGCACCGCGGGACGGTCCAGCAGCGTGTTGTAGATGTTGTCCGCACTGCCCCGGTCGTACTGGACGGCGAATTCCTCGTAGCTCCTGTCGCGAGCCATGGTGCTCCACTCCTCATCGCACTCGGCGACGGCCGGGCACCGATGCCCCGCCCTCCGCGTGCGCGCCGCGGCGGCCTCCTGGGCGACGGTCCCCGGCCCGCCGGCCGGGCCGGCAAAAGCGCCGTCCTCCGGCAACCTATCGCGGGGTCCGGAGCCGGCGTCGGAGGCGTTTCGTGCGGCGGAACGGAATTCGTCGGGGACCGCCGCACAGGTCGCGTCCAGGAGGTCCAACGCCTCCTCGGCCTCCTCGTCGGTGGCCACCATCGGCGGGAGCAGGCGGATCACCTCCGGCCGTCCCAGGCACGGGGACACCACGAGCCCGCGCCGGCTCAGCTCGATCAGGACGTCACCGGCCGCGCCACCCGGGCCGAACTCGACGCCCCACAGCAGCCCTTGGCCGCGGACCTGGGTGACCAGCCCGGCGTGACGGCGGGCGATCCGGCGGAGCCCTTCCGCCATGAGGCCCGCCAGCCGCTCGCCCCGCGGCGCGAGATCCTCCACCGCACGCAGCGTGGCGCTTCCCGCGGCGGCCGCGAGGGGGTGGCCCGAGAACGTCGTGGTGTGCACGAACGGGTCGGTGGCCAGCGGCCCGTACAGCTCCTCGGTCGCCACCAGTGCGGACAGCGGCTGGACACCGCCGCCCAGCGCCTTGCCGAACAGCACCGCGTCGGGCCGCAGCCCGGCGGCGACGCTCAGCGCCCGCTCCCCGCACCGCCGCAGGCCCGACTGGATCTCGTCGGCGATCACGAACGCCCCGTGCTCACGGGCGGCAGCGGTGAGGGCGGCCAAGAACGCCGACGGCAGTGGCCGGACGCCGCCCTCGCCCTGCACCGGTTCCACGATCACCGCGGCGACATCCCCTTCCGCGAAGGCCCCGGGCACCGCTTCCGGGTCGGCGGGGATGTGCGCCACCCCGCCGAGCAGCGGCTCCAGGGACTGGCGGTAGCGCCGGTTCCAGGTGGCGGCGAGCGCCCCCAGCGACTTCCCGTGGTAGGCGCCCTCGACGGCGACGACCCGGGTCCGGCCGGTGGCCAGCCGGGCCAGTTTGAGCGCGGCCTCCACGGCGTCGGACCCGTTGAGACCCAGCCACACCCTGGTCAGACGACCGGGGTCGGTGTACTCGACCAGCTCGGCCGCGAACCCGGCCGTCGTGCCGTTCGCCAGGACGCGGGTGGAGACCGGCATCGCCTCCAGTTCCCCGCGGACCGCACGCAGGACGCCCGGATGCCGGCGGCCGAGCAGCGTGACCGCGTAACTGCCGAAGTCCAGCGCCGACCGCCCGTCGGAGAGGACGACCCTGGCCCCGTCCCCGTGGGATTCGACCGCCCCCGCGCCGTTCATGCCGTACACCAGGGCCAGCCCCGGCGAGAGGTGCGCCCGTACCCGGCCCAGCACGGTGCGCGCGTCCGGGCCCGCCCCCGCCCGCTCCGGCGCCGCACTCACGCGCGCCCGCCTCCCGCCGGCACGGCCGTGGCCACCGCGGGGCCCGGCGCGCCGTCCCCGGGTGCGCCGAGGAGCTGGACGAACCACTGGTGCACGGCCGCCGTCGCATAGCCGCCGGACGGCAGAAAGAACGAGAGGGCACAGGCGAAGCGGCCGGGGTGCAGCGGATCCGGCTCGACGCGGTGTACCGAGATGTGCGTCTGCAGCACGGTCGGGCGTGCGGCGGTGCTGCGGACGCACACCCCGTCCGTCCACCGGTAGCGCACGTAGTCCAGCTCCGGGCAGCGCGCCGCGAGGCCGAGCACCGCGCCGCGCGTGGTCGCGAAGGCATAGGGCAGGCCCGCCCGCTCGACGTGGACCACCTCCGCGCCGACCGGTTCCCGGAGCAGGGCCCGCACCTGCGCATTCCACTCGTACGAGGCGTGCGCGCATCGGTAGAAGACGGGGATTCGAGGATCCAGACGCTGCCAGAATTCGTGGGCGGGCCCCTGGTGGTCCAGGGCCTGCGCCCCCTCGGCGGACCCGGAGCGGCGCAGCAGGTCCAGCGCCGTGTCCTCGTCGCCGGCGAGCAGGGCCCCGCCGATCAGATGGGTCTGCTTGGGGCCGCCCGGCACCCCGAAGCGCTGCGTGTCGTAGTAGTTGACGAAGAAATGGGTGTGCCGTCGGGGGCCCTCGGCCAGGGCCGTGGCCGAGGGATCGTCCAGGTCCCGGACGATCAGCCGGAAGCAGTTGCCGTCCAGCTCTCCGGTCCGCAGTGCCGTGGTGCCGGTCCCGTGCGGCGCCACCTGCCAGGCGCGGTCCTCGCCGCCGGAACGGCCGCGCGCGTTGGCGCGTTCGACGTCATCGGGCGACAGTGCGGCCCGCACCGAGACGAACTGCTCCGTGATGCCGTCCTCGTCCTTGAGCCCGGCCGCCGCCACGTCCTGCACGTCCACGCCGAACTCCTCGGCGAGTGCGCCGAGCGCCTCATGAGTGGTCAGGCCGCGCTTCCACAGCAAGAGGTAGGTGTGGGTGGACGCCTCGGGCGGTGCCGTTTCCAGTCCGAGGGTCTCGGTGACGCGGAAGTCCTCCGGCAGGACTTTGAGCAGGGGCAGGTGCATCGGGTCTCTCCGGACTCTGGACAGCTGACGGGCAGCCGCTCGGTCGACAGGGCGGGGGCAGTGCCGGGCGAAGCTCCGGAGCGTGCTCGCCGGGGCACGGGAGCCCCCGGAGAGGTCCGCCGGACACCCTCCCGGGTGAGCCGCTCTCCGCGCGCCAGCCGCCGTGGTGACCGGTGGTTGCGCCCTGCTCGCGCGGAGGAGCGTCTACGGGTGACTGCCGCCCGCTGCCTTCGGCGTTCCCGTACCCGGACGGGGAGCCCGACCGTCCGGCGCACGGGCCGGAAGGGCGCCTCGCCGCGTACGACCGACACGACGACCACTGAAGTGGATCACATGGGATTCATGAGGTGACAGGTGAAGACTCAATGGCGTCGAGCCGTGGCGGCAGTTCTGCCTGGGCAAGTTGTACCGGTCGGCCGCTGCCCGGATAAGGGCCGTTCCGCGCACCGGAACACTTCCCGGTCCTCCTTGCCGCGCGATCTGCCGCCTGCCTACGGTGACCGGGCTGTCGGGCCCGTGGACGTCCGCTCCCCAGCTCCCCCGCTCCTCGTCAAGCTGCGCCGGGAGGCCCCAGACCGTCATGGAACACACCTCTGTACCGGCCGCCTTTCCGGAGCGGCACGTTCTCGAAGGGCGCTTCCAGAAGTTCCTGGAGGAACGCGGCCTCGACATCGGCGACGTGATCGGCGAGACCGATCAGGGCCTCGGCCGGCCGGCGCTCGCCGTGGCCGCCGGTTCGGTGCTGGCCGGGTTCGGCAACCACCGCAGCGACCTCGATCTCCTGGTGCTCGTCGAGAACGATCAGCTCACCAGGTTCCCCATCCAGTCGCACCGGCACGGCACCCTGATCGACGTCAACATCCGCCAGGCGAGCGCGGTCCGGGACCGTACCGCGCGCCTTCGTGACAGCTCCTGGCCCCGCTTCGCCTCGGTCACCCAGGAGGCGTGGAACCACCGGCGCCGCACCATCAAGACCGCGAGCAGGCTGGCCCTCGGCCTGCAGCTGCTCGTCACCGAGCCGTGGGAGAGCTGGCACGCCGGCCTGCGGGAGCCCTGGCTCGCGCGGGTGGTCGGGCAGTGGTGGACGGTCGAGGCGCACCGGCTCGCCCGCGCCGCCCGACTGCTCGCCGCCGACCGGCCGATGGCCGCCGCGGTACGGGGCCGGGAGGCCGTCGTGGCCGCCCTCAACGCCCGGGCCGCCGCTGCCGGACGGATCTACTTCACCGAGAAGTGGGTCGGTGAGAAGCTCAGGGCCGCCGGGGACCATGCGTCCCTCGCCCTCCTCCGTGAGGTCCTCACGCCACCGCTCGCCCCCCTCGACCGGGTGGCGCGCTGCCTCGCTCTGGTCCATGAACTGACCGCCCCCGAGGCGCCCTTGCACGCCGTGCTGCGCTGGGCGACCGGTATCGGCACGGCGCAGTTGGACGACCGCACGGTCGTCGACCGCTGGCAACTGCGCGCGCTGGAGATCCCGCGCACCGACCTGCCGCCCGCCGATACCGACGACATCCTCTGGTCGGGACCGCCCGACGCCGACCCGCCCGCGGACATCAAGCGGCTGTTCGTGCACGACATGCTGTGGCTCGGCATGGCGATGCCGAACGAGGAGGTGTCCGGACGATGACAGCACCGCACACCGAGACCCACGAGCCCCTGCCGGAGGTGCGCCGGCTCATGGCGTTCCGCGCCCACGGGGCGGTTCGCCTGCTGCTGAAGTGCCGTGCTGCACAGGAGGACGTCGAGGGCGCGGTATCGGCGGGACAGCCCGAGGTCGCCGTCCTCATGGCCTACGACCTGGTGCAGCTCTCCCTCTCCGTACGGAGTCTGCGCACCCACGGCGAACTGATCTACACCGGTGAGCAGGCGGGCTTCGACCCGTTCGCCGGAGTGCCGGCGCCGGACGTCGAGGACGGTCTGCGGCTCGCCGCCGCCGGGCTGGAAGCCATCCCCCAGGGCCGGGGCGAGGAGTGGTTGGACCGGCTGCGCGCCCATCTGGACGTCACCGAGGAACAGCTGGGCTACGCGCAGAAGCTGCCCAACGTCCGCGCCGGCAGCGGTCTGATGAAGGGGTTCAAACTGGCCCGCACCTGGTCGCCCCATCTGGAGCGGCTCGGTCTGCCGGACGTCATGCCGAGCAACTGGACCCGGCGTGCCGACTGAACGCCGCACCGCCCCCGCCCCCGGCCCCGACGGGACGGGCGACGGCCCCGCGCTGACGCTGCACGGCATCACCAAGCGGTACGGGCCGGTGACGGCGCTGAGCGAAGTGGACCTGGACATCGCGCCGGGTGAGATCGTGGGCCTGCTCGGGCACAACGGCGCCGGCAAGACGACCCTGATGTCCATCGTGGCGGGGTTGCTGCGTCCGGACACCGGGTACGTCCGGGTCCTCGGCAGGGACCCGGTGCGGGAACCGCACGAGGCCCGGCGCCGGCTCGGACTGGCCCCCCAGGAGCTGGGCCTCTACATGCCGTTGACGGTGCGGCAGAACCTCCTGTTCTTCGCGGAGCTCGCCGGACTGCGCGGCCGCGCGGCCGACCGCCGCATCGAGGAGGTCGCCGAGCCCCTGGGGCTGACCGAACTGCTCACCCGGCGGGCGTCGCGGCTGTCCGGCGGGCAACAGCGGCGGGTGCACACCGCGATGGCCCTGGTGCACCGGCCGCCCCTGCTGCTGCTGGACGAGCCGACGGCCGGGGTGGACGTACAGACCCGTGAACAGCTCCTGGAGATGGTCCGCACCATGGCTGCCGAGGGCACCGCCGTCTGCTACTCCACGCACTACTTGCCCGAGGTGGAGACTCTCGACGGCTCCGTCGCCGTGCTGAACGGCGGCCGCATGATCGCCCGCGGCACGCTGAAGGAACTGGTGAGGCGGCACGGCGACAGCGGCGTCGAGCTCTCCTTCTCCGGCGGCCCGCCCGACCTGTCCCTGCCCTGGCCCGTGGTGCGCGACGGCCGGGTCCTGCGAGTGAGCGTGGACCAGCCGCATCTGGCCGTGCCGCAGGTGATGGAGGCCCTTGGCGAGGCGGCCGGCGAGCTGGTCAACCTCAGGCTCGTCCAGCCCAGTTTGGACAGTGTGTTCCTGCGGGTCACGGGACGCCGGTACGACGCGGCCGCCGAGGAGGAAACCAGATGAACCAGGGTTCGCCGGGACGGATCGCCGCTCTGGTCCGGCACGACATCCGGCTCCAACTGCGCGACCCGGCACCGCTGCTCGTCCGTACCGTGATGCCCCTGCTCCTCATGGGATTCATGCAGCCCCTCTTCCGTACGGCGCTGCGGGCCGAGCAGGTCGAGGGCGCCACGGGCGCGGAGCAGGCGGTACCCGGCATGGCGGTCATGTTCACGTTCTTCCTGGTGAACCTGGTGGGCTTCGGGGTCTTCCGGGAGCACGGGTGGAAGACCTGGGACCGGCTCCGGGCGGGACTCGCCAGGCCCGGCGAGGTCATCGCCGGCCGTGTCGTCGTCCCGCTGGGCATCGCCGTGCTGCAACTCGCGGTGGTGTTCTCGACCGGCGGGCTCCTGTACCGCCTGCGGGTCAGCGGGTCGTGGCCGGCGCTCGTGGCGGTCGGCGCGGCACTGGCGCTCTGCGTGGTCATGTTCGGCATGGCGCTCGTGTCGCTGTGCCGGACGGTCTCCCAGCTGGCCGTGTTCGCGAACCTCGCGGCGCTGCTGTTCGCCGGCCTCGGCGGTGCGCTGACACCACTGTCCGCCCTGCCGGACTGGGCGCGTCCGCTCGCACCGGGAGTGCCCAGCTACTGGGCGATGCGCGGCTTCACCACCGTCGTCATCGACGGCGGCGGAGCCGGTGCGGTGCTGCTGCCCGTGGTGGTGCTGCTCGGCTTCTCCGCCGTATTCGCCGCGGTGACGCTGACGTTCTTCCGCTTCGAGCACCAGAAGGTCTCGTGGTCATGACGGCCGGGAAGGCGGACCCGGGGGACGACGTGGATGACATGGACGACGTGGACGACATGGATGACGTGGACGACGTGGATGACACGGCACCCAGCACGACAGTGGTGGTCTTCGACTGCTTCGGCACGATCATCACCGAGCGGCGCCCCATGCCGGGCCCCGACGACTTCACCCGGGCGGTCGCCGAGGTGCTCGCCTTGGACCGGAGACCGGCCGACGAGGTCGTGAAGGAGGTGTTCACCACGTTGTACACCGCACTTGTCGACAAGTCGGCGCTCCAGCCGGCCACCCGCGGCCTGCTCGACACGGCCCTGCGGAACCGGGGCGTGGTCCGCCCGGCGGCGGACCTCGACCGGGCGCTGTGGCGGGCCCTCGGGTGCGAGGACGACGAGCGGTACGAGTTGTGCGAACCTGCCGCCGAAGCCATGCGCCGGACGGCCGAGGCCGGGCACACGGTCCGACTGCTGTCGAACTGCTACCTCCCCGGCGGCCTGATGCGCCGCCTCCTGACCGGCCTTGAGGTCCCCCAGGTGTACGACCGTGCCCACTTCACCGCCGACGGCGGACCGAAGAAGCCGGATGTCCGGGCCTTCGAGCTGATCACGGCCGGCCCGTTCGGGCGCAGGATCATGGTCGGCGACTCCGACGACAACGACCTCACCCCGGCCCGCCGGCTCGGCTGGGACGTGGTTCCGGTGGATCCCGGCCGCCCGGACTTCGGGGAGCTCTCCAGGCTGCTGTTCCGTGACGCGCCGGAAATCCGTTCCGTACAGAGAAACACCCGCTGATCGACCGGCCACCCGCGGGCTAGCTTTGACGGCACATCGGCACATCGGCACCCGCACCGCAGGGCCCGTCCCGCCCTTCCATTCCGCGCCATGCCGAAGGAGTTCCCTGTGAGAGTCCTGGTCATCTGGCCTCCTCATGTACCCAGTTACTTCAACGCGGGCCACCACACCCCGCTGTACATGACGGCCCGGCACCTGCGCCGACTGCCGTCGGTGGACCGGGTCGACGTGCGGGACGCCGGTGTGCTGAACACGCACTGGAAGGCGATCGGTGATCTCCTCTACCAGGGCCGCTACGACGTCATCGCGATGATGAACGACTTCGACGCCGTCGACGGCTTCGAACGGTTCACGGCTTACGCCCGCGAACTGTCCCCGGACAGCCGGCTGATCACCTTCGGCCGGCTGAGCAGCATGAACCCCGGCTTCTTCCAGCGGTACGGGCTGGATGCCATCGTCCGGTCCGGTGACTACGAGCCGGGCGTCGCGCACTACGTCGAATCCCTCGCCACCGGTACACCCCACGCCGCCCTGCCCGGCGTCGTCGTACGCGACGGGGAACGGTGGGCTCCGCCCTCGCGCGACGGCGACGGCCTGGCCCCCGAGGAGTGGACGCTGCCCGATGTGCGGGAGATCCCGTACGAGCACTACGACCGGCTCTACGTGCGGGACGAGGACAAGTTCTGCGGCATCCCGTTCCGCCGCGAACTGGTGGTCCCGGTGGCCCGCGGCTGCCCCATCGGCTGCGAGTTCTGCGAGGTGCACGAGATCTTCGGGCTCCGCGAGCGGCGGCTGTCCGTCGACGCGACCGTCGCGTACATCGAGGAGAGCCTGCGGGCCCTGCCGTTCGAGTACGTCTCGTTCTACGCGCCGACCTTCACGCTCGACAAGCGGTGGGTGCGGGAGCTGTGCGAACGGTTCCTGGCCGGCCCCGTGTCGCCGCGGTGGAAGTGCGCCACGACGGTCCACCATCTCGACGCGGACCTGGTGGAGTTGATGGGCAGGACGGGCTGCGTACGCATCTCGGTGGGTCTGGAGACCCTCGAACCCGACGGCCACGGCTCCCTGCCCCGGGCCAAGCGGATCGAGGAGGAGAGGTTCCGGGAACTCGCGGAGCAGTGCGCCCGGGCGGGCATCGAGCTCAACGCCTTCGTGATCATCGGTCTGCCCGGCACCGGACCGGAGGGAGCCGGACGCACCCGGGAACTGGTGGAGCAGGTGGGCGCGCGCTTCCGCCCCACGATGTACACGCGCCTGCACGACATGACTCCTGCCATGACACCGATGCAGATCAGCCGGTACAACCGTCACCTGATCGCGGACCCTGACCACGCACCGGACGACGGCCTCTACGACTTCCTGTTCGGCCGGGAGCTCCGGGTGACGTCCGTGCACGAGCGGATTCCCACGGCCGCCGCTCGGAGCGGCGCATGAGCGTGCCGCCGGCCGCGCCGCTCGCGGACGCCGTGCCGTTCCCCACCCGGCCGGCGGTGTGGGGGCTGCCGTGGGAACCCCGGTGGCAGCGGGCCGGTGTGCTGAACCTGAAGAGCTGCGAACTGCGTCACCCCGTGGCGGCCGAGCTGGTGTCGGCGGCGGCGCACCGGCTCGGCGCCGCGGACCTGATGTTCTACCCGTACCAGCAGAACCTGGTAGCCGCGCTCGGCGACCACCACGGTCACGAGCCGTCCGGCATCCTGCTCACGGCCGGCTCCGACTCCGCCGTCGGTCTCGTCGTCGACGCCCTGGCGACCGGCGGTGGGAGCCTGATCCTGCACGAGCCGGCGTTCGAGAGCTGGCGCTACTACGCGGCCCTGCGCGCCGTCCCCGTCGTGAGCTGCGCCGCACTGGAGGCCGGGGCCTCCCGCCTCGAACTGACCGGGCTGCACCGCACAATGGCGGACCACCCCCCGGCGGTCGTGGTGCTCACCAACCCGGCGAGCCCGTCCGGCCTCGCCCTGTCACCGGCGGAGATGGCGGAAACGGCCGAACGCGCCCGGCGGGCCGGGCATCTGCTCGTCGTCGACGAGTGCTACGGCGCCTTCACCGGCATCACCCACGTCCCGCTGGTCGCCTCGTCGCCGCACCTGCTGGTCCTCCGCTCGTACTCCAAGACCTTCGGACTCGCCGGGGCGCGTATCGCCTCGGTCTTCGGATCGCCCGCGCTGGTGTCCTACCTGTCCCGGTTCCGGCCGGACAGCACCGTCTCGTCCACCGCACTGGCGCTGCTGCACACCCTCCTCCAGGACGTGGACCGGTTCGCCGAGGTGTGGCGCGACGTGCGGGCCATCCGCTCCGACTTCGTCCGGGAGGTCCTCGCCGCACACCCCGGGTGGAACGCACTCGACCCGGGCGGCAACTTCGTGACGTTCCGGACCGGTGACCGCGCCCTTCCCCTGCGGATGGCACGCCACCTGGACAGCCACGATGTGCGCATCCGCGCGCTCGACGACGTGCCCGGACTGGAGGGGTGCCTGCGGATCTCCCTTGCTGACGCGCCCACGATGCGGAAGGTGGTCGCGCTGATGAACGACCCGGTGGCCCCGCGATGACCCCCATGGCTGCGTGCAGGATCGTGGTGCTGGGCAGCCCCGGCAGCGGCAAGTCGACCTTCAGCCACGCCCTCGCGGCCGGCACCGGCCTGCCCCTGATACACCTCGACGACCTGTACTGGCGACCGGGCTGGAGCAGGCCCCCGGCGCCGGAGTGGGAGCGGACGGTCGCGCAACTCGCCGCAGGACCGTGCTGGATCATCGACGGCAACTTCGCCGGCACCGTCCGGCAGCGCGTCGAGCGGGCGGACGCCGTGGTCCTCCTCGACCGGCATCCGTGGTGGTGCGCGGCCGCTCTGGTACGCCGCTCCCTGCGACTGCGCAGGGACGCGCTGCGGGGGCGGCAGCCGCGGGACTACCTGCCCGCCGGACTGGCGGCGGACGACCCACCGGTGCGCAGCCTCACCTCCCTCGTCCGCAAGGCCGCCGGATTCCGTGGCCGCGAACTGCGGGCGATGCGCTCCGCGCTGGCGGCCTGCGCCGCACCGGTTCTGCGCTGCCGCAGCCGCCGCTCGGCGGAGCGGCTGCTGCGGCACCTGTCGGCGCGGGTCCGCCCGCTGCCGCCCGCTCGCCCCGGGACCGAACCGGCGCCCGTGTGCACCTGCGCACAGCGGCGCCACCACGGCGGTCCGTACCCCCATCCGTCCCCTTCCTTTTCCTTGTCACGCCATGCCTGCCCGGTCCGGGAGAGGAGCACCTGAGCATGGACAACCGCGCAGAACAGGAGCCGCCGCCCCACAGAGCGCTGCTCGACTCCGGCTGGCACACCGACTGGGCTCCGGGCAGCGGGCCGGACGGCGCCCCGGGCCCGGACCGGATTCGGCAGGTGGCCGCGAGCGGCTTCGCCGCACTGGCGATCCCCCGGGACTTCGGCGGAGCCGGTGCCGGGCTGGTCGAAGTGGCCTCCGCACAGCGAGCCCTGGGCGCCGTCGACCCGTCCGCCGCCATCGCCCTGAACATGCACTCGTTCACCGTGGGGCTGATGGCCGACTACTGGCAGCGCCACCGGGACACCACCTGGATGCTGCTGGAGGGCATCGCCGGGTCGCACGCCCTCGTCGCGTCCGCCTTCGCGGAGCCGGGCGGCAGCCCCAATTTCATGAGCAGCCGGTCGCCGGCGGTCGAGACCGGCAAGGGCTACCGGGTCTCCGGGGTCAAGTACCCCTGCTCACTGGCCTCCACGGCCACGCTGGTGTGCCTGACCGCCCGCGTCGAGGCCACGGACGAGACCATCCTCGCCCTGTGCCCTGCCGCCTCTCCGGGCGTCACGGTGGAGGGCGACTGGCCGTCCATGGGCATGACCGGATCGGACACGGCCAAGCTGGTGTTCCGGGACGTCGATATCGACGACCGTCTTGTCTTCCACCGGGGCCCGGCCGACGTCATCGACGACACAGTGATCTCCGGAATGGTCTGGTTCTCGGTGCTGCTGAGCGCCACCTACCACGGAGTCCTCAGCGCCCTGCTCGACCTGGCCTACCGGCAGGTGACCGGTTCCGGCCGGTACGGGACGCGCGTTTCCCTGCTGGGCCGCGCGACCAGGGAGGTACTGACGCTCGGTGGTGCCTGCCGCCAGCTCGGCCGGGACTTCGAGGACGGCGGGCTCTCCGGTCGCACGGCGCTCGCGGCGGCCCTCGCGCTGCGCGCCACGCTCAGCGACGTACGGGACCGGGTCGTGTCGGCCGTCACACCCGTGGTCGGGAGCCGCCTGTACACCCGCGACCAGCCCGCCGCGAAGCTCCTGGTCGACTCCCTGGCCGCACACCACCATCCGCCGAGCCTGCTCGTCTGCGACCAGGTCGTCGGAGACCACTGCACCGGGCGTGAGATCAGCTTCGATCCGGCCGGTTGAGCCGGCCCGCACACCCCGGAGAACCGTCCCGCGAGGAGAGAGAGCCGGCAATGCCCCATGTCGAAGTGAATCTGCGCATCCAGGCATCGTCCGAGGAGACGTGGCGAGCCGTCACACGGCTGGAGGACTATGCCGCGTACATGGAGAACGTCGAGTCGGTGACCGTACGTGGTGCGTCGCACGGCAAGCGCGTCAGCGAATGGTCCGTGCTCCTCAAAGGGTCGGTGCTGGAGTGGGTCGAGGAGGACCAGCTCGACGAGACGACACGCACCATGACGTTCCACCAGGTATCGGGGGATCTGGACCAGTTCACCGGCTACTGGCGGGTGGATCCGCAGGACGTCGACGCGTCCCTCGTCACGTTCTCCGTGGACTTCGAGATCGGCATCCCGCTGCTGGCCGACATGCTGAACCCGGTCGCCACCAAGGCACTGAGGGAGAACTCCGAGCAGATGCTCCGGGCGATCGAGAGGCGGCTCGTCGTCTCGTGACCGCCCCCGCACGCATTCTCGTCACGGGTGCCACCGGAGCGGTCGGCGGCGCCGTACTGCGCCGGCTGACCGCGGCGGGGCACGACGTGTACGGGGTTAGCAGTCACGGCGGCCGCTCCCCGCGCCAGTTCGCCTGGCGCATCGGCACCGAGGAGCCCCCCGGCGCGCTGCGCGGCCCCTGGCGCGCGGTGGTCCACTGCGCTGCCGACACCCGCTGGAACCTCTCCACCGAGGAGTCGGAGCAGGCGAACGTGGCTCCGTTGCGTGCCCTGCTGAAATGGATGGACGAGGACACCCGCCTCATCCATCTGTCGTCCTCCTACGCGACCGGACTGACCGGCAGCGTGCAGCCCACGTCATCCGGCGCGTACCGGAACACGTACGAATGGTCCAAAGCCGCGGCCGAGCGGTTGATCGCCGCCGAGTGCCCGACGGCGGACATCGTGCGCTTCCCCATCGTGATGGGTGCCCGCGAGGACGGCTTCCTGGACCGCTACAGCGGCTTCTTCTGGCTGCCGTCCTCGCTGTGCACCGGAGCCGTCCCCGCACTGGTCGGTGACGAGGACGCGTACCTCGACATCGTCAGCACCGACGACATCGCCGGGCACATCCGGGAACTGGTCGGGGGAGACCGGCCTGCCGGAGCCAGGGTTTCGGTACTGGGCCGCGGCGACCGCGCACCGCGCGTGGCGGAGGCGTTCGACACCATCCTGACCGCACTCAACAGCTGGCGCACGGAGCACGGTGTGCCGGCGCTGGAGCAACTGCGCTACGTGTCGGCGGACCAGTGGAACCGCTTCTATCTGCCTTTCGCACGGGAGTACTTGGACCGGGCGCAGCTGATGCGCGTCACGGCATTCCAGGCGTACCAGAGCTACCTGTCGATCACCGATCCCTTCGAGGTGACGCACCGGACGGAGCCCATCACGTCCACGCTGTACCGTTCCATGCGCCGCTGGGCCGAGACCCATGCGGCGACCGCTCGCCGCGTCCCGAGGCCCTGGCGTCCGTGAGCCGGCTTGTGGGCGCGGTGCGCTGTGTGGTGGCGAGCGCCTGGCCCGCGGCGGCGGCCGGGGTGGTGTCGTCCCTCTCGGTGCCGGCCCGGGCGACGTGCCCGTCGGGGGGGATCAGGGCGGCCCGCACCTCGGCCCGGACTGCCGGGGACTGGCGGAGGGTGCCGGTATGCACGGCGAGTCCCGGCCGCCGAAGGCCGGAGAGCGCGCCGTCGGCGGACAGGGCGAGCAGGACGTAGGTGTCGGTGCGCAGCAGGGCGAACAGACCGCTCTCGGAGCCGGTGAAAGCCAGGTCCGGGGCGCGGTGGCCGGAACGCCTGCTGAATCACGCCTGCCCTATGGGGCTCACCTAAGGTATGCGGCATGACGCTGCAGCTTGTTCAGGTGAACTTCAAGGCCCGGGACGACTCGGCGCTCGGCCGGTTCTGGGCGGAGGCGCTCGGCTGGGGTGTTTCCAGCGAAGGGCCCGGCGTCACCAACCTGGAGCCCGTGGGCTTCGACTGGCCCGACCCGTCCGCCGTCTGCATCGATCTCGTCCGCGTCCCGGACCCGGAGACGGTGAAGTGCCGCGTGCACATCGAGCTCGCCACCACCTCCGACGCCCATCAGGCGGAGTTGGTCGCACGTCTGGCGGAGCTCGGGGCGACGCCCGCCGATGTGGGCCAGGGCGCCGACGCGCCGTGGACGGTGATGGCCGACCCGGAAGGCAACGTGTTCAGCGTCGTGGAGCCCCGGGAGCTCTACCGGGACACCGGGCCGATAGCCGCCGTGGTCGTCGACTGCGCCGACCCCCGGGCCATGGTCCGGTTCTGGGGCGAGGCGATCGACTGGACCATCCACGAGCTGACCGACGACCGCGCCCTGCTGCGCTCCGTCAAGGGTGTCGGGCCGTACCTGGAGTTCCGCCGCACGCCCGACGACGAGGTCGTATGGACCCGCATCCATCTCGACCTGATGTCCGACCCCGTCGAGGATCAGGCGAGGGAGGTCGCCCGGCTCGAAGGCCTCGGCGCGGTACGGGCCGACGTGGGTCAGGGTGACGTCTCCTGGGTCGTCCTGGCCGACCCGGCGGGCAACGAGTTCTGCGTCCTCGGCCGGGGCTGACACGGAACTCCGCCCGCACCCTCATGGCAGTGCGGCAGTGCGGCAGTGCGGCAGTGCGGCAGTGCGCGGCGCCGAGGGGGCCGCTCTGCCCGGCCGCCAACTCACGACAGCCTGACCCACGCATACGGCAGGAGAGCCCCAATTGCTCCGGGTGGCCCTGAGTCGGCGAGTGGCGGAAGGGTTCGCCGACGTGTACCGATGTGCCAAGAAGGCCCTGTTCCCAGGCCGGCGTCATGGTGAGGCTTGTTGGCAAGACCCCAGGTCAGCCTTGGCTTGAAGTGACATAGATCGACAGTGGTCACAACTGACGATCACAGCAGCTTGCCTTCGCGCGTCGGCCGGGCAAGTGCCCGGCCGACGCGCCGCTTTGGGGGCGTCAGCGAAGAGCCTGGGTGATCCGCTGGCGGAGGCGTTCGTCGCTGATGCTGTTGGCTCCGAGCCAGGCGGCGTCCATGACCTCTTCAGTTTGAAGGGCCCCGACCTCAGCGTCGGTGTGGAAGAGGAACCGGAAGTCGATGTGCCTGTGCTCGGGCTCGCCCCTGGCGTCGTTCGCAGGGATGGGGTGGGTGTCGATATGGAGGGGGCTGTCGCTCGCGGGAGTGACCGTGTCGGCGGAGATGCCGGTTTCCTCGGCCAGCTCGCGCAATGCTGCTTCGAGCAGGGATTGGTCCAGACTCTCCAAATGGCCCCCGGGCAAGAGCCATTTGCCGGTGGCGAGGTGGTGGATGTGCAGGATGCGCCCGTCAGGACGGGCGAGGATCGCACCGGCGGTGGCGTGGCCGCTGAACTCGCTGCGGGAGGCGAGGTCGGCTCCGGTATCCAGGAGGCAGAGCGCGGGGGCGAGGTCGGGCTTTTCCTCGGGGTGTTCGTCGAGGTAGGCGGTCAGGGTGGTGCGGATATGGGCTTCTGTGATGGGCAAGTCGATCACCTGTTGAAGTAGGAGAGCCAGGTCGCCGCGATGGCGGCTCGGTCGTCCGCGTTGGCCTCGTGCATGCCGGGGGAGAGGTCGGTGCGGGTGAGCAACCTGATCCCGGCGAGGATCTCGGCCTGGATCAGGAAGATGAACGGTCCAACGCTGGCACCGTGCAGAAAGTTGACGGCGTTGCCGCCGTTCGCCAGATAGAAGTAATGGCCGGTGGTCTGGTAGCGGGTGACGTGGTCGCCGACCATGGTCCGGGTGTAGACGTCCGGCAGGTTGCTGAGCTCCAGTTCGTCCTCGCTTGACGTGACGGTGGCGACGTAGGCGCCGTTGCGCAGGTGCCCGAAGTCCTCGCCGTGCAGGGAGATCGCGCCCGTCGCGCAGAGCACCAGCCCGGCACCCCGCAGCGCGTCCTCCCGGTCGCGGGCGACGGTGAACCCCTGGGACAGAGCCTGGGTGCGGCGGACCGGATCGATGTCATGGACGGTGACCTGGACTCCCTTGGCGTGCAGGAGGCGGGCGATGGAGCTGCCGAGTTTGCCGAAGCCGATCACCAGGGCGGGGCGGCCGTGGGGGATGTCGCCTCGGCCGCGCATCACGGCTTCTGTGGAGAAGACCACGGACTGGCCGACCAGGAAGTCCTCGGGGTCCTTGAGCGGGGAGCGGGCCACCGAGATGATCGGGCAGGGCAGCTTGTCGAGGTCGTCGTAGCGGCGGTGGCCGTTCTCGGTGTCCTCGATCACTCCGAGGATCTGGCCGGAGAAGCGGCTGTGCAGCTCAGCGAGGGCCGGGGCGAAGTAACCGCCGACATCCAACAGCACGACTGGTTCGCCCGCGGCGCGGGATTCGAAGTAGTCCAGCGCGGCATCGGGATCGGCGAACAGCTCACGGGAGAGCGTGTCGACCGGGATGGTCTGCTCGACCTCGCGCTGGGCGGCGGGAGTGACGGACTTCGGCTTGGGCAGGACGGCCCGCAGTCGGCTCATCCCGGCGACCGCGCTCGGCCAGTAGATGGGTCACCAGGAACGAGGTGACCTGGTCGGTGGGGGCGAACTGGGCAGCGATTTTGGCGAAGTAGGCGTCCAGTCGAGCGCGTTCGAAGGTTTCCATGGCCGTTCCCTCTCGTCGGGAGTCAGAGCAGTGCATGGGGCTGGAGTTCAGGTGGGGCGGACGAGGCCGAACAGGAGGCGTCCTGTTCGGCCAGGCCACCCAGGGCCGCAGAGACCTGCAGCATGCGGCCCTCAATGGCAGCCGCGGTGTCGTGTTCGGTGTGGCCGGCGGGTGGGCGAAGAAGAGATGCGCGAGATCCGTGTCGGCCGGGTCGACGCCGAGCCAGGTCCAAGCGCCCAGGAGGGCCGGCAGGCCGGGCCCGGGTCCCTGCAGCGGCCGACGGGGCGCAGGCGGTCAGCACGGGGCCTCCTGAATGGTTGGGGCGGTTTTGAAGCGCGACCAGACGACCTTGCCCGCTACTCCGCGATCTTCGATGCCCCAGTCATCGGAGAGCATGTTGACGATGTGCAGGCCACGGCCGGAGACGTCATCGTTGGTGGGGCGACGGAGCCGGGGCCGGTGGGGGCCGGCGTCGTGGACCTCGATGCGGACGATGGTGTCCTCGGCCCTCATCGTGACGTGGAATCCCTGGCCGCAGGGTGTGCCGTGCGTGAGGGCGTTGGTAGCCAGCTCGGAGACGCAGAGGCGGATGTCATCGGCCCGTCCCTCCAGGTCCCAGACGGCAAGGGTGCACAGGACGAAATCACGGACCTGACCCACGGATTCGGGGGCAGGGGCAAAGAATCGTTTGATGGCATCGGGCATGGTGAGCCTCAAGTCTCGGCGTCCAGGGCAGGGGCAGAGCCGGGGGTGCGGCGGCGAGCGCGATCGGGTGGCCGGCGGGTCGTCCTGCTGCCGCGGACGAGCATCAGCCGTACTCCGGAGCCGGTGATCTTCCGCCGCCGCTCGGCGGCTATCGGCTTGGGCCCCAGATGGGAGGCGGCAGGCAGGACCACGCCGTAGACATCCGGCAGGTCGAGCACGTCCAGCAGGCCGGTGAATGCCGCGTCGGGGGCACTGGTGATCCTTCCTCGCTCGATGAAGATGGCGCCCAGCACCAGCTCGTGGCTGCGGCAGTACTCCGCCAGGGCGCCGGTCAGTGCCGTCTGCCGGGCGGCAGCTTTCCTGGGGAGCCGGAGGAAGCCGTAGACGATCGGGCCGTTCACCGGGCGATGCTCCGTGAGGGGATCCATTTGCGTGTCCTTCCAGAGGATCAAAAGGGCGGGAGACGTGGCACTCCGAGAGTGGCCTTGCTCCAACCTCCAGGAAATGAACCGCTGTTGTACTTCCGTTGCACTTGCGTGCCCCACCTGTCTGCATCGTGCTTCGATGCTGTGCGGAAGGGGGCGACACGTGGCGACCGTGCACCACTGGAGTGGCCTGGAGGCCCATGCCCTGCGGCTCGCGCTGCGGATGAGTGTCAGGGTCTTCGCCCAGCACCTCGGTGTCGCTCAGCGCACTGTCGCCAAGTGGGACAAGCTCCTTGATTCCACCGAGCCGAGACCCGACACCCAGGCGATCTTGGACACCGCTCTTGCCCGTGCCGATGCCGCGGTGCATCTGCGGTTTGAGACACTGCTGTCCGAGGCGGGCCGCCCCGCGGCCGGGCCGGGACGGCGGGTGACTGCGTCCGGCCCACGAGCCTGGGAATACGAATCATGGACCGACGACCTCGACCGGGTTGTGGTCGCGCTGTCCCGGCAGAGCTTCGCTTTCGCCGACACCCTGTTGGGCCGCTGGCTGGGTCGCTTCGAACCGCCCGAGCTGGATGACAAGGGCCTGTACCTGTTCGCCCGCTCAACAGCCCTGCTCGGCGATCTGCAGCGCGACCAGGGCGCTGTCCTGGGGCCCCTGTCAGCCCATCACTCTTATGTGGGCGCCCGCTCGGCATTCACCCAGCTCGACATCCCCCGCCGCATCGCCCAGCTCGACCTCTCACTCGCCGTGATCGCCGAGATGTCCGGCAAGCTGGAGACCGCCGCCCGCCACTACGAATCCCTGGCAGTGGATGACCGGCTCTCCCGCCGCGACCGGGCCAGGGCCCGATTGTGGGTGGGGACCGCGCTGAGCAAGGACGGCAACCACGACTATGCCGCCCGCGTCATGCTCGCTGCGACCCGTGACTTCGAAGACCTGGCCGAGCCCGACGACTGGTCCGTAGCCCACCAGAAACTCGCCCTCGCCCACCGCGGCGCCGGCGACCTCACCAAAGCCCTGCAGTTCATCGACATCGCCCGCAGCACCGCCACGACCGACTCACCGATGCAGCGTGTGCGTCTGGACACCGCCCACGGTCACATCCTGCTCTCCGACCCGGCCACCCGGGATGATGGACTGCAGGTTCTCGACGAGGCCGCGAAGATGGCCGCCCAATACGGCATGAGCCACCAACTTCGCAGCATCGAGGGCATCCGGACCACGATCCAGGGGACAGGTCGTCCCCGGCCACGGTGAACAGGGAGAAGCGAGTGACGGACAACCAGCGGGCCATCACCGAGGACCAGTGGCGCAACGCGAAGCTGATCTGGGACTACCACCAGATGCATCAGCAGCTGAAGCCGTGCGATGTGGCGATCGGGCTGGGCAGCCACGACCTACGGGTCGCCGCCTTCACCGCCGACCTCTATCTCCGAAGGCTCGTCCCGACCATCGTGTTCACCGGCGGCAACAGCCCCAACACCGCCGCCCGCTTCCCGCGAGGGGAAGCAGTCCACTTCCGTGAGCAGGCCATCGACCTCGGCGTCCCCGCCGAAGCGGTCCTCATCGAGCCGAACGCCGCCAACACCGGGCAGAACATCGCCTTCACCCGCGAGGTTCTGGCAGCGGCCGGCATCAATCCGCAGTCGGTACTGCTAACCGCCATGCCCTATATGGAGCGACGCGCCTATGCCACCTGCCGCAAGGTCTGGCCCGAGGCGGAGGTGATCTGCGCGTCCGAACCTCTGGAGTTCGACGACTACCTCAAGGCGATCGGCGACGAAGCCTTTGTCACCCACATGCTCGTGGGCGACATGCAGCGGGTCATCGAGTACCCCCGGCTCGGCTTCGCCATCGAGCAAGACGTCCCGGAGGATGTGCATGCCGCCTACGAATCACTCATCCACGACGGCTTCACCAGCCGCCTCCTCACCTGAACTGCCGCCGCCGGCGGGCTGTGCGCGATCCACCAGCCTAATCTCTTGCCCGGCTGACCACCCTGGCCAAGTTATCCGTGGCGGACTACTGGATCGTGCTGGACGAAGTCCAGTTCAGTCGTCGCGACTACCAGCACCAAGCCCGCCTGGCGAGCCTGGCCGACCCGCAGCGGCGCCAATGGCGCACCGTCCCCACCACCTGCCCCACGGCCCGTCAAACGACCCTCCGGAATGCTCTGATCGTTGAACCTGCTGGGCTGGACCGGCCGTGCCCTCCGCAGCAGCAACCTTCACGCCAGGCCGGGCCGCTCACAACGCCTCGCCGACCTCACCGGCGCCAGATCGTCTCTGCGGAACCGGCGGCATGCGCCTTCTGAACGCCGACCGCTTCACCGCCTGCGGCCTGAGCGTCATCCCCCTCATCACCCCCACCGCGGTGCGGGCGATGACGCAGCTCGGGCCCCAGTCTTTGGCTTAAACCCTGCGAGCCGTCGCCGCCAGCCGGTCAGAGCCCCAGCCTGCCCCGTGGCCGAACCGTGCCTGTCGTACCGGGCCCGCCCGTCGGGCGCATGATGCAGCTGGGCCGTGGCAGGACCGACAATGGGGACACGTCGACGACAGTGCGTGCCGGAGCGTGCCGGGACCTGAGGAACCCGGCATCGGTGCAGCTCATCGAGGTGTTCCGGTGGCGGCCACGGTCAGGCGTCGCATCCGGCAGCGGGAGGTGTGGTGAGTGGCAGGCGACCCGGGGCTCTTCGGGCCCCGCTCCGTGACCTGGCAGATGCACAGCGATCCGATGATGTGGATCGCGGGCGTCCGTGCGCTGTACCTCCAGGCGCTGCACCCTCGTGCGGTACGCGGTGTCCTCCAGAACTCGGACTTCAGAAGCGACGCCTGGGGCCGGCTGATGCGGACCGCCCGTTTCGTCGGCACCCTCACCTACGACACCACCGACGCCGCCGAAGGGGCCGGTGCCACGGTCCGCCGCATCCACCGGCGGCTGTCCGCCACCGATCCCGCCACCGGTGAGCGCTACGGCGTCGACGAGCCGGAGCTGCTGCTGTGGGTGCACTGCGCGGCGGTGGATTCCTACCTGCACGTACTGCGCCGCTCCGGCTACCCCCTCGGCGACGCCCACGCCGACGCCTACCTCCACGAGCAGCGCGAAAGCGCCCGGCTCGTCGGCCTCGACCCGGCCGGTGTCCCCGGCAGCCGGGCCGCGCTCGCCGCCTACTTCGCCCGCGTACGGCCCGAGCTGGCGCAGACCCCCGAAGCCCGCGAGGTGGACGCGTTTCTGCGCAGGCCACCGACCCCGGCTCCCCTCGTGCCGGCCCGCGCGCTGCTCTGGCAGCGGGTGGCGCAGCTCGCCTACGGCGCGCTCCCGGCGTATGCCCACGAGCTCTACGGGCGCCCCGTACCCCCGTCCGCAACCGTCACCCGGCGGCTCCGCGCCACCGGCCGCCTCCTTCGCGCCATTCCGCCCACCGTCCGCTGGCAGCTCCCGCCTCGGTACATCCTGCGCGCCGTCGCACGACTCGGTCCCGGCACCCGCCCAGCGCCCTACAAGCTCCGCCCTTCCGCCGCCATACTGGACGGGCAGGAGGACACGCAGGGGGAACTGCGCGGCTGACCACGGGGGACGGGGGCGGCGATACATGGGTGCGGACGAGAGACTGATCCAACGGCGGTACCGGCTGCTCGACACCATCGGGCGCGGCGGTATGGGGGAGGTGTGGCGGGCCCGCGACGAGTCGCTGGGCCGGCAGGTCGCGGTCAAATGCCTCAAGCCCACGGGGCCACGGCACGAACCGTCGTTCCTGCAGGTGCTGCGCGAACGTTTCCGCCGAGAGGCCCGGGTCGCTGCGGCCCTCCAGCACCGCGGCATCACCGTCGTCCATGACTTCGGCGAGGACGAGGGCACCCTCTTCATCGTCATGGAGCTGCTCAGCGGCCGTAACCTCAGCCAGCTGCTGGACGACAACCGCCGCCAGCCGCTGCCCGTAGCGGACGTCGTGGAGATCGCCGAGCAGGTCACCGCCGCGCTCGCCTACACCCACGAACAAGCCGTTGTGCACCGTGATCTGAAACCGGCGAACATCGTCCGGACCGCCGACGGCACGGTCAAGATCTGCGACTTCGGCATCGCCCGGCTCGGCCACGACATCGGCTTCACCGCCCGCCTCACCGGCACCGGCATCGCCATGGGCAGTCCGCACTACATGTCGCCCGAACAGATCGGCGCCCACGGCGTCGACCACCGCAGCGATCTCTACTCCCTCGGCTGTGTGCTGTACGAGATCGCCACCGGCGTGCCGCCCTTCGACCTCGGTGATGCCTGGGCGGTGCTCGTCGGACACCGTGACCAGGCGCCGAAGCCGCCCCGTACGCTGCGCCCCGACCTTCCCGAGGCCTACGAGCGCATCATCCTCGAACTGCTCGCCAAGGACCCCGACGACCGGCCCAGGGACGCCGACGCACTGGGCAAACGCCTCGCCGATGCCCGCCATCCGCACCCCGGCCGGGGCACCGCGGCGGGTTCGGACGAGCCGGCCGGGCCGACGGTCCCCGCCCGGCGGCTGCCCTCCTGGACCCGTGGCATGACCCTCGGCTCCTCGGCGGCGCCCGGCCGGTGGGCGCACGGGTACCCGGCGGACCGGGCCGCCACGGTCCTGACCGACACCTGGACCGGCGCGAGGGACCCGCAGTGCGGCGATGTGTCCCCGGCCGCCGGTATCGCCAGCCCGGCACCGCCCGACGACCGCCGCGCCACCCTCGCCGCACTGGCCGGGCGGCACACCGCCGCGCTGAACCTCGGCCGGCTGGGCCGCTGGGAGGAGGCCGGCGAGGCACACCGTGCGCTCGCCGCGGAACGCGAGCGGCTCCTCGGCCCCGACCACCCCGACACGCTCACCAGCTCTCTGGAGGCCGGTCACGCCCTGAGCCGTCTCGGCCGGAGCTTCGAGGCGCACCAGATCTACGCCGAGGTGCTGGCGGGCCGGGAACGCGCGCTGGGCCCCGACCACCCCGACTCGCTGAGCTGCCGCCACCACGTCGCGCTGAACCTCGGCCGGCTGGGGCGGCTGGAGGACTGCCGCGCGATGGCCCGGGAGGTGGCCGGGGCCCGTGCCCGGGTGCTCGGTGCAGACCACGCCGACACCCTCGCCACCTGCTGCGAACTCGCCCATGTCCTGGGCAGGCTGGGCCGGTGGGCGGAGGCGCTGCACACCTACCAGGACGTCGCGGCGGCGCGCACCGCCTCGCTCGGCCCCGACCACCCCGATACCCTCGCCGCCCGCTACGAGGTCGGCATCGGCCTCGGCCGGCTCGGCCGCAGCGGCGAAGCCCTGGCGCTCTACCGGGATCTGGCCGCTGCCCTGACCCGTGCCCAGGGCGCGGACGATCCCGAGACGTTGCGTGCCCGGCACGGCCTGGGCGTCAGCCTCGGACGGCAGAACCGCTGGCAGGAGGCGCTCGTGGAGGGGCGTGAGGTGGCCGCGGCACGTGCGCGGGTGCTCGGCCCCCACCACCCCGACACCCTGGTCAGCCGCCGGGAGACGGCCGTGGCGCTCGGCTGGCTCGGCCGCTGGGACGAGGCGCTGGACCTCTACCGGGAGGTCGCGGACGCCCGCGAACGGGTCCTGGGCGCCGACCATCTCGACGCGCTGGCCAGCTACGGCGACTTGGCCCAGTGCCTGGAGCAACTGGGCCGTACGGACGAGGCGGCCGCCCTCCACCGCCGGGTCGCGGCTCTGCGCCGGGAGCGCGCCGTACGCCGGCGGTAGGGGACGGCCCGCGGGCCACCGGATGATGCGCCGGGGGCCCGCGGTGACCCGGTGGCCCGCGGTGGCCGGGTCGGCCCGCGGTGACCGGGTCAGTCCGCGGTGACCGGGTCAGTCCGCGGTGACCGGGGCAGTCCGGAGTGACCCGGTCAGTCCGGAGTGACGCGGTAGAGCACCGTGCTGTGGGGCGGCACCTCGCGCGCCACGATCGTGTCGTCGCTGTGCGTACGGCGGCCGCTGACCAGATCGTGCAGCCGGTAGGAGCCCGCCTCCGGCAGTCCGGCCGCGTCGGCCGTGACCGACAGCGTGCGCGGCGCGTCGCCCGAGTTGAACAGGGCGACCGCCCGGTCACCGTTCTTCAGCGGCTTGGCCAGCACCGCGGAGCCGTCGTCCTGCTGTACGACGGTCCCCTGGACACCGAGCGCATCCTGGTCGACGGCGATGACCTTCTTGTTCCCGAGCACCTTGCGTGCCGCCGGGGAGAGATTGCCCAGATCCGTGCTGGAGATCAGGGGGGCGGCCATCATCGCCCACAGCGACATCTGGCTCTGCATCTCCTGCTGCGTCACACCCGTGTCACCGGCCAGCAGGAAGTCCGGGTCGTTCCAGCGGCCCGGACGCTGGAGTCCGGCCAGCCGCGCGTTGTAGCGGAAGTTGTAGAGGATGGAGGACCACTTCGCGGCCGGTGTGTTCTTCTGCAGCGCCACGTCCCGCCCGCCCCGCCACAGGTTTCCGAGCGCGGCCGACCAGCCGATGACCCGGTGCCAGACGTTGTCACCGTCGTACTGGAAGTAGGCCGGCGCCGACACCGAGAAGGTCATCGGGCGGCCGGTGGCCCGCAGCGCCCGGCTCATCTGCCCGTAGAGGTCCCGGTAGGTCTCCTCTTTGGTGTGCCCCGGGGCGACGGGCACATTGCAGCCGTCCGCCTTGACGTAGTCCACCTTCCAGCGGGCGAACAACTCCGCATCTTCCTGGAAATGGCCGAGACTGCCCGGATATTTCTCACAGGTGAGGGTGCCGACGTCCTCATAGATCCCGAACTTCAGTCCCAGCTCGTGCAGCTTGCGCCCGAGGTAGGCCATCCCGTGCGGGAACTTCGCCCGGTCCGCGGTCAGTTCCCCCTCGGGGCCGCGCTGTCTGCTCATCCAGCAGTCGTCGACGGTGACGGTGCGGTAGCCGCGCCGGGCCAGCCCCGAACGGACCAGCGCCCGCGCATTGTCGAGGATCACCTTCTCGTTGATGTCGCACATGTAGTACGACCAGTCGTTCCAGCCCATCGGGGGTCTCGGTGCCAGGTTCGGATACCTTTCCGCGAGGTGCCGGGCGCCGGACGCACGCGCCGGACCGGGGACTGCGGAGGCGGGAGCGGGGGCCGCGAGCAGCCCGGCCGAACAGGCGGCGACGGCGGTCAGTCCGGCGAAGGTGCGGCCGAGGCGGGGTACCGGCGAGTGGGACACGGGTCACCTCACGGGGGGACGGGACGGTCTGCGGAGAGCGCGACGGGGGTGGTGCCGGGGCGGAGCACGGCCGGACGCTAGGAGCAGCCCCCTGCCCGGTCAAGAAGCCGCACCGCCCCGGGTGAAGGTTTCAGCCGCCTGCACCTGGCGACCACGATCACCGCGTGCTACCAAGGGGCATGCCGGAACGGACTTCGTATGACGCGGTCATCGTCGGCGGCGGGCACAACGGACTGGTGGCCGCCGCCTATCTCGCACGCGCCGGGCGCAGCGTGCTGGTGCTGGAGCGGCTGGACCACACCGGTGGTGCCGCCGTGTCGACCCGGGCGTTCGCCGGGGTCGACGCCCGGCTGTCCCGTTACTCCTACCTCGTCAGCCTGCTGCCACCGAAGATCGTGCGAGACCTCGGTCTGCGCTTCGCGGTCCGCAAACGCACCATCTCCTCCTACACCCCCGCCGTGCGCGACGGCCGGCCCACCGGTCTCCTGGTCGGCGGCGGCGAGGACCGGACCCGTACCGCCTTCGCCGAACTCACCGGCTCCGACCGGGAGTTCACCGCATGGCAGCGCTTCTACGGAGCCACCGCGCGGCTGGCCGAGCGCGTCTTCCCCACCCTGACCGAACCCCTGCCCACCCGTGCGGCGCTGCGCGCCACGGTCGACGACGACGCCACCTGGCACGCCCTGTTCGAACGCCCCCTGGGCGAGGCGGTCGAGGAGACCTTCACCGACGACCTGGTCCGCGGTGTGGTCCTCACCGACGCCCTCATCGGCACCTTCGCCACCGCCCATGACCCGTCGCTGCGTCAGAACCGCTGCTTCCTCTACCACGTCATCGGCGGCGGCACCGGCGACTGGGACGTCCCGATCGGCGGGATGGGCGCCCTCACCGACGCACTGGCCGACGCCGCCCGGCGGGCCGGCGCGGAGATCGTCACCGACTGCGCGGTGACCGGTATCGCGACGGACGGCCGTACCGCGGAGGTGACCTGCGACCAGGGCGCCATCGGCGCCCGGCGGGTCCTCGTCAACGCCGCCCCGCGCGAGCTGGCCCGCCTGCTGGGCGAGGCCCCGCCGCCACCTGCCGAGGGCGCCCAGCTCAAGGTCAATATGCTGCTCACCCGGCTGCCACGGCTGCGCGACACCGGCGTGGACCCACGGGAGGCATTCTCCGGCACCTTCCATATCGCCGAGGGCTACCGCCAGCTGGAGAGCGCCTACCAACAGGCCGCGTCCGGCGCCCTGCCCGCCTCCCCGCCCTCCGAGATCTACTGCCACTCCCTCACCGACCCCTCCATCCTCGGGGCCGACCTGGTCCGGCAGGGCTACCAGACCCTCACCCTGTTCGGCCTGCACGCCCCCGCGAGCCTGTTCACCGCCGACAACGACACCACCCGCGACCGCCTCCTGGCGGCCACCCTCGCCGAACTGGAGCGCCACCTCGCCGAACCGCTCGCCGACTGCCTGGCCCACGACGCCGACGGCCGTCCCTGCATCGAGGCCCGGTCGCCCCTCGACCTGGACCGTGAACTCGGCCTGCCGGGCGGCAATATCTTCCACCGCGACCTGGCCTTCCCCTACGCGGATCCCTCGGACGAAGCTCTCGGTGACGCCCGGTCCGCCCCGGCCCGCTGGGGCGTGGCGACCACCCACCCCAACGTCCTCCTGTGCGGAGCGGGCGCGGTACGCGGCGGGGGCGTGAGCGGCATCCCGGGACACAACGCGGCGATGGCGGTGCTGGAGGAGGGGTGACGGGCGGCGGGCGGGCGGCCGCCGCCCGGGGAGGCCGCCCCTCTTCCCTGCCAAGTTGGTGTGTTCAGATCTGAAGGAACGGGCCTTCGGGGAGGCTTTCGGCGCTGCGCGCGATCAGCCCGACCGGATGTCCCTCGCGGCCGCACCGGCGGGCCGCCGCGGTACCCGGACCGGGTCCGGCGCCGACCACCACGAACGCGCCCATGCCGCTCACCTTTCCTCCAGGTCCACGCTCACGGTCACTGCCTCGTTGGCATCGGTCTCGGCACGCGTCCGTTCCAGGCGGGCGCGGATTCCGGCGAGCGCGTCGGAGCCCAGGAGCAGCCGCAGCGGAGGTACCTCCGTGTCCATGGTCGCGGCGATGGCCGCCGCAGCCCGGACCGGGTCGCCGGGCTGGCGGCCGGACACGGCCAGTGTGGCCTCACGGCGCTTGCCGGCGGTCTGCTCGTAGTCGTCCAGGCGGATCGGAGACTGTCGCATCGAGGCCCCGGCCCACTCGGTGCGCAGACCGCCGGGCTCCACGATCGTCACCGCGATGCCGAGCGGGGCGAGTTCCGCGGCAAGCGACTCCGACAGCCCCTCCAGGGCGAACTTCGTGGCGTGGTAGTAGCCGGTCGCGGCAAAGGCGGCCAGGCCACCGAAGGAGGAGACGTTGACGATGCGCCCCGTGCGGCGGGCCCGCATGCCGGGCAGCACGGCCTTGAGGACCGTCACCACACCGTGCACATTGGTGTCGTACAAGGCGCGAACAGCGGCCTCTTCGCCCTCTTCGATCGCCGCCAGGTAGCCGTACCCGGCGTTGTTGACGAGTACGTCGATCCGCCCGAACTTCCGCTCGCACTCCTGGACGGCTGCGGTCACCGACGCGGGGTCGGTCACCTCCAGCTCCAGAGCCAGGGCTCGGTCGCCGTACTCGGCGGCGAGGCCGGTCACAGCGGCGCGGGTGCGGGCGGTGACGGCGACCCGGTCGCCTCGCTCCAAGGCGTGCTCGGCCACGGCGCGGCCCAGGCCGCTGGAGCATCCGGTGATCAGCCAAACCGGCGATGCATTCGTTTCGTTCGACATGCCTCCATGGCAACAGCAGGCCGACGGACGTGCCACACCCCCTTGAGGCAGTCTCTGAAAGGGTCAGCTTCGCGTGCGGGACGGAAGCAGTCGCGCAAGTGGGCGGCGGTAAAGTCGAGTTGCATGACACATGACGACGAAGGGCTCGGTCCCTTTCTGCGCAGTCGCCGGGAGAAGATCGACGCTGCCTCCGCCGGTGTCGTCGACAACACGAGACGGCGGGTCAAAGGGCTGCGCCGTGAGGAACTGGCCCTGCTCGCCGGGCTCAGCCCGTCCTACTACGCCCGGATCGAGCAGGGCCGCGACCGGCATCCCTCCCGCGAGATCCTTGAAGCTCTCGCCCGTGTGCTGCGTCTGGACGACACCGAGCGGGCCTACTTGTGGTGCCTGGCGATGCCGCCGCTGGCACCGGCGGACAACGACACCGCACCGGCGGACAACGACACCGCACCGGCCCCTCCTGTGCGGCCCGGGGTACGGCACCTGCTGGAGCGATGGGCCGACCTGCCCGCGTTCGTCGTCGGCCCCGGGCGCGACGTACTGGCCGGGACCGCGCTCGCCGCCCGGGTGAACCCCGCCTGGAGCACGGGCCACAACCTGATCGAGTTCACGTTTCTCGATCCGCGTGCGCGGACGGTCTATCCCGACTGGGAAGCGATCAGCCTGCAGGCCGTCGCAGGTCTGCGCGCCACCGCCGCCACGCGCCGCGCGGAACTCGACGGCTTCGTGGCGCACATGCGCGAGCGCAGCGAGACGTTCCGTGCTCTGTGGGACTCGCACGACATCTACGAGCGCGTGATGGGCGAGAAACGGCTGCATGTCGACGGCGTCGGCACCCTCCGCCTCAGCTTCGAGACCTTCGGGCTCGCCGGCCCCGAGGGCCACGTCCTGTACGTGTACTTCCCCCGGCCTGGTAGCACAGCGGACGAAGTGCTGCGCGGCCTTGCCTGACAGACCGGCCGTACGGCCGATTGCGGCCACGGTCCAACGGCCGGACCTACGCGACCGGGCCTCGCGAGGGTCGGGGATCTCGCCGGCGTCTTGCCGGGCCAGGAGACGTCGTTCGGACTCGGTGCGGTCAGGGAAGGAACCCAGGAGGCTGGAGGCTGCCGTCCGGGAGGCCGCTCGCCGGGGAGACCGCCCGCCAGGGATACCGGCATCGCCAAGTTTCTGACGCTTCATCAGAAACTCTCTTCCCTCGTACGGCCCGCTGCGGCATCCTTCGCCCATGCAGACGGAGCTGAGCAACACGCTGGGAGTCGAGCACGCCGTCTTCGGGTTCACACCCTTCCCCGCGGTCGCCGCGGCGATCACCCGGGCCGGCGGGTTCGGGGTGCTCGGCGCGGTCCGCTACACCGCGCCGGACGACCTGGCCCGCGACCTGGACTGGATGCAGGACCACACCGGAGGCCTGCCGTACGGGCTCGATGTGGTGATGCCCGCCAAGAAGGTGGAAGGCGTCTCCGAGGCCGAGGTCGAGGCGATGATCCCGGAGGAGCACCGCCGCTTCGTCACCGAGCTCCTCGCCAAGCACGAGGTGCCGCAGCTCGCGAAGGGAGAGGCGTCCGGCTGGCGGATCACCGGATGGATGGAACAGGTCGCCCGCACCCAGCTCGATGTGGCCTTCGACTATCCGGTCAAGCTGCTGGCCAGCGCCCTTGGTTCGCCGCCGCCCGACATCATCCGGCGCGCCCACGACCACGGCATCCTCGTCGCCGCGCTGGCCGGCAGCCCGCGGCACGCACGGCACCACAAGGCTGCCGGTATCGACATCGTCGTCGCCCAGGGATACGAGGCGGGCGGACACACCGGCGAGATCGCCACCATGGTGCTCACCCCCGAGGTGGTGGCGGCCGTCGACCCGCTGCCGGTGCTCGCCGCCGGCGGTATCGGGACCGGTGAGCAGATCGCCGCCGGGCTCGCCCTCGGTGCCCAGGGCGTCTGGCTGGGCTCGCTCTGGCTGACCACCGAGGAGGCGGATCTGCACTCCCGGCGGCTGACCGCGAAACTGCTCGCCGCGGGCCCGGGCGACACCGTCCGCTCCCGCGCCCTGACCGGCAAACCCGCCCGTCAGCTGCGCACCGAATGGACCGACGCCTGGGACGAACCGGGTGGCCCCGGCCCCCTCCCGATGCCGCTGCAGGGGCTGCTGGTCGCCGAGGCCAACTCCCGTATCCAGCGGTACGAGGTCGAGCCGCTGCTCGGCACCCCGGTCGGCCAGATCGTCGGCCGGATGAACAGCGAACGCAGCGTGCAGGCCGTCTTCGACGACCTCACCCGCGGCTTCGAGCGGGCCATCGACCGCATCAACCGCATCGCCGGACGCGCCTGATCCCGAGGAGGACAGCGGAATGACCCATGACTCCCCACCGCCCAACGGCTTCTGGGCGCAGGCCACCGCCGACCCGGACCGTACGGTCCTGATCGCCCCGGACGGCGAGGAGTGGACCGCCGGACGGCTGCACGCCGCAAGCAACCAACTCGTCCACGGCCTGCGCGCGGCGGGTCTGCGGCGCGGCGACGCCTTCGCCGTGGTCCTCCCCAACGGCGTCGAGTTCTTCACCGCCTACCTCGCCGCGTCCCAGGCCGGTTTCTATCTCGTCCCCGTCAACCACCACCTGGTCGGCCCGGAGATCGCCTGGATCGTCGCCGACTCCGGGGCGAAGGTGCTGATCGCGCACGAGCGGTTCGCCGAGGCGGCCCGGCACGCGGCGGACGAGGCGAAGCTGCCGGCGTCCCGTTGCCATGCCGTCGGTCGGGTCGACGGTTTCCGGTCGTACGCCCGACTCCTCGACGGACAGCCGGAGTCCGCGCCCGGCGACCGCACGCTGGGCTGGGTGATGAACTACACCTCGGGCACCACCGGACGCCCGCGCGGTATCCGCCGCCCGCTGCCCGGTACCGCGCCCGAGTCCGCCCACCTCGGTGGATTCCTCGCCATCTTCGGCATCACGCCGTTCGACGACCATGTCCATCTGGTCTGCTCGCCGCTCTACCACACCGCCGTACTGCAATTCGCCGGCGCCTCGCTGCACATCGGCCACCGCCTCGTCCTGATGGACAAGTGGACTCCGCAGGACATGCTGGGCCTGATCGAGGCGCACCGCTGCACCCACACCCATATGGTGCCCACCCAGTTCCACCGGCTGCTCGCGCTGCCGGAGGAGACCCGCGCGGCATACGACGTGAGCTCGATGCGGCATGCCCTCCACGGCGCCGCACCCTGCCCCGACCACGTCAAACGCGCGATGATCGACTGGTGGGGGGACTGCGTCGAGGAGTATTACGCGGCGAGTGAGGGCGGTGGCGCCTTCGCGACCGCCGAGGACTGGCTCAAGAAGCCCGGGACGGTCGGCAAGGCCTGGCCGATCAGCGAGCTGGCCGTCTTCGACGACGACGGGAACCGGCTGCCCGCGGGCGAACTCGGCACCGTCTACATGAAGATGAGCACCGGCGGCTTCCAGTACCACAAGGACGAGGGGAAGACGAAGAAGAACCGGATCGGAGACTTCTTCACCGTCGGGGACCTCGGATACCTGGACGCGGACGGATACCTCTTCCTCCGCGACCGCAAGATCGACATGATCATCTCGGGCGGGGTGAACATCTACCCCGCCGAGATCGAATCCGTCCTGCTCGGCCACCCCGCGGTCGCCGACGCGGCCGCCTTCGGCATCCCGCACGACGACTGGGGAGAGGAGGTCAAGGCCGTCATCGAACCCGCCGAGGGCCACGTGCCGGGGCCCGCACTGGCCGCAGACATCATGGCCCACTGCGCACGGCAACTGGCGGGCTACAAACGGCCCAAGTCGGTCGACTTCCTCGCCGCCATGCCACGCGACCCCAACGGCAAGCTCTACAAGCGCCGGCTGCGTGACCCGTACTGGGAGGGGCGGGAACGCTCCGTGTAGCCGGTGCCCTGCCGGCCGTTGTCCCGGAGCCCCACGCCCCGGCGCCGCGACGGGCGGGCGGCTGCCGGCTCCGCACCGCCGGTCGGGTGGCTTGACCGGCGGTGCGGGGCGGTCGAGGATCGCGCCATGACGCAAGCGCGGAGCAATACGGTCGACGGAGTCCTGCGGCGCAGCGCCCGCCGAGTGCCCGGGCGGACTGCGGTGCGGTACGCGGACCGGGCCTGGACCTATCGCGAGCTGGACGACGCGGTGACCGCCGCGGCCCGGGTACTGCGGGCGGCCGGACTGCGGCCCGGCGACCGGGTCGCCTCCTACGGGCACAACTCGGATGCGTACCTGATCGGATTTCTGGCCTGCGCCCGCGCCGGGCTGGTGCATGTGCCGGTCAACCACGGCCTCACCGGCGAGGATCTGCGCTACGTCCTGGAGCAATCGGGCAGCGCGCTGGTGCTCACCGACGCCGCGCTCGCGCACCGGCTGCCGGATTCCGTACGCACCATGCCGCTGTACGGGGCGCCCGACGGTCTGCTGGAGCGGCTCGCGTCCCCAGACGTGCCGGACGTGGACGCCGCCGAGCCGGACGCGGACGCCGTGGAGCCGGACGCGGACGCCGCCGAGCCGGTGGCCGAGGTGTCCGACGAGGATCTGGTCCAGCTTCTCTACACCTCGGGGACCACCGCCCTGCCCAAGGGCGCGATGATGACGCACCGTGCGCTGGTGCACGAGTACACCAGCGCCGTCGTCGCCCTCGACCTGAAGGAGACGGACCGGCCGCTGCACTCGCTCCCGCTTTACCACTCCGCGCAGCTGCACGTCTTCCTGCTGCCCTACCTGGCGGTGGGCGCGGAGAACACCATCCTGGACGGGCCCGATCCGGAACGGATCTTCGACCTGGTGGAGCGGGGCCTGGCCGACAGCCTGTTCGCGCCGCCGACCGTGTGGATCGCGCTGTCCAACCACCCCGACTTCACCGCCCGGGAGCTGAGCGGGCTGCGCAAGGCCTACTACGGTGCCTCGATCATGCCGGTGCCGGTCCTGGAGCGGCTCCGCGCCCGGCTGCCCGGACTCGCCTTCTACAACTGCTTCGGGCAGAGCGAGATCGGGCCACTGGCCACCGTGCTCGGTCCCGGCGAACACGAGGGCCGGATGGATTCCTGCGGGCGCCCGGTGCTGTTCGTCGAGGCGCGGGTGGTGGACGAGGAGGGCCGGGAGGTGCCGGACGGCACCCGGGGCGAGGTCGTCTACCGCTCCCCGCAACTGTGCACCGGCTACTGGGACAAGCCGGAGGAGACCGCCGAGGCGTTCCGGAACGGCTGGTTCCACTCCGGCGACCTCGCCGTTCGTGACGCGGAGGGCTATTTCACGGTGGTCGACCGGGTCAAGGACGTCATCAACTCCGGTGGCGTACTGGTCGCCTCGCGCCAGGTGGAGGATGTGCTCTACGAGCATCCGCAGGTGGCCGAGGTCGCGGTCATCGGACTGCCGGACGAGCGCTGGATCGAGGCGGTGACCGCGGTGGTCGTGCTGCGTACGAACGGCACGGATGGCACGGACGGCACGGACGGCACGGACGACGCGGGCGGTATGGGAGGTACAGGCGGAGCCAAGGGCGAGCCGGTCGGCGCCGGAGTGGGGGAGCAGGAGCTGATCGCGGCGGCCCGCGCCCGCCTTGCGCCGTTCAAGGCACCCAAACGGGTGATGTTCGTGGACGCGCTGCCGCGCAACGCCAGCGGCAAGGTCCTCAAGCGGGAGCTGCGCGCACGGTTCGGCGCGCCCTGATCCCCCGGCCCGGCACGGGGCGCGGAAGGCGTGGAAGGGCGGTTGTCAGTGCCCCCTGCCATCCTGAGAAACGGCGGGAAACAGCCGTGAACGCCACGATCCGTGCGACGGAGATGCGACGAAGACCGACGGAGGACCACCCATGCTGACGACCCACTACGTCCCGGGCACACCCAACTGGCTCGACCTCGGGGCCCCCGACATCGACGACGCCGTCTCCTTCTACGGCGCCGTGTTCGGCTGGACCTTCCAGTCGGCCGGCCCGGACGCCGGCGGGTACGGCTTCTTCCAGCTCGACGGCAAGACGGTCGGTGCCGTCGGCCCGCTGATGGAAGAGGGCGCGCGGTCCGCCTGGACGGTGTATTTCCACACCTCCGACGCGGACGCCACGCTCAAGTCGGTGGAGCAGGCCGGCGGCTCGGTGCGCGTCCCGCCGATGGATGTCTTCACCGCGGGCCGCCTGGCCGCCTTCACCGACCCGGCGGGCGGCGACTTCGCCGTGTGGCAGCCGGGCGACGTCCAGGGCCTGGACACGGTCATGGAGCCGAACTCCCTGTGCTGGACGGAGCTGTACACCACCGATGCGGCTGGCGCGAAGGACTTCTACCGCTCGGTCTTCTCCTGGAGCCACCAGGACATGCCGATGGGCGGTGACATGGTCTACTCCGTCGTCTCCGCGCCGGGCGGCGGCAAGGGCGACGACACCGGGCACGGCGGCATCATGCAGCTGCAGAAGGAGCATCTGCAGGCCGGTTCGACCTCGGAGTGGCACCCGTATTTCGGTGTGACCGACTGCGACGCCACCTTCGCCGCGGCCACCGACCACGGCGCCACGGTCCTGATCCCGCCCACCGATGCCTCGGGCGTCGGTCGGCTGGCCATGGTCAAGGACCCGGCAGGGGCCCCGTTCGCCCTCATCAAGGGGGACCCGACCCTGGACTGAGCCGACCCGCCGCCCGGCCGTTGCCTCGCGGACGCGGAAGCCGAAAATGCCGCGCCCGCAATGGCTGCAGCGCCTATCGTCCCCGGGGCGGCGAAACACACGGCGTATGACGGAGAGCCCATGCCTGCCGCACGAAGGCGAGAGAGAGCGGACACGGTGGAAGCAGAGCGGCAGGAGTGGTGGACGGCTTCGGGAGTCAGGCTGCGCAGGGTCTCCTCCGGCGACGGGCGTGGGAACTGGCTCTTCGTGCCCGGCGGGCCGGGGCTGGGATCCGAGTCCCTGCACGGCCTGGTGGCCGCTGCCCGGGTCCCCGGATCCGCCTGGCTGGTCGATCTGCCCGGCGACGGCTCCAACCGTGGCTTTCCCGCGATCCCCGCCGACCCCTACGCCCACTGGCCGGGAGCCCTGACAGAGGCCGCGCAGGCGCTGGACGACGTGGTGATGGTCGGCCATTCCACCGGAGGCATGTTCCTGCTCTCCGTCCCGGAACTCGCGGCACAGCTCACGGGGCTGGCGCTGATCAGCAGCGCTCCGCACGCCGGCTGGCGCCCCGCCTTCGCCCGCTATGCCGAGCACCACCCGCTCCCCGGCGTCGACGCCGCAGCCGAGCGCTACGCCCGGCAGCCGGACGACCAGAACCTGCGCGTCCTGACGCTGGCCGCCGCGCCGTGGAACTTCCGCCCTTCCGCGTCCGCCGACGGCCAGGCGCTCCTTGCGGACCTGCCGTACTGCCATGACGCGGTGGCCTGGGCCGACGCCCACTTCGACGACACCTACCGGGCCCGCTGGACACCCGGGGCGCTGCCGACCCTGATCGTCAGCGGCGACCGGGACCACCTCGTCGACCAGCGGCTCTGGCAGGACGAGCCGGGCTTCCACGGCCCGCACACCCTGCACCGCCGGATCGGGGAAGCCGGCCATTTCCCCTGGGTCGAGAACCCCGAAGCCGTCCGGGCGGCCTTCGCCGACCTCGCCGACCTCGCCGACCTCGCTGACCTCGCCGACCTCACCGGCCTCACCGGCCTTACCGGCCGACTGGACTCGACGGGCTGAGCAGCCCCATCGGCCGTGCCCTGGGACGCCCCACCTCCCACCTCCCAGGGTGCCTCCGTAGGCCGCCTCCCGGCCCCGGTCCTAAGGGGTCTCCGCGGCCTTGTCCCGCGGCCGGGCGTCCACGATGCGCTTGATCTTGCCGACCGAGCGCTCCAGGGTCTCCGGGTCGACGATCTCGACCGCGACCGAGACCCCGATCCCGTCCTTGACGCCCCGTGCGATCAGCCCGGCGGCGGCCGTGCGCGCCTCGGGGGCTGCGTCCGGCCGGGCCTCGGCGCGCACGGTCAGCTGGTCCATCCGGCCCTCCCGGGTCAGCCTCAGCTGGAAGTGCGGGGCGACCCCGGGCGTCCGCAGCACGATCTCCTCGACCTGCGCGGGGAAGAGATTGACCCCCCGCAGAATGATCAGGTCGTCGCTGCGTCCGGTGATCTTCTCCATCCGGCGGAAGGCGGCGCGCGCGCTGCCGGGCAGCAGCCGGGTCAGATCCCGGGTGCGGTAACGGATGACCGGCATCGCTTCCTTGGTGAGCGAGGTGAACACCAGCTCGCCGTGCGCACCGTCCGGCAGCACCTCGCCGGTGATCGGATCGACCACCTCCGGGTAGAAGTGGTCCTCCCAGATGTGGAGCCCGTCCTTGGTCTCCACACACTCCTGGGCGACACCGGGGCCCATCACCTCCGACAGGCCGTAGATGTCCACGGCGTCGATCGCGAACCGCTCCTCGATCTCGCGGCGCATCTCCTGCGTCCAGGGCTCGGCGCCGAAGACGCCCACCTTGAGCGAGGTCGTACGGGGATCGATGCCCTGCCGCTCGAACTCGTCCAGCAGCGTGAGCATGTAGGACGGCGTGACCATGATGATCTCGGGCCGGAGATCCTGGATGAGCTGCACCTGGCGGCTGGTCATCCCACCGGACGCCGGTACGACCGTGCAGCCGAGCCGCTCCGCGCCGTAGTGGGCGCCCAGACCGCCGGTGAACAGTCCGTACCCGTAGGCGATATGGACGGTGTGCCCGGGCCGCCCGCCGGCCGCATGGAGGGAGCGGGCCACGACATCCGCCCACTGCGTCAGATCGCGCTCGGTGTAGCCGACGATCGTCGGGCGGCCCGTGGTACCGCTGGAGGCGTGAATGCGGCGCACCTTCTCCTTGGGGACGGCGAACATCCCGAAGGGGTACTGGGCGCGCAGATCATCCTTGACGGTGAACGGGAAGCGGGCGAGGTCACCGAGCGAGCGGCAGTCCTGCGGATGCGCTCCGGCCCGGTCGAAGGACTCCCGGTAGAACGGGACGTGGTCATAGGCATGCTGCAACGAGGCACGCAACCGTGTCAGTTGCAGGGCGTGCAACGCGTCTGCCGAAAGCCGCTCCGCCTCGTCGAACGTCTCACTGCCCGTAGCCGCTTCCGGCATGGAGTTCACCGCCTCGTGTCCCTACCGATCATTCGGTAGCCGCATGCGGGTCCAAGTAATCAGCGCGCGGCGAACACGTCAAGGGGCGTGGCGCAGACACCGCGCGGGTAGCGTCCAGCGCATGAGTGACGTCCGGAAAGTGCAGGTCGGTGAGGTCCAGCTGGCGTATCGGGTGTGGGGAGAGGAGGACGCGCCCCCGGCCGTGCTGCTGCACTGCCTCGGGGAGGACGGTGAGGACTGGCGCGGTGTGGTCGGCCGGCTCGCCGGTACCCATCAGGTCTACGCCCTTGATCAGCGGGGCCACGGACACAGTGACTGGCCCGGTGACTACGGCTTCGAACGGTGGCGGGACGACGCGATCGGCTTTCTGCAGGCGCTCGGACTGGAGCGGGTGACCCTCATCGGGCACTCGCTGGGCGCGCTGGCCGCACTGCTGCTGGCCGCGGCCCGGCCCGAGCTGGTGGACCGGCTGGTCCTGGAGGAAGTGCCTCCGCTGTTGCCCGCCGACCCGCCGCAGGAGGTGCCGGAGCAACCGGCCGGCCCGCAGCCGTTCGACTGGCACGCCAAGGCCGCGGTGGTGGCGGAGCGCAATGCGCCCGATCCCGTGTGGTGGGAGGGGCTGGAGAAGATCACTGCGCCGACGTTGGTCATCGCCGGCGGCGAGTCCAGCCATATTCCGCAGGAACAACTCGCCGAGCTGGCCGAGCGGATCCCGGACGCCCGCCTGGTGACGGTGGAGGGTGCCGGTCATCTCGTCCACGAGGAGCGGCCCGGAGAGTTCCTCGCCGCGGTCAACTCGTTCCTTGCGCCGGGCTCCTAGTGCCTTGCGCCGGGCCCCTGGTTCCTTGAGCCGGGCTCTTGGTTCCTTGAGCCGGGCCCCTGGTTCCTCGCGTCGGCGCGGCGCGGCCCGGCGCGGCCCGGCCGCGCGGCCCGGCGGCGCCCCGGTCGCCCGGTCCCGCCAGGGGGCGTCCGCAGCGAACCGCCCGGCTCGCGGCCACGTTCTAGGATCACGGTCGTATGCCGACCCTGAACTCCCCGGGAATTCCCGGAAGGCGAGAAAGGCCGACTGTGCAGCTGACCCCCTCGATACGGAGCGCCCTGACCGCGGGCGCGGCCGTGGCCGTCCTGCTAACCGGAACCGGCGGGGCCGTCGCGGCGCCGACCGCCCCGCCGGCCCCGGCCACCGCCACCGCGCACTCCCCGTACGGCCGGCTCGGCCCGCTCGCCGGGCTGTCCGCGGAGCGGCTGGCCACCGGCGATCTGGTGGCCGCCGCGAAGTGGGGCACCGGCAGCCCGATCGATGACCCGGCCCGCGAGCAGGAGGTGCTGGACTCGGTGGCGGAACAGGCCCGGCAGCTGGGCGCCGATCCGGCGGCCACGGTGCGGATCTTCCGGGATCAGATCGAGGCCAGCAAGATCGTGCAGCGTGGGCTGCACCGCAGGTGGGACGCGGATCCCGCGCAGGCGCCGACCACGCGGCCGGACCTGGAGGAGGTACGCCGGCAGATCAACCGCATCAACGGCGAGTTGGTGCGGGCCATCGCCCGCTCCCCGCACGCCCGCTCGGCACCGTACTGCGCACCGCTGCTGACCGTGGCTGCGGCACACGTCCGTCACGAGCGCCATCTGGACGGGCTGCACACCAGGGCCCTGGCCCGCTCGCTGCGGTCCGTCTGCGCCGGAACCTGACCCACGGTGTACGGCGGCCCGGGCCGTGCTCGGGCCGCCCGCCGGCGTCAGCCCGACCGGCCGGGGCCCGGCACGGCCGGTCAAGCTCGGCCCGCCCGCCAGGCAATCGGCTCAGCCCGTCCGCCCGCCCGCCGCCACCGCCCGTGCCCAGCGGTAGTCCGCCTTGCCGCTGGGTGAACGCTGGATGCGGTCGGTGAAGACGACGGCGCGCGGAATCTTGTACCCCGCCAACCGGGTCCGGCAGTGGCGCTGCAGGCCCTCCAGGTCCAATGGCCCCGCACCGGGGCGCAGTTGGACCACGGCCGCGACGCGGCTGCCCCACCGCTCGTCCGGCACCCCCGCCACCAGTGCGTCATAGACGTCCGGATGCGCCTTCAGCGCCTGCTCGACCTCCTCCGGATAGACCTTCTCGCCACCGGAGTTGATGCACTGCGAGCCCCGGCCGAGGACGGTGACGATGCCCGCGTCGTCCACGGTCGCCATATCGCCCAGCAGTACCCATCGGTCGCCGCGCGCCTCGAAGAAGGTCTCGGCGGTCTTCTTCGGGTCGTTGTAATAGCCCAGCGGGACATGCCCGCGCAGGGCGATACGGCCGACCTCGCCGGCCGGGACCGGCTCGTAGGTCGCCGGGTCCACCACTGCCGTACGGGAGTTGACCTGCAGCCGGAACCCCTTGTCGGGGCCCGAGTCGTCGGTGGCGGTGCCGTTGAACCCGGACTCGGACGAGCCGAAGTTGTTGAGCAGCATGACGTGCGGGAGCAGCGCGGCGAACTGGGCGCGGACGGTCTCGGAGAGGATCGCGCCGGAGCTGCTGACGCTGAACAGCGAGGAGCAGTCGGTGCCCTTGAGCGGCCCGCCGAGCGCATCGACGAGCGGACGCAGCATCGCATCGCCGACCAGCGACACGCTGGAGACCCGCTCCCGCTCGATGGTCCGCAGTACCTCCTCGGGCACGTATTTGCGGTGGACGACGACTTTCTGGCCGAAGTGGAAGGCGATGAACGCGGTGAGGGTGGAGGTGCCGTGCATCAGCGGGGGAGCGGGGAAGAAGACGATGCCGTCGCCGCCGGCCGCGACCCGCTCGGCCAGCTCCTGCGGCCGCGTCACCGGCTCACCGGTCGGTGCCCCGCCGCCCATCCCGGCGAAGAAGAGGTCCTCGTGGCGCCACATCACGCCCTTGGGCATACCGGTGGTGCCGCCGGTATAGATCACGATCTGGTCGTCGGCCGAGCGCGGCCCGAAGCCGCGCGCGGGGGAGGCGGCGGCCTCGGCGTCTGCGAGCGCGACGGGCGCGATCGGTGGCTCGGGGGCGCCGGCGGGCGGGGTGCCGACCCGTACGAGATGCCGCAGCCCGGGCGCCTGCGGGAGGGCGGCGGCCACCCGCGCGGTGAACTCCGCGTCGAAGACCAGCGCCACCAGGTCGGCGTCCCGGTAGAGATAGACCAACTCCTCTTCGACATAGCGGTAGTTGACGTTGACCGGGACGGCACGGATCTTCAGACAGGCGTAGACGGCCTGGAGGTATTCGATGCCGTTGTAGAGGTGCAGCCCGACGTGCTGACCAGGGCCGATGCCGCGGTCGGCGAGGTGGTGGGCCAGGCGGTTGGCGGCGCGGTCCAGCTCGGCGTAGGTCAGCCGCCGTTCGCTGCCGGTGCCCGGATGGTCGATGTACACCAGCGCCTCGCGGTCCGGGACCGTGTCGACGATCGACTCGAAGAGGTCGGCAAGGTTGTACTCCACGTCTCCTCCAGACCGGGCGGGCGTCGGCTCGGCGGTCATTAGAGCGCCGCCCGAAGGAGCAGGGAAGGGCCACGGCGAAGAAATCTGACTACCTGTCAGAAAGGTCTTGAAGTCGGTGTGCGGCTACTGCAACCTGTTCTACGTCGTGAGACGGGAGGACGGAACATGGGTGGTACGGAACATCTCTCGGTGGAGCGCGTCGGCGCGACACTGGTGCTCACCCTCAACCGGCCGGAGGCGAAGAACGCGCTCTCGCTGCCGATGCTGGTGGGCCTGTACGACGGCTGGACGGCCGCCGACGAGGACGACGGGATCCGCTCCATCGTCCTCACCGGCGCCGGCGGCACCTTCTGCGCCGGAATGGACCTCAAGGCCCTCGCGGGCGACGGCATGGCCGGCGAGCAGTACCGCGACCGGCTGCGCGACGACCCCGATCTGCACTGGAAGGCGATGCTGCGGCACCACCGCCCCCGCAAGCCGGTGATCGCCGCCGTCGAGGGCCATTGCGTCGCGGGCGGGACGGAGATCCTCCAGGGCACCGACATCCGTGTCGCCGGGGAGAGCGCCACCTTCGGGCTCTTCGAGGTCCGGCGGGGGCTGTTCCCGATCGGCGGTTCCACCGTCCGCCTCGCCCGCCAGATCCCCCGCACCCACGCCCTGGAGATGCTGCTCACCGGCCGGCCCTACCCCGCACGCGAGGCCGAACGCATCGGCCTGATCGGCCATGTCGTCCCCGAGGGCACCGCGCTGGAGGCGGCCCTGGAGATCGCGGAACTGGTCAACGCCTGCGGACCGCTCGCCGTCGAAGCCGTCAAGGCCTCCGTCTACGAGACCGCCGAGATGACCGAGACCGACGGGCTGGCGGCCGAACTCGCCCGCGGCTGGCCGGTCTTCGACACCGCCGACGCCAAGGAGGGCTCCCGGGCCTTCGCCGAGAAGCGCCCACCCGTCTACCGGCGCGCCTGACCCAAGGAGCCCCGCATGCCAGAGGTCCTCACGGCGCCCCTCGTCGTGGAATTCCCCTTCACCCGCTCCCTCGGCCCCGTCCAGAGCGCCTTCCTCACCGGGCTGCGCGAGCGCACCGTCCTCGGCGTCACGGCGAGCGACGGCCGGGTGGTCGTCCCGCCCACCGAGTACGACCCGGTCACCGCCGAGGAGATCCGCGAACTGGTCGAGGTCGGCACCAGCGGCACCGTCACCACCTGGGCCTGGAACCCGGAACCCCGCCGCGGCCAGCCGCTCACCACCCCCTTCGCCTGGGTCCTGGTCCGGCTCGACGGCGCCGACACCGCCCTGCTGCACGCCCTGGACGCGCCCGGCCCCGACGCCGTACACACCGGAATGCGGGTCCGGGTCCGCTGGGCCCCGGAGCGCACCGGCGCGATCACCGACATCGCCTGTTTCGAGCCGGACGACAGCGCCGCCGATGACGGCCGTCCGGCGCTGGACGACAGCGCCGCAGGGGCCGGCCGGCCGGCACCGCACAGCGGGGAGTTCGCGGACCCCGTCACCGGGATCACCACCCCCGCCCGGCTCGACTACACCTATGCGCCCGGCCGTGCCCAGTCCCGCTATCTCCGGGCGCTCGTGGACCACCGGATCGTGGGCGAGCGCTGCCCCTCCTGCCGCAAGGTCTATGTCCCGCCCCGCGGTGCCTGCCCCACCTGCGGCGTCGCCACCGACACCCAGGTCGAGGTCGGCCCCCGCGGCACCGTGACCACCTTCTGCATCGTCAACATCAAGGCCAGGAACCTCGACATCGAGGTGCCCTACGTCTACGCCCATATCGCCCTGGACGGCGCCGACCTGGCCCTGCACGCCCGGATCGGCGGCATCCCGTACGACCGGGTCCGCATGGGGCTGCGCGTCGAACCCGTCTGGGCCGAGGACAGCCGCTTTCCCGACCACTACCGCCCCACCGGTGAACCCGATGCGGATTACGACCGCTACAAGGAGCTGATCTGATGCGCGACGTCGCCATCGTCGCCTTCGGGCAGAGCGATCACGTCCGCGACAGCGCGGAGACCTCCGAGGTCGAGATGCTGATGCCGGTGCTCCACGACGTGCTGGAGCAAACCGGCCTGGCGGCCCGGGACATCGACTTCACCTGCTCCGGCTCGTCCGACTACCTCGCCGGCCGGGCCTTCTCCTTCACCATGGCCCTGGACGGCGTCGGTGCCTGGCCGCCGATCTCCGAATCCCATGTCGAAATGGACGGCGCCTGGGCGCTGTACGAGGCCTGGGTGAAGATCCTCACCGGCGAGGCGGAGACCGCACTCGTCTACGCCTACGGCAAGTCCTCGCCCGGCGACGTCCGCGAGGTCCTCACCCGCCAGCTCGACCCGTACTACGTCGCCCCGCTGTGGCCCGACTCCGTCGCGCTCGCCGCCCTCCAGGCGCAGGCCCTGATCGACGCGGAGCTGACCGACGAGCGGGAACTGGCCGGCATCGCCGCCCGCAGCCGCGCCGCCGCCGGGGCCAACCCGCACGCCCAGCTGCGCGGCGAGATGCCCGTGGGCGAGCCGCTGGTCGCCCCGCTGCGGACCGGCGACTGCCCGCCCATCGGCGACGGCGCGGCCGCCGTCGTCCTAGCCGCCGGCGACACCGCCCGCCGACTGACCGCCCGCCCCGCCTGGATCCGCGGCCTCGACCACCGCATCGAGGCACACGGCCTGGGCGTCCGCGACCTCACCGACTCACCGTCCACCCGGCTCGCCGCCGAGCGCGCCGGCGCCTTCGAGCGGCCCCTCGACACGGCCGAGCTGCACGCCCCCTTCACCTCCCAGGAGGTCGTGCTGCGCCGCGCCCTGAAACTCGACGCGCCGGACAGCGCGGTGTGCATCAACCCGTCCGGCGGCGCGCTCGCCGCCAACCCCGTCATGGCCGCAGGCCTGATCCGCCTCGGCGAGGCCGCCGCCCGCATCCAGCGGGGCGCCTCCGACCGCGCCCTGGCACACGCCACCTCGGGGCCGTGCCTGCAGCACAACCTGGTCGCCGTCCTGGAAGGTGAGCGATGAGCAAGGAGCCCGTGGCCGTCGTCGGCATCGGTCAGACCACACACGTCGCCGCGCGCCGCGACGTCTCGCTCGCCGGACTCGTCCGTGAGGCGGCCCGGCGCGCCCTGGACGACGCCCAGTTGGCCTGGGCGGACATCGACGCCGTGGTGCTCGGCAAGGCCCCCGACTTCTTCGAGGGAGTGATGATGCCCGAGCTGTACCTCGCCGATGCCCTGGGCGCCGTCGGCAAACCGATGCTGCGGGTGCACACCGCCGGCTCGGTCGGCGGCTCCACCGCCCTGGTCGCCGCGAACCTCGTCGCCGCCCGGGTCCACCGCACCGTCCTCACCGTCGCCTTCGAGAAGCAGTCCGAGTCCAACGCCATGTGGGGCCTGTCCCTGCCCATCCCCTTCCAGCAGCCCCTGCTGGCCGGCGCCGGCGGCTTCTTCGCCCCGCACGTCCGCGCCTATATGAGGCGCACCGGCGCCCCGGACACCGTCGGCTCCCTCGTCGCCTACAAGGACCGCCGCAACGCCCTCAAGAACCCCTACGCCCACCTCCACGAACACGACCTCACCCTGGAGAAGGTCCGGGCCTCGCCGATGCTCTGGGACCCGATCCGCTACTCCGAGACCTGCCCGTCCTCCGACGGCGCCTGCGCGATGGTCCTCACCGACCGCACCGGAGCCGCCCGCGCACCGCACCCGGCGGCCTGGGTGCACGGCGGGGCCATGCGCAGCGAGCCCACCCTCTTCGCCGGCAAGGACTTCGTCTCCCCACAGGCCGGCAAGGACTGCGCCGCCGATGTCTACCGGCAGGCCGGTATCACCGACCCCCGCCGCCAGATCGACGCGGTGGAGATGTACGTCCCCTTCAGCTGGTACGAGCCGATGTGGCTGGAGAACCTGGGCTTCGCCGAGGAGGGGGAGGGCTGGAAGCTCACCGAGTCGGGCGTCACCGAGCTGGACGGCGATCTCCCCGTCAACCCGTCCGGCGGGGTGTTGTCCACCAACCCCATCGGTGCCTCCGGAATGATCCGCTTCGCGGAGGCCGCCCTCCAAGTGCGCGGACAGGCCGGCGCCCACCAAGTCGACGGCGCCCGCACGGCGTTGGGGCATGCGTACGGCGGCGGCTCCCAGTTCTTCTCGATGTGGCTGGTCGGCGCCGAAGCGCCGGCCACGTGACACCCCACGGGGCGGGCGCGCCGAGCCGGCGCGCCCTTCCCCGGCCACCACTCCACTCGCCACTCCACCGCCTCGCCACGTCCCCTGTCCGTCCCCGGACACAGTGGTTAGGCTGACCGCGGACGACGAACCGGGAGGAGCGGGGCACGTGACCGACAGCATCACCGAGCAGCGGCTCGTGGGCGGGCCCAGGCCCGATCTCGACCTGACGCAGGCCGAGTGGCAGTCGAGCACCCAGGGCGTGGGCGGCGTCCAGATCGCCTTCGTCGAGGGCTATATCGCGATGCGTAACCGCCACAGTCCGGAGATCCCGGCGTTGATCTTCACCCCCGCCGAGTGGCGGGCCTTCGTCCTCGATGCCCGCGACGGCGAATTCGATCTCACCTAGGGCCTGTGTTCACCTGCGGCGTTGCGGAGCGGCCCGCCGGCCGAAGGCCCGCGGGCCCGCCGCCCGGCCGTTCGTGAGCGAGCCTCAGGTGAGCACCACGCACCCGCTCCGCCGCAGCGCCAGGACCGGTTCCGCTCCGTCGTCCACGGCGTTCCAGCGCAGATCCAGCTTCTCCAGCGACGGCAGCCCCGTGATCCACGACGGCAGCACCTCGATCCGGTTCCCGCGCAGGTCGATCCGGCGCAGCAGCGGCAGCGCGCGCAGCGCCTCGGGGACGCCGGGCAGGGCGTTGTCCCGGAGCTCCAGCACCCTCAGCTCGTCCAGCTCTGCCACGCTCCCGGGCAGCTGCGTCAGCGCATTGCCGCCCAGCCACAGCTCCCGCAGGCGGCCGAGTCGCCCCAGTGTTTCCGGGAGGGAGGTCAACTCCGCGTGCTGTGCGCGGAGTTCGACCAGGCCGGCCATGCTGCCGAGTGCTGCCGGCAGCCGGCCGAGCGGATTCTCGCCGACGTTGAGGTAGCCGAGCCGGTCCAGGTTGCCGAGCGAGTCCGGCAGGGCGGTGAGCCGGTTGTCGTGCAGATAGAGGTAACGGGTCAGCCCGGCGAGCGCGCCGAGGTCGTCCGGGAGCGCCGTCAGCGCGTTGTGGCCGAGGTCGAGGGTGTGCAGCGCGTGCAGCCGGCCGAGCGCCGCCGGGATCTCGGTCAGGGCGTTGTCGGCAAGGATCCATACCTCCCAGTCCTCGCGCTGCCAGACCTCGGCAGGGACCGAACCCAGGCCCGCCTTCCAGAGGTTGAGGACGGGAGGCGTGGCGGACCCGGGGCGGGGCATGGGGCGTGCTGTCCTTCCGCAAGGCGGCGCCGGGGGCGGGGGCGGGGTGGATGCGGGCAGTCGAGGAGTTCGGGCGGTGGAACGGTCCGCCCCGACCGGCGGCAGTCGAGCGGGTGGTGCGGTGTGCGGCCGGCCAGCCAGGCCGCGAGGTCGGTGAGCGGGCCGCTGACGGTGACCGCCGGGGCGGCGGCGTCACCGTACCGCCGGGTGAGGGTGTCGTCCGTGGCCGTCAGGACGAGCTGCAGATCCTTTGGTGCGCGGGGTGCCAGATGGTCCAGCAGGTGGCGGCACAGCTCCTGCGGCCAGTCCCGTGGACCGTGGCCGATCCGGGCGTCCGCCGTGTGGATCTCCAACTCCCGCCACCAGCAGAGCAATGCGGAGCGCAGCGCGCCGTGGCGATGCGTCACCGGCCGCGGCCAGTCGGCCGGACCGACCGCCGCCCAGGCCGCGGACGCCTCGGCCGGCGCGGCCCGTACGGCGTCCCCCAGCGCCGCCGCCCCACGCCCCGCACCGGCCTCGATCGCGGCCGCACGCGCCGGGCGCCCGCCGTCGTACGGCTCGATCAGCTCACCGCGCAGCGCATAACGGGCCTGCCGGGCCAGGGCCACCGCGACGCCTTCGATGTGCGAGAGGACATGGGCGCGGGTCCAGCCGGGCAGCTCGCCCGGCTCCCGCACCGCGTCGTCGGTCAGGGCGGGCAGCAGGGCACACAGCCGCTCCTGACCCGCCACGATCGCGGCCCGCACCGCCTCCGCCGGCAGCGCGTGCGTCTCCGCCTCCGCCGGTTGTGCGTGCGTCTGCGTCACGGCCACAGCAGCTCCTTCCGCCATCCGCCGTCGGCCCGGTGGTAGGCCAGCCGGGTGTGCTTGCGCTCCTTGTCGCCCTGCCAGAACTCCACCGACTCCGCCCGCACCGTGTGCAGTGTCCATCCGGGCGCGACCAGACCGGGTTCGCGGGCGAGACGGGCCGCCGACTCCGCCACCGCCGCGTCCCGTTCGGCCAGGTCGCCCAGGGGACGGCTCTGCCGCCCGAGCAACGCCTCGGCCCGAGCGCCGGGGCTGCGGGCGAGGAAGTCCGCGGCCGCGCGCTCCGCGCTCTCCTGCACCACCGGCCCGCGGACCCGCACTTGGCGGGCGAGCGGCTGCCAGTAGAAGGTCAGCGCCGCGTACGGGCGGTCCGCCAGCTCGCGCCCCTTGGTGCTGTCACGGTGCGCGGCGAACCGCCAGCCGTCCGCGTCGATGTCCTTGAGGATCAGTGTGCGGGCCGACGGATTGCCGTCGGCGCCGGCGGTGGAGACGGTCATCGCGTGGGGCTCGGGGACCTGGGCCCGTATGGCGCCGAGCAGCCAGGCGGTGAAGAGTTCCACCGGGTCATCGGGTGTCTCCAGCGGATCGAATGCGGGCAGCTCGCCCGTGAACACCGGGAGCTCGCCCAGTAATTGACGTACGTCAGCCATACCGTCCCCTAGGTAATTAACGGTTGTCCGCGACGTTACCATTAGCGCCATGACCGCAACACGGCTCGCACTCGAACTCGCCGTCACCCTCCGCCATGACGGGCACGGCGGCGTCACCGATGACCTGGCCGGTCCGGAAGGGCTCGCGGTCTGGGTACGCGAACGGGCCGCAGTGCTGGACTGCGCGGCCGACCCGGCCACCCCCGACGAGGCGCTGCACACCAGCGTGCGGGAGCTGCGGGCCGCGGTCCGGTCGCTGTTCGCCCGCGCCGTCCGGCCGGGACCGCCCAGCTCCGCCGATGCCCACCGGCTGCTCCCGGAGGAGGAGGCGCTCCGCCGGCTCAACGCCGCCGCGGCCCTGGTCCCCACGGCACCCCGGCTCAGCTGGGAGCCCGGCGCGCCGCCCGCCATCCGGCACCACCCGGCGGGCTCCCCGCCGCCCGCCGACCGGATCGTCGCCGCGCTGGCCCGCGCCGCCCTCGCCTTCCTGGCCGGCCCCGACCGGGTGCTGCTGCGGGCCTGCCCCGCCCCGCGCTGTGTGCGCTACTTCGTCAAGGACCACGCCCGCCAGGAGTGGTGCACCCCCTCCTGCGGCAACCGCGCCCGGGTCGCCCGCCACCACGAGCGGCGCCGGGAAGGACAGGACGGGGCCCCGTAGGGTGGTGGCATGACGGGTGAACGTGATCTCCGGGCCCTGCTGAGCGGGATGCGTCCCGAGCGGAACGAAGGCCGTTTTGTCTTTACGAGCGTGCCCGGCGCGGTCCCCGACGGGCTGACGCCGGTGGTCACGGTCACCGAGCCCGAAGGCCGCACCCTCGTCGTCCACCAGGAAGAGGCCGACCGTGCGGGCCTGGCGTACGACTATGTCGCCGGCTGGATCACCCTGCGGGTGCACTCCGCGCTGGACGCCGTCGGACTGACCGCCGCCGTGGCCACCGCACTCGCCCAGGCCGGCCTCAGCTGCAATGTCGTCGCCGGTTTCCACCACGATCACCTCTTCGTGCCGCATGCCGCGACCGACGAGGCGCTGCGCCGGCTGCGCGCACTGGCCGACCAGGCATAACGACCACCGGCAAGAGGAGGCGGCGGCTCCGTGCCCGGGGCGCCCCGCACGCCGACGTCCGCGCCGCGTGCCCGGCCGGGCCACGTACGATGGCGGCATGTCCTTCCTCCGCCGCCGCAGCGCAGCCACGCCCGCCGGGCCTGACTTCGACGTCCTCGCCATGGACCCCGGGGACTGGCCGGGCAATCTCGGAGCCGGGCTGCTGCCCGCGCCCGACGGGAGCTGCCAGGGCGTCTTCCTCCGCTACGACCTGTTCGGCGGCCGCGGCCCCGCGATGATCATCGGCAATCTGCCGGACGGGTCCCCGGCCCGCGAGCTCGAGGACGACCAGGTGCCCTTCGAAGTGGCACAGCTGCTCGCCGCGCTCGGCAACGACGAGCCGGTGACGGTCGTCGAGAGCGAGGACACCCCCGTGATGCACGAGGACAACCTGCTGATCGTCAAGCGCATCAAGTGCTCCGAGAGCCGGATCTCCTGCGCCCAGTTCGACCGCAGCGACGGGGTGCTGGTCACCATCGCCAGCTGGGACCGGCCGATCACCGACGATCTCTACGCGCTGCTCAAGCCGCTGCCGGCGGAGCTCTTCCAGCAGGGCTGAGCCCCGGCGCGGCACCGGAGCGGACACCCTCGAGCCCGGTGGACGGTACTCCCGTCCACCGGGCGCGTACGCGTTCACCCGATCGGTGTGCGCACGGGCTCAGGAATCCGAGCGCCGCACATCGACGTCGGCCGCCCGCACATAGCCGACCCGGTGCCCGAGCTGGATCTCGTAGTAGACATCCTCGCCGCGCACGATCGCATGCTCGGAGAGCTCGAAGGTGGGCGCGTAGAAGTAGTCGCCCGTCATCCGGTCCCCGACGGCGTACTTCTGGCCGGCGGCGAGCTTGTACGGCAGCGCGGAGACCGCCTGGTAGGGCACCCCGGACGGGTAGGCCCCCTTCTCCGGGTACGCACGGCCGTAGACCGGGATCTCCTCCCGGCCCGCCTTCGGCGTGGCGATCATCCCCTTGGCGTTCACCGCCGTCGGCGCGTGGTGCGGATTGCGGAACCACGCCTTCTGCCCGAGGTACCAGATCGCCGTCCAGTCGCCGGACCGGCCCGCCAGCGCGAACCGCTGGCCGGTCGAGGCCCGGGCACCGGTGTCGTTCACGCCCTCGGTCGAGTCACTGCCGTCCGGGTGCAGACCCACGTCCTTGACCAGCGGTGCGTCCTCGTCCGGCGCGGTGTACAGCCGGACCGCCGTGGAACCGTGTGGCGCGCAGCTGTCGCCGGCCTTCTCGCAGCCGGTGTAAGGGGGCTTGTTGCGGGCGTAGTCCGGCCGGATGGTGACCAGCCCGCCATGCGTGCCCGAGGCGGCCCTGAACGGCTTGCCCAACAGGGAGAAGTAGTGCGCCCAGTCCCAGTACGGGCCGGGGTCGGTGTGCATCCCGGGGATCGTGGACGTGGTCGTGCCGGGCACGTTGTCGTGGCCCAGGATGTGCTGCCGGTCGAGCGGCACGTCGTACTTGCGGCTCAGATACTTCACCAGCCGGGCCGACGTGCGGTACATCGCCTCCGTGTACCAGGCGTCCGGTGCGGCGAGGAAGCCCTCGTGCTCGATGCCGACGGAGTGCGAGTTGATGTACCAGTTGCCCGCATGCCAGGCGACATCCTTGGTCGGCACATGCTGGGCGATCAGGCCGTCCGAGGAGCGGATGGTGTAGTTCCAGGACACATAGGCCGGGTCCTTGATCAGCTTGAGGGTCGTCTCCCAGGACCCCTCGGTGTCGTGGATGACAATGGTGCTGACCCGTAGGTCCTCGGGCCGGTCCGCCTTGTCGTGGTTGCCGTAGTCACCGTCCCCGAACTCCTCGTACGGCGCCGGAACGGACTCGCAGGCGACGCTGTGCGGGCACTCCAGCTTGCGGCCGGCCTGCGTCGGAGATGCCTTTGCGCCCGGTGCGCCGAGACGTTTCTGCTGCACGGCATCGGGGGTCAGCTCCGGCGTGGCGGCCAGCGTGACCCGCTGCCCCGCGTCGGTCGTGCGCGTCTGGCCGTGGCGCATGACCTCGTAGACCTCGTCCGCGAAGGCCCGGCCGCCGCGCGTACTGTCCTGGCCGCCGTAGCGCGCCACCGCCTCGTACCACCGCGCAGGGTCACCGCCCGTCCGGTGTCCCAGCTTGCGCTGCTCCGCGGCGAGCAGCGCCGCCCCGCCGAGCACATTCGCCGCGGGGTCGGTACGCAGCCGCTCGGCGGACAGCCCGGCCAGCGTGGCGGCCGTCGTCAACGTCCGCAACCGGGCGGGGAGTTCGGCGGGCAGCGCGGCCCGCTTCGCGGTACCGGCCGGCACTCGCTTACGGGGCCGCGCGCCGTCGCCGCGGGCGTCCTCGGTACCCCCGCTGAACTCCGGCGTGCGCGTCAGCGCGGTGCGGGCATCGGTCAGATGCATCGGACCGTAGCCCCCGGAGACGCTGGGCGCGCCGCCATGGGTGTCCCAGCGCGACTCCAGGTACGAAACGCCGAGCAGCACACTGCGCGGCACCTGGAAGCGGGCGGCGGCATCGGTGAAGGCCCGCTGCAGATCATCGGTCCGGGGCTGGCCGGCATGCGCGGACGGTGCTCCCGACAGGGGCAGCAGCAGCACCGCCGCCGCAACGGCGGTGGCGGACCTGCGCAGGGCGGGGCGGTGGAATCTCTTCTCGTCTTCCGGGGCGGATCCTCGCAAAGCAACCTCCTCGAGCCGGCCCGAGCCGGGGCGGTGTGACGGTGGGTGCGCAAACGGCCGCACGGGCGGGACCCGAGACTAGAGCCCCCGTCGGCTTAGAGCTATACGTTTGCCGAGGGTCCGTCAATCACCGCGCCCTCTCGGGATTCCGCATGTCAGGGCATCTCCACAGGAGCCTTCCCGGACGGGTGTCCGGGGCTGCGGGGCGTCAGTGGAATGGACCAACGACCGGACTCGACCGGACTTGGGCGAGGGCGGCACGGACGGACGGCCGGGGAGGGGGAGGCCGGACCGGCGCACATGGGTGAGCGGCGCACCCCGTACCCGGGTGCGCCGCTCACGATCCCCCCTTGCGGTGCCGGTGACATCCGGCACCCGTCGGCGGTCAGCGGGTGCCGACCGCCGCCCGTACCGCACGGCGCGCCATCTGGCAGTCGTCGTGCAGCCGGCGGAGGAGCAGCCGCTGCTCCTCGCCCGCCGCGGGCACGCCGGGTAGTCCCGGACCCGGTGTCCCCGTCGGCGTGGGTTCGCGCATGGTCCGTTGGACCGCGGTTTCATAACGTCGGATCTCGCGGGTGAGTACCAGCATCAGATTCACCAGGAAGGCGTCCCGCGAGGCCGGGCCGGCGTTCTGGGCGAGCTGGCTGATGTGCCGGCGGGCGACCGGCGCGTCGCCGAGCACCGACCACAGCGTCGCCAGGTCGTAGCCCGGCAGATACCAGCCCGCGCTGTCCCAGTCCAGCAGGACCGGGCCCGCGGGGGAGAGCAGCACATTGTTCAGCAGTGCGTCGCCGTGGCAGAACTGGCCCTGGGTGTGCGACAGACCGTGCAGCAGCTTCTGCAGATCGCCCAGGTCACGGTCGGTGAGCAGCCCCAGGTCGTGGTAGCGGCCGATCCGGCCCGGGTAGTCCAGCGGGGCGTCGAACAGCCCGGCCGGCGGACGCCAGAGGTTGATCCGGCAGATCGCGCCGAGCGCGGCCCGTACGTCGGCACGGGGCGGCGCCTCGGACGGGTGCCGGGTCAGCGCTGCGACCCGGCCGGGCATCCGCTCCACGATCAGCGTGCAGTTGTCGGGATCGGCGGCCACCAGACGCGGCACCCGTACCGGCGGACGATGCCGGACGAATGCGCGGTATGCACTTATTTCCTGCCGGAACCTGTCCGCCCACGCGGGGGAGTGGTCCAGTAAACACTTGGCGACCGCGGTCATCCGGCCCGTCGTGCCGACGAGGAGCACGGACCTGCCGCTGCGGCGCAGCACCTGTACCGGGTTGAACTCCGGGCAGATGCGGTGCACCGAGGCGACGGCGGCGCGCAACTGGGCTCCCTGCGGGCCGGACAAGTCGATTCTCCCGCTGAGCGGTTGGGAGCCCGTCCCCTGCATCCGCCGGGTACGGCCGCCGGGGAGACCGGTGACCGCTCCCGCGGAAGGAGCGGGGTCGAGATACGGCCCGCTTCCGGTGGGGTGCGGGCGGTACGGCCGGGTGGGGGCGGTCACGGCGGACGATGCTGCATACATGGGTGAAACAGATCCCTTCGTGCGCCGGCGAGTTGCGTGCGCTCCCCGGCCCGGTGGTGGGAACCCGTGAACGGGCCCCGTGCAGGAGGCCGATCCAGGGTCCCCGTGAAGGGCGCGCACCCTGGGGAATGCGGTCCCGCCACCAGGCCGGGGGCGGCATATCTACAGAACACGTGACTGCGGGTGGCAGACCATCTGGCGCACCCTGGCGAACCCTGGCGAATGCCCACAGCCCATGTCAGCGGCCGTTACTGTCAACTCAGTCGAGGAACCTGGGGGCTTGACGTGGACAGGCAGCCGAACACCCGTCTCGCGGACCTTTTCGGCCTGGCCGGCTGGTCCAAAGGAGAGCTGGCGAGACTGGTCAACCGGCAGGCGGCGGCCATGGGGCATCCGCAGCTGGCGACCGACACCTCGCGAGTGCGGCGCTGGATCGACATGGGGGAGACCCCGCGCGATCCGGTGCCCGAGGTCCTGGCTTCCCTGTTCACCGAGCGCCTCGGCCGTGTCGTAACCATCGAGGATCTCGGGTTCGCAAGAACCGGTCGCTCGGGGAAACGGCAGGCCATGGACGGTCTGCCGTGGGCTCCCGAACGGACCGCTGCGGTCCTCACGGAATTCACGGGAATGGACCTCATGCTCAACCGACGCGGCTTGGTGGGTGCGGGCGCCGCACTCGCCGCGGGCTCCGCACTCTCCGGCGCCATGCACGACTGGCTGCACACCGACCCGGCCCCGGCCGGCGCCCCACGCCACGACGCCATGTTCGCCTCCGACTCCTTCGACGAACTCGACCAGATCGGCCTCGACCGCTATGAGGCGGCTCCTGTGGGATCACAGGAGATCGATGCGCTGGAGCACTCGGTCGAGGTGTTCCGCGCCTGGGACGCGGCCCGCGGGGGCGGGCTGCAGCGCAAGGCCGTGGTGGGCCAGCTCAACGAGGTGGGCGGCATGCTCGCCTACCGCCACCCCGATCATCTGCAGCGCAGGCTGTGGGGGGTGGCCGCCAATCTGGCGGTGCTGGCGGGCTGGATGTCCCATGACGTGGGCCTGGAGCCCACCGCCCAGAAGTACTTCATCATCGCCGCCCATGCGGCCCGCGAGGGCGGCGACCGCCCGCGTGCCGGCGAGGCGCTCTCCCGTGCCGCCCGTCAGATGGTGCATCTGGGCCGCCCCGACGATGCGCTGGATCTGATGAAGCTGGCCAAGTCCGGCTCCGGTGCGGAAACCCTGCCGCGCACCCGCGCCATGCTGCACACCATCGAGGCCTGGGCACAGGCGTCCAAGGGCCACGGCCAGGCGATGCGCCGCACCCTGGGCGAGGCGGAGGACCTCTTCGTCTCGGACAAGGGGGACGTGCCGCCACCGAGCTGGATGCAGATGTTCGACGAGGCGGATCTGCACGGCATGCAGGCGCTGGCCTTCCGTACCCTCGCCGATCACGATCCGTCGGCCGCCAGGATCGCCCAGCATCACGCCCAGCGGGCGCTGAGGCTGCGGGAGAACGGCCGCCAGCGCTCGCAGATCTTCGACTACATCTCGATGGCCTCGGCCTGCTTCATCGGAAACGACCCCGAACAGGCCGACCGCTACGCCCGGTTGGCGCTGGTGTCCATCGGCGAGAACTCCTCGCACCGCACCTGGGACCGGCTCCGCGAAATGTTCCGGCTCACGGGGCAGTATGCGAACTACGCCAAGATCCAGGACCTGCGCGAGGAGATCCAGCATGTCCTGCCGAAGGCGAAGCCCAAGACCAAGGGGGCGGGCCTCGGCCCCGGCATCGGATCGGGAGTCGGGAAGCACTTCTCGGCCTGAGGCGCCTGAGGCGGGCGGATGCACGGAGCGTGACGGGGCGTCATCCGTAGGGGCGACGTCCTCCTCGGCTCCGCTGCCTCACCCGTCAGCGCTGCCTCACCCGTGGCCCGGCGGATCGCCGCCGACGTGTTCGTCGACGTGTTCGCCGACGTGTGCGGGGCGACCGGCTCCGGATGCGCCGGTCCGCCGCCCGCACCTGCCGCGGTGTGTCTCAGTCGCCGACCCTGGCGACCAGTACACAGGCGTCGTCCTCGCGATCGGTGCTGCCGAACTCCTCGACGACGATGCGGATGCCGTCCTGCGCACTGCGGGCCGCGGCGAACCGCGGCGCCAGGGCGAGGAGCCGCTCGGTGCCCTCGTGGAGGGCTTCCGCGCCATGCGTACGGCGGGGGACGAGGCCATCGGTGTGCAGGACGAGCAGGTCACCCGGCTCCAGTTGCTCGGTGCGCTGGGTATAGGCCGCACCCGAGGTCGCCCCGAGCAGGACACCCTCGGGCGGGTCCAGCGCGTGCCCCGTGCCGCCGCGGAACAGCAGCGGTGCGGGGTGTCCGGCCTGGGCCCACTCCAAGGTCCGTGTAGCGGCGTCGAAGCGGCCGCACACCGTGCTGCCCAGCGCCGGCTGAGCGGTGGTGTCCAGCATTTGGTTGAGGAAGCACATCAGGGGTCCCGGCCGGTGGCCGGCGACGGCCATACCGCGCAGCGCGCCGAGCACCATCGCCATCCCGGACGTGGCGGTGACGCCGTGCCCGGTGAGGTCGCCGACGCTCAACAGCGTGGTGCCGTCGGGGAGTTGCAGGGCGTCGTACCAGCCCCCGCCGATCAGGGCGCGGGTGCCGGACGGTAGATAGCGCCCCGCGAGGTCGAGGGCGACCGGACCGCCTTGCGGGAACCGCAGGGAGCCGCGCCACGGGGGGAGCACGGCCTCCTGCAGCTCGACCGCAAGCCGGTGCTCGGTCTGCGCGATATGCCGCTCCCGGTGCAGCGAGTCACCGGTCTCGCGTACCGCCTGCTGGCTGCGGCGCAGCTCGCTGACGTCCCGCAGCACGGCCCACATACAGGCGGTACTGCCGTCGGCGTCGAGCACCGGCTCGCCCGCCATGTGCACCGTGCGCAGGCTTGCGTCCGGGCGCACGATGCGGAATTCGCCGTCGATGGGGCGGCCGTCCACCAGACAGTCGGTGACCATCGTGGCCAGCCCCTCCTGGTCGTCGGCGTGGACCAGGGACGGCAGCTCGTCGAGGGTGAGGGGGCCGTCGGACGGTGCCCTGCCGAACATCGCGAACAGCTCGTCGGACCAGCTGACCTCGTCGGTGAGGAGGTTCCACTCGGCGCTGCCCACCCGGCGCAGCAGCGCGCCGTGTTCATGGGGCGCGGGCTCCGGCGGGGCCGACGGCAGCCCGGCCTCCCGGGCGCCCCCCTCCTCGCCGTCCTCGCCCTCGGCGGGCAGGCCCTCTCTCAGCTGATCGAGATGGCCCCCGAGGTCGTCGAGGTGATGCACGGCGAGATCGCACAGCGCCCGCTGCCAGCGCAGCTGCGGGTCGGCGGCGAGGTCGGTGTCCACCCCGGACTCCCTGCGCACCGCATCGAGGTCGCCGCGCAGGCGGCGGGCCTGCGTGATGAGTGACTCGACCGTGTCGCGCTCGGGGGGCCGGTCTGCTGGGTGATCCGCGAAGAGAGGGGACGGCATGACGTACTCCGTGATCAGGCGGCGCCGGGCTGAAGGGCCGGTAACGACTGTTGCACAGGCGGCGACCGTCCGTAAGGGATTTGGCACTACCCGATACGGTGGTGCATCTGGCATATGCCCCCGGCTTTCCGGGGCAATCCCGGGGCGAATCGGCGGAATGGCAGCTTCCAAGCTAGGCTTCGGCCGCCGTACAGCAGGCGCTTCCGCCGATCCATGGTGGGAACGAGGCTTACGGCCCGCGGTCACCGGCAAGAATGCCGGTCAGCGGAAATCCCGTTGCCAGCCTGCCCCCCGCACCGGATGCTGACCTCATGTTCGATCCAGACATAGCGCCCAGTGGCACCCTGCTCGGCCTCCTGCAGCGAGGCCGCGGCGACGGGACCCTGCATGCCCTCGCGGCGCCGCGGGCCGAGGCGCTCGCGGCACTCAACGACAGCGTGCTGCGCGATCCCCGTCGCGACTGGCAAGTCGAGAACCGCTCGCTCTACTACGCGCGCCTCTATATGCAGCTCGACGGCGGACTCGAAGAGATCGAACGCCACCTCTTCCACCCCGACGACCTCGTCGACACCGGCGAGGAGCGCACCGGCCTCGCCCTCGCGGTCCTCGGCCACCTCGCCGCCTATGGCAAGGACGCCGCCCGTCTGCTGCTGCGCAGCTATGCCGCGGCCGGCAGCAACTGGCGCTGGGCCCTGGACGAGCTTGCGCTGCGTGACGACGACGCCGGGCTGATGACCCTCGCCCCCGCCGTCCTCGCCCGCTTCCCGGAGACCGAGGAGGGCGATGCCGAGCTGGCCACCGCCGTTCGCGACGCCTTCGAGCCCCGCCCCTGGCGCCTGTGGGCCGACGACCCCCGCTACGGCACGCGGCTGGCCGCCGCCGGGGAACAGGGCTCCTTCGACCGCTGGCAGCGGCAGATGCGGCCCCGTGGGCCGCGCCCCGGCTGGAGCGTGACCGAGGTGCTTCGGTGGGCCGAGGAGGGGCTGGAACAGCCGAGCGGGGAACACCGGCACATCGCCGGCGCCCGCTGCCTCGCCGCCGTCGCCGGCCCCGAGGACCGCCCCGAGCTGCTGCGCGCCGCGCGCAGCGCACCGGACGCGGCCCGCGCCGCCGTCCTGCACCACCTCGCCGAACGCGGCGATCCGGACGCCCTCGATCTGATCGAGGACGCGGTCGTCGACCCCTTCTCCTCCGAGCGGCTGGCCTCCGCGGCGCTCGCCGCCTTCGCGCGGATGCGCAGCGTGGCCGCGGTCGCACGGGCCAGGGTCTGGGCGCCGCGCGCCGACCTGCTGGGTGCGGCCGCCGCCGCCATGCTCGCCCGCCGCGGCGGGCGGCGCGACGCCGGACCGGTGCTGGCCGCCCTGCGCCGGACCGTCCGCGAGGAGGGCCCGGACGCGGACGGCCTGTGGGAGCTGGTCGACGGCACCGGACGCCTCGGGGTCGGCTGCGCCGCCCCCGTCCTGCGGCACATCTACCGCGAGACGTCCTCCTCGCACCTGCGCGGACGGGCCGCCGGGGCGCTCGCCGCCACCGACCCCGGTTTCGCGGCCGGCTTCGCCGTCGAGTGCCTGTGGGACTGCGAGGAGACCACCCGGGAACTGGCCGCCCGGCACGCCGCCACCGGTGACGACCGGGTCGTCGAACAGCTGCGCCGTCTCGCCGCCGACCCGGCCGAAGAGGCCGAGGTACAGACGGCCGTGCGCAGCAGATTCGGACTTGAGTCCTAGACCCGTCCGCTGCGCTTTGCTTGGCCCCGTTTTTGGCTTTCCCGCCGTGGGTGGTTTCTCGCCGTTGCGCCTGGCGGCGGGCCGGGTCCGCTGCGCGGGGCTGTGGGTGCGGTGACGGGCCTCCGGGGC
>NZ_JBIBVF010000014.1:0-211930 GCF_043080045.1 Streptomyces sp. NPDC015125
CCTTGGCCGGAGGCGGCGTGCGCTTGTGATCGGTGACGGACGGTGCCACCGGGCGGCAGACGGGAACGGACGAAGGCCGGAGGGGATGCACCGGGACCCGCCCGCAGGACCGGAGCGAACGCCGGGGCAATCAATTCCACGTACCAGAGCCGCCCGCGCCGTGGGGGCACCTCCCGGCCGAAGGCTGGGGGAGGGTTCCGGTGCGTCCCCTCCGGCCCCAGCGGCACTCACGAACACCGCACCGCGCCAGCCCCCCCCCAGCCGGACACGGCACACGAGCCCCACGGCACACGAGCCCCAAGCCCCATGACACACGACCCCCATGCCACACGACCCCCACGGCTAAGGCACCAACCCCACCCGCCGGACCGCACGAACGAGACCCTGCCCCCCGGCCGCCCCACCTCCGTAAAGGCGCCGACCTCTCCAAACCCCCGTGCACCGCCCACCGGCCGTACGGCAGCATGACGTCATGCCCGCACTGCAGCGCGACGAGGCGCAGACCCGAGCCCGGCTCATCGACGTCCACCGTTACGACATCGCCCTCGACCTCACCCGAGGCGAGGAGCATTTCGCCTCCCGTACGGTCGTCCACTTCACCGCGCACGCAGACGGCGACACCTTCGTCGAGGTCAAACCCGCCGAGCTGCACTCCGCCACCCTCGACGGCCACCCCCTCGACCCCGCGGCCCTGGAGGACAACCGCCTCCCGCTCACCGGACTCACCCCCGGCGCCCACGAACTGTGCCTGGACGCCACCATGCGCTACTCCCGCACCGGCGAAGGCATGCACCGCTTCACCGACCCCGCCGACGGCGAGAGCTACGTCTACACCCAGCTGTTCATGGAGGACGTCCAGCGCGTCTTCGCCGCCTTCGACCAGCCCGACCTCAAGGCAGTCTTCGCCCTCACCGTCACCGCCCCCACCGACTGGACCGTCCTCGGCAACGGCATCGCCGCCCAAGGCGACCCCGGCCACTGGACCCTCGCCCCCACCCCCCTGATCTCCACGTACCTCGTCGCCGTCGCCGCCGGCCCCTGGCACTCCGTACGCACCGAACACGCCGGACTGCCCTTCGGCCTCCACTGCCGCCGCTCCCTGGCCCCGTACCTCGACGCCGACGCCGACGAAATCCTCGACCTCACCCGGCGCTGCTTCGACCGCTACCACCAGATCTTCGCGGAGCCCTACCCCTTCGACTCCTACGACCAGGCATTTGTCCCAGAGTTCAACGCCGGCGCCATGGAGAACCCCGGCCTGGTCACCTTCCGCGACGAATTCGTCTTCCGCTCCGCCGTCACGGACACCGAACGCCAGACCCGCGGCATGGTCATCTCCCATGAAATGGCCCATATGTGGTTCGGCGACCTCGTCACCCTCCAATGGTGGGACGACATCTGGCTGAACGAGTCCTTCGCCGAATACATGGGCTACCAGGTCCTGGCCGAAGCCACTCGCTTCACCGACACCTGGACCGACTTCGCCATCGCGCGCAAGGGCTGGGGCTACGACGCCGACCAGCGCCCGTCCACCCACCCCGTCGCCCCCGCCCCCGAGGACGTCCCCGACACCACCTCGGCGCTCACCAACTTCGACGGCATCTCCTACGCCAAGGGCGCCTCCGCACTGCGCCAACTCGTCGCCTGGATGGGGGAGAAGGACTTCCTCGCCGGTATCAACGACCACTTCGCCCGGCACCGCTTCGGCAACGCCACCCTCGCCGACTTCATCGATTCCCTCTCCCGCGCCACCGAGCGCGACGTCCACGCCTGGGCCGGGCGCTGGCTGCGCACCACCGGAGTCGACACCCTGACCCCCGTCGTACAAGAAGGCACGGACGGCCACTGGAGCGTGTCCGTCGAGCAGACCGGAAGCCAGGACGGCACCCGCCCGCACCGGCTCACCATCGGTCTCTACGACCACGACCGCACCACCCCGGGCCGCCTCGTCCCGCGCGAGCCGCTGTCCTGGGACGTGCCCGACGGCGGCGGTCACTCCGCCACGGGCGGCCGCCCCGCCCTGCTCCTCCTCAACGACCGGGACCTCACCTACGCCAAGGTCCGCCTCGACCCGGTCTCCTGGGACACCGCCCTCGGTGCACTCTCCGGACTTCCCGAACCGCTGACCCGCGCCGTGGTGTGGAACGCCGCCCGCGACATGGTCCGCGACGGCCAACTCGCCCCCGCCGCCTACCTCGACGCCGCCCGCACCCACCTCCCGTACGAAACCGACCTCGCCGTCGTCCAAGGCGCCCTGGCCTTCGCCCGCACCCAGATCGCCGACCGCTACCTCGCCCCCGTCGAACGCCGCACCGCCCTCACCACTCTCACCTCCCTCAGCCGCGACATACTCCGCCGCACCGAAGGCCCCGAACACGGCTCGGAGGCGGGGCTGCGGCTCACCGCCGTCCGCACCTTCATCGACAGCGCCACCACGCCCGAAGGGATCCAGGACTGGCTCGACGACGGCGGCGTCCCCGGCGGCCCGCGCCTCGACCCCGAACTGCGCTGGCGCATCCTCGGCCGGCTCGCCACCCTCGGCGCGGCGCCACTCGATGACCTCCGCGCCACCATCGACGCCGAACTCGCCCGCGACCCCAGCGCCACCGGCCGCGAAGGCGCCGCCCACTGCCACGCCGCGCTTCCCGACCCGGCCGCCAAACAAGCTGCCTGGGGCGCCCTGTTCACCACCGACGGCAAAGCCGCCCTGTCCAACTACCTCTTCACCGCCACCGCCACCGGCTTCTGGGCACCCGAACAGCACGACCTGCTCCGCCCCTACGCCGCCCGCTACTTCACCGACGTCCCCGCCCTCGCCGCCGCCCGCGGCCCCGCCCTCGCCGAAGCCGCCGGCCGCCACGCCTTCCCCGCCGTCTTCGTCGAGGAGGACACCCTCCGGCGCGGCGAGGCCTGCCTCACCGACGGCGACCCGACGCCCGCCCTGCGCCGCAAACTCATCGACCAGCTCGATGATCTGCGCAGGGCGCTGACGGTACGCGCCGCGGCGGCCGGGAGCGCCTAGCCGGGACCCGTCGTCCCGTACCGGCCTCGCCTACGGCGGGATGCCCGGGCCTCCCCGGCTCACGGCCGGCCCGGCATGTCGGTTCCCGGGCATCCCGTTCGTCCCTAAGCTCGATGGGACATACCGGACGATATGCCCCACGACCTCAGGAGTGATCATGACCGGCTCTGCCACCCAGGGAATCAAGACCGTGCTGCATCCCGTGTCCGACCTGGCGGCGGCCAAGGCGGTCTACGCCGCCCTGCTCGGCGTACCACCGCAGGCCGACGAGTCCTACTACGTCGGCTTCGAGGCCGCGGGCCAGCACATCGGGCTGGTGCCGGGCGGCGGACCGCAGGGCATGACCGCACCGGTGGCCTACTGGCACGTGCCGGACATCGAGGCGAAGCTGGCCGAGGTGACGGCCGCGGGCGCCACCGTGAAGGAGCCCGCGCACGACGTCGGCGGCGGCCGCCTGGTGGCCACCGTCACCGACCCCGACGGCAACGTCCTCGGGCTGCTTCAGGACCGGTGAGCGCCGCCCCCTCGCTCCCTGCCGCTTCCAGGCCGGGCGTGAGGTGAACCGGATGCCCGGCCGCGAGCCGCTGCGCGACGGTCGCAGGCCGGGCCGGCACGCCGGCCGGGCGGGCATCGCGCACCCCGGCCGGCGCTGCCGATCAGGCGGACGGCGATCGTTTCCGCGACCCCTCCGACGTGGCAGAACCAGGCGTTACCCTCGGAGCCGGTCAGACCGAGCCGGGCGACGCCGACGGAGACTGCGAAGGCGGCCCCTCCTCCCGGATGGAGACACGATGAGCAAGGCCACGAGGACGGACCCGCAGTCGCCCGCGCCGCACGCTGCCGACAGCCACGATCTGATCCGCGTGCACGGCGCGCGCGAGAACAACCTCAAGGACGTCAGCATCGAGATCCCGAAGCGCCGGCTGACGGTGTTCACCGGCGTCTCCGGCTCGGGCAAGAGCTCGCTGGTCTTCCACACGATCGCCGCGGAGTCGCAGCGGCTGATCAACGAGACCTACAGCGCCTTCGTGCAGGGCTTCATGCCGACGCTGGCGCGGCCCGAGGTCGACGTCCTCGAAGGGCTGACGACCGCGATCATCGTCGACCAGCAGCGGATGGGGGCCGACGCCCGCTCCACGGTCGGCACCGTCACCGACGCCAACGCGATGCTGCGCATCCTCTTCAGCCGGCTCGGGAAGCCGCACATCGGCCCGCCCGGCGCCTACGCCTTCAACGTCCCCTCGGTCCGGGCAAGCGGTGCCATCACCGTCGAGCGCGGAGCCCGCAAGGCGGTGAAGGCGACCTTCACCCGCACCGGCGGCATGTGTACGCGCTGCGAAGGCCGCGGCACGGTCTCCGACATCGACCTCACCCAGCTCTACGACGACTCCAAGTCGATCGCCGAGGGCGCGTTCACCATCCCCGGCTGGAAGTCCGACAGCTTCTGGACCGTGCGGGTCTACGCCGAGTCGGGCCTGCTCGACCCGGACAAGCCGATCCGCAAGTTCACCAAGAAGGAGATGCACGACTTCCTCCACCGGGAGCCGACCAAGGTGAAGGTCGAGGGCGTCAACCTCACCTACGAAGGGCTGATCCCCAAGATCCAGAAGTCCTTCCTGTCCAAGGACAAGGAGGCGCTGCAGCCGCATATCCGGGCGTTCGTGGAGCGGGCGGTCACCTTCACCACCTGCCCCGAGTGCGACGGCACCCGGCTCAGTGAGGGGGCCCGGTCCTCGCGCATCGGCGAGCTCAGCATCGCCGACGCCTGTGCCCTGCAGATCAGCGACCTGGCCGCATGGGTCAGCGGCCTCGACGAGCCCTCGGTGGCGCCCCTGCTCACCGCGCTGCAGCAGACTCTCGACTCGTTCACCGAGATCGGCCTCGGCTACCTCTCGCTCGACCGGGCGTCGGGCACGCTGTCGGGCGGTGAGGCGCAGCGCGTCAAGATGATCCGCCACCTCGGTTCCTCGCTCACCGACACCACCTACGTCTTCGACGAGCCCACCACGGGTCTGCACCCCCATGACATCCAGCGGATGAACAACCTGCTGTTGCGGCTGCGGGACAAGGGCAACACCGTGCTCGTCGTGGAGCACAAGCCGGAGACGATCGCGATCGCCGACCACGTCGTCGACCTGGGCCCCGGCGCCGGTGCGGCGGGCGGCACGGTCTGCTTCGAGGGCACCGTCGAGGGGCTGCGGGCCGGCGGCACCGTCACCGGCCGCCATTTCGACGACCGGGCCGCCGTCAAGGAGACCGTGCGCACCCCCACCGGCAGGCTGGAGATCCGCGGCGCGACGACGCACAACCTGCGCGGCGTCGACGTCGACATCCCGCTCGGGGTGCTGGCCGTCGTCACCGGCGTCGCCGGCTCCGGAAAGAGCTCGCTCGTGCACGGGTCGCTGCCGGGACGGCCAGGGGCCGCCGGCGACGGCGACGGCGTGGTGTCGGTCGACCAGACCGCGATCCGCGGCTCACGACGGAGCAACCCGGCGACGTACACCGGACTGCTCGACCCGATCCGCAAGGCGTTCGCCAAGGCCAACGGCGTGAAGCCGGGGCTGTTCAGCTCCAACTCCGAGGGCGCCTGCCCCACCTGCAACGGCGCCGGCGTCGTCTTCACCGATCTGGCGATGATGGCCGGCGTCGCCTCCACCTGCGAGGAGTGCGAGGGGAAGCGGTTCCAGGCATCGGTCCTGGACCACCACTTCGGCGGCCGCGACATCAGCGAGGTGCTCGCGATGTCGGTGACCGAGGCCGAAGAGTTCTTCGGCGACGGCGCGGCCCGCACGCCGGCCGCGCACCGCATCCTCGGCAGGCTCGCCGACGTCGGGCTCGGCTACCTCAGCCTCGGCCAGCCGCTCACCACGCTGTCCGGCGGCGAGCGGCAGCGGCTCAAGCTGGCCACCCACATGGCCGAGAAGGGCGGCGTCTACCTCCTCGACGAACCGACCGCCGGCCTCCACCTCGCCGACGTCGAGCAGCTGCTCGGCCTGCTCGACCGGCTCGTCGACTCCGGCAAGTCGGTCATCGTCATCGAGCACCACCAGGCGGTCATGGCGCATGCCGACTGGATCATCGACCTCGGCCCCGGTGCCGGCCACGACGGCGGCCGGATCGTCTTCGAGGGCACCCCCGCCGACCTCGTCGCCGCCCGCTCCACCCTCACCGGCGAGCACCTCGCGGCCTACGTCGGCACCTGACCGAGGCCGCCCTCGCGGCCACCACGAGACGGGTGCCGCCCCGCCCTCGGCCTCGAACGAACGCCGCCGCGGCCGGCAGGCCGACGGCACCCGAACACCTGCGGTACACCCGTACCACTTACGGGTGGTATGACCGCGATCAGTGGCTACCGGCTGTACAGGGAAAGTAACTTTGGGCTGCCTAAGGGCTGATCCGCATGGGATCGACGCCCCAACTCCCCTGACAGAAGAGCACATTGATGCCCGTGCCCCCTGCCGGCACCGCCCTCGCAGGCGGCACCAACGGCCCCCGCGCGCTCCGCCCCCTCCTCGACACCGTCCTCGACGCCCTCACCACCGGCGCCGAGGACCGGGCCGGCCCCCTCCCGCCCGGCGGCCCCGCCACCGTCACCCGCGCCGTACGCGAAGCCTGCCACCCCCTGCTCCCCGACCACGGCACCGGACCGCACGCCGCCCTGCGCACCCTCGTCCACACCCTCGCCGCCGGCGCCGCCGACCCCGCCGACCCCCATTGCGCCGCACATCTGCACTGCCCGCCCCTGGCCCTCGCCACCGCCGCGGACCTCGCCGCCGGCGCCCTCAACCCCTCCATGGACTCCTGGGACCAGGCCCCCGCCGCCTCCGCACTGGAAGCCCTCGCCTGCCGTGAACTCGCCGCGCTGGTCTACCCCCAGGCCACCGACCCCGACGCTCTGATCACCACCGGCGGCACCGAGTCCAACCAGCTCGCCCTCCTCCTCGCCCGCGAAGCCACCGCCCCCGGCGGCACCGCGACCGACCCCCACCGGCCCGCCCCACCCCTCCAGATCGTCTGCGGCGCCAACGCCCACCACAGCATCCACCGCTCCGCCTGGCTCCTCGGCCTCCCCGAACCCCTCACCCTCCCCACCCCCGACGGCATCCTCACCCCCGACACCGTCCACACCTGCCTCGCCAACCTCGCCGGCCGCACCGGCCCCGTCCTCCTCACCGCCACTGCAGGCACCACCGACTCCGGCGCCCTCGACCCCCTCCCCGCCCTCGCCGACCTCGCCGACCAGCACGGCGCCCGCTTCCACATCGACGCCGCCTACGGCGGAGGTCTCCTCTTCAGCGACACCCACCGCAGCGCACTGAACGGCCTCGCCCGCGCCCACACCGTCGCCCTCGACCTGCACAAACTCGGCTGGCAACCCGTCGCGGCCGGCCTCCTCGCCGTCCCCGACCCCGCCACCCTGGCCCCCCTCACCCACCAGGCCGACTACCTCAACGCCGACGACGACACCGAAGCCGGCCTCCCCGACCTGCTCAGCCGCTCCCTGCGCACCACCCGCCGCCCCGACATCCTCAAAATCGCCGTCACCCTCAAAGCCCTCGGCCGCCACGGCCTCGGCGAACTCGTCGACCGCACCCTCGCCGCCGCGCAGACCCTCGCCGACCTCATCGAGGCCCACCCCCGCTACGAACTCCACTCCCGCCCCGCCCTCAGCACCGTCCTCTTCCGCCCCACCGGTGCCGACGACACCACCCTCGCCACCATCCGCCGCACCCTCCTCACCGACGGACAGGCCGTCCTCGGCCGCGCCACCACCCCCACCGGCCTCTGGCTCAAAGCCACCCTCCTCAACCCCCACACCCAACCCGGAGACCTGACCACCCTCCTCAAACTCGTGGAAGGCCACACGCCTCGATGAGCGCCACCCCGCACCCGGAAACCCCCCTCACCACCGACACCGCGAGCCCCGGCGAACCCCTCGACCTCGCGGGCATCGGCATCGGCCCCTTCAACCTCTCCCTCGCCGCCCTCGCCCACCCCCTCACCCCCCTCCGCACCGCCTTCTACGACCAGCGCCCCGCCTTCCACTGGCACCCCGGCCTCCTGATCGACGGCGCCACCCTCCAGGTCCCCTTCCTCGCCGACCTGGTCACCCTCGCCGACCCCGCCAGCCCCTGGACCTTCCTCAACTACCTCAAAACCCGCGAACGCCTCTTCCCCTTCTACTTCGCCGAACGCTTCCACCTCCACCGCGCCGAATACGACGCCTACTGCCGCTGGGTCAGCGAAAACCTCCCGAGCCTCCACTTCGGCCACCAGATCGACGCCGTCCGCTGGAACCCCGAACACGAAGTCTTCGAAGTCGACTTCACCCAGCTCGACACCGAAGGCGAAGCCGAAGCCCTGGGCCGCACCTACGCCCGCAACCTCGTCCTCGGCATCGGCACCACCCCCCACATCCCCGTCCCCCTCCGCCCCCTCGCCGAGGCCCCCGCCGTCCCCGTCATCCACTCCGCCGACTACCTCGACCACCGCGAAAGCCTGCTCAACGCCGACCACGTCACCGTCATCGGCGCCGGCCAGTCAGGCGCCGAAATCTTCCTCGACCAGCTCCGCGCCCGCCCCGCCGGCCGCGAACGCCTCCACTGGCTCGCCCGCACCCCCGCCTTCGCCCCCATGGAATACAGCAAACTCGGACTCGAACACTTCACCCCCGACTACACCCGCTACTTCCACGCCCTGCCCGAACGCGTCCGCGACGACCTCGTCCCCGGCCAATGGCAGCTCCACAAAGCCATCGACCACGCCACCCTCGGCGCCATCCACGACGAGCTCTACCGCCGCACCCTCGACGGCGGCTGGCCCGACGCCACCCTCACCCCCGGAGTCTTCGTCCGCACCGCCGGCCGCGTCGGCACCACCAAGGTCGAACTCCACCTCGACCACATCCAGCAAGGCACCCGCTCCCGCCTCACCACCGATGCCGTCATCCTCGCCACCGGCTACCGCGAACGCCGCATGGACACCCTGCTCGCCGCCATCGACCCCTACGTACGCCGTGACTCCGGCGCCCGCCCCCGCATCGACACACACCACCGCCTCGTCCTCGACCCCGCCATCACCGGCTCGGTCTACGTCCAGAACGCCGAAACCCACACCCACGGCGTGGGCACCCCCGACCTCGGCCTCGCCGCCTGGCGCAGCGCCACCATCCTCAACTCCCTCACCGACAACACCCCCTACCCCCTCCCCACCCGCACCGCCTTCACCAGCTTCGGCCTGCCCCAGCCGTCGACGGGACGCACCGGCATGGTCCCCCGCCAGGGCTCCACCCTCGTCCCCCGCCGCTGACCCCGGCCCCTCCCAGCCACGTCCGCCCGGTACGCGCCACCAGGCCCACGGGAGCCGGGGGAGCGCCGCGGACCCGGAAGAGACCACGGCCGCCCCCGGACGGCGCGCCCTGTGCCCCGCCCCCGTGCTCCCGCCCTCCGTGCCTCCCGCCCCCCCGTGCCTCCCGCGGCCCCGGCGGTCAACCGGAACTCAGAACACCGGCACCCCGTCCCGCGTCAGCTTCCAGTCCACCGAAGCAAACTCCGCAGGATCGATCTGCCCGCTCTCCTGAACCCACCCGACAATCAAATTCCGGATCTCGTCGGACGTCGACCACACCTGCTCCGCGGCCGCCACATGCGGGAAATTACCGCCACCACTCGCCCGGTAGTTATTCACCGCCAGCACAAACCGCGCCGCATCATCCAGCGGCCTCCCGTCGAACATCAGCTTCCCGATCCGCTGCCCCGCCGGCTTAGCGATATCGACCTCGTACGAGACGCCGCTCACCACGTCATAGTTGTAATCCGGCGTACCGTCCGCATTCGTGACCTTCGACGGATCCACCGGACCACCGGCCGCCGTTTGCACGTAATACCGCGCCGAAAACTCCAAATACGCCCGCACCTGCGCACCCGTCAACACCCGCGCCTCCAGCGTGTTGTCGAACGGATACAGCCCCGCCATCGACCGGATCGTCACCTCCCCCTCCGGCACCCTCGCGGTACGCGAAAAGCACGACGCCTGCGACAACACCGGCAACGACGCATACGCCGACCCCGCAAGCGCCTTACGCACCACCTCCGCCTGCACAAACGCAATGAAGTCCAATACCGGCGAGTCCTTCACCGGCGCCTCGGCCGCCGTCATCTCCGCCTTCGACCGGCCGATCACCCGGTTCACATACGCCACGACCTTCCGGTGCTCCGCCCGCAACAACCCCGTGATCCGCGCATCCTCCGCCACCGCATTCGTATTCAAGACCCGCGAACCGACCGACCCCACCTCCCAACGCCCCCGACGCCACTCCACCACCACATCGAAAAGCGTCAGCCGCTGCCCCCACTTCAACGGCTCCGACAACACCACCTCACGGCCCGACTCCTTATTCACCACCCGCCGCTCGGGAACCTCCACATGCGCATGCCCCACCAAAATCGCATCGATCCCCGGCACCTGCTCCGCCACCAACGCCGCCGCATTCTCCACATACGGCAACTGATCCCCGTACGACGAAGTACCACTCATCCCCGAATGCGCCGCCACCATCACCACATCCGCGCCCATCGACCGCAGCTTCGGCACCCACTTCGCCGCCTGCTCCACCAGCCCCGGAAACGCCAGCTTCCCCTGCACATGCGCCTTGTCCCAGATCGCGATCCCCGGATTCGTCAAACCCAGCACCGCCACCTTCACCTCCCGCCCGCGCGGTGACCGCAACCGCTTCAGCACATACGGCCGGAACGCCGGCCGCAGCGACTTCGCATCCACCGCATTCGCCCCCAGCAGCGGAAAATCACAGGTCTCCTCGAACTTCCGCAACACCGGAATGCCGTAATTGAACTCATGATTCCCCAACGCCGCGGCGTCATAGCCGATCGCATTCATCGCCCGCGCCATCGGATGCACCGGCCCGTTCGGATCCGTGATCGGGTCCACCTTGGCGTAGTAATACGCCAGCTGCGTGCCCTGAATGGTGTCACCCGCATCGATCAGCAGAGTGTGCCGCCGGCCCTTCTCCCGCCGCACCCGAGTCACCAGCGTCGAAATCTTCGCCAGGCCGACGTCGTTGTGCGCCGCATCGTCGAACTCCGCGTCCGTGGTGTAGTCCCAGTTGAAGACATTGCCGTGCAGATCCGTCGTGCCCATGACCGTGAAGGCGTACCGCTCCCGCCGGTGACCGTGGTCACCGGGGCCCCGGGCCGCCACCGCCCCCGCCGCCGGCACACCCGCCGCCCCCGCGAGCGCCACCCCGGCCCCCGTCACCACGGAACGCCCCAAGAACTTCCTACGGTCGAGCGACATGCCAACTCCCTTGGATGAACGCCAAAACGCCGATGCGCGCCGCCACACAGCGGGACAACGCGCGTAGATTCTGGCGCAGCCACCACCCGCGCAACACCCCTCACCCGGCACCCCCGGGATGCCCCACCCCGACCCGCCCCGATATGCGACCCTGCACCACCCACACCCCACACCCGCACACCCCACACCCGCACACCCCGCCCACCGGACACCCACCCCCGAAACCCGGGAGCCACCATGACCGACCCCACCGACACGACCTCCACCCCCGCCGTCCCCGCCACCGGCAGCACCCCGACCGCCCTCCCGTACGGCACCCCCGACACCCCCCGCCTCGCCGTACGCGGCGAAGCCCGCCTCGACGTCGACCCGGAAATCGCCCGCCTCGCCGTCACCGTCAGCGCCCGCGGCACCGACCGCACCGCCGCCCTCACGGACCTCACCCGACGCAACGAACAAGCCCTCACCCTCATCAAGAGCTACGGCGACGCCATCGAAAAACTCGAAACCGGCACCTTCAGCCTCACCCCCCAGCTCACCGAGAAAGGCCGCCACGAACGCGTCCGCGCCTACCACGGACGCGTCACCCACACCGCCACCCTCAACGACTTCACCACGCTCGGCGAACTCACCACCCGCCTCGCCGACCTCGACCTCACCCGCGTCGACGGCCCGTGGTGGGACCTGCGCCCCGACTCACCCGCCCACCGGGCCGCCCGCACCCAAGCCGTCCGCGAAGCCGTCCAGCGCGCCCGCGAATACGCCGAAGCCCTCGGTGCCCGCCTCGACGCCCTCCTCGAAATCGCCGACCTCGGCGCCGAGAACACCGCCCCCACCGCCGCCCCCGGCATGCGCGGCTTCGCCGGCCACAGCCGTGCCGCCGTCCAGGAATCCGCCCCCGCCCTCGACCTCGAACCCCAGCGCCAAGCCGTCTATGCCCATGTCAACGCACGCTTTACGATGACCCGCCCCGTACTGTGAGACCACGCGCACGGAATGAAATTCTGCTCATCGGAGCGCCGTTGCGCCCATTCCATTACTTGTCAACAGCCTTTCATCAAGCGCTCGTTGGGCAGTCACTTTCCTACCGTTCCCTACCGCCCGGTAAGTCATAGAGTCGAAACATGCGCCGAGCAAAGATCGTCTGCACACTGGGACCCGCCACCGACTCGTACGAGCAGATCAAAGCCCTCGTCGACGCCGGAATGGACATCGCCCGCTTCAACCTCAGCCACGGCACCTACGCCGAACACGAGGCACGATTCGACCGGGTCCGCAAAGCCTCCGAAGAAACCCGCCGCAGCGTCGGCATCCTCGCCGACCTTCAAGGCCCGAAGATCCGACTCGGCCGATTCCGCGAAGGCCCTGTACTTCTCGAACGCGACGACGAGTTCACCATCACCGTGGAACCCGCCGTCGAAGGCGACCGCCAGATCTGCGGCACCACCTACCACGGCCTCGCCGCCGACGTCACCACCGGCGAACGCATCCTCATCGACGACGGAAAAGTCACCCTCGAAGTCACCGACGTCGACGGACCCCACGTCCGTACCAGGGTCGTCGAAGGCGGCATGGTCTCCGACCACAAAGGCCTCAACCTCCCCGGCGTCGCGGTCTCCGTCCCCGCCCTCTCCGACAAGGACCAGGACGACCTCCGCTGGGCCCTGCGCTACGGCGCCGACATCATCGCCCTCTCCTTCGTCCGCAGCGGCCGCGACATCGACGACGTCCACCGCATCATGCGCGAGGAAGACCGCTTCCTCCCCGTCATCGCCAAGGTCGAAAAGCCCCAGGCCGTCGAGAACATCGACGACATCGTCGCGGCCTTCGACGGCATCATGGTCGCCCGCGGCGACCTCGGCGTCGAAATGCCCCTCGAAACCGTCCCGATCGTCCAGAAGCGCGCCATCAAACTCGCCAAGCGCAACGCCAAACCGGTCATCGTCGCCACCCAGATGCTCGACTCGATGATCGACAACTCCCGCCCCACCCGCGCCGAAGCCTCCGACGTCGCCAACGCCGTCATCGACGGCACCGACGCCGTCATGCTCTCCGGCGAAACCAGCGTCGGCAAATACCCCACCGAGACCGTCAAGACGATGAGCCGCATCGTCGAGGCCGCCGAGGAAGACCTCCTCGCCAAGGGCCTCCCGCCGCTCACCGAGGCCAACAAGCCCCGCACCCAGGGCGGTGCCGTCGCCCGCGCCGCGGCCGACATGGGCGACTTCCTCGGCGCCAAGTTCCTCGTCGCCTTCACCCAATCCGGCGACACCGTCCGGCGCCTCTCCCGCTACCGCTCGCCCATCCCGCTGCTGGCCTTCACCCCCGACCCGGCCACCCGCTCCCAGCTCAACGTCAGCTGGGGCGTGGAAACCTTCCTCGGCCCGACCGTCGACTCCACCGACGAGATGGTCGCCCAGGTCGACGAGCAGCTCCTCAAGATCGGCCGCTGCCAGCAGGGCGACGTCGTCATCATCACGGCCGGCTCCCCGCCCGGAGTCCCCGGCTCCACCAACCTCGTCCGCGTCCACCACATCGGCGAGGACGACTCCCCGAAGTAGCCCCACCCGCACCGCGATTCCGCTGGGCCGAGGTACCTGACCGCCGTCCCTGTCAGTACTTCGGCCCGATGTGTCGGTCCATGAGGGCGACGGAGGCTTTGCGGGCGACGGAGATGTTCTGCGCCCTGCGGGATTGCCGCGCCGGCTTCCACTCGACCCCGACTGTGTCGAGGGTGTCGGTGTACAGGCGGATGATGTCGGCGGACATATTGGTGAAGAAGTACCGCGGATACTCGTAGCGTTTCCGTTCGCCGCCTACCGAACGAGTCGTCCAGTTGGTGATCCGGCAGCCGTCGGAGTGGATGAGTCCGCGGAGGAACTCCCAGGGGTGCTCGTCCACGATCCGTTGCTGCCAGGGTTCGAGGGTGATCCGTCGTTCGTGCTTCTTGCCGGGGCCGTGTTGAGGGAACAGGCAAGGCCAATGGTGGCTGTAACTCGTCACCATGACGCAGCCCTCGCGCTGGACGATGCACGCGCTGTTCGTCGGGCGGACGGCCTTCACCGCCTCGCGGCACGCGACGATCAGCCCCGGCCAGGCATCCGCGCAGGCGATGCGCAGCACATATCCGTGCCGTCGAGGCTGCCTGCTGAGGCAGCCGTCGCCGAGGTAGAGGCCGAGTAAGTAGGCGTATGCCCCAGCTGCCTCAGGCGGTTGCGGCACCGACCTGCATCGCGGGCATTCCGTCGTGCGTGAGAGCGGCGCGATCCTGGTCTGCCAGGAGCGGATCGCGTACCGGGATATCCCGGTCTGTTTGCTCACTGCGCTGAGGCTGCGGCCTTGGGCGACGAGGGCGAGGGTGCGCTCGCGGGTTTCCCGGTCGTACATGGATGCGAGCTTGGCCGGAGCGACGGCACGGGGCCACTGTTCGAGTGTTCGTTCGCTCCATCGAGCGAATATTCCCGAAGTTTAGATGACCTTGGAATCGAAGGAAAAGTGCCCCGGGTCGGACTCGAACCGACACTGTATGGGTTTTGAATCCATTGCCTGCTGCCAATTGGGCTACCGGGGCCAGCGGAATCCAAGGTTAACGCCCACCTGCTGTGGGACCACCTTACAGGAGCTAGGTAGGCTCATGGAGCACCACCTGCCTGGAATGAGGAGTCCCGTGAGCGCCGCCGAGCCCGAGCCGCCCGTCGCCGATGACGATCAGTCGCACGTCCCGCCGCTGACCACGCGCGTCGTGATCGCCGAGGACGAGGCCCTCATTCGTCTCGACCTCAAAGAGATGCTGGAGGAAGAGGGCTACACCGTCGTCGGTGAGGCCGGGGACGGCCGGACGGCCGTGGAACTGGCCCGGGAGCACCGTCCCGACCTGGTGATCCTGGACGTCAAGATGCCGGTGCTGGACGGCATCTCGGCGGCCGAGAAGATCGCCGAGGAGAGCATCGCGCCGGTGCTGATGCTGACCGCGTTCTCGCAGCGTGAGCTGGTGGAGCGGGCGCGGGACGCGGGCGCGATGGCGTATCTGGTGAAGCCGTTCTCGAAGACCGATGTGGTTCCCGCGATCGAGATGGCGGTGAGCCGGTTCACCGAGCTGCGGACGCTGGAGCAGGAGGTCGCGGACCTCACGCAGCGGTTGGAGACCCGGAAGCTGGTGGACCGGGCGAAGAGCATTCTGCAGACGCAGTACGGGCTGACGGAGCCGGCCGCGTTCCGGTGGATCCAGAAGACGTCGATGGACCGCCGGCTGTCGATGCAGCAGGTGGCCGAGGCGGTCATCGAGGACGCCGAGGAGAAGAAGCAGCAGAAGGACCAGTAGCCCGGGAGCAGCCGGGCTCGTCCTGAGTGTGCGAGCGGCCCCGTACCGATCATCGTCGGTGCGGGGCCGTTCGCGTCGGGGCGGGTGGGGGTCAGTCCTCGCCGAGGTAGGCCTTGCGGACGGATTCGTCGTGGAGGAGGGATGCGCCGCTGCCGGAGAGGACGATGCGGCCGATCTCCATGACGTGTCCTTGGTCGGCGAGGGAGAGTGCGGCCTGGGCGTTCTGTTCGACGAGGAGGATGGTGGTGCCTTGGGAGCGGAGTTCGCGGATGGTTTCCATGATCTTCTGCATCATGATCGGGGAGAGGCCCATGGAGGGCTCGTCGAGCATGAGGAGCTTGGGGCGGGACATCAGGGCGCGGCCCATGGCGAGCATTTGCTGTTCGCCGCCGGAGAGGGTGCCGGAGGCTTGTTTGCTGCGTTCGCCGAGGATGGGGAAGAGCTCGTAGACGCGTTGGATGTCTTTCTCGATGCCGTCGGCGTCCTTGCGGAGGAAGGCGCCGAGCTGGAGGTTTTCGGCGATGGTGAGGCGGGGGAAGAGGCGGCGACCCTCGGGGGAGTGGGCGAGGCCGCGTTCGACGATCTTGTGGGCGGGGACGCCGTCGAGGGGCTCGCCATCGAAGGTGATCTTGCCGGCGAGGGGCTTGAGGAGGCCGGAGAGGGTGCGCAGGGTGGTGGTTTTGCCCGCGCCGTTGGTGCCGATGAGGGTGACGGCCTGTCCTGCTTCGACGGAGAACGAGATGCCTTTGACGGCTTCGATCTTGCCGTAGGCGACGCGGAGGTCCTCGACTTGGAGCAGTGCGGTCATGGGGTGTCTCCGGTCTGTCCCTGGGCCGGCTGGTCTGGCGGGGGTGTCCCGTCGGATGCGCCGGGGTCTCCTGTCCCGTCGGGTTTGCCTGACCCGTCGGGTTCGCCTGGCCCGTCGGGTTCTGGTGGCCCGTCGGGTTTTGCTGCGTCGGGGGTGGTGGGTGCTTTCGGCGTGGGTGCCGTGTCCTTCGGGGCTGCCGGGGCTGCCAGGGCTGGTGTTCCGTCCGGGTCCGTGGTGTCGTCCGGCGTCGGCATGCCCTCGACCGGTGTGCCGAGGTAGGCGGCGATGACGCGTTCGTCGGCCTGGACGACCTCGGCGGTGCCTTCGACGAGTTTCTGTCCTTGGACGAGGACGGCGACGCGGTCGCAGAGGTTGAAGATGAAGCGCATGTCGTGCTCGATGACGAGGACGGCGGTGCCCTGGGCGCGGATGGCGAGGACGAGGTCCTGGGTGGCGCGGGTTTCCTGGGGGTTCATGCCGGCGGTGGGCTCGTCCAGGAGCAGCAGTCCGGGTTCGCTGGCGAGGGCGCGGGCGATTTCGAGCTTGCGTTGTTCGCCGTAGGGGAGGTTGCGGGCGAGGTGATCGCGTTTGTGGGCGAGGCCGGTGAATTCCAGGAGTTCCATGGCGCGTTGTTCGCTGGTGCGTTCGGCCTTTTTGAAGCCGGGGCCGCGCAGGAGCGCGGACCAGAGCCCTTCTTTGGTGCGGGTGTGCCGTCCGACGAGGACGTTTTCGAGCACGGTCATGTTGGCGAAGAGGCGGATGTTCTGGAAGGTGCGGGCGACGCCGGCCTGGGTGACGAGGTGGGGTTTGCGGGAGAGGCGGGTGCCTCGGTAGCTGACGGTGCCTTCGGTGGGCACGTACAGGCCGGTGAGGCAGTTGAAGAAGGTGGTTTTTCCGGCGCCGTTGGGGCCTATGAGGCCGACGATTTCGCCGGCGCCGACGGTGAGGCTGACGCCGCGTACGGCGGTGAGTCCGCCGAAGCGCATGGTGACGCCGTCGGCTCGCAGGACGGTGTCGGTGTCAGTGGCGGGTGCGAGGCTGGAGGGTGTGGTCATGGTCGTCACGCCTTTGCCTGGGTGGCGCCGAGGGTGGCGTCTGCGTCGGGGAGGCGCTGGTCGGGCACGTCGAGTTGGCCGGTTTCGTGGAATTCGAGTTGCTTCCTGCGGTCGGGGATGAGGCCTTCGGGGCGGAAGCGCATGAGGAGGACGAGGGCGATGCCGAAGAGCAGGAGTTGGTAGTCCTGGATGAAGTCGAGCTTGGCCGGGATGAGGAAGAGGAGGGCGGCGCCGACGAGGGGTCCGCTGAGGGTTCCCATGCCGCCGAGGATGACGGCGGCGAGGAGGAAGGCGGAGTTGGGGGGTTGGGGGCCGGCGAACTGGAACTGTTCGGGGGTGGCGGTGGTGACGACGTGGGCGTGGACGGTGCCGGCGAGTCCGGCGAGGGACGCGCCGAGGGCGAAGGCGAGGAGGCGGAGGCGGAAGCTGTTGATGCCCATGGCGATGGCGGCGGTTTCGTCTTCGCGGATGGCGATCCAGGCGCGGCCGATACGGGAGGCTGCGGCGCGCCGGAAGACGAGGACGACGAAGGCCGTCACGAGGATCATCAGCAGGTAGTAGTTGCCGTAGGTGGCAAGGGGGATGCCGAGGATGTCGTGGGGTTCGCCGAAGTTGAAGCCGAAGATTTCGAGGTTGGGGATGTTGGGGATGCCCATGGCGCCGTTGGTGATGTCGGGCCCGGTGGTGCCGTTGAGGTTGAGCATGGCGATGCGGAAGATCTCACCGAAGCCGAGGGTGACGATGGCGAGGTAGTCGCCGCGTAGGCGCAGTGTCGGTGCGCCGATGAGGACGCCGAAGACGAGGGAGGCGGCGGCGCCGGTGAGGAGGGCCGCCCAGAAGGGGAAGTGGAGTCCGAAGGCGGATTCGGGGGAGCCGGAGACGAGGGCGGCGGCGTAGGCGCCGACGCCGAGGAAGGCGACGTACCCGAGGTCGAGGAGCCCGGCGAGGCCGACGACGACGTTGAGGCCCAGGGCGACGGTGGCGAAGATCAGGATGTTGGCCCCGATGATCGTGTACTGGTCGGTGTCCTGGGTGAAGGGGAAGCAGGCGGCGGCGAGGAAGGCCGCGCCGAGGGCCACTCCGCGGTGGGTGTGGGTGAGGGCGGTGAGGCGGGCGATGAGTCCGGCCCGGTGGACGGCGGGGACGGCGAGCACCATGAAGATCAGGTAGCCGACGAAGGGTGCGCCGTCATCGGTGTCGATGCCGTAGGTGAAGGCGAGGAGCCCGGCGGCGAAGGCGGCCGCGATGATCAGGATCTCGGCCCAGGAGGGGAGTTGGCGGGTGGGGCGTCGCAGGGGGCCGGTGGCGAGGGTGGCGGTGAAGCGCTGCCAGGGGCCCGACGGCGGCCGGTCGGCGGCTTGGTCGGGGGGCAGGGCGAGGGCGCCGGCCAGGGTGAGCAGGGAGGTGACGGCCGCGAGGGCGCCGCCGGGTTCGAGGTTGATCAGGCCGTGGAGGTGGACGGCGATGGCGATGAGGGTGAACCAGGTGGCGGCGAAGGTGGCGAGGGCGGCGAGGAGGGTGGGGGCGTTGCGTCCTGCGGGGGTGAGCCACTGCAGGCCGCGGATGCCGAGTGCCGCGAGGGCGAACAGCAGGGTGAGGATGCCGCCGGCGAGGGTGACGACCTGCAGTCCGGCGGGGGAGAGGTAGTAGGTGAGGTCGCCGGGGAAGTCGCTGCTCCAGGTCCAGGCGAGGCCGGTGGTGGCAGCGGTGGCGAGGGCGCCCGCGGCGGTGAGGAGACGCGCGGTGCGTTCCGGGAGGGGGAGCAGGCCGCGGGCGGGCAGTGTGGTGGTGTCAGTGGTCATCGCTATCACGCCCGATCCGCGACGCGTTCGCCCAGGAGGCCTTGTGGTCTGAGCAGGAGTACGAGGATGAGGAGGACGAAGGCCCAGACGTCCTTCCAGGCTCCGCCGCCGAATTGCTCCATGCCGGGTATGTCCTCGATGTAGGCGGTGGCGAGGGCTTCGGCGATGCCCAGGACGACGCCGCCGAGCATGGCTCCGTAGATGTTGCCGATGCCGCCGAGCACGGCTGCGGTGAAGGCCTTGAGGCCCATGATGAAGCCCATGCGGAACTGGACTTCGCCGGTGCGCAGGCCGTAGGCGACGGCGGCGACGCCGGCGAAGGCGGCGCCGATCGCGAAGGCGAGGACGATGATGCGGTCGGTGTTGATGCCCATGAGCTTGGCGGTGTCGGGGTCCTGCGCGGTGGCCTGCATGGCGCGGCCGCTGCGGGTTTTGGCGACGAAGAAGCCGAGGGCGATCATGCAGGTGGGGGCGGCGATGAGGACGAAGAGGTCGCCGCGCTGGACGGTGGCGCCCAGGATGTCGAGGGCGTGGCCCTTGAACTGGGGGAAGACGCGGGCCTGTTTGCCGTCGGGGTACCACTTCCAGATGGCTTGCTGGAGGGCGATGGACAGGCCGATGGCGGTGATGAGCGGGGCGAGGCGGGGTGCGCCGCGCAGCGGTCGGTAGGCGAATCGTTCGGCGGCGATGCCGGCGAGGACGGATACGGCGATGCCGCCGAGGAGCATGACCGGCAGGGCGAGGGCGAGTGAGGTGCCGGCGGGGAGAGCGAGGAAGACGCTGAGCGCTCCGAAGCCGCCGACCATGAATATCTCGCCGTGGGCGAAGTTGATGAGCTGGACGATTCCGTAGACCATCGTGTAGCCGATCGCGATGAGTCCGTACATCGCGCCGAGGATGAGTCCGTTGGCCAGCTGTTGCGGCAGTTCGCTCACCGCGGGGCCTCCGTTGGGTGGGTGTGAGGGATCGGGGCTGCTGGGTGTGAGGGATCGGGGCTAGCTGGGTGTGAGGGATCGGGGCTGCTGGGTGTGAGGGATCGGGGCTAGCTGGGTGTGAGGGATCCGGGCCGGCTGGGTGTCAGGGATCGGGGCCGGCCAGAAGCGCGGGATGCGGGCCGGCTGGGAGTGCGGGGTCCGGGCCCGCCGGGTGTGCGGGATGCGGGCCGGCGGGGAGTAAGCGATCCGGGCCTGTCAAAAGCGCGGGATCCGGACCGGCCGGAGTACGGGGTCCGGGCCGGCCGGTCAAGAGAGATTCAGGCCGGGTGCAAGTGAGCAGCGCCCGCATTCCGGGGTGCCGCGGTGTGCCACGGGCCGCGCCAGGGTCATTGGTGCGTCCTGGCGCGGCCCGGGGTGAGGTGGTGCGGTGCGGTCGGTCAGCTCTTGTCGAACTTCTTGAATTCGGCGCTGAAGCGGGAGGCCCAGGCGCCCTTGTCGACCTGGTAAGCGGTGATCATGGTGTTGGTGGTGTCGCCGTATTTGTCGAAGGCGATGGGGCCCGTGACGCCGTCGAAGGTCACCTTGTTCATGGCGTCGACGACCTGCTTGCGGGCGTCGTCGGGGAGCTTGCCGTCGTTGGCTTCGATGACCTTTTTGACGGCCTGGATGACAGCCCAGGTGGCGTCGTAGGTGGAGCCGCCGTAGGCCTCGTAGCCCTCCTTGAAGCCGGCTGCTTTGTATCCGGCGATGAACTTCTTGGCGGAGGGGAGCTCTTCGACGGGCTTGCCGACGGAGGAGGCGTAGTCGCCCTGCGCCTTCTTGTTCAGCTTGATGTAGTCGCTGCTGTACATGCCGTCGCCGCCCATGACGGGGGCGGTGACGCCGCCGTCCTTGAGCTGCTGGCTGAGGGGGCCGGAGGCGGGGTATTCGCCGCCGTAGAAGACCAGGTCGGGTTTGGCGGACTTGACCTTGGAGACGACGGCCTTGAAGTCGCGGTCGTCGGGGCTGACGTGCTCGGTGCCGACGATCTTGCCGCCGAGTTTGGCGAACTGGTCCTTGAAGGAGGAGGCGAGGCCCACGCCGTAGGTCTTCTGGTCGTCGATGACGTAGGCCTTCTTGGCCTTCATCTTCTCCCAGGCGTACTGGCCGTCGAAGGCGCCCTGGACCTCGTCCGTGGTGGCGGTGCGGAAGTAGGTGGGGAACTGGCGGACGCGCTTGTTCTGCTTCCAGTCCTTGCCCTGGGTGAGGTCGGGGGTGGTGTTCGCCGGGGAGATCAGCGTGAGGTTGTTCTGTTTGGAGACCTGCTGCATGGACTGGGCGACGCCGGAGTTGAGGGGGCCGATGACGCCGAGGACGTCCTTGTCGCCGGCGAGTTTGGTGGCGTTCTGCTGGCCGACGTTCGGCAGGGCCTTGTCGTCGAGGGCTTCGAGTTTGAAGGTGACGCCCTTGACCTCGCCGGCTTTGTTGGCGTTGTTGACGGCGAGCTGGGCGGAGTTGCGGATGCCCAGGCCCAGCGCGGAGAGCTCGCCGGTGGTGGGGGCGTCGAGGCCGATGACGACCGTGGACTTTCCTTCGCCGCTCTTGTTGTCGTCGCCGCGCGAACCGCACGCGGAGAGCGTGAGGGCGCCGGTGGTGACTGCGGTGGTGAGGATGAGCAAGGAACGGTGACGCACGATCAGTCCTTTCCCTGGCGCGGCCACGGCTGTCGCATGGCCGTCTCGCTCGCCGGGCTGTACGGGCCGTACAAGGTCCGTGCGTGCAGCGTGCCCGGCGGCGCGGTGACTGGCGGTGACTCTAGAGCGGTGTTCGTCGTACCGGCAGAGGCGCTGACCAGGATGTGACGCTCTTGTTATGACCTTCGATGAGCGTTATGCCGTTATGGTCCTTACACCGGAGGGCGAACGCGGTGCGGAGGGTGAACTCGCACTTCCACGGGGGGATGGGGCGTGCGGTGACGAAGCGGCGTCCGGATAGCGGATGCGGTGTGCGCGGGGACGCCCAGGGCCTTGTGGGGGACGGAAGTTGGGGCCGTCGCCGTAGGGCGCGCGTGTTACGCAGCGTTACGGGAATGCGTACGGCCCCGCTCCCGGAATCCGGGTGCGGGGCCGTACGGGCGGCCGGCGGTCCGCCGGCCGGTGCCGGTCAGCTGCGGTAGACGTCGGCGTCCGTCTCGCGCAGCAGGCAGGTCAGGCGGGCGGTGCAGACCCGCTTGTCGTGTTCGTCGGTGATGACGATTTCGTAGGTGGCCGTGGACCGGCCGCGGTGTACGGGGGTGGCGACGCCGGTGACCAGACCGGAGCGGGCAGCGCGGTGGTGGGTGCAGTTGAGGTCGACACCCACCGCGATCTTGGTGGGGCCGCCGTGCAGCATGGAGCCGACGGAGCCGAGGGTTTCGGCCAGGACGGCGGAGGCGCCGCCGTGCAGGAGTCCGTAGGGCTGGGTGTTGCCCTCGACGGGCATGGTGCCGACGACGCGCTCGGGGGCGGCTTCGGTGACCTGCACGCTCATCCGTTCACCGAGGTGTCCGGCGGAGAAGAAGGACGGCAGGTCGAGGCCGAGGCCGGCCCACTGGTCGAGGATCTCCTGCGGAAACTTGGTCGTGCTCTGCTCACCCATGCCTACGGCTCCGTTCGCTCGCCCGTGATCGTCGTCGATCCGTGCCTGTTCCTATCAGGCCCCTGAGCAAGCGCTCAGCGCGGGGTTGTGCTTCCCGCCGGCCGGCCCGGTGGTGGTCAGTCCTGGGGCCGGGGGCTCTCCATGCGGATCACGATCGACTTGGCGGCGGGGGTGTTGCTGGTGTCGGCGGTGTGGTCGAGCGGGATGAGGACATTGGTCTCGGGGTAGTAGGCCGCCGCGCAGCCGCGGGCCGTCGGGTAGTGGACCACCCGGAAGCCGGGTGCGCGCCGCTCGCTGCCGTCCGTCCATTCGCTGACCAGGTCGGTGTACGCCCCGTCGGCCAGGCCCCGTTCGCGGGCGTCGTCGGGGTGGACGAGGACGACGCGGCGGCCGTTCTTGATGCCGCGGTAGCGGTCGTCGAGGCCGTAGATGGTGGTGTTGTACTGGTCGTGGGAGCGCAGGGTCTGCAGCAGCAGCCGTCCTTCGGGGACGGCGGGGTATTCGACGGGCGCGGCGGTGAAGTTGGCCTTCCCCGTGGCGGTGGGGAAGCTACGGCTGTCCCGGGGGGCGTGCGGGAGGGCGAAGCCTCCGGGGCGGGCGACCTTGGTGTTGAAGTCCTCGAAGCCCGGGATGACGTGGGCGATGCGGTCCCGGATCGTCGCGTAGTCCTTCTCGAACTCCTCCCAGGGGGTGCGGCTGGCCTCGCCCAGGACGCGGCGGGCCAGGCGGGCGACGATGGCGGTCTCGGACAGCAGTTGGGGGCTCGCGGGTGCCAGGCGGCCCCGGGAGGCGTGCACCATGCCCATGGAGTCCTCGACGGTCACGAACTGTTCGGTGTGCTTCCCGTCCGGGCCGGTCTGGACATCGCGTTCGGTGCGGCCCAGGGTCGGCAGGATCAGCGCACGGGCGCCGGTGATCGCATGCGAGCGGTTGAGCTTGGTGGAGACATGGACGGTCAGCCGGGCGCGGCGCATGGCGGCCTCGGTGACGTCGGTGTCGGGGGTGGCGGCCACGAAGTTGCCGCCCATCGCGAAGAACACCTTGGCCTGCCCGTCGCGCAGTGCGCGGATGGCGCGGACGACGTCGAGTCCGTGCTCCCGGGGCGGGGCGAAGCCGAACTCCTTCTCCAGGGCGTCGAGGAAGGCGGGCGCGGGGCGCTCGAAGATGCCCATGGTGCGGTCGCCCTGGACGTTGCTGTGGCCGCGTACGGGGCAGACGCCGGCCCCTGGGCGGCCGATGTTGCCGCGCAGCAGAAGGAAGTTGACGACTTCCTGGATGGTGGGGACGGAGTGCTTGTGCTGGGTCAGGCCCATCGCCCAGCACACGATGGTGCGGCGCGAGGCGAGGATCATGGCCAGGGCGCGGTCGATCTCCTCGTGGGTCAGGCCGGTGGCGCGCAGCGTCTCGTCCCGGTCGTCGTCGGCGCGGGCCTGCTGCGCGAACTCCTCGAAGCCGTGGGTGTGGGCGCGGATGAAGTCCTCGTCGAGGGCGCCGTCGGTGTCGAGGAGGAGGCGGTTGAGGGCGCGGAAGAGCGCCTGGTCGCCGCCGAGGCGGACCTGGAGGAAGAGATCGGTGAGCGCGGTGCCGCCGCCGGCCAGGCCGCGCGGGGTCTGCGGGTTCTTGAAGCGCTCCAGGCCGGCTTCGGGCAGCGGATTGATCGAGATGATCTTCGTGCCGCCTGCCTTGGCCTTCTCCAGGGCGGTGAGCATCCGGGGGTGGTTGGTGCCCGGGTTCTGCCCGGCGATGATGATCAGGTCGGCCTGGTAGAGGTCCTCCAGCAGGACGCTGCCCTTGCCGATGCCGATGGTCTCCGTCAGCGCGGAGCCCGACGACTCGTGGCACATGTTGGAGCAGTCGGGGAGGTTGTTGGTGCCGAATTCGCGGGCGAAGAGCTGGTAGAGGAAGGCGGCCTCGTTGCTGGTGCGGCCGGAGGTGTAGAAGACGGCCTCGTCGGGGGAGCCGAGGGCGGTCAGCTCCTCGCCGATGATGTCGAAGGCCCGCTGCCAGGTCACCGGCTCGTAGTGGTCGGCGCCCTCGGGGAGGTACATGGGGTGGGTGAGGCGGCCCTGCTGGCCGAGCCAGTAGCCGCTGCGGGTCGCGAGGTCGGCGACGGCGTGGTCGGCGAAGAAGTCCGGGGTGACGCGGCGCAGGGTGGCCTCTTCGGCGACGGCCTTGGCACCGTTCTCGCAGAATTCGGCGGTGTGCGGCGTGCCGGGGTCGGGCCAGGCGCAGCCGGGGCAGTCGAAGCCGTCGCGCTGGTTGACGCGCAGGAGGGTCAGGGCGGTACGGCGCACGCCCATCTGCTGCTGGGAGATGCGCAGGGCATGGGTGATGGCCGGCAGGCCGACGGCGGAGCGCTGGGGTTCGCCGACCTGGGGCGCGTCCTGGGCGGGGTCCGATGCGGGCGGCTTGCCTGCCATGGCGCTCTCCCTTGAGCCGTGAGCTGCTCGCTCCACCGGGTGCGGCGGATCGTTGCTGTACACATCTGATCCTGTCACGGACGCGAGGGGTGGTGTAGGGGCGAGTGGGGGTGCGCCTGCGCCGGGGCGCCCGGGGCGGCCCGGTGGGGCGTCGGGCCGGGGCGTGTGCGGAGGCGGCCGGGACGGTGTCCGGTGGCGGTCCGGGGTGGTGTGCGGAAGCGGTGGGGGCGGTGTCCGGCGACGGTCCGGGGCCGGCCCGGAGCGGGGCCGGGGCCGGGCTGCGGCGAGGTGTGGCGACCGTCGCGGCGGGGATTGTCAGTGGGGCGTGGCAGGATCGGGGGCGTGGCAGCAAAGGCAGCGAAGAAGAGCGAAGCGACCGGCACCGAGGCGGCGGCGGGCGGCCGTCCCCGACTGCTCCTGATGGACGGGCATTCCATGGCATACCGGGCGTTCTTCGCCCTGCCCGTGGAGAATTTCACGACCGTCACGGGACAACCGACCAATGCGATCTACGGCTTCGCGTCGATGCTCGCGAACACCCTGCGCGACGAGGCGCCCACGCACTTCGCGGTGGCCTTCGACGTCTCGCGCAAGACCTGGCGGTCCGAGGAGTTCGCCGACTACAAGGCGAACCGTTCCAAGACCCCCGACGAGTTCAAGGGCCAGGTCGAGCTGATCGGCGAGCTGCTCGACGCGATGCACGTCAAGCGGTTCGCGGTCGAGGGCTTCGAGGCCGACGACGTCATCGCCACGCTCACCGAGCAGGCCACCGCCCAGGGCTTCGAGGTCTCGATCGTCACGGGCGACCGCGACTCCTTCCAGCTGGTCTCCGACGACGTCACGGTCCTCTACCCCACCAAGGGCGTCTCGGAGCTGACCCGCTTCACCCCGGAGAAGGTCTTCGAGAAGTACGGCCTGACCCCCGCCCAGTACCCGGACTTCGCCGCGCTGCGCGGCGACCCGTCGGACAACCTCCCCGGTATCCCGGGCGTCGGCGAGAAGACCGCCACGAAGTGGATCAACCAGTTCGGTTCGTTCGCGGAGTTGGTGGAGCGCGCCGAGGAGGTCAAGGGCAAGGCGGGCGTCAACCTCCGCGAGCACCTGGATGCCGTGAAGCTCAACCGCCGGCTCACGGAGATGGTGCGCGATGTCGCGCTGCCGTGCGGCCCGGCGGAGCTGACCCGCGAGGCGTACGACCGCGAGGCGCTCACGGTGTTCCTCAACGGCCTGGAGATCCGCAACCAGGGCCTGCGCGACCGGCTGCACGCCGTCGACCCCGGAGCGGCCGAGGCCGCCGAGGAGGCCGCCCCGGCCCCGGGCGTCGAGGTGGACGGCACGGTCCTCGGTACCGGCGAACTCGCTCCGTGGCTGGCCGAACACGGCACGGGCCCGCTGGGTGTGGCCACGGTCGACGTATGGACGCTGGGCAGCGGCAGTGTCGCCGAGGTGGCGCTGGCGGCCCCCGCGGGCCCGGCCGCCTGGTTCGACCCGTCCCAGCTCGACGAGGCCGACGAGCAGGCCTTCGCCGCCTGGAGCGCGGACGCCGCCCGTCCCAAGGTGATGCACAACGCCAAGGGCCTGATGCGGGTCTTCGGCGAGCACGGCTGGCGCATCGAGGGCGTCACCATGGACACCGCCCTGGCCGCCTATCTGGTCAAGCCCGGCCGCCGCTCCTTCGCGCTGGACGCGCTCTCCCTCGAATACCTGGGGCGTGATCTCGCCCCGGCCGCGGCGGGCGACGGCCAGCTGGCGTTCGGCGCGGACGAGGAGGCCGAGGCGGACGCCCTGATGGGGCAGGCCCGTACGGTCCTCGACCTGGGGACGGCCTTCGAGTCGAAGCTGGCGGAGGTCGGCGCGGCCGACCTGCTGCGCGAGGTGGAGCTGCCGACCAGCGAGCTGCTGGCCCGGTTGGAGCGGGCCGGCATCGCCGCGGACCGGGGCTGGCTGGAGCGGATGGAGCAGCAGTTCGCGGGGGCGGTGCAGCAGGCCGTCAAGGAGGCGCATGCCGCCGCGGGCCACGAGTTCAACCTCGGTTCGCCCAAGCAGCTGCAGGAAGTCCTCTTCGGTGAGCTGGGCCTGCCCAAGACCAAGAAGACGAAGACGGGGTACACGACCGACGCCGATGCCCTCGCCTGGCTGGCGGCGCAGACCGACAACGAACTCCCGGTGATCATGCTCAGGCACCGTGAGCAGGCCAAGCTGCGGACGACCGTCGAGGGCCTGATCAAGACCATCGGCGCCGACGGCCGTATCCACACCACCTTCAACCAGACCGTGGCGGCCACCGGACGGCTGTCCTCCACGGACCCCAATCTGCAGAACATCCCGGTGCGTACGGACGAGGGCCGGGCGATCCGCCGCGGGTTCGTCGTCGGTGAGGGCTTCGAGTCGCTGCTGACCGCCGACTACAGCCAGATCGAGCTGCGGGTGATGGCGCACCTCTCCGAGGACGAGGGCCTGATCGAGGCGTTCACCTCCGGTGAGGATCTGCACACCACCGTCGCCTCCCATGTCTTCTCGGTCGACAAGACCCAGGTCGACCCGGAGATGCGCCGCAAGATCAAGGCGATGTCCTACGGCCTGGCGTACGGTCTGTCGGCGTTCGGCCTCTCCCAGCAGCTGGGCATCCAGCCCGACGAGGCCCGCAAGCTGATGGACAACTTCTTCGAGCGCTTCGGTGGGGTGCGCGACTACCTCCAGCGCGTCGTGGAGGAGGCCCGCGCCATCGGCTACACCGAGACCATGCTCGGCCGCCGCCGCTACCTCCCCGACCTCAACAGCGACAACCGCCAGCGCCGCGAAATGGCCGAGCGGATGGCGCTGAACGCCCCGATCCAGGGCACCGCGGCCGATATCGTCAAGATCGCGATGCTGCGGGTCGACGCGGCGCTGCGGGCCGCCGGGCTGCAGTCCCGGATGCTGCTCCAGGTCCATGACGAAATCGTCGTCGAGGTCGCCCCCGGCGAGCGCAAGAAGGTCGAGGAACTGCTCCGCCGGGAGATGGCCGCGGCGGTCCAGCTGAGCGCCCCGTTGGACGTCTCGGTCGGCTCCGGCAAGGACTGGGAGTCGGCGGCGCACTGAGGACGGCACAGGCCGGGGCGGTCCGGAGCGGGCGCCCACAGCTCACTTCGGCGCCGCCCGGCCCGCCGCCGATGCCGTCAGTCGGCGCCGGGGGTCAGGGCCTCCGGGCCGGCGGCCGCCCCGGACACGGTCGTGACCGGGACGCGGGGGACCGGCCCGGACCGGCGCGTCCGCCGGACCAGCAGGTGTACGCCCAGCGCATACAGCAGCAGTCCGGCAGCCAGGCCCGCGCCCGCGCCGAAGAGCACCGCCGGAAGGTAGTCGAACCAGCCCGCCCCCGGGCCGTAGGCCGCGCGCGCCCGCAGCGTGCGGTGTACCGCACCCGCCGCCACACACAGCACGAGCGGGGCGCTCAGCAGCAACCGCAGCCGTACGGTCAGCGCTGCTGCCGCGCCGCTCACGGACGGCCCGCTCACGGATGGCCCGGTCACGGATGGCCCGGTCACGGACGGCCCGGTCACGGATGGCCCGCTCACGGGCGGTCCGGACGTCGCGGCACCGCCGCTGGCTCGGCCCCGTAGCGCCGACCACAAGAACCCTCCCATCGCCACCAGGGCGAGCGCCGAGGTGCCGTACTGCAGAAAGGTGCAGACCGGCAGGCCGCCCGCCGTACCGTCCAGGCCCGGAACCAGCCGGGTACCCCAGCGGCCCGGGTGGGTGAAGGCGTCCCAGACGACATGGCTCGCCGCCCCGAGCACCGCGGAGAGAAGGAACCAGCCCGCGAGAGCGGCGAGTTCGCGGGCACCTCGGGGTCTCCAGGGCCGCCCGCGCAGGAGCGCCTGGACCGGACCCCGCCATCCCCGGGGCAGCAGCGTCAGCAGCGGTTCGCGCAGCAGCAGCCAGCCGCCGACGAGCGCCGCGGTGACCAGGACGTCCACGGTCAGCACTCCGGGCAGCGAGTGGGTGACCTCGCCGAACGTCATGGCGCCCGGCACCAGGCTGTCCGCGTAGTAGGTCATGTCCGGTGCGAACGACCCCGCCACGAGCGCCGAGGCGACCAACGGACCACGTGCCGCGCCGGTCCGCCGGATGGCGGGGAGCACGGCAGCGGCATGACTGAGCGTGAACGGCATGACACCTCTCCTCGATCGATTCGGCTCATTATGTGTCCGATGTTGGTGGTAGATGCCGGGCCCGAGTTGTCGTAGTGTCACCTGAGTTGGAGCGCTGGGGAGCGCAACACCGCGTCAGGGGCGCGGTAGGGCAACGCGGAGGGGACCACGTATGGCAGCCACATTCCGAAGGCGGCTCCGGAGGGGAGCGGCCTCGACAGCGGTGGCGGCCGTGGTGCTCGCCGCCCTGACCGCCTCTCAGGCACCCGCCGCCACAGAGGCCTCGGCCGCCAGGAAACAGAAGCCCGCCCCACCCGCCGACACCCCCATCGACGGTGGTTCGGCGTACTTCACCGACCGGCCGCCCGTCCACCGGCCGGTACCGCCGCACGAGGCGCACCACACCGGCCAGGGCCCCGCCCTCGGCACCGGTCCCGCCGAAGCCGGCCTGCCCGCCACCGTCCTGGCCGCGTACAAGAAGGCCGCCTCGGCGGTCGGCACGTCCGATCCGGGCTGCCGGCTGCCCTGGCAACTGCTCGCCGGAATCGGCAAGGTCGAGTCCGGACAGGCGCGCGGCGGCGCCGTCGACGCCGAGGGCACCACCCTTCAGCCGATTCTCGGCCCGCAGCTCAACGGCCACGGCTTCGCCCTGATCAGGGACACCGACGGCGGCCGCTACGACGGCGACCTCACCCACGACCGTGCCGTGGGCCCGATGCAGTTCATCCCTTCCACCTGGTCCAACGGCGGCCCCGACGGCGCAGGTTGGGGCGCCGACGGCAACGGCGACGGCAAGAAGGACCCGCACAACGTCTTCGACGCCGCGCTCGCCGCGGGCCGCTATCTCTGCGCCGGCGGCCGCGATCTGTCGGACCGGGACGACCTGGACCGGGCGATCCTCGGCTACAACGCATCCGAGGACTATCTGCGGACGGTGCTGTCCTGGTACGCGTTCTACCGCAAGGGCACCCACGAGGTCCCGGACGGCCGGGGCGTCCTTCCGGTGCACCGCGGCGACGTCGGGAAGTCCGGCGGCCACGGCAGCGGCCGTACCGGCGACGCCACGCGCCCCCACCGCAACTCCCCCGCACCGGGCCGGCATGCGGGGTCCGGCGGATCCGGCACCGGCACCGGAACGCCGAACCACCCCGGCAGGCCCGGGGGTTCGGACGGCACCGGCCACACTCCGGGCGGCCATACGGGGACGCCCACCCCGAAGCCCACCCCGAAGCCGCCCACCGAGCCCACCCGGCTCACCGCTCTCGAACGGGTCGGCGACAAGGAGTTGAGCGCCACCGCCGGCACCGAGTTCGCCGCGTCGCCGCGGGTGCGCGCCAAGGACGCCGCCGGCAAGGCCGTCGCCGGAGCCCCCGTTCGCTTCACCCTGCCCAAGACCACCGGCGCCCGCTTCCCCGGTAACGCCACCTCTGTCACCGTCCCCACGGACAAGGACGGCCTCGCCACCGCTCCCACGCTGCGGGCGGGCGACACGGCCGGCTCCTTCACCATCCGGGCCACCGCCGTGGGCCGCACCGCACCCGCCGTCGCCTTCGGCGCCACCGTCAAGGCCAAGCCGGCCCCGAAGGCCGACAAGCTCCTCCGCACCTCGGACAAGGAGCTGACGGCGACCGCGGGGCAGGCCTTCGCCGAGGACGCGGTCGAGGTCGAGGCGACCTACCAGGGCAAGATCGCGCCGGGTGCGGCGATCACCGCGACCATGGTCACCGACGACCCGAAGCAGCCCGAAGAGAACGACAAGGGCCCCTACTTCAAGGACCCCGGGGCCACCGGCGTCGACAAGGGCAAGCCGGTCCGGACCCTCACCGGGCTCACCACCGACGCCCACGGCCTGCTGAAGCTCCCGAAGATCTACACCGATACGCACGCCGGCACGTTCCTGCTGCGGCTGACCACCGCCGACGGCGCCGTACTCACCATCAAGCTGAAGGTCGCCGCCCCGACCGGTTCCTGACCGCACTCCCGGCCCGTCGCCACGGCCGGTCCGGCACCGCGCGGGCCGGTCCGGCACCGCGTCGGCCGGTCCCACACCGCATCGGCCGGTCCCGGCATCATGGCCGGGCCACCAGCCGGGCCACCAGCCGGGCCGGCCGCCGCGCCGGTCCGACACCGCCGTCCCGCCCTCCGTCCAGGGCGGGGCGGCGGTGTCACGTGTTCTCATCTCGGCCGCCCGTTGCTACGGTGCCCCCGCCCTGACGCTGTATCAGCTCTCGGGAGGCCGACCATGCGCGCCCTGACAGCAGCCGCGGCCGGACTGGCCGCGGCGCTCGCCCTCGTGCTCACCCTCGCGGCGATCGGCGCACCCCGCGGCACCACCTCGCCCAAACCGCTGCTGACCACCGTCCCCAAGCACCCCTGAGGGAGGGACGCCACCGCCATGCGCCGTACTGTGCCCACCCGGGGGACCACACCCGCGCCCCCGGCCGGCTCCGCCACCGCAGGCACCGGCCGGGGCGGAGAAGCCCGAGGGATGCGCCGCCCGGCGAGCCTGGTGCTGCTCGCCCTCGCCGTTTTCTTCACCGCCCTGTCCCCGCTGATGCGGTGGTACGCCTTTCCGCGGCTCGCCAAGATCCCGCCCGGCCAGTACCAGGACATGGTCCTGGAGGCCAGGCCCGCCACCCTCCTCGACTACGGGACGATGAAGGCCGAGCGCGTCCCCAAGATCACCATCGTGCAGACCCTCAAGGGCGATGTCGCCGCATCCGAGCGCATCGAGCAGTCCGCGGGCCGCGATGTCGTCGTCTGGGACGCGCTGTCCTACGTCGTGGGCCCCGACGGCAAGATGGTCTCCGAGATCCCCGAGCGCTACCTCTTCGACGCACACACCCAGGAACCCGTGCACGCCACCGGCGAGATGGTCGACGGCGACCCGGTGCGCCGCGAGGGCATCGAGTACAAGTGGCCGTTCCTCACCGAGAAGCGCGACTACGCCTACTTCGACGCCCAGACCCGCACCTCGGCCCCCATCCACTACAAGGGCACCCGCACCTTCCACGGCCTGGAGGTCTACTACTTCGAGCAGACCATCCCCTGGACCAAGGTCGCCCTCCCCAAGAAGATGCCGGTCAAGGGCATCACCCCCGCGTCCGTCGAGAAGATGGGCACCACCCGCTGGTACACCACCAAGCGGATGTTCTGGGTGGAGCCGGTCACCGGCGCGCCGGTCAACGGCCAGGAGATCCACCAGGAGGAGCTGCGCGGCGGCCAACTGCTGCCCGGGGGCGGCAAGGTCACCGCGTTCGCCGGCCATGTGAAGATGCGCGACGACTACATCGACTCCACCGTGGCCCTGGTGACCTCGCAGCGCACCCTCGTCCTGCTGCTCACCCGCTACCTCCCCTGGGGATTCCTGGTGCTCGGCGCCGCATTGCTCGCCCTGAGCCTGCACCTCGAAGCCCGCAACCGCCGCCCCCGCGCTCCGGCGGCCCGGCCGCCCGCCCCCGCGCCGTCGTCGTCCGGCAACGGCGTTGTCAGTGCCGGCCCGTAACGTGGAAGCATGACGTCAGCGAGCCGCCTCCGCGCCCCTCCGGCCCCGCGCTCAGCCCCGCTTGAGCCGCGCCGAGGTGTGCCGGGTCGGCTCGGCCGCCGAAGGGTCCTCCGGCCAGGGATGCTTGGGGTAGCGCCCGCGCAACTCCGCGCGTACGGACCGGTATCCGTCCCGCCAGAACGAGGCGAGATCCGCCGTGACGGCCGCCGGACGCCCCGCGGGGGACAGCAGATGCACCAGCACGGGTACCCGCCCGCCGGCCACCCGCGGCGACTCCTGCAGGCCGAACAACTCCTGGAGTTTGACGGCCAGCACCGGCTGCGCACCCTCGTAATCCACCCGTACCCGCGAACCACTCGGCACCTCGATGCGCTCCGGTGCCAGCTCGTCGAAGCGCGCCGCGTCCCCGGTCGCCCAGGGCAGCAGCCGGGCCAGCGCCTGCCCCGCATCGACCCGTGCCAGATCGGCCCGCCGCCGCGCCCGGCCGAGCTCCACCCCCAGCCACTCCTCGACGCGCTCCAGCAGCGCCGCGTCCGACACATCGGGCCACGGCGGGCCCAGCTCCCGGTGCAGAAACGCCAGCCGCTGCCGCAGCGACGCCGCCGCGGGCGGCCACCGCAGCAGGCCGAAACCCTCCCGCCGCAGCCCCGACACCACCGCCTCCCGCAGCAGCCCGGGGTCGGGCGCGGTCAGCGGCCGGGACGCCAGCTCGATCGCCCCCAGCCGGGTCACGCTCCTGGCCACCACGTCACCGTCCGCCCAGCGCACCTCCTCACCCGAGGAGCGCAGCGCCCGCGCCGCGGCACATGCCGTCTCCTCGTCGATCACCGCCGCGAGCCGCACCCGCGCCGACACCGCCGCCACCGGTCGGTCCGCCACCGCAATCGCCAGCCACCCCGCATCCCGCAGCCCCGATCCGCCGCCCCCGTCCGCAGGCCCCGCGCGGTGCCCCCGCCCGGCCTGCGCCCCCGGGCCCGGCCCTGCCCCCGCCAACTCCGCCCCGGTCCCGGATGCCATGAGGTAACTCCCGCCCCCGCGGGCGCGTGCCACCCGCTCCGGGAAGGCCAACGCGGCAAGGAGGCCGGCGACCGCATCGTCGGTGACCGCTGCCGCCGTGCCGCCCCCGGCTCCGGGCCCGGAGCCTTTAAGGGCGTCCGCGCCCGACCCGGCCCGCGGCTCCCCGGCCGCCGACGCCAAGCGCCGTGCCTCCTGCCGCCACCTCGCTCCGTACGCATCGCCGCCCCGCCGCGCGGTGCGCCACGCCGCCGCCAGATCGTCCCCGTACGCCCGCGGCGGTTCCTCGCTCAGCAGGGCGACCACCTCCGCGGCGCGGCGCACGCCGACCTCGGGTGCGCCGTCCAGCAGGGCGCGCGCCAGCCGGGGGTGCAGCCCGAGCCGTGCCATCCGTACCCCCCGCGCCGTTGCCCGGCCGGTCCCGTCCACCGCACCGATCGCCGTCAGCACCTCCCGTGCCGCGGCCAGTGCACCGGTCGGCGGCGCGTCGAGCAGGGCGAGACCGCCGGCCGTCGGATCGCCCCAGCAGGCCGCCTGCAAGGCGAACGCCGTCAGATCGGCGACCTTGATCTCCGGATCGGGGAACGCCGGCAGTCGCCCGTCCTCGCCCTCCGACCAGCAGCGGTACACCACACCCGGTGCCTCGCGCCCCGCCCGTCCGGCGCGCTGACGGGCCGCCGCCCGGGAGGCCCGCACGGTCGTGAGCGCGCTGAGCCCCCGCGCATGATCCGTCCGCGGCACCCGCGCCAGCCCGCTGTCCACCACCACCCGCACCCCCGGCACGGTCAGGCTGGACTCGGCCACCGAGGTCGCCAGCACCACTCTGCGCAGGCCGCCCCCGCCCGCCAGTACCGCGTCCTGCACCTCGGCCGGAGCCCGCCCGTGCACCTGCAGCACCTCGGCGTCCACCCCGGCCAGCTCCCCGGCGACCCGCCCGATCTCCCCGACGCCGGGGAGGAAACACAGCACATCACCCGTCTGCTCGCGCAGCGCCCGCCGCACCACCGCCGCCACCTGCGCCAGCAGCGCCGGGTCGACGCGCATCCCGTGTGCCGGCCGCACCGGCCGCTCCGGCGGTGCCCACACCACCCCCACCGGATGCGACACACCCGCCGCCTCGACCACCGGCGCCGGGCCCTGGGGGCCGCCCAGCAGCCGTGCCCAGCCCTCGGCATCCGTCGTGGCCGACGCCGCCACCAGCCGCAGCTCGGGCCGCAAGGTCTCCCGTACGTCCAGGAGGAACGCCGCGGAGGTATCGGCGTCGAGATGCCGCTCATGACACTCGTCGAGTACCACCACATCGACGCCCGCCAGCTCCGGATCGCGCTGCAGCCGCTGCAGCAGCACCCCGGTCGTCACCACTTCCACGGTGGTACGGGGCCCGGCCCGGCGCTCCCCGCGCACCGTGAACCCGACCCGGTCCCCTGTCTTCTCGCCCAGCAGCCAGGCCATCCGCCGCGCGGCCGCACGGGCCGCGATCCGGCGCGGCTCCGCGACCAGCACCCGCCGCTTCGGTCCCTCCCCGGTCAGGCCCGCCAGCTCCAGCGGCACCAGTGTCGTCTTGCCGGTGCCCGGCGGGGCGCACAGCACCGCGGCACCGGGTCCGTCGAGGGCGGCGCGCAGCGCGGGCAGCGCGGTACGCACGGGCAGCTGGTCAAGGGCGTCACGGCGGATCACGCCCCCAGTCTGCCGCCCCGGCGAGGTCCGCCGGCCGGCTGCCCCGGGGGCACCGCAGGGGCACCGCCTGCCGAGCGCTTGTGCCTGCCCTGCCGGCGTGGCCGACGGCACTGCACCGCCAAGCCGACACGGCCGGTCCGTCAAGCCGACCCGGCCGGTCCGTCAAGCCGACACCGCCGGTCCGCTAAGGAGCCACCGCCGAGCACACGAAGATCGCCGTCCCCGGGATCAGATGCCCGCGCAGCGGGGACCAGCCGCCCCACTCCTGGGTGTTCCATTCGGGCCATTCCGGCTCGACGAGGTCCTCCAGCCGGAATCCGGCGGCCACCACGTCCCGTACCCGGTCGCCCAGCGTCCGGTGGTGCTCGACGTACACGGCCCGGCCGGACTCGTCCTGCTCGACGTACGGCGTGCGGTCGAAGTAGGAAGCCCCCACCGACAGCCCCTCGGGCCCCGGCTCGTCGGGGAAAGCCCAGCGGATCGGGTGCGAGACGGAGAAGACGAACCGGCCGCCCGGCCGCAGTACCCGGCGCACCTCGCGCAGCACCCGCACCGGATCGGCGACGAACGGCAGCGCGCCGTACGCGGAACACGCGAGGTCGAAGCCACCGTCGCGGAACGGCAGCGCCCCGGCGTCCGCCTCGACCAGATCGAGGGCGTCGTCGCCCGGCCCACCGGCGATCCGCAGTGCGTGCTGCAACTGCCGGTGTGAGATGTCGAGCGCCACCGGGAGCGCGCCCTGCGCCGCCAGCCAGCGGGAACACTGCGCCGCACCGGCTCCGATCTCCAGGATCCGGCGCCCCTTGAGTTCGGCCGCCGGCCCGAGCAGCGCGGCGTCCGCCTCGTCCAGTCCCTCGGGACCCCAGACGAACCGGTCGTCCCCGAGGAAGGAACCGTGCTCGCTCTGGTACTCGTCCGCGTTGCCGTCCCACCAGCCCCGGCTGGCCCGGCTGCTTTCGGTGTCCGAGGCGTCACGGCGAGTCGCCTCCGGCTCGTGCTCTTGGTTCATGGCGCCCGTCGTCGTAGTGTTCGCTCTGCTTGTCGCTGCAGGGACTGTGAGGCCGTTCGACCTCGCGGAACATCGCGTGTGCCGGTTATGGGGCGTTCTGCCCCCGGTGTGCGCGTTCGCGCATTGACCGGGTCCGGCTGCCCCCGTATGCTACAAGTTGCGCTGCGGGCTTGCGCGCCTCAGACGGAGCAGGCTGCGCTCGCATCTGTATGTATGTCCCCTCGGTTTTGAGGCGATCTCGGGTCGCTCCGGATGTTCAGGCATCCGCGGGCTTCCGGCGATTACGTCTTTGACACTGTCCGGCTTATGCAGAGGCGATACGGGTTCTCGGCGTAGCAGTACCTACGACTTCAATGTCCGCACCGGAGCCTTTACCCACATGACGAGCAGCACCGAGACCACCGCCACCACCCCGCAGGTTGCGGTCAACGACATCGGTAACGAGGAAGCCTTCCTCGCCGCGATCGACGAGACGATCAAGTACTTCAACGACGGCGACATCGTCGACGGCGTCATCGTGAAGGTCGACCGGGACGAGGTCCTGCTCGACATCGGTTACAAGACCGAAGGTGTGATCCCGAGCCGCGAGCTCTCGATCAAGCACGACGTCGACCCCAACGAGGTCGTTGCCGTCGGCGACGAGATCGAGGCCCTGGTCCTCCAGAAGGAGGACAAGGAAGGCCGCCTGATCCTCTCGAAGAAGCGTGCCCAGTACGAGCGCGCCTGGGGCACCATCGAGAAGATCAAGGAAGAGGACGGGATCGTCACCGGTACCGTCATCGAGGTCGTCAAGGGTGGTCTCATCCTCGACATCGGCCTCCGTGGCTTCCTCCCGGCCTCCCTGGTCGAGATGCGCCGCGTCCGCGACCTCCAGCCCTACGTGGGCAAGGAGCTCGAGGCCAAGATCATCGAGCTGGACAAGAACCGCAACAACGTGGTCCTGTCCCGCCGTGCCTGGCTGGAGCAGACCCAGAGCGAGGTCCGCCAGACCTTCCTCACCACCCTCCAGAAGGGTCAGGTGCGCTCCGGCGTCGTCTCCTCCATCGTCAACTTCGGTGCCTTCGTGGACCTGGGCGGCGTCGACGGTCTCGTCCACGTCTCCGAGCTGTCCTGGAAGCACATCGACCACCCGTCCGAGGTCGTCGAGGTCGGCCAGGAGGTCACGGTCGAGGTCCTGGACGTCGACATGGACCGCGAGCGCGTGTCCCTGTCGCTCAAGGCGACCCAGGAAGACCCGTGGCAGCAGTTCGCCCGGACCCACCAGATCGGTCAGGTCGTCCCGGGTAAGGTCACCAAGCTCGTTCCCTTCGGTGCGTTCGTGCGCGTCGACGAGGGCATCGAGGGCCTGGTCCACATCTCCGAGCTGGCCGAGCGCCACGTCGAGATCCCGGAGCAGGTTGTCCAGGTCAACGACGAGATCTTCGTCAAGGTCATCGACATCGACCTCGAGCGCCGTCGCATCAGCCTCTCGCTGAAGCAGGCCAACGAGTCCTTCGGTGCCGACCCGTCGGCGGTCGAGTTCGACCCGACCCTGTACGGCATGGCCGCGTCCTACGACGACCAGGGCAACTACATCTACCCCGAGGGCTTCGACCCCGAGACCAACGACTGGCTCGAGGGCTACGAGACCCAGCGCGAGGCCTGGGAGAACCAGTACGCCGAGGCGCAGCAGCGCTTCGAGCAGCACCAGGCTCAGGTCATCAAGTCCCGCGAGGCCGACGAGCAGGCTGCGGCCGAGGGTGCTGCGGCGCCGGCGGCTGCGGCGGGCGGCAGCACCGGCGGTGGCAACACCGGTGGCGGCTCGTACTCCTCGGAGTCGGCGGACAACTCCGGCGCCCTGGCGTCGGACGAGGCCCTCGCCGCGCTCCGCGAGAAGCTGGCCGGCGGCCAGAGCTGAGCTCTTGCCGATAGGCACTAGCCGATAGACGAAGGCCCGTTCCCTGGGAGGGAGCGGGCCTTCGTCGTGTCCGGGGAATGCTCCGGCGGGCGGAAGCGGCCGGAGTCGGTGGCGCCGCTCAGAGCGGGCGTGTAGGCGTGCGGGGCGTGCGGGGCGGGTACTTCGCGCGGGCCTGTTGGCACGAGGCGGGTTCAGGTTCCTCCAGGCGGGTTCAGGTTTCTGAAGGCGTGTGAGGTGCAGGCGGGGATCGCTGTGGGACGGGGGATGGCCGCCTCGGGACCAGGGGGCCGAGCCGGGGGCGCGGGGGCCGGGATGGGGGCCGGAGCGGGAGCGGGGCCGGATCGGACCGTCGGCCGGGCCGGCGCCGGGGCAGAAGTGAGGCAGGGGGTCTTCCGCGTCGGCGGGAATCGGGAATGCCCGCGCGGGATCGTGCGTTGCCGCTGACGAGAACGAGGAGGAGCAGTCACTGTGTTGGATCCCCAGGGTATGTACGAATGGGAGCCGAGCGGGCTCGCGGAGGTCGAGGCGATTGCCTCCAGGGACTCCGCCGGACTGGTGCTGCTGTACCACTTCGACGGGTACATCGACGCCGGCGAGACCGGCGACCAGATCGTTGAACGGCTGCTGGATGGCCTGCCGAACCAGGTCGTCGCCCGCTTCGACCACGACCGCCTCGTCGACTACCGCGCCCGCCGTCCGCTGCTCACCTTCGAGCGCAACCGCTGGACCGCCTACGAGACCCCGAGCATTGAGCTGCGGCTCGTACGGGACACCACCGACGCGCCGTTCCTGCTGTTGTCCGGACCCGAACCGGACGTCGAGTGGGAGCGCTTCGCGGCCGCCGTGAAGGAGATCGTGGAGCGCCTCGGCGTACGCCTCTCGGTGAACTTCCACGGCATCCCCATGGGCGTGCCGCACACCCGCCCCGTAGGCATCACCCCGCACGGTAACCGCACGGACCTGATGCCCGGGCACGGCGGCTTCTTCGATGAGGCACAGGTGCCCGGCAGCGCGGAGGCATTGATCGAGTTCCGGCTGGCGGAGGCGGGACACGACGTGCTGGGCGTGGCGGCGCACGTACCGCACTACATCGCACGGTCCGCCTATCCGGACGCCGCGCTGACGGCGCTGGAAGCCGTGACGGCCGCGACCGGGCTGGTGTTGCCGGGCGCCGCGCATTCGCTGCGTACGGAGGCACTGCGGACGCAGGAGGAGATCGAGCGGCAGATCTCGGAGGGCGATGAGGAACTGGTCGCGCTGGTCAGCGGGCTGGAGCATCAGTACGACGCGGTGGCCGGGGCGGAGAGCCGGGGGAACTTGGTGGCCGAGCCGGTGGAACTGCCGTCGGCCGACGAGATCGGCAGGGAGTTCGAGCGCTTCCTGGCCGAACGCGAGGGCGACGGCGGCGCGGGCGGGGCTTGAGCGAGCCGGAGAGGGCCGGAGAGAGCAGGAGCCTGCCGGAGCCCCAGTGAGGCCGGGCTTGGGCGAGGGGGAGGGCGAACAAGCCGGAGCGGCGTCCTGCGCTCCTGTCGTCCGGGCGCAGCGTATAGCGTGGGCTCATGGTGAAGGTGGGGCTGACCGGCGGAATCGGCGCGGGCAAGAGTGAGGTTTCGCGATTGCTGGTGTCGTACGGGGCGGTGGTGGTGGACGCGGACAAGATCGCACGCGAGGTCGTCGAGCCGGGTACACCCGGACTGGCCGCAGTGGTCGAGGAGTTCGGAAGCGACGTACTCGCACCGGACGGCACGTTGGACCGGCCGAAGCTGGGCCGGATCGTGTTCTCCGACCCGGGGAAGCTGGAGGCGCTCAATGCGATCGTGCACCCGCTGGTGGGGGCACGGTCGGCCGAACTCGAAGCATCGGCCGGGCCGGACGCGGTGGTGGTGCACGATGTCCCGTTGCTGACGGAGAACGGCCTGGCACCGCTGTACGACCTGGTGGTCGTGGTCGACGCCGCGCCGCAGACCCGGCTGGACCGCCTGGTGCGGCTGCGCGGTATGGCGGAGGACGAGGCCACGTCACGGATGGGGGCCCAGGCCACCCGTGAACAGCGGCTGGCCGTCGCGGATCTCGTCATCGACAACGACGGACCGCTGGATGCGCTGGAACCCCAGGTCCGCGCCGTATGGGAGCGGCTGCGGAGCGCCTGAGGCCGGAGGGTACCCTCGCCGCCATGACTGCTGCTTCCGACCTTGACGCCACGAACTCCGCGACCGAGCCCGCCCCCACCACGGAGCCGGGCTCCGGCCCCGGCCCGGTTGCCGAGTCCGCCGCACCGCTCGTTGCCGGTGACCCGGCGCCCGCATCGTTCGTGGTCAACATCCCCGGCATCGCGGATGCCGATCTGGAACCTGAACCGCTGGACCCCTCGCAGATTGTCGCCGGCGAGCCGGTGGTGACGGGCAAGGTGCTGTGGGAGTCGCCCGACGGGCAGCAGATCCGCGGAATCTGGCAGATCACGCCGGGTGTGGTGACGGACACCGAGGCCAATGAGCTGTTCGTGGTCGTCAGCGGGCGCGCCACCATCGAGGTCGAAGGCGGCTCGGTGTTGGAGGTGGGCCCCGGCGATGCCTGCGTGCTGCGCGAGGGCGACCGCACGCAGTGGACCGTGCACGAGACGTTGCGCAAGGCGTACCACATCAGCCTGTAGGAAACGGACCGGTAGCCAGCGGCCGGCGGCGCTCTTCCGCCGGCCCGGCTGGTGGTGCTCGCACACGGAGGCCGGGAGCGCCGGTTGAGGTCATGCCGGCCGGGGAATGCCGCGACCGATGGGAATGTTGTGCCGCAGGTAGCGCCGTACGGTCCGTGGCTGATGCATGCCCCGACGGCGACGGAGAGGAGCAGCCGTGCCCGAGAGCAGCCCCGAGACGTATGTCATCGACTTCCGCGCCGCGGAGCAGTTGTTGGCGGCCCGCGACCCACGCGGGGCGATCCGGCTGCTGGACTCGGTCATCACCGCGCACCCCGAGAACACCGCGGCCCGACTGCTGCGCGCCCGTGCTTTCTTTCTCGCCGCTCAACTGCGGCCTGCGGAACTCGAGTTCCAGATCGTCCTGGAACGCGAGCCGGACAACGCCTTCGCGCACTTCGCGCTCGGCCGCACCCTGGAGCGTGCCGGCCGCGCCGAGGAGGCGCTGCGCCACTTCCGGCTGGCAGCAGCTCTGGACCCGCGCCCGGAGTTCATCGAAGCCGCCCGCTTCCCACCGGGCACGGGCAACGGCGACCGTGATCGCGGCCGCCCGGACGCCGGTCCGGAGTAGTCGCGCCGTCTGCGCCGATCGTGCCTATCGCGGCCACCACGCGGGGCCCGCCTTCGCTGTACGAGCGCCCCCGCCTGTCACCGGATGCGACAGGCCGCACCCGCGTAGTGCCCGCGGTTCGCTACGGGGCTCCGCCTTCGCCGTCCGCGATCGTGGCGCTCTGCGCCGGGGTACCTACGGTTTGCTGTCCCGTCTCCTGCCGGGGCCGTTCCGTATGCCGAACGTGTCGTTGTGCCCTCGGTCGGGGGCGTACGGCGGTATGTTCTTTCCCGGCTGGTAGTGCGGTCCCTGGTGGATGTGGCGGATCACCATGGCCAGGTCCATGGCCGCCACCATGGCCAGCGCGGCACAGGCCGCCGCCCACTCCGGCCGTCCTACATCGACGAAGGCCACGGTTCCGGCGATCGCCCACAGCAACCCCCACAGCGCCAGTCCGCAACGGATTTTCAGCGGGCTACGTGCCTGAAGGGGCTCATTTCCCGTACGCATCGGCACCCATCTCCCACCTCCAGGATCCTCCCGATCGGCCGGTCAGTCACCTTTCCCCGGTACCTCTTTCCCTGCTGTGCGCTGTTCTTTCCGCTCCTTCCGCCGGCTGCTTGGTGGGTTTTCCTTCGCTGGGGCACGGGTCGGGGAGCGGGTCCCCGGCGGGGTGGCTGTTGATCCAGGACAGTCCGCCGATGTCGAGGAGCGAGCGGGCACGGGTCACGGCAACGTAGGCCAGGCGCGCCTCATCGATGTCGACCGGGCCGGGCAGCGGGGTCCCGTCCTCGCCGGGCTCGTCGAGGTCATCGGGGCCCGTGAAATCGTCCGCGATGCGCACGCTTGCCCACTCCCGGCCCTTGGCCCGGTGCACCGTGGACACCGTCACTTCGGCGGAGTCCTCGGGGGAGAGCTGATCCAGGGCGTGGAGTAACGCCTCCGTGCCATGTTCGTCGACGAGTTCCGCCAAGGGGAGCAGGTCCCGTCCGGCCGGGTCGAACTCCGCGTACTCGCGCAGTTCGGCCCAGGTCTCGAAGAGCATCAGCTCGGGGTGGACGGTTCGGCGGCCGGCCTCGAGGTCGTATGCGGCGCGGGCGAGAGCGCTGAGGGCCTCGCCGCCGCCGGCGAGGGCGACCCGGCGGTCCGCCTCCAGCTGTCCTATGACCTCCACCATCGCTCCCACATTCGTCCGGCACAGGATCGCCTCCGGCGCGGGGACCCTGCGTAACTCCGTCGCCCGGCAGGGTGATCCGGTGAGCCGGATCGGGGCGTCGACGATGGTGAGCCAGCGATTGGCCTCGGCCGCAAGCGCCGGACCGAAGCGAAACGAGCGGGAGAGGCTGAGCTGTCTGCCGTCGAATCCGGTCATGACGTCGCGGGCGCCGCGCCAGCCGTAGATGGCCTGTGCCGAGTCTCCGACCAGCACCAGTTGTGCGTGGTCGCGCTGGGCCGTGAAGACCTGCTCGACCACGGGGCTGGTGTCCTGTGCCTCGTCCAGGAGCAGGAAATCCCCCGGGATGACGGGTTCGCGCAGCGCCCACATCTTGAGGTAGTGGTCGTGCTCGAAGCGGACGACGCCGTGGTCCGGATGTTGCAGGTCGGCCCAGGCCTTGCGCGCGTAGGGCAGGACGAGAGCGGCGAGTTGTGCGTGCAGCGGCGTGGATTCGGCTCCGCGCAGGGGCGGGACGTGATGGGGCGCGATCTCTTGGTCGGCCGACTGACAGAAACGGGTGACGGTGCGCAGGACCGTGTAGGAGAGCGCCTTGTGGGTCACCTTGCGGGCGCCGATGGGCACGGTCATGTCCTCGTCGATGCCCAGGGCGGCGCCCGTGCGCCATCCTGCTCGCCGAGGGGCGTTCATACGTGCCTGGTACCGCCTGCCCACGGCGGTGTAGGCGAGGGAGTGGGCGGTTCCGCAGGAAACTTCGGCGGGGAACGTCCGCGCGGCATGGCGCGCGACCGCTCTGTTGAAGGCGATGTACCGGCCTGATCGGCCCTGCCGCCGTGCGGTGCGGGCGAGCATCGCGAGGGTGGTCGTCTTGCCGGTTCCGGCGCCGGCCTGGATCACCAGATGCGCGCCGGTCGGAAAGGCCTCCGCCGCGGCGGATTGTTCGGGCGTGGGGCTGTGCATGCTGTGCTCCTCATCGACGCCGATTGATTACTGTGAGTGACGATGTCGCACACCGTAGCGGATTTCGGGCTGAGGGCGAGAGGGATTCCTGCGGCCTGTGGATAACCCCCGGCCCGGGCGCGGAAGGCCTGGTCGGGACGCATTGTCAGTGCTGTCTGCTTCCATCGATCCGGAAGGGCCGGGACCGCGGCGGAGCGGGGGCGGCAGGCAGTGCGATCTCTCGTTCGGCTTCAGCGTCGTGCGGCGAGGAGCGCGCGCGGTCGCGGGATGCCGGTGGGGTCATGGTGTGCGTCCGGGGCTTCGGTGCCCGGCGCTCCGAGGGAGGTGCGAACGCTGCGGAGGGAAGCGGAAGACATGGTGCGTGCGACCGTAGACTCGCAGGTCGGGGGCGCTGGATCGGGCCGGTCGCGGCAGGTTCTGCGGGCGCCGCGATCGGGGTGGAACACCCACGCAGTGCACGACCACGCAGTGAACGATCGAGCAGTGCACGGCCACGGAGTGAACGACCAAGCAGTGAGGAATGGGATGGCCAGGCGGTGGGAGGCGGCAGGGGAGCCCCGGCCGTTGCACGACCCGCCCACGGCCGGGTCAGGGGGCGTGGGGGAGAGCGGGAAAACCGGCGTTCCGCCGGCTCGCTGCGCGGCGGTCTTCCTGCCCGCCGGGCCCGCCCAGCCGCCGCGCGCCGGGAAGATCGCTCTGTGGCGACCCGACGGCGGCCCCCTCCCGGACGTCGGCACCGGGGAAGACCGTGGGGCCGCGCCGGGCAACGACGGGACCGCCGGGCCGGGACAGCTGACCGTCGCCCGCCGCCATGGAAACGGCGCCCGTAGCCGCACGGTCCCCGCCGTACTGCTTCCCCTGGCCGAGGCCGTCCCCCTGCTGGTCCGTGCCCGGCACGACCCGGCCGCCCACCCGGCCGCCGCCTGCTGGGGCGCGGCCACCCTGCATGCGCTGCATCTCGCCGCCCGCGGCAGACTTCTCCCCGGGCTGACCGCCGAGGACAGCGACGCCTGGCGCGCCGGGCCGCTGGACCCCGACGACATCGCGCATCTCCGGGCCATCGCCGCCGCCATGCCCGCCGATGCCCACGCCGTGCCGATCGCCGGCAGCCGCCCGCTCCGGGTGCACGACCCGGCGGCCCTGGTACGGCTCTACGTGGATGCGGTCGCCGATGCGCTGCCGCGTACCCCTGCCGCCGGTCTGGTTGCCGGTGCCCCGTTCGCCGCGAGCGCGCCCCAGTACCTTCCCGGCGCCCGGGAGTGGGCCGCCGAGGTCGCGGCCGGCGTCGACGCCGGGGTGCGCCTCTCCCTGCGCCTCGATCTCGCTCCGCACAAGCTCTTCGACCGGGAGGAGGAGAGCGGGGCGGGCGGGGCCGAAGAGCGCGGTGCGGCGGCCGCCGTCCTTCAGGTGCACAGTCTCACCGACCCCACCCTGGTGACGGACGCCCGCGGACTGTGGGACGGCGAAGAGCCCGGCCATTTCGGGCCGCGCTCCCGTGTCGACACTCTGCTCGCCCTGCGTCGCGCCGCCCGTATCTGGCCCCCGCTCACCCGCCTCCTGGAGCAGCCCGTTCCCGACGTACTGGCGCTCAGCGAGGACGAGTTGTACGCGCTGCTGGGGGAAGCCGCGCCACGCCTGGGCGCCGCCGGAGTGACCGTCCACTGGCCCAGGGAACTGGCCCGCGGCCTGACCGCGGCGGCGGTGCTGCGCCCGGCGCCGGGGTCGGCCGCGGACGGCTTCGGCTTCTTCGACACCCGTGAACTCCTGCAGTTCCGCTGGCAGGTGGCGATGGACGGGGTGCCGCTGAGCGAGGCGGAGATGGACGCCCTCGCCGAGGCGCATCGCCCCGTCGTCCGGCTGCGTGACCAGTGGGTCCTGGTCGACCCCGGGCTCGTCCGCAAGGCCCGGAAACGCGAACTGGGCTACCTGGACCCGGCCGAGGCCCTCGCCACGACGCTCAACGGCACCGCGGAGGTGGACGGCGAGGAGGTCGAAGTGGTGCCCGAGGGCGCCCTCGCCGCGCTGCGCGGCCGTCTCACCGCCGAAGCACGGCCTCTGCCCCAGCCGCCGGGGCTGCGGGCCACCCTCCGCGACTACCAACTACGGGGCATGGCCTGGCTCGACACCATGACCTCCCTCGGTCTCGGCGGCTGCCTCGCCGATGACATGGGCCTCGGCAAGACCCTCACCGTCATCGCGCTCCAGCTGCACCGCCGGCCCGGCGCACCGGTCCTCGTCGTCTGCCCGGCCTCCCTGCTCGGCAACTGGCAGCGCGAGATCGAACGCTTCGCCCCCGGTACCCCCGTACGCCGCTTCCACGGCGCCGGCCGCAGCCTCGACGGCCTGGCGGGCGGCTTTGTGCTGACGACGTACGGGACGATGCGCAGCAGCGCCGCCCAACTGGCCGGACACCCGTGGGCCTGGATCGTCGCCGACGAGGCCCAGCATGTGAAGAATCCGCGCTCCTCGACGGCCAAAGCCCTGCGCAGCATCAAGGCCCCCGCCCGGATCGCCCTCACCGGGACGCCGGTGGAGAACAACCTCTCCGAGTTGTGGGCTCTCCTCGACTGGACGACCCCCGGGCTTCTCGGCTCGCTCAAGACGTTCCGTGCGCTGCACGCCCGGGAGGTCGAGGGTGGCGAGGATGCGCAGGCGGCCGAGCGGCTGGCCAGGCTGGTGCGCCCGTTCATCCTGCGTCGTAAGAAGTCCGATCCCGGCATCGTCCCCGAACTGCCGCCCAAGACCGAGACGGACCACCCGGTGGCGCTGGGGCGCGAACAGGCCGCGCTGTACCAGGCCGTCGTCCGCGAGACCCTCTCCCGGATCGAGACCGCCGAGGGCATCGCCCGCCGCGGCCTGGTGATGAAGCTGCTCACCGCTCTCAAGCAGATCTGCAACCACCCCGCGCAGTACCTCAAGGAGGCCGCGCCCGGTCTCGCCGCCCGCTCCGGGAAGCTCGAACTCCTCGACGAACTCCTGGACACCATCCTCGCCGAGGGCGGCGCCACCTTGATCTTCACCCAGTACGTGGGCATGGCGCGGCTGCTCGAACGCCATCTGACCCACCGGGGCATCCCGGTACAACTCCTGCACGGCGGCACCCCCGTCGCCGCACGGGAGAAGATGGTCGACCGCTTCCAGTCGGGCCACGCCCCGGTCTTCCTGCTGTCCCTGAAGGCGGCGGGCACCGGACTGAATCTGACCCGCGCGGGACACGTGATCCACTACGACCGCTGGTGGAATCCGGCGGTGGAGGAGCAGGCCACGGACCGGGCGTACCGCATCGGCCAGACCCGGCCCGTCCAGGTCCACCGGCTGATCGCCGAGGGCACGGTCGAGGACAACATCGCCCAACTCCTCAGCGCCAAAAGGGCACTCGCCGACGCCGTGCTCTCCGGTGGCGAGAGTGCGCTCACCGAGCTGTCCGATGCCGAGCTGGCCGACCTCGTCTCTCTCAGGAGGCCCGGATGACCCCCCGCCCCGTCTCCGGGCGCGCCGCCGCCGCGGACCGGCTGGCCCGCGCGGACCGCTCGCGCACCTTCCCGCCCCTGCCGGCCCGGACCGGAGCCCGCGGACTGTTCGCCGAATCCTGGTGGGGCAGCGCCTGGCTGGATGCCCTGGAGACCACGGCCCTCGACAGCGCCCGGCTCGCCCGCGGCCGGACCTACGCCCGCGACGGCCATGTCGACACCATCAACGTCACCCCGGGCCGCATCGTCGCCACCGTACGCGGCAGCAGGCCCCGCCCCTACAGCGCGGAAATCCGCCTCGGAACCCTCACCGACCAGGAGTGGGACGGACTCCTGGACGCCGTCGCCGGGGAGCCCGGACAGCTCACCGCCCTGCTGGCCAAAAAGCTGCCCCGAGTCCTGGCCGAGGGCGAGGCGCGCCTCCTCCCGGGGCCGGGCGACCTCGTCCCCCGGTGCTCCTGCCCCGACCACGGCAGCCCCTGCAAACACGCCGCCGCGCTCTGCTTCCAGGTCGCCCGCCTCCTGGACGCCGACCCGTTCGTCCTGCTGCTGATGCGCGGCCGCGGTGAACGCGAGCTCCTCGACGCACTCGCCCGCCGCAACACCGCCCTCACCGCCCGCGAGGCCCGCGCCCACCCACCCGCCACCCACTCACCCGCCACCACCCAGCCGCCCCCGCACCGCCCGGCGCCCGAAGGCGGAAGCCCCCGCTCCGTCAGCGCACCGGGCGCCGCGGCGGGCGGTGACGGCGCGGGCCCCGGGGAGCCCACGGCAGCGGCCGGGCCGCAGGCTCCCCCCGGTGTCCTCGCCAGGGCGGCGCTCGCCGACCGCCCGCGCCCGCCGCTCCCTCCACCGCTGCCGGTCCCACCCAGGCCCGGCCATCCGCCGGCCCTGCCGGACGCCGACCATCTCCCCTTGGACCCTGCGGCCCTCGAATTCCTGGCAGCCGACGCCGCGGCGCGTGCCCACGCCTGCGTATCCGCCGCCGGATCCGCGTACCCCGGCGCCGGGGACGGGTGGCGCACCGGCGGCGGGCGGCCGCCCGTCCACAGCCCCTTCCCGGCGCTCCCCGTGTGGGAGGACGCCATCCGCCTGGCGGCCACCGCCCACCCCACGGCCGGCCTGACGTCCGCCACCCGGGCCCTCTACCGCGACCTCGCCGCGGCAACCGGCCGGACGACCACGGACGTGGCCCGCTCGGTCGCCGCCTGGCGCCAGGGCGGCCGCGAGGGCCTCTCCCTCCTCGAAGCCGCCTGGAACCCGCCGGCCGGCGACTTCGACCGGGCCCGCAGTGCCCTCCTCGCCGCGGACCTCCCGGCCCTGCGCCCGCGCCACAACCACCTCACCGACGCGGAGCGCGGCATCCAGCTCCGTTTCGGCCACGACCACCGCTGGTATCCGTACGAATCCGAGCCCGGCACCGAGGACTGGTGGCCCACCGGCCCCGCGGACCCCGACCCCGTGGGCGCCCTCACCACCCTGCTCGCGCGATGACTAACCTCGACGCCGTGGAAGGTCTCGATGCTGTCACCCGATCCCTCGCCCGGCGCACCCCCGAGCAGCTCGCCGCGCTCCTCACCCGGCACGCCGAACCGCTCGCCCGCCGGCCCGCCCCCACCGAACTCCGCGGCCTGGCCCAGGCGTTGTGGTCCTACGAAACCCTCCACCACCTGGTGCTGCACCTCGACCACCCCCGGCTCCAGGTGCTGGCCGCCACCGCCCGCATCAGCCAGGAGCGGGCCGGGCGTGACGCCCCCGGCCCCGCCGCCCCGGCCCCGGGCGCCGACTACCAGTCCCTGATGGCGCACCGGCTGTCCTTCGCACATCTGGCCACCGAACCCGTCCCGCCGGAGGACGTCTTCACCGCCCTCGGGGCCGCCTCACCCGGCCCTGCGCGCACCGCCGCCGAAACCGCACTGCGCCACCTCTGCGACGACGGACTCGCCGCGCCGGCCGAGGACGGCGCGATCGTCGTGCCGCCGCGCGCCCCGCAACTCCTGGCCGCCCACGACCTCGGCCCGTTCCTCGCGCGCGCCCCGCAGCCCGCGCCGGACGACACCGCCGCCCCCGCCACGCTCTCCGCAACCCTCCCTCCGACCTCGCCGCACGACGAATCCCGGGCCGCCGCGGCGACCCTCGCCGCCACCGCCGACCGTCTGCTGGCCTCCCTGGCGACGCAGCCCGCCGCGCTGCGCAAGTCGGGCGGGCTGGCCGTACGGGAGATCAAACGGCTGGCCAAGGCGGCAGGCGCCACCGAACCGCACACCCGCCTCCTCCTCGACCTCGCGCTCGCAGCCGACCTGATCGCGCTGACCCGCAGCCCGTCCGGCATCACCGCACTGCCCACCGGCGCCTACGACGACTGGCTCGGCCGCCCGCCCGGCGCACGCCTCGCCCCGCTCCTGGCCGCCTGGTCGGCACTGTGGGACATCCCCACCCACACCCCGTCCGGCGAGACCCCGACCGCACTGGTCCGTGGCCACGACCGGCACGCCCCCGCCCTCCGGCACGCGCTCCTCGCCGCCCTGGCCGCAGTCCCCCTCGGTGCAAGAGCCCCCCTTCCGCCGTTGCCGTTCACCGAGCCCTCACGGCAGGAGACGGGTACCCGCACCCCGTGGGAGGACCTCCTCGGGGCCGCGGACTGGCATCGCCCCCTCGCCGTCACCCGCCAACCGATGGCCGGGGAACGCGCCGCCCACACCCTCCACGAGGCCGCCTGTCTGGGGCTGGTCGCCCACGGCACCCTCACCCCCCTCGGCCGGGCGCTGCTCGCCGACCCGCGCTCCCTCGACGAGCCGCTCGGCGATCTGCTCCCGCCGCTCCTCGAACAGGCCCACTTCCAGGCCGATCTGACGGCCGTCGTGCCCGGCCGCCCCGCCGTCGCGCTCCAGACACTCCTCGCCGCCGCGGCCGACCGGGAATCCGAAGGCCACGCCGTGACCTGGCGCTTCACACCCCGCTCCGTACGCCGCGCGCTGGACGCCGGCCACCGCGCCGACACCCTCCTCGAAGACCTCGCCCGCGCCTCGGCGACCGGCACCCTGCCGCAACCGCTCGGCTACCTCGTCCAGGACGTCGCCCGCTCCCACGGCCGGATGCGTGTCCTGCCCGCCGCCTGCTGCATCCGCTCCGACGACGAGGCCCTTGTCGAAGAGCTTGCCGCCCACCGTGCACTGCGTGACCTCGGGCTGCGGGTCATCGCCCCGACCGTCCTGGTCAGCAGCCGACCGCCGGCCGCCACCCTGGACGCGCTGCGCGCCGCGGGCTACGCGCCGGCCCTGGAATCCGACACCGGCACCACGACCGTCGAACGCCTCCCCGCCCACCGGACCAAGGCCCCCGCCCCTCCGCGTAATTCCCACGCACCGCTTGCTCTCGCCCACCGCCTCCTGGGACTGCCGGCACCCTGTCAGGAGGCCACCACGGCCGGGGACCCGTGACCGTGCCCCGTGACTCGTGCCCCGTGACCCGTTGCCGGCCCGCGCCGCAGCCCGCAGCGCGGGGCGGGCTCCGGGGACTCCGTGCCGCCCTGCGCGGCGGATAGGCGGCGTCGACGCGGTGGCGGCCTCAGCCGTCGGCCGGTTTCCGTCGGCCGGCCCCGCCGAGACGGCGCAGCGCGGTCGGCCCGAAACCGAGGCGCGGGAAGCGTCTGGGAGCGGGCTCGGAGCCGTGGGGCCGGGGCGGCGCCGAGGGCTGCCCCGGAGCGGGCGGCGCGGCGGAGAGCGTGGCGGCGGGCGTCGCCGCGAGTGCGGAGGCGGCACCGGCCGCTGCCGGGGGAAGCGGGGCGGCGGACGAAGCGGGGCCGGACGTCGTCGGCAGCGGGGGCGGGAGCGCCTGCGGTGCACCCGGCCCGCGCGCTGCACCGCTTGCCGCCGCTCCGGTCCGCGCCGCATTCCGGAGCAGGCCGAGTACGGCGGAGGGGCGCAGGACCGGGGCCGCCGGTGCGGAGGGCGTGACGACATCGAGGTAGGCGCGGCTGACAGTGGGCCGGCCGCCGGTGGGGGAGGGGAACACCGTGCCGGTGGCCAGCGACCACGGTGCGCGGGCGAGGCGTCCGAGGCTCCGCTGCACCTTCCGGGCAAGCGCCGGCTCGTCGATCCCGTGCCGCCGAAGCGCCCCGCGCAGCGCGGCGGCACCATGGGCGGCGAGGGACAGGCCCTGACCGCAGTCGGGGGCGAGCGAGACCACGGCACCCCCGAGGACGACGAATCCGGTCGGCCAGGACGGCAGTTGTTCATAGCGCCGCCGCCGGCTGGTGGTGTCGCGGGACAGCCGCACCTCGCTCAGCGGCTCGGCGTCCGCGATGAGGTCGCCGATGACGCCGTTACCCGTGCAGCGGGCGAACGGCACGAACCGGCCCGCGTGTTCGGAGGGCCGGTCGTCCCCGGTGCCGGTGAGCGTGACCAGCCAGCGCCCGCCCTCGATGGGGACCAGTGTCGCCGTCTTGCCGGGAACCGGGCGCCGCGGTGCGACAGCACCGGGAGCCGGGCCGGTGAACGCCGAACGGGTGGTGAGTACCGGGCAGTTTTCCATGCCGTTAGGGGCACGGAAAATACGGGTGGCCGAGACGATGTGGCGGTCCGCGAGGTCTTCGGGTGCGGCGGGCAGCCCCAGCGCGGCCAGCCGGTCCCGGGTGGTGGAGTGCCGGCCGGTGGCATCGACGACGAGGTCGGCATCCAGACGGTATGTGGCGCCGGTGGTGGTGTCCCGGACGCGCACGCCGGTGATGTGTTCCGCGGTGCCGGTGAGCCCGGCTGCTTCGGTTCCGTCGAGGACGCTCACCCCCGGGAGGGCCGGTACCTGTTGGCGGATGACCCGGTCGAGCAGATCGCGGGAGCAGGCGATCAGATGCTCCGGGCGTGCCCGTCGGCCTAACCGGCCCGCCGGGTACCGGTCCGTGTACTCCGCCGGTTTCGGCATCCTGCGGGCGCCCTCGGCCAGCCAGCGTTCGACGCTGCCGGGCAGCAGGGCATCGATCAGCCGGGCGCCGTCCGCCGTCAGCAGATGGGCGTGCCGGGCCCGCGGTAGGTCCGTGGGGAGGGCGGGGGTCCGGGGCAGCCGGTCACGCTCGACGACGATGACGTCGGCGTGTTCGGACAGCGTCGCGGCGGCGAGCATGCCCGTGAAGCCGCCGCCGAGCACCACGGCGAGGTAGGGGTGGTTGAACTGGAGCCCGTTGCTGCTCGTCGTGCTCGATCCGTTCATGGGCAGTCCCTTTCTCGGCGGCGGAGCACGGATCCCCGGCGGGTGCGGGCCACGTCCAGAAAGGGCGGTGCCGCATACGGTCGGGAACGCCGGCGCGCGGCGGCGATGACGGCGTCGGTGACGGCGGTGAACGAAGCCGTCAACGAGAACGGCAGGGACGCGGATGCGGTCCGCAGCATGCGCAGAGGTGCCGGTGGAAGCGGTTGCGCTCGTTGTGGGTCCCGGCAGGCCGACGCGAATGCCGGCCTGCCGCCCCCCGATTTCCCCATCATGATTCCCCCTCAGGCCGTGCCGCGTCGCCCCGCGCACCGCCACGTCCTCCTCCGCCACCCGCCCGTATCACCGGGTGGGGCGGGCGAGCACAACTGCCTCGTGGAATGAGCTCTGCCCCGGGGGACGCAGCCGTCACATCTGGTCAACGGTGGGCACCCTTCCGGATCGTAGGCGGCGGCGATCACATCCGACAGCCGGGTGTGAGGGAGGGGCGCGTGGTGGCCACCCCGGAGATACCGATGGGTAGATCTGCAGCAAAACGGTGCAATGGGCGGAAACCGCTGCGGCGCTTTCTCGCGACGCGAGAAAGGCGGGCCGGAAAATCCCGTGAGGGGAGATACGGCGGCACGCGAAGTCCCGCAGGGTTGGCGGGAAATGATCGGGTACGGACGGACCGAAGGCCGGACTGCCTACCCTGTGCGGGCACCGCACTGGAGAACCCGAGGGAGAGTCGTGCGCGCGATTGTGATGCGAGAATTCGGCGGCCCGGACGTGCTGCGGCTCGAGGACGTTCCCGAGCCCGCTCCCCGCGGCGGCCACTCGCTGGTCGAGGTGTCCCTGGCCGGCATCAACTACGCGGATGTGCACGTACGCGGGGACTCCTATCTCGCACCCGTCGAGCTGCCGTACGTACCCGGGAACGAGGTCGTGGGGAGGGCGGACGGCGGACGGCGCGTCGTCGGGCTGTGCCGTGGCGGCGGATACGCGGAGCGGACACTGCTGCACCGCCGCGTGACCTGGGACGTCCCCGACGCCATCAGCGACGAACAGGCCGTTGCGCTGGCGCTGCAGGGCAACAGCGCCTGGCATCTGCTGTTCACCTCGCTGCGCCTGGCCGAGGGCGAGACCGTCGTCGTACCGGCCGCGGCAGGCGGCGTCGGTTCGCTGGCCGTCCAGCTCGCCGCGCACGCCGGAGCCAAGGTCATCGGCCTCGCGGGCTCCCCGGAGAAGCGCAAACTGGCCGGGAAACTGGGCGCCCACGCAGTGGTCGACTCGACCGCCGAGGACCTGACCGAGCGCATCCTGGACGCGGCCGGCGGTCCGGTCGCGGCGGCGCTGGAGATGACCGGTGGGGTCACCTTCGAGCGGACCCTCGCCGCCGTCGCACCGCGAGGCCGCCTCGCCGTCTACGGGTTCGCCGGCGGCGACCTGGCGAGCGTGCCGACCAGGGAGCTGATGGCGCGGAGCATCACGGTCTCGGGCTTCTGGCTGCCGCAGCTCTACGCGGACCGTACGGCCCTGCCGACGTCCATGCGGGCACTGTTCGACGCGGTCGCCGACGGCACCCTCAAGCCGCTGACCGGCACCGCCTACGCACTCGGCGAGGCGGCACGGGCGCACCACGATCTGGCCGCACGCACCCCGACCGGGAAACTGGCCCTCGACGTCGCCCGGTAATTCCGGTGACCCGGGGTGCCGGACGGGCACCACGGCTGCGGGAGCGGGCCCCGGGACCGGCCGCCGGGAACCGCGGCCGGCGGGGGCGCCGGCCCGCAGCACATCTGCCGTGCGCCTTCGGGCGCCCACCACTGCCAGGGGAGAGAGCACACGATGGGCAACAGCACCGCAGCCACGGGAGCGTCGGCCTCGGCCGCCGTGCCCGCCACCGGCGTGGCGCCGCGTTCCGCGGGCCACACCAAGAAAGCGCGCCAGGCAACCAAGGACGCGTCGTCCACGGGCTCCCGGACGTCGGGATCCGGCCATGCCGAGCGGGTCTTCCTCGTCCAGACGGCCTTCGCCGAACTGGGCGGATCCGCCCACGGCCCGGGTGAGATCGCGGAGTTCACCGGCCTCGACGACTCCGTCGTCTACCGCATCCTGCAGTCCGGCATCTACCAGCGCATCTTCGAACGGGTGGACCGCGGCCTCTACCGGCTGCGCACCTCGGCGGCCCAACTGGCCTTCACCGCGCTCGACCACCGCCTCGACGGTGCGACCTCGCAGACGGTGCTGCGCGAACTGCGGACGGCCACCGACGACGGGCTGGCGTTCCTCTACATGGTGGCGCCCTTCTCCGGCGCGCAACGACAGTGCGTCGACATGGCCGTTGGCGACTCCGACCTCGCGGAGCTGGGGATGACGCCGCGCGATGTGCTGTCCGTGACGCGTTCGCTGCGCACCGGTGCCTCCGGGCGGACGATCCTCGCCTACCTGCCGGAGGTGCTCCAGCAGCGGGTGCTGGCCGAGCCCGTCCCCGACCAGGCAGGACCCGGTGTCTACCGGGACAACGAGGCGCTGGTGGAGTCCCTCGCCGAGGTGCGCGACCTCGGACACGCGCTCGGGTACGAGGAGTGCATGGCCGGCTGGAATTCCTGCGCGGCACCGATCATGTGGGACGGCTCCATCATGGGAGCGGTATTGCTTCTCAAGCTCAAGTCCGTGATGCCGGTGGCCCCCGACGGCGTCATCGAGGCGACGAAGGAGGCGGCGGCCGAACTGAGTCGCCACGGCGCCGCCCGGCCGTCCGCGGACCAGGCTTGAGCCGCGGCGGCCGCCCGCCGGCCGGCGCAGGAACCGGCCCGGCTCTCCCTCGGCGCACAGGCGACCGACCAGGGGCGTACCGATGAGGCGCAAGGCGGGCCGGCCGTTCCCCGCCCGATGCACGGCGCCCCGCGTCGGGCGGCCGGGCACAATGGCGGGGTGCGGCTCGAAGCGATCACCTGGGAACGGCTCACCGACGCGCTCGCCGAGCGCATCGCCGCGATGCCGGCGAAGGACGGGAGCCCCTGGCTGCGCGTGGCCCTCGACGGGGCGCCCGCCGCCTCGCCCGGCGAGCTGGCCGGACGGCTCGCCGAGGCGCTGCGGATCCGGGGGCGGGCGGTGCACAAGGCCGGCACCTTCGGCTTTCTGCGCCCCGCTTCGCTGCGGCTGGAATACGGCCGCGAGGATCCCGACGCCTACCACGACGAGTGGTTCGACCGGCAGGCCCTGTGGCGTGAGGTGTTCCAGCCGTTGGACCCGGGCGGCAGCGGGCGGGTGCTGCCGGATCTGTGGGATCCCGCGGCGGACCGGGCGACGCGCAGCGCGTACGTGGAGCTGCCGCCCGGCGGCGTCCTGCTGCTGCACGGCCCTCTGCTGCTCGGCCACTGGTTCCCCTTCGATCTCTCCGTGCATCTGAAGCTGTCACCGGCCGCGCTCGCCCGCCGCACCCCGCAGGGCGAGCGCTGGACCCTGCCCGCGTTTGCACGCTACGAGACCGAGACCCGGCCCGAGGAGGCGGCGGATGTGGTCGTACGGGCCGACGATCCCCGCCGGCCGGCCTGGAGCGGCCCGCTCTGAGCGTCCGGCCCGGCCTGCGTCCTCGGCCCCCTCCACGGCCGTCCCCCCGTTGGAAAAAACCGTACGGCCGACCACTGACAATCGAGCCCGCGCCGCTGCCTGCGGACCGCTGATCACCGCGCCGGCGGCGGCGGTTAGCGTGAGTCCGTGACCACTTCATTCAATGCATCCGACGAGTCCGCCGGGCTGCCCGGCAGCCAGGGGCCCACCGCGACCGTGGAGGCCCGTCCGCAGTCCGTCGGCACCGTAAAGATGTCCTATGCGCCCGACCCCGACGGCGACCCGGACCCCGGCGAGATCGTGTGGACCTGGGTGCCCTACGAGGAGAACGACGGCCGGGGCAAGGACCGCCCTGTGCTGGTCGTCGCCCGCGAGACCGGCGGAACGCTGCTGGCCGTGCAGCTGTCCAGCAAACGGCACCAGAACGACCGGGAATGGGTCCCCCTCGGGACCGGCCCGTGGGACCGCGCGGGGCGCGACTCCTGGGTGGCTGTGGACCGGGTGCTGCGGGTGCACCCGGCCGGGATGCGGCGCGAGGCCTGCGCGCTGGACCGGGGCCGCTTCAACCTGGTCGTCAACCGGCTGCGCGAGCGCTACGGCTGGCGCTGACGGCAGGGCTCCGCAGCTCCGGGGCCCCGGGGTTGCGAACTCCGGGGCGCTCCGGACTCCGGGACTCCGGGCCCCCGGGGCTCAGGCGTCGGCCAGGGCCAGGAGCTTGGTGACGGTGTTCCAGTTGCGGGCCGTGGCCGTCACCCCGAGCCGGGCGCGGCTCACCACGTCGGCGAGCTTGGAGCGGCCGATGCCGTCGGGGCACCACAGATACAGTTCGCGCCCGGTCAGCCGGTACTGATCGGGCGCGAACGCGGCCGCGTCGAGCGTGTCCAGCCGGGACGTATCGGTCGGCACCGCCGACAGGAACGTGACATGCAGACTCTTGGGTTCCGCCACGGCCCGGGGAAACGGATTCGCGGCGACGACGGCGGCCAGCTCGTCGCCGGTCCGGACGACGACCGGCACCGTCAGGCCGAGTTCGGCGGCGATCCGGTCGTGGAGCACCCGGGCGGTCTCATGCGGTGGCGTACCGGGATCGGCGAAGACGATATTGCCGGTCTGCAGGAGCACCGAGACCTCGCGGAAGCCCAGGGACTCGGCCAGCTCCAGCTGCTTCGCCTTGGGGAAGGGGTTGTGGCCGCCGACATTGATGCCGCGGAGCAGAGCGATCTGACGGGACATGGGCTGTCTTTCGTAGGAGCCGGACTCGGCGAGGGCGGACGATGGTCGCGGTCAGAAGAGCGGAGCGGGCAGTACCCCTTCGAGGGCCAGCAGCAGACGCTTGGTCTCCAGGCCACCGCCGAAGCCGCCGATGCCGCCGTCACTGGCGACGACACGGTGGCAGGGGACGACGACCGGAAGCGGATTGGAACCCATCGCGGCGCCCACCGCGCGGGCGGCACCCGGTTCCCCGACCCGGTCGGCGAGGTCCTGATAGCCGACGACGCCGCCATAGGGGACCCCGGCGGCCAGGGCCTGCAGGACCCGGGCGTGGAAGCCGGAGGAGAGCGACCAGTCCAACGGGACGGTGAAGGACTGCAGCTCCCCGGCGAAATAGGCGGTGAGCTCGGCCGTGGCCGTCGCCAGATGAGGGACCGCGGCCGTCTGCGGTCCGCCGAAGAACTGCTCCAGACGGGTCAGCTCCCGGCGGGCCGTCCGCTCGTCGGCATGGAAGACGACGCGGACCAGGCCCTCCCGGGTCGCGGCGAGCAGCAGCGGGCCGATCGGGGTCTCCAGCCGTGTCCAGGCCCAGTCGCGCCGGGCCGCCGCCCCTGCCTCCGGTGCGGTGCCCGGCGGCTCCTGCGGACGCGAAACCTGCTCGGAATTCGTCACCTGATCAGGGTAGGACGCACCACTGACAATGCGGCGGGAACGGACCGGCTGCCGTCGCCGGAGCCCGTTCCCCGCCGCCTCCGCCACGGCTCCGGCTCAGTCGTCGTCGCCCCCCACCGCGTCGCGGACCACGTCGGGCTTGTTGGTGATGATGCCGTCGACGCCCAGACCGGCGGCCTTGACCGCGGTTGCCGCGTCGTCGACGGTCCAGGTGTACAGGTCCAGCGGCCGGCGGTGCGGGCCCTTCAGACCGTGCACGGCGGCGACGTACTCCGGGGTGACCGCCGTGTGGACGGGGTTGATCTGATCGCAGTACCTCGCGAACTTCGGGAGGTCGGCGACGGAAGGATTGCCGAGAAAGCCCGTCTTGATGTCCGGCCGCAGGCGGTGCACGGCCTTGATGGCGTCGGCATTGAAGCTCTGGATGATCAGACGGCTCTTGACGTGCCCCTTGTCCAGCCAGCCCCCGCGACGCAGCTCGTTGAGGGTCTGCCGCTCGATGCCCGGGTAGAGCTCCGGCGATTTCAGCTCCATCAGCAGACTCTGGTCGTTGTGCTCGACCTCGTCCATGTAGTCCTCGAGGGTCGGCACCCGCTCCCCGCGGAACTTCCGCCCGAACCAGCTGCCCGCGTCGAGTTTCTCGATCTCGTTGAGCGTGAAGTCCGATACGTTCCACGGGGAGCGGCCGGGAAAGACCTGCTCGACGTTGGTCGTCCGGGCGAGCGAGTTGTCATGGAGGATGACCAGCTCGCCGTCCTTGGTGCGCTGGACGTCGTTCTCGACCCACCCGAAGCCGAGCCGGTCGGCCGCGTCGATCGAGGCCAGGGTGTTCTCGGGCGCGTACGACGAGGCGCCGCGGTGAGCGATCGTCACCGGAGAGCGTCCGTCCGGTGCGGCCTGGGCGACGGTGGTGGAGAGGGCGAGCGCGGACAGACCCATGAGCGCACCGGCGGCAACGGGGCGAATACGCATACGGACTCCTCGTGACGTCGTGGACGTGAGCTGACGTGAAGTGACGTGAACCGGGTCGGACGGGCAGAGGCTCGCAGCTGTGCCGTAGCGGGAGGCGGTCGTGTGGTGGCCGGGCGCTGAACGGGGAGTGGCCGGTTTTCCGTTGCGGAGCGACACGCAGTTGCAGGATGCCCGGATTGGCCGTGCTACAGACGTACGCCCCGACGCCGTCCAACTTGCCGGAGCCGCGGCATCCGCGCATCTTGACCGATGATGCGTCACCCCTCGTGCGCCTGAACGGTTTTGGTCGAACAGCTCGCGGGGCGGGCCGCCGCGCCGGCTCCGTGCGTGGGCGCGTCGCACCCATGGGCCCGGGGCGCGAGGGCCATCGCCGGCCTGCGGTGTCCCGGGCTCCGGTGCGGCTCGCCGGCCCGCGCCGTCCGCCGCTCCGTGCCGCCCGCCGTCCGCCGCCCCCGGCCGACCGCGGGCCGTGGTCCGGCGCCCGTCGGGTACCACCCGGCGCCCGCCGGTCCCGTCACAAACCTCGAAATCGCAGGTCAGGGCGCTGGTCGCGTCGATTGTCAGTGCCGAGTCGTACGGTGGATGCCATGCGGCCCGTATCAAACATCGAACGCACGGTGGCGCCCTTCGAGGTCGTCAGCCCCTACCAGCCCAACGGCGACCAGCCCGCGGCCATCGCCGAACTCGACCGGCGTATCCGCGGGGGTGAAAAGGACGTCGTCCTGCTCGGTGCGACCGGCACCGGCAAGTCGGCGACCACCGCGTGGATGATCGAGAAGCTGCAGCGCCCGACGCTCGTCATGGCGCCCAACAAGACCCTCGCGGCCCAGCTCGCCAACGAATTCCGCGAGCTGCTGCCGAACAACGCAGTCGAATACTTCGTCTCCTACTACGACTACTACCAGCCCGAGGCGTACGTCCCGCAGTCCGATACGTACATCGAGAAGGACTCCTCCATCAACGAGGAGGTCGAACGGCTGCGTCACTCCGCGACGAATTCGCTGCTCACCCGGCGCGATGTCGTCGTGGTCGCTTCGGTGTCCTGCATCTACGGCCTGGGTACACCGCAGGAGTACGTCGACCGGATGGTGCCGCTGAAGGTCGGCGACGAATTCGACCGCGACGCGCTGCTGCGCCGCTTCGTCGACATCCAGTACACCCGCAACGACGTGGCCTTCACCCGTGGCACCTTCCGGGTGCGCGGCGACACCATCGAGATCTTCCCGGTGTACGAAGAGCTGGCCGTGCGGATCGAGATGTTCGGCGACGAGATCGAGGCGCTGTCCACCCTCCATCCGCTCACCGGCGAGGTCATCAGCGAAGACCAGGAGCTGTACGTCTTCCCGGCCAGCCATTACATCGCGGGCCCGGAGCGCATGGAGCGGGCCATCGCCGGGATCGAGGCCGAGCTGGCGGACAGCCTCGCCACGATGGAGAAGCAGGGCAAGCATCTGGAGGCCCAGCGGCTGCGGATGCGTACCACCTACGACATCGAGATGATGCGTCAGATCGGCTCCTGCTCGGGCATCGAGAACTACTCGATGCACATGGACGGCCGCGAGCCCGGCTCCGCGCCCAACACCCTCCTCGACTACTTCCCGGACGACTTCTTGCTGGTCATCGACGAGTCGCATGTCACGGTCCCGCAGATCGGTGCCATGTACGAGGGCGATGCCTCGCGGAAGCGCACCCTCGTCGAGCACGGTTTCCGGCTCCCGTCCGCCATGGACAACCGGCCGCTGAAGTGGGAAGAGTTCCTGGGGCGCATCGGCCAGACCGTCTACCTGTCCGCGACTCCCGGGAAGTACGAGCTCGCCCGGGGCGACGGCTTCGTGGAGCAGATCATCCGCCCGACCGGCCTGGTCGACCCGGAAGTGGTGGTCAAGCCCACCGACGGACAGATCGACGACCTGGTGCACGAGATCCGTACGCGCACGGAGAAGGACGAGCGCATCCTGGTCACCACCCTCACCAAGAAGATGGCCGAGGACCTTACGGACTACTTCCTCGAGCTCGGTATCCAGGTGCGCTATCTGCACAGCGACGTGGACACCCTGCGCCGGGTGGAGCTGCTGCGTGAGCTGCGATCGGGTGAGTACGACGTCCTGGTGGGCATCAACCTGCTGCGGGAGGGCCTCGACCTCCCCGAGGTCTCGCTGGTGGCCATTCTGGACGCCGACAAGGAGGGCTTCCTGCGGTCCGGTTCGGCGCTCATCCAGACCATCGGGCGTGCGGCGCGCAATGTCTCCGGACAGGTGCACATGTACGCCGACAAGATCACCCCGGCGATGGCGAAGGCCATCGACGAGACCAACCGCCGCCGGGAGAAGCAGCTGGCGTACAACAAGGAGAACGGCATCGACCCGCAGCCGCTCCGCAAGAAGATCGGTGACATCGTCGCCACCCTCGCCCGCGAGGAGATCGACACCCAGGAGCTGCTGGGCACGGGGTTCCGCAAGGGCGCCGACGCCAAGGAGGCCCCGGGCAAGGCGCCGGTCCCGGCGCTCGGCGGAAAGGCCGCGAAGGGCAAGGGCGGCAAGGCGGATGCGGCCCTGACGGACCGTCCCGCCGCCGAACTGGCCGCGCTCATCGAGGAGATGACGGAGCGGATGCGGGCCGCCGCGGCCGAGCTGCAGTTCGAGGTCGCCGCCAGGCTGCGCGACGAGGTGGGCGAACTGAAGAAGGAACTGCGGCAAATGAGGGAGGCCGGGGTGAAGTAAGGGGGAGCGGCATGAGCTGGAGGGGCATGAGCTGAGAGGGAGGGGCTGAGGGGGAGTGCCGGGGTGGTGCGCGGCTGCCCGCCCGGGCGGCCACCAGCCGTCCCGGTGCGGCATCGCCGCACGTGAGCGGGGGGTTGTCCAGCGGCGCCCGGTGTGTTGCAGAAGCGCCACAAAACGCGGGTCCGGCGCGCCCCCGGCCCGTCGTCGTGCGTAGGGTCGAAGGGGCCGCCGGAAAGCTGGGCGGGGACAGTACAGAGAGGGGACGGCGCGTGTCGGTCAATTTGTCCAAGGGGCAGGGCATCAGCCTGCAGAAGTCCGACGGCGGAAGCCTGACCGCGGTGCGGATGGGGCTGGGGTGGCGCTCGGCGCCGCGCCGTGGCCTGTTCGGCAGGCGGACCAGCGAGATCGACCTCGACGCTTCGGCGGTGCTGTTCGCCGGCCAGAAGCCGATAGACGTCGTCTTCTTCCAGCACCTGGTCAGCGACGACGGCGCGGTCCGGCACACCGGCGACAACCTGGTCGGCGGCGCGGGCCAGGGCGGCGACGACGAGGCGATCCTGGTCGACCTGGCGCGGGTGCCGGTGCACATCGACCAGATCGTGTTCACCGTCAACTCCTTCACCGGCCAGACGTTCGCCGAGGTGCAGGACGCGTTCTGCCGCCTGGTCGACGAGACCACGGGCCAGGAACTGGCCCGGTACACCCTGACGGGCGGCGGCAACTACACCGCACAGGTCATGTCCAAGGTGCACCGCGTGGGCGACGGCTGGCAGATGACCGCCATCGGCGAGCCCTCCGTCGGCCGCACGTTCCAGGACCTCGTGCCGGCGATCCTGCCGCACCTGTAGCCACCACCGTCGCGGCGGCGCGTACCGGGCCGCGCCGTCGAACCCCCGGGCCCGCGCCCGGGGCAGGCCCGGGCATGCCACAACCACCAGGGGGAACAACGATGACGGCCGAGCTGGTCCGGGGGCAGAACCATCCACTGGACCGGACGCGGGTGGAGATCCGGGTGACGGCGGGCGCTGCCGTCATGGCCGGGGTCACCCTCGGCGACGAGCAGGGCAGGCTCGCCGGCGCCGAGGCGGTGGCCCACCCGGGCGCGCCGCGTCGCACCGGCATCGAGGTTCCCCGTCAGGCGGCCGCCGAGCACCGCATCGCGGTGGACCTCGACGCGCTGCCGGGCGCCGTCCACCGGGTGAGCGTGCTGCTGGCGCTGACCGGCGGGACCGGCGCCCTGACCACCTTCGGGTCGGCCGCCGCGCCCGCCGTCACGGTCACCGACCTCGACGGCACCGGCCTCGCCCGCTACACCGTCACCGGCCTGGGCGCCGAGTCCGCCGTCGTCGCCGTGGAGCTCTATCGACGGCAGGGCGGCTGGAAGGTACGCGCCGTGGGCCAGGGGTATGCCGACGGCCTCACGGCGATGCTCGGCGACCAGGGCCTGCCGCAGGCGGCGGAGCTGGCCGCGGAGATCGAGGAAGCGGTCGGCCGGGGACAGGCCCGCGCGGTCCCTGCGCCCGCCCCCGTGGCGGCGAGCCGGTCCGAACGGCCCGGTGCCGGTCCGTCCTCCGCGCACCCTCCCGCAGCTGACGGCCCGGCACCCTCCGGGACCGGACCAGGGACCGGACCAGGGGCCGGACCCGGGGCCGGACCCGGGGCCGGACTCGGGGCCGGCCCCGGGGCAGGAGCGCAGGCCGGAGCCGACACGGCAGGCGCAGCGCCCGCGTCCGTGGGCGACGGCCCCGTCGACTACCGCCATCCGAAGCGCCGCAACACCCCGGCACCAGCCGGTCCGGCACCGGCACCGGCCGCCCCCGCTTCCTCGTCGGCCGGCAGCCCCGCGTCGGCCGGCGGCCCCCCGCAGCCCGTGGCCGGTGACGCCGCCGGCTGGAGCATGGAGGAGCGGCTCTACAACCAGGTCTGGGGGATGTTCGAGGACCTGGCCCGCTCGGTCGCGGCCTACCGCAGCGCATCCGGCTTCGCCGAGTCGCGCCTGGAGCAGGAGCTCGACCAGGTCCTGTCCGACCCGCGCAACCGCCTCGGCACGGCGGCCGACGACGCCCGTGCCGCCGCCCGCGACAAGCACGCCGCCCTCGTCACCCAGGCCCGCGCCGCCCTCGACCGTGACCTCGCACAGCTCGCGGCCGAGTCGGCGGTCGTCGAGCCCGCCCTGCCGCCCGCCTTCGCCCGCTGGGACAACCCCGTCTGGCAGGGCTACCACGCCCCGACCACGCGTCCAATGGCGTTGCGCCTGGGCGATCTGCACCTCCCGGAAGTCCTGGACCTGCGCATTCCGATGCTGGTACGCCTCCCCCTGGAGCGCGGGCTGTGGATCGACTGCGGGCCCGATTCCTACGCCGCGGGCACCGGCCCCGACCCCGGGCGCGATATCGCCCGGCGGGAACTGGGCAGCGCGCTCACGGACGGGTCGCCCGACGAGGCGGAGCTGCGCCGGCAGGCCATGGAGACGGCCGTGGCGATCGCCGCCCGGCTGTTGGCCATCCACCCCGCCGGTGACTTCGCGGTCCAGGTCATCGACCCGGGCGGTACCGCTGCGCCCGCACTTGCGCCGCTGGTGGAGAGCGGTGTGCTGCCCGCCGCCCCGGTGCCCGGCGCCCAGGGGGTGACCGCGGTGCTGGAGGAGCTGACGCGACGGGTGGACCTCGTCCAGCTGGCCGTGCGCCACCGCGCAGCGGACTCCCTCCCGCCGGACCTCGACACCGCCGGCCAGCTGCTGATCGTGCACGATTTCCCGCACGGCTTCGACGACCGCGCCCTCACCCGGCTCCGCTACCTCGCCGACGAGGGGCCGGCCGTCGGCGTGCAGCTGATGATGGTCGCCGACCGCGCCCAGGCCCGGGAATACGGTCCGGTCCTCGACCCGCTGTGGCGCTCGCTGCTGCGGATCACACCGGTGCCCGATGCCCATCTCGCCGACCCCTGGGTCGGTCATGCCTGGACGTACGAGCCACCGCTCCCCCCGAAGGGAAGTCAGGTGGTGCACCAGGTGCTGAGCCGGGTAGCGGCCGCTCGTCGGCCATCTTGACCAGGCCTTTTGCCTTTTTCTTTACTATTCATTGCCCTTCCTTTACGCTTCTTGGTGCGGAGGGGAGTATTCCCGCTACGACGTACCCGTCATCACGGATCGCGAGTGTGACGCGATCCCGGGGCGTCGGCCCCGTTCCCCCATGCGGCGGAGCGGGGCGGAAGAGACCTCCGGCAGCGACGACGCTGTAAGTGCCGTACGACTCTGCCGGAGGAGCAGTGGACGTTTCCCTGAACCTGTGGGTGCTGACCATCCTTGGTCTGTGCGCCCTGATCGCCGCCGATTTCTTTATCGGCGGACGTAAACCGCACGAGGTCTCCCTCAAGGAGGCCGGAATCTGGACCGGTGTCTGGATCGCGCTTGCCGGGCTCTTCGGCCTCGGGCTGCTGCTGTTCGGCGGTGCCGCGCCGGCCGGTGAATTCTTCGCGGGCTTCATCACCGAGAAGTCCCTGAGCGTCGACAACCTCTTCGTCTTCGTACTGATCATGGCGAAGTTCGCGGTCCCGGCGATCTACCAGCAGCGGGTGCTGATGGTGGGTGTGCTGATCGCGCTGGTGCTGCGGGCCGGCTTCATCGGCGCGGGCGCCGCGATCATCGCCAACTTCTCCTGGGTGTTCTACATCTTCGGCGCGTTCCTCATCTGGACGGCGTGGAAGCTGATCAAGGAGGCCCGTGCCGAGGAGGAGGACGAGGAGTTCGAGGAGAACCGCTTCCTCAAGCTGGTCGAGAAGCGCTTCCCGTCGACCGACACGTACCACGGCACCAAGCTGTTCATCGTGGAGAACGGCAAGCGGCTGATGACGCCGATGCTGATCGTCATGCTGGCGATCGGCACCACCGATGTCCTCTTCGCGCTGGACTCCATCCCGGCGATCTTCGGCCTCACCCAGGACCCGTACATCGTCTTCACCGCCAACGCCTTCGCCCTGATGGGTCTGCGGCAGCTGTACTTCCTGATCGGCGGCCTGCTCAAGAAGCTGGTCCACCTCTCGTACGGCCTGTCGATCATCCTGGGGTTCATCGGTGTGAAGCTGGTGCTGCACGCCCTGCACGAGTCCGGGGTGGCTGTTCCGGAGATCAGTATTCCGGTCTCGCTGGGCGTCATCTGTGCCGTGCTGGTCGTCACGACGATCACCAGCCTGCGTGCCTCGAAGAAGCAGGCCGCGGCCGACGCGGCGGCCAAGGAGCGCATCGACGTCTGAGGCCGGCCGCACGGCGTGCGGCGCCCGGTTCCCGCTCCTCACCGGAGCGCGAACCGGGCGCCGTCGTTCGTAGGGGTCCCCTGAGGGGAGTACCCGCGGTACCTCGCCCTGGCCGTCCCCCTGCGTTACCAGCCGCGCTCGCGCCACTGGGCGAGGTGCGGCCGCTCCGCGCCGAGCGTGGTGTCGGAGCCGTGGCCCGGATAGACCCAGGTCTCGTCGGGAAGTTCGCCGAAGAGCTTGCGCTCCACATCGTCGATCAGCCGGGTGAAGTTCTCGGCGCTGCCGAAGGTGTTGCCGACGCCACCGGGGAACAGGCAGTCCCCGGTGAACAGATGCGGAGCGCCGTGCGGGTCGTCGTAGACCAGCGCGATGCTGCCCGGTGTGTGCCCGACCAGATGGCGCGCGGTCAGCTCGACCCGGCCGACGGTGAGGGTGTCGCCGTCCTCGACCGGCACATCCGTGGGGACGGGAATGCCTTCGGCGTCGTACCGCCCCGCGTAGGTCCGTGCGCCCGTCGCATCGACGACCTCGCGCAGCGCGCCCCAGTGGTCGCCGTGCCGGTGCGTGGTGACCACGGACCCGATACCGCTGTCGCCGATCAGCGCGAGAAGGGTGTGCGGTTCCGCGGCCGCGTCGATCAGCAACTGCTCATCGGTCGCCCGGCATCGCAGCACATAGGCGTTGTTGTCCATCGGACCGACCGCGACCTTCGAGATCATCAGGTCGGTCAGCTCGTGCACGTCGGCCGGTCCGCCGACCTTCACTGCTCCGCTGTAGCCCATGGGACCACTCTAGAGCGGCGGCACCGCGGGCAGGACGGAGCCGTGACCGTCGAGAGAGCCGCCCTCGCCGCGTCCGGTGAGCCAGCCCACCAGCGCGACCGCGGAGCCCGTCACCACCACGGGCCGGTCCTCGGCGCCCGGCCCGGTGGCGAGGCGGCCGGTGCGCCACCGGCGGCCGTCGTCGGACCGCAGTTCCAGCGGGGGCAGATCCGGGTGGCCGGCGAACTTGACCGTGGCCAGGAAGGCCAGTTGGCGCTCGACGAAGTCGGGGGAGAGCTGGTCGACGGTGTGGCCCACGCCGAGGTCGACATGGTGCAGTTCGAGCTCGGCCAGCCGGCGCAGCGGCAGCCGGTCGGCCCGTTCGACGACGTGGTTGCGCATCTCGACCTCGTAGGCGCGGCGGGACTCCGGCAGCGCCTCCATCGCCGTGTCGAACCGTGCGGCGGACTCCTTGAGATCCTCCAGATGCACCGCCAGCGGGCGGTCGGCGCCCCGCTCGATATCGGCGGCACGGGCCTCGGGGCCGGCGTACATCGGCGTGGGCACATCCGTCCGCGCCCAGGTGAGGAGGTTGCCCAGCGCGTCCGCGTTGCGGGCCAGATGGGAGAGGACATGGCCGCGGGTCCAGCCGGGCAGCAGCGACGGCTCGCCGATCGCTGCGTCGTCGAGTTTGCTCACCGAGACGAGGAGCCGGTCGGTGGCCTCACGAACGGCTGCCACATCGTGCAAGAAGTCGGGCGAGGTGGGGGTCATGGTCCGACGCTAGCGCCGTCACGGCGGGTTCGGGAGTGGGCCGGCGCCGATCGAGGGGTACGCGGGCGGAGCGGGCGGCGCGTGGCAGCAGGGAGGATCCGCCGGTCTGCGCCGCCCGCGAGGGCCTCGGGCCCGGAGGTCAGGCCGCCGCTTCGCCGGGCGCCCCGAACCAGAGCCGGAGCGCGGCGTCCAGCCCGTCCGGGCCGCCGGGGGCGTCCACCGCCCAGGCGGTGGCCCCATCAGGACGTACCAGAAGGCCGGCCAGACCGGGCCGCCCCGGGCAGCCCACCGTGAGCACCCGTATCCGGTCGCCGTATCCGGTGGCGCACCTGCGCACCTCGGCGTCCCCGGCGAGATCGAGCAACAGCCCCTGCCCGCCGTGCAGATGGTCCGCGAGCCGGGTGCCGTCCTGGAGTTCCAGGTCGGGCGCGCTGCGGCCGGTCAGCGGATGGTCGCCGGGCAGGTCGTAGTGCTGCCGGACGCCGGAGATCTTCTTGGCGAAGAAGGTGGTGGCGGTGACCGTTTCCGCCAGTTCTGCGATCACCCCGCGCAGTGCCCGGGCGTGCGACTCCGGCCGCATCAGCGCCACTTGGGCCCGGGTCCACTCCAGCACCCATGCTCCCAGGGGGTGCCGCTCGGCCGTGTAGCTGTCGAGCAGCCCCTCCGGTGCCCGGCCGTGCACCGTGGCGGCCAGTTTCCAGCCGAGGTTCATGGCGTCGCCGATGCCGAGATTCAGGCCCTGGCCGCCGAACGGCGAGTGGACGTGCGCCGCGTCACCGGCGAGCAGCACCCGCCCCGACCGGTAATCGGGCACCTGGCGCGCGTTATCGGTGAACCGGGTCGCCGAGTGCACCTTGTGGATCGTGACGTCCGCGACCCCGGACACCTTCCGCAAGGAGGTCTGCAACTCCTCGGTGGTGACGGGGGCTTCGCGGTCCGTGGGCGGCCCGTCGAACTCCACGGTGAGGATCCGGCCGGGCACCGGGCCGTGGACGTACGTCCCCGTCCGGGTGCAGTTCCAGCCTGCGCCCAGGGCGTCGGCGCCGGTCATCTCGACGATGGCCTGATGGCCGGTGATCTCCGGGGCCGTACCGGGGAAGGGGAAACCGGCGAGCCGGCGGACGGTACTGCGGCCGCCGTCGCAGCCGGCCAGCCAGCCGGTGCGCAGCGACCCGTCCGAGGTGTGGACGTGCACACCGTCCTCGTCGGCGTCGAAGCCGGTCAGGGTCACCCCGCGGCGCAGGTCGACCCCCAGTTCGGCGGCGCGGGCACCGAGCAGCCGCTCCAGGGGCTCCTGGGGGACGAAGCCGACCTCGGTGGCGGGGCCGGGGCCGTCGAAGTCCGGGTCGGACTCGTCCAGCAGGTCGCCGCGCAGCATGATGCCCGCGAAGTGCCCGGCGAACTTCGGTGGCTGCTGCACCCCGGTGGCGCCGGCGGCCTGGCGCTGCCGCATGAACGAGCTGACCCTGTCGTAGGCGTCGCGCTGTGCCGCCGCCAGGCCGGGCAGCATTCCGCGCCGGTAAAGGGCCTCTGACGTGGGGGAGTTGATCGCCCCCGCCTTGATCTTCGTATCCACGTCGGTCAGCCGCTCCAGGACGACGACCGACACCTGAGCCAGGGCGAGTTCGCAGGCGAGCATCAGCCCCACCGGGCCGCCCCCTGCCACTACTACGTCTGCGTCATGTTTCATGGAGGTAAGTGTAGTGACTATAAATTTGTTGTGGCTAAAACCGTGGCTACCCTTTCGGCCATGACGGACGAGGAGCGGCGTAGTGACGAGGAGCGGCGTAGTGGTGAAGGGGGGCGCAGTGGTGAAGAGCCTGCGGGCGGCGAGGCCGGCGGCCGGCGGGCCGAGACCGGTTTCCTTGCGGACGACGGGCGGCTGACGCTGCGCGAGCGCAAGAAGCTGCGCACCCGGCAGCGGATCTCCGGCGAGGCCACGCTGCTGTTCATCCGGCGGGGCTTCGACAATGTGACCGTCGCCGAGGTGGCCCGCGCCGCCGAGGTGTCCACGATGACGGTCTTCAACTACTTCCCGCGCAAGGAGGACCTCTTCCTCGACCGGATCCCCGAGGTCCGGGAGCTCCTCACCCGCGCCGTCCGCGAGCGCGGTGCGGACGAGTCGCCGCTCGCCGCGCTGCGCCGGCTGGCGCTCGGGCTGCTGGCAAAGCGGCATCCGCTGGCCGCCGTGGGGGAGGGGTTCGAGCACTTCTGGCGGACGGTGCTGGACTCGCCGGCGCTGCGCGCGCGGGGCCGGGAGGCGCTCGAGGAGATGGAGAACGCCCTGGCCGTGCTGCTGGCCGAGGCGGCGGGCGGTGAAGCGGACCGCCCCGGCCGGGACGCCCGGCTGGCCGCGGCGCTGATCGTCGCGGGGATCCGGGCGGCGTGTGCCGAAGCGCTGGCCCGGCAGCTCGGGGGTGACCCGGTGGACGAGGTGGCCGTTGAACAGGCGGAGGTGCTGCGGCGCACGTTCGATGCGCTGGAGCGTGCGCTGCCCGGATGTGCCTGACGGGAGAGTTCCTGCAGCGTACGGGCGTGCGGCCGGCGCGGGGAAGATTGTGGGGCCGCCACACGTTCGGGTGAAGAGGGCTTGCGAACCCCCTAAATCGAATGCGCGTGCTATAGGCTCGTGTGTGGCATCCCAAACACAGTGCCGCGGCGGGCCCCATACCCTGGGTCGGGGGCTCCGCTCCGCTCCGTCGCCTCTGCTCACCCACCGCGCGGCGGACGCAGGAGCCGCGGCCCCCGCCCCCTCCCAAGAAAGGTGCCGACCGGCGTGGCCGACCGTCTCATCGTCCGTGGCGCTCGCGAGCACAACCTCAAGAACGTCTCGCTCGACCTCCCCCGCGACTCCCTCATCGTCTTCACGGGGCTCTCCGGGTCGGGCAAGTCCTCGCTCGCCTTCGACACGATCTTCGCCGAGGGGCAGCGGCGCTATGTCGAGTCGCTCTCCTCCTATGCCCGGCAGTTCCTCGGGCAGATGGACAAGCCCGATGTGGACTTCATCGAGGGCCTGTCCCCCGCGGTTTCGATCGACCAGAAATCGACGTCGCGCAACCCGCGCTCGACGGTCGGCACGATCACCGAGGTCTACGACTACCTCCGTCTGCTCTTCGCCCGTATCGGCAAGCCGCACTGCCCCGAGTGCGGGCGGCCGATCGCCCGGCAGTCGCCGCAGGCCATCGTCGACAAGGTGCTCGAACTCCCCGAGGGCAGCCGCTTCCAGGTGCTCTCCCCACTGGTGCGCGAGCGCAAGGGCGAGTTCGTCGATCTCTTCTCCGACCTCCAGACGAAGGGCTACAGCCGGGCCCGGGTCGACGGGGAGACGATCCAGCTCTCCGAGCCACCGAAGCTGAAGAAGCAGGAGAAGCACACCATCGAGGTGGTCGTCGACCGCCTCACGGTCAAGGAGTCCGCCAAGCGCCGGCTGACCGACTCCGTCGAGACCGCCCTCGGGCTCTCCGGCGGCATGGTCATCCTCGACTTCGTCGATCTGGACGCGGACGACCCGCAGCGCGAGCGGATGTATTCGGAGCATCTGTACTGCGCCTACGACGACCTCTCCTTCGAGGAGCTGGAGCCCCGCTCCTTCTCCTTCAACTCGCCCTTCGGCGCCTGCCCGGACTGCACCGGCATCGGTACGCGCATGGAGGTCGACCCCGACCTGATCGTCCCCGACGAGGACCGCTCCCTCGACGAGGGCGCCATCCACCCCTGGTCGCACGGCCACACCAAGGAGTACTTCGGCCGACTGGTCGGCGCGCTGGCGGACGCCCTCGGATTCCGTACGGACATCCCCTGGGCCGGGCTGCCGGCCCGCGCCAAGAAGGCGCTGCTGAACGGCCACAAGACCCAGATCGAGGTGCGCTACCGCAACCGGTACGGCCGCCAGCGGGCCTACACCACCCCCTTCGAGGGCGCCGTCCCGTTCGTCAAGCGGCGGCACTCCGAGGCGGAGAGCGACAGCAGCCGGGAGCGCTTCGAGGGCTATATGCGCGAGGTGCCCTGCCCGACCTGTGAGGGCACCCGGCTGAAGCCGATCGTGCTCGCCGTCACGGTCCAGGAGAGGTCGATCGCCGAGGTCGCGGCCATGTCGATCAGCGACTGCGCCGACTTCCTGCGGGACATGAAGCTCACCGCCCGCGAGAAGAAGATCGCCGAGCGGGTCCTCAAGGAGGTCAACGAGCGGCTGAAGTTCCTGGTCGACGTCGGCCTGGACTACCTCTCGCTGAACCGCGCGGCCGGCACCCTCTCCGGCGGCGAGGCCCAGCGCATCCGCCTCGCCACCCAGATCGGCTCCGGCCTGGTGGGCGTGCTCTATGTCCTCGACGAGCCGTCGATCGGTCTGCACCAGCGCGACAACCACCGGCTGATCGAGACCCTGGTGCGGCTGCGCGACATGGGCAACACCCTGATCGTCGTCGAGCACGACGAGGACACCATCAAGGTCGCGGACTGGGTGGTGGACATCGGCCCCGGCGCGGGCGAGCACGGCGGCAAGGTCGTGCACAGCGGGCCGATGAAGCAGCTGCTGGCCACCAAGGAGTCGATCACCGGCCAGTACCTGTCCGGCAAGAAGGTCATCGCGACCCCGGACATCCGGCGGCCCGCCGACCCGTCGCGGCAGCTGACGGTCCATGGCGCGAAGGAGAACAACCTCCGCGACATCGACGTCTCCTTCCCGCTCGGAGTGTTCACCGCCGTCACCGGCGTCTCCGGGTCCGGTAAGTCGACGCTGGTCAACGACATCCTCTACACCCACCTGGCACGCGAGCTGAACGGCGCCAAGTCGGTGCCGGGCCGGCACACCCGGGTGGCCGGCGACGACCTGGTGGACAAGGTCGTTCATGTCGACCAGTCACCGATCGGCCGTACCCCGCGTTCCAACCCGGCCACCTACACCGGCGTCTTCGATCATGTCCGCAAGCTCTTCGCGGAGACGATGGAAGCCAAGGTCCGCGGCTATCTGCCGGGGCGCTTCTCCTTCAACGTGAAGGGCGGCCGCTGCGAGAACTGCTCCGGCGACGGCACGATCAAGATCGAGATGAACTTCCTGCCGGATGTGTATGTGCCGTGCGAGGTCTGCCACGGCGCGCGCTACAACCGGGAGACGCTGGAGGTCCACTACAAGGGCAAGTCCATCGCCGAGGTGCTGGACATGCCCATCGAGGAGGCGCTGAGCTTCTTCGAGGCGGTGCCGACCATTTCCCGGCATCTCAAGACGCTCAACGAGGTCGGTCTCGGGTATGTCCGGCTCGGCCAGTCCGCGCCGACGCTCTCCGGTGGTGAGGCGCAGCGCGTCAAGCTGGCCAGCGAGCTCCAGAAGCGCTCGACGGGCAGCACGGTCTATGTCCTCGACGAGCCGACCACCGGTCTGCACTTCGACGACATCAGCAAGCTGATCAATGTGCTGTCCGGCCTGGTGGACAAGGGCAACACGGTGATCGTCATCGAGCACAACCTCGATGTGATCAAGACGGCGGACTGGGTCGTCGACATGGGTCCCGAAGGCGGCAACGGCGGTGGTCTGGTCGTCGCCGAGGGCACCCCGGAGGGCGTCGCCTCGATCCCGGCCAGCCACACCGGCAAGTTCCTGCGGGAGATCCTCGGCGACCGCGTCAGCGATGCCGCCCCGGCGGGGGCCACCGCGAAGAAGCCGGTGGCCAAGAAGGCCGCGGCGAAGAAGACGGCCGCCAAGAAGACCGCGGCCGCGGCCAAGAAGACGACGGCGCGGGCCCGCAAGGCCTCCTGACACCGCCGCACGTTCCTGCCGGGCCGTCACCGCTCTCCCCAGGGGGCGGTGACGGCCCGCTGTGGTGCGCAGGACGATGCTCCGCCGCGGGCCGCCGCATTCCGTTGTGCCGCCGCTCCTCGCCGGGCGGCGTCCTCACCGGGCGGCGTCCTCGCTGTGCCGCCGCTTCCCTTTCCCGGTCGGCGCCGTGGCCCCGCCCCGCTGCCTACGCTGCCTACGCTGCCTACGCCGCCTACGCCGCCAACTCCGTGGCGAACGGCGGTTCCGCTCCCGCGCGGGAGCAGGTGACGGCGGCTGCACGGGCGGCGAAGCGCAGGATGTCGTGCCAGCCGTCGTCACCGAGAGCGGCGACGGCGGCGTACGAGAGGGCGTCATGGGCGTCCAGGCGGTGCAGGAGCGCGGCGTTGACCGTGTCGCCGGCCCCGATGGTGTCGACGACGGTGACCCGCTCGCCGGGGACCGTCAGCTCAGCGACGCCGCGCCTCAGTACCGTCAGACCGTCGCCCCCACGGGTGAGGACGATCGCCGCGGGTCCCGCCGCCAGCCATTCCCTCGCCGCCGCGGCGACCGCCTCCCACGCACCGCCCGGCGCCGCGCCGGCTCCGGCACACGCCCCGTCCCCGGCGCTGGCCCCGTCCCCGGCACCGGCCAGCCACAGGGCGTCCTCCTCCGACAGCTTCAGCAGGGCGAGGTCGGGAAGCCAGGAGAGGAAGCGGGCCCGGTAGGCGTCCGGGTCAGGGATCAGACCGGGCCGGATGTTGGGGTCGAGCGCCGTGAAGACACCCCGCCGGGCCTCGCGGCGCAGCAGGGACTCGTACGCACTCGCGCCCGGTTCCAGGACGAGCGAGCAGGTGCCCAGGGAGAGCGCACGGACCCCGGCGGGCAGCGCGGGCGGCAGGGTGAAGAGCCGGTCGGCGGTGCCGTCCGCATAGAAGCCGTAGCCCGCCGACCCGTCCGGGCTGATGTCCGCCACGGCGAGGGTGGTCGGCTCGTTGCCGCGCTGCACCAAGGAGGTGTCGACACCGCCGCTGAGCAGCCCCTGGAGCAGCGCCTCGCCGAAGCTGTCGGTCGAGATCCGGGAGCAGAACGCCGCCGGCGAGCCCAGCCGCCCCAACGCGACCGCGGTGTTGTACGGGCCGCCGCCGCGCCGCGGCAGCAGCGCCGGCAACCGGACGTCCGGGGTGGGGGTGGTCCCTCCCGTGCCTTCCATGGAGGGGGGAGTGTCCTGCGGGCTGGGGACGAGGTCGATCAGCGCCTCGCCGGCGACAACGATCACGGGAGGGGGTTCCTTTCCTGAGCGGCCGGGGGCGTGGCCGGGACGGTTTCGGCGCAGCCGCACGACGTACGGTGCACAAAGGTGCAGGGGAGGCGGACGGTGCGCGGGGCCCGGTCCGGCTCCGCCAGGCGCTCCAGCAGCAGCCGCACCGCCGCCGCCCCGATGTCCTTGCTGGGCTGGGCGATCGCGGTCAGCCGGGGCGTGAACAGATCGGCCCACGAGAAGTCGTCGAAGCAGGCCAGCGCGATATCGCGGGGCACGTCCAGGCCGAGCTCGCGCAGGGCCCGGAGGGTGCCGATGGTCATCGCGTTGTTGGCGGTGATGATCGCGGTGGGCGGTTCCGGGGCGGCCAGCAGCCGGCGGGTGGCGTCCTGGGCACCCGCCGCCTCGGAGTTGCCGCCGGCGAGGAGTTCCGGCGCGAACGGCAGGCCGTGGGCGCGCAGGCCCTCGCGGTAGCCCTGGACCCGCTCGGTGGTCGTGCTCAGCCCGGGGAGACCGGCCACCAGGCCGATCCGGGTGTGCCCCAACTCGGCGAGATGCTTGACCAGTTGACGCACCGGTCCGGTGTTCTCGGCGCACACCTGGTCATGGCCGCCGCCGACCAGCCGGTCCAGGAAGACGGTGGGCACCTCGCGGCGGGCCAGATACTCCACCATCTCGGCGGGCTCCGCGGACGGCGCCACGATCATGCCGTCCACGCGTCGCTCGTGCAGCAGTTGGACGACCTTGCGCTCGTGCCGCGGGTCGTCGTGCGGATCGGTGATCAGCAGGCTGTAGCCGGCCTCCAGGGCGCCGGCCTCGACACCCTGGAGGATCTCGGTGAAGTACGGGTTGCTGATCGCCGAGACCGCCAGTCCGATCGAGCGGGTGCGGGAGGTGACCAGGGAGCGGGCCAGGGTGTTGTGGGTGTAGCCGAGCTCGTCGATGGCGCCGAGCACCGCGGCACGGGTGTCGGGCCGCACCGGACGGGTGTCGTTCAGTACATGCGAGACCGTGGCGACGGAGACCCCCGCGCGCCGTGCCACGTCCGTCATCGTCGTCATCCGGCTCTTCCTCCCCGAGTGTGCGGCACCCCGTCGGCGCCGCGGCCTCCCATGGCCTCGTCCCGCGAGGTCCACCACATTACGAGCAGTCCATCGAAAACGTAAACGCTTGCGTAAGCGTTTACGCCCAGCTGCCTTCCCGGCGTCGCCATCCCGCACGACGTAGCTGTCTTCCCGGCGTCGCCATCCCGCACGACGTCGTGAGGAGGCGCCGATGCGCGCTCTCGTGGTCACCGCACCGGGCAAGGGGGGCAGCACCGCTGTCACCGAGCTGCCCGCCCCCGCCCCCCGCCCCCGGAGCCCGATGAGGTGGTCGTGCGCGTCACGTCCTGTGGGCTGTGCGGCACCGATATGGCATCTCCTCGGCGGTGAGCTGCCCGCCGCGGTCCATCCGCTGGTTCGGTTCCGGGGCACGAGCCGACCGGCGAGGTCGTGGCGGTGGGCGCGGCGGTGACCGGCCGGGCGGTCGGTGGTCGGGTCGCCGTCGCCCCCCCCGGGAGCAACTTCCTGTTCTTCGCCGGTACGACCCTGTCGGCATTCCCTTTCGCACAGCCGCTGCTGCCGGAGACCAAGGGCCGCAGCCCGGAGGAGGCCGAGCAGGACCTGCTGCGGGGACGCCCGGCCCGGCCGGAAGCGGAACGATCTGTGCCGGTATCGTCGGGAGCCGCCCGCCACTGATGCCATGACCTCTGGAGCAGCCATGAGCCAGCCCCCCGCCCGACGGACCGTGCTGCGGGGGGCCGCGCTCGCCGGTGCCGCCGGCTTCGGCCTGGCGGCCTGCTCGCCAGGGGACTCGGGCGCGAACGCCCCGGCACGGCCCGCCGAGCCGGTCGATCTCGGAGCCGCCGCCGAGGTGCCGGTCGGCGGCGCCAAGCTCTACCACGAGGACCGGCTCGTCGTCTCGCAGCCCGCCAAGGGCACCTACAAGTGCTTCAGCGCCAAGTGCACCCACGCCGGCTGCATCCTGGCCGAGGTCGAGAAGAAGGAGGGCAGCTGCCCCTGCCACGGCAGCCGCTTCGACGTCACCACCGGCAAGGTCATCCAGGGGCCGGCGTCCGAGCCGCTGCCCGAGGTCCCGGTCAAGGCCGAGGGCGGCAAGCTGATCGCGGGCTGAGGCACCGGCCCGCCGGCGCCGCCCGGGGCTCATCCCCGGTCCCAGACGATGCCAGGGCCTCCCCCCGGTCCCCGGAGATGCCCGGTATCCCGGGGCGTACCCCCCTGCTCCACGAGGTGCACGGCGCGGTGCTGCCCGCTGAGCGTCAGTCCCTGTCGGCCGCTCGGCCTGGGGGCGGGCGCCGCCTCCGGCGCCCGCCCCCAGGCGGCGGGCGCCGCCTCCGGCACCGGCAGCCGGTGCAGCGATTACGCCGGCAGGTCGGGCACTTCCTCCAGGGTGCGCACCGCCCGCAGCGACGCGGGGCGCTGCGGCCGCCGCGCCTCCTGCTGCCGGTAACTCAGGCTGGCCACCCCGATGGTGACGCCGCGCCGGGCGGGCTCGTGCTGGAGGCGGGTGAGGGCGGGCCCCGTTCGGTGAGCGCGGAGCGCAGCGCGAGGCGGGGCGAGGCGGGGCGGTGCGGTGCGGGGCGGTGCGGTGCGTCCGCACCCTCAGTTCGGGCGGCACACCACGACCCGTTGGATGGGCATCAACTCCGGTCAACTCCGGTTCCTGTACGACCGGTTGGCTCCGCTACGACAGTGTGCGGAACGAGAGCGACGCCGGCCGGACCGTCGAGATCCGGATCCAGTGGCCCTCCGGCAGTGGCCACATGCATGTGATCTACGGATATGACACGGATCGCCACTGGGTGTACTGGGATGATCCATTGTCGACCAACAATCGCTACAACTGGGGCGATTTCGGCTACTACGTGAACGGCAGCACCTTCTCCTGGACACACTCCCGGTACCGGATAGGAGCCTGAGGCCATGACGAAGCGCACCGCCGTCCGCACCGCCCTTCGCGCCGTCGCCACCGGCACGTCCATCACCGCCCTCCTCGGCCTCACCCCGCACCTCGCCCTGGCCGCACCCGTCCCCGGGCCCCCGGGCCCGGCCCCGGCGAGCGTCGCCGCCGCGCACGCGGCGGCCACCGCCCCCGCAACACTGGACCCCCTCGCCCGGTTCTTCGCGGCCGAACGCAAGCGCAGCGGCGCGCACGCCGTGGCCCCCGGCAACCCGCACGCCGTGGCGCCCGGTATCCCGCACGCCGTGGCGCCCGGTATCCCGCACGCCGTGGCGCCCGGTATCCCGCACGCCGTGGCGCCCGGTATCCCGCACGCCGCACGGCACATCGAGGGCGGCACGGTCTTCCACGAGCCGCAGATCGATGCCTGGTACGTGCAGCACGGCGACCGGGTCGAGCCACTGGACGCGGACGCCCGCAGGGTCGTCGGTGCGCACGGGACCACCGTCGCCGCCTACCGGAAACGGGTGGCGCGGGCCTACGGGGACAAGCTGCCCGGCCCCGCGCACGACCAGCGCGGCGAGGACGGCGGCTACGGGCAGGCGGCAGCGGCAGCGGCCTCCGCCGGGGGTCGGGAGCGCCGCGCCCCGCGGCCCGTCTCGGCGGGCGCGTTCGCGGGCGACAGCCTGCCGGTGACCGCCGCCACGAGCCTGGCGGGCGCCGCCGCCCTGCTCGCGCTGGGGCTGTCCGCCTCGGCGGCGCTGCGCAGGCGGCGCAGCGCCTGACCGGTCCGCCTGCCCGTCACATGCCGTCGGTGTGACGGGCAGGCCGCCGCGCGTCCGGCCGTTCCCCGGCCGCCGCCCCCGCGCGGCGCCTGCTGAGCCGCCGCCACGTAGCCGACCGGGGCCGCCGACCGGGGCCGCCGGGCTGGGACGTGGACGGCCTGGGACTGCGATGGCCCGGGGAATGGTGATGGCCGGGGAACGGTGACGGCCGGGGAATGGGGACGGCCGGGGAACGGTGATTGTCGGTCCCGGTCAGTAGGGTGGTGTGCATGGCAGACCCCAGCAGCTATCGACCCAAGCCGGGACAGATCCCCGACTCGCCGGGGGTCTATAAGTTCCGCGACGAACACGGCCGGGTCATCTACGTCGGCAAGGCCAAGAGCCTGCGCCAGCGCCTGGCCAACTACTTCCAGGACCTGGCCGGCCTCCATCCGCGTACGCGCACGATGGTCACCACCGCGGCCTCCGTGGAGTGGACCGTCGTCTCCACCGAGGTCGAGGCGCTCCAGCTCGAATACAGCTGGATCAAGGAGTTCGACCCGCGCTTCAACGTCAAGTACCGCGACGACAAGAGCTATCCGTACCTCGCGGTGACCCTCAACGAGGAGTTCCCGCGCGCCCAGGTCATGCGCGGTGCCAAGAAGAAGGGCGTGCGCTACTTCGGTCCGTACGGCCACGCCTGGGCCATCCGCGAGACCGTCGACCTGATGCTGCGGGTCTTCCCGGTGCGGACGTGCTCCGCCGGTGTCTTCAAGCGCTCCGCCCAGATCGGCCGCCCCTGTCTGCTCGGCTACATCGGCAAGTGCTCGGCACCCTGCGTAGGGCGGGTCTCCGCCGACGAACACCGCGAACTCGCCGAGGAGTTCTGCGACTTCATGGCCGGCCGGACCGGCGCCTACCTCCGCCGCCTGGAGCGGCAGATGCAGGAGGCCGCCGAGGAGATGGAGTACGAACGCGCCGCCCGGCTGCGGGACGACATAGGGGCGCTCAAGCGGGCCATGGAGAAGAGCGCCGTGGTGCTCGCCGACGCCACCGACGCCGATCTGATCGCCCTCGCCGAGGACGAACTCGAAGCGGCCGTCCAGATCTTCCACGTCCGCGGCGGCCGGGTGCGCGGCCAGCGAGGCTGGGTGACGGACAAGGTCGAGGCCGTCACCACCAGCGGTCTCGTCGAGCACGCCCTCCAACAGTTGTACGGCGAGGAGCGGGGCGACGCCGTGCCCAAGGAGGTCCTGGTCCCGGCGCTCCCCGAGCCCGTCGAGCCGGTCGCGCAGTGGCTCTCCCAGCGTCGCGGCTCCCAGGTCTCGCTGCGCATCCCGCAGCGCGGCGACAAGAAGGATCTGATGGCCACGGTCGGCCGCAACGCCCAGCAGGCCCTGGCCCTGCACAAGACCAAGCGCGCCTCCGACCTCACCACCCGCTCCCGCGCCCTGGAGGAGATCGCCGAGGCCCTCGGCCTGGATGCGGTGCCGCTGCGCATCGAGTGCTTCGACATCTCCCACCTCCAGGGCGATGACGTGGTCGCCTCGATGGTGGTGTTCGAGGACGGTCTCGCCCGGAAGAGCGAATACCGCCGCTTCCAGATCAAGACCTTCCAGGGCCAGGACGATGTCCGGTCCATGCACGAGGTCATCGGCCGCCGCTTCAAGCGCTATCTCCAGGAGAAGCAGAAGTCCGGTGAGTGGACCGAGGAGCCGTCCGCCGACGCCCGGGTGGACGACAACGGCATCACCGCCGGCACCGGAGCCACCGCCGGCACCGGGGCCACGGACCGCACCGGCGTCACGGACGGCACCGGCATCACGGATCACATCGGCATCACACCCGGCACCGGCACCGGCACCGGCACCGGCACGGTCACGGCGCACGACGACGAGCTGGAGCCGGACCCCATGGCCGGCCGCCCGACCGACGAGGACGGCCGCCCCAAGCGCTTTGCCTACCCGCCCCAGCTCGTGGTCGTCGACGGTGGGGCCCCGCAGGTCGCGGCCGCCCGCCGGGCCCTGGACGAACTCGGCATCGACGATGTCGCCGTGTGCGGTCTGGCCAAGCGCCTCGAAGAGGTCTGGCTGCCCGAGGACGACGACCCGGTCGTGCTCCCGCGCAGCAGCGAGGGCCTCTACCTCCTCCAGCGCGTCCGCGACGAAGCGCACCGCTTCGCCATCAGCTATCAGCGCAGCAAGCGCACCAAGCGGCTGAAGTCCTCGCCGCTCGACGCCGTCGCCGGCCTCGGCGACACCCGCCGCCAGGCACTGCTCAAGCACTTCGGCTCGGTGAAAAAGCTGCGGGCCGCGACCGTCGACGAGATCTGCGAGGTCCCGGGCGTCGGACGCAAGACCGCGGAGACGGTCGCCGCGGCGCTGGCGGGGGCGGCACCGTCCGCCCCTGCGGTGAACACCGCCACAGGAGAGATCATGGAGGATGACGAGGCCCCACCGGTCGCGTTGTCGGCAGAACGGGGGCAGGAACGATGAGTACACCGCACGAAGCGCAGGAAACCGAGAGAGACGGTGCACAAGTGAGCACGGGCACGACCGACCAGGGCGAGAGCGCCGCGATCCCCGAGTTGGTGATCATCTCCGGGATGTCCGGCGCCGGCCGCAGTACGGCCGCGAAGTGTCTGGAGGACCTCGGCTGGTTCGTCGTCGACAACATCCCGCCCGAGCTGATCGCGCCGATGGTCGAGCTGGGCGCCCGCTCGCAGGGCAATGTCGCCCGGATCGCGGTCGTCGTCGACGTCCGCGGCCGTCGCTTCTTCGCCAACCTCAAGGAGTCGCTGGCCACCCTCGACGCGCAGAACGTCAAGCGCCGCATCGTCTTCCTGGAGTCCTCCGACGAGGCCCTGGTGCGCCGCTTCGAGTCGGTGCGCCGCCCGCACCCCCTCCAGGGCGACGGCCGGATCGTCGACGGCATCGTCGCCGAGCGCGATCTGCTGCGCGAGCTGCGCGGCGACGCCGACCTGGTCATCGACACCTCCAGCCTCAACGTCCACGAACTGCGCGCCAAGATGGACGCCCAGTTCGCCGGCGAAGAGGTCCCCGAGCTGCGCGCCACGGTCATGTCCTTCGGCTTCAAGTACGGCCTTCCGGTCGATGCCGACATGGTCATCGACTGCCGCTTCATCCCCAACCCGCACTGGGTCCCCGAGCTGCGCCCCTTCACCGGTCTCAACGACGAGGTCTCCAGCTACGTCTTCAGCCAGCCGGGTTCCAAGGAGTTCCTGGACGGCTACGCCGAGCTGCTGCGGATCGTGGCCGAGGGCTACCGCCGTGAGGGCAAGCGCTATGTGACCATCGCCGTGGGCTGCACGGGCGGTAAGCACCGCAGTGTCGCGATGTCCGAGAAGCTGGCCCGCCGGCTGGTCTCCGAAGGGGTGGAAACCGTCGTCGTCCACCGGGACATGGGGCGCGAGTGACCGGGCGGGCGCCACGGCTGCGCAAGGTCCGGCGGTTTGTCCCCAGCGGCCGTATGACGAAGGGGGCCACCCCCAAAGTGGTGGCACTGGGCGGGGGCATGGGCCTGTCCGCCTCGTTGGCCGCGCTGCGCCGTATCACCGGTGACCTGACCGCTGTCGTCACGGTTGCCGACGACGGTGGCTCCAGCGGGCGCCTCCGTGACGAGCTGGGTGTCCTGCCGCCCGGCGACCTGCGCAAGGCGCTGGCCGCGCTGTGCGGCGACGACGACTGGGGCCAGACCTGGTCCCGGGTGATCCAGCACCGCTTCACGAGCGAGGGCGAGCTGCACGACCACGCGGTCGGGAATCTGCTGATCGTCGCACTGTGGGAGCAGCTCGGCGACCATGTCCAGGCGCTCGACCTGGTCGGCAGACTGCTCGGCGCGCACGGCCGGGTACTGCCCATGTCGGCGGTGCCCCTGGAGCTCCAGGCCCAGGTCAAGGGCCATGAGGAGAGCCGGCCGGACGCGATCACCACGGTCCGCGGCCAGGCCACCGTCGCGCTCACCCGCGGCGAGGTGCAGTCCGTCCATGTGGTCCCCGAGGACCCGCCGGCCGTCCCCGAGGCGGTCGCCGCCGTACGTGACGCCGATTGGGTGGTGCTCGGACCGGGCTCCTGGTTCTCCTCCGTGATCCCGCATCTGCTGGTGCCGGAGCTGCGCGAGGCGCTGGAGGAGACCAAGGCCCGAAAAGTCCTTTCGCTCAACCTTGCGCCCCAACCGGGCGAAACCGATGGCTTCTCCCCGCAGCGTCATTTGGAGGTTTTGGCCCGACACGCCCCTAAACTCGCCTTCGACGTGGTGCTGGCCGACAAGGCCGCCGTGCCCGACATCGAAGGTCTGACGGTTGCCGCCAAGCAGCTGGTCGGCAGCGAGGTCGAGCTGGCGGCGGTCGCCGCACAAGGAGACGACGCCCGGTCGAGCGCCGGGGGAGCCCCCGACCGGCACGACCCGGAGCTGCTGGCAGCCGCGTACGACCGTATTTTTCGGATGCATGGAAGGATCGGCCCATGGCGATGACGGCAGCGGTGAAGGATGAAATCTCCCGGCTCCCCGTCACCCGGACCTGCTGCCGGAAGTCGGAGGTCTCGTCGATCCTGCGGTTCGCGGGCGGTCTGCACCTGGTCAGCGGGCGCATCGTGATCGAGGCGGAGCTGGACACGGGCATCGCTGCCCGGCGGCTGCGCAAGGACATCCTGGAGATCTTCGGGCACAGCTCCGACCTGGTGGTGATGGCCCCCGGCGGCCTGCGGCGCGGCAGCCGCTATGTCGTACGGGTCGTGGCCGGCGGCGATCAGCTGGCCCGCCAGACCGGCCTGGTGGACGGCCGCGGCCGCCCCATCCGCGGGCTGCCGCCGCAGGTGGTCTCCGGCGCGACCTGCGATGCCGAGGCGGCCTGGCGCGGGGCCTTCCTGGCCCACGGCTCGCTGACCGAGCCCGGCCGCTCCTCGTCCCTGGAGGTCACCTGCCCCGGGCCCGAGGCGGCGCTCGCCCTGGTCGGCGCCGCCCGCCGGCTCGGCATCGGCGCCAAGGCCCGTGAGGTACGCGGCGTGGACCGCGTCGTCGTCCGTGACGGTGATGCGATCGGCGCGCTGCTGACGCGGCTCGGCGCTCATGAGTCGGTGCTGGCGTGGGAGGAGCGGCGGATGCGCCGCGAGGTCCGGGCCACCGCCAACCGCCTCGCCAACTTCGACGACGCCAACCTCCGCCGCTCGGCGCGCGCCGCGGTCGCCGCGGGCGCCCGGGTCCAGCGGGCCCTGGAGATCCTGGGCGAGGAGGTCCCCGAGCACCTCGCGGCGGCCGGCCGGCTGCGCATGGAGCACAAGCAGGCCTCCCTGGAGGAGCTGGGTGCCCTCGCCGACCCGCCGCTGACCAAGGACGCCGTCGCCGGCCGGATCCGCCGACTGCTGGCCATGGCCGACAAGCGCGCCCAGGACCTGGGCATCCCCGGCACCGAGTCCAACCTCACCGAGGAACTCGCCGAGGGCATGGTGGGCTGAACCGGAGCCCGGTCCTTCCGTCCGTATGCGCCCCCGGCGCCCGCACTGGGCACCGGGGGCGCCGCTCTGCGCAGATGTGCTGACGGGGGCGCGTACGAGCGCACGTCAGAGGGGCTGAAGGGCGCTCACTTGAGCATCTTTGGGCGTCGATGTCAATGTCACGTACGTCTCTTGCAAGGGGTAGGGTCGGAGGCGGTCGGGGACATCCCATACAGCTCGCCGGTAACTGCGCCGGCGTACCAACGAGGAGATCGGTTCGTGACGATCCGCGTAGGCATCAACGGATTCGGCCGCATTGGTCGCAACTACTTCCGCGCGCTCCTGGAGCAGGGTGCGGACATCGAGATCGTCGGTGTCAACGACCTGACCGACAACGCCACCCTGGTTCACCTGCTGAAGTACGACACCATCCTGGGTCGTCTCAAGCAGCCCGTCAGCCACACCGACGACAGCATCACGGTCGGCAACCAGACCTTCAAGACGATGGCCGAGCGCGACCCGGCCAACCTCCCGTGGGCCGAGCTCGGCGCCGACATCGTCATCGAGTCGACCGGCATCTTCACCAAGAAGGCCGACGCCGAGAAGCACCTCGCGGCCGGCGCCAAGAAGGTCCTGATCTCCGCGCCCGCCAAGGACGAGGACATCACGATCGTGATGGGCGTCAACCAGGACAAGTACGACGCCGCCCAGCACCACGTCATCTCCAACGCCTCCTGCACCACCAACTGTGTGGCGCCGATGGCGAAGGTTCTCGACGAGAACTTCGGCATCGTCAAGGGCATGATGACGACGGTCCACGCGTACACCAACGACCAGCGCATCCTGGACTTCCCGCACAGCGACCTGCGCCGCGCCCGCGCCGCCGCGGAGAACATCATCCCGACCTCGACGGGTGCCGCCAAGGCCACCGCCCTGGTCCTCCCGCAGCTCAAGGGCAAGTTGGACGGCATCGCCATGCGCGTGCCCGTCCCCACCGGCTCGGTCACCGACCTGGTCCTGGAGCTCGACCGCGAGGTCACCAAGGACGAGATCAACACCGCCTTCCAGAAGGCCGCCGAGGGTCAGCTCAAGGGCATCCTGGAGTACACCGAGGACCCGATCGTCTCCTCGGACATCGTGAACTTCCCGGCCTCCTGCACCTTCGACTCCCAGCTCACCATGTCGCAGGGCAAGCAGGTCAAGGTCGTCGGCTGGTACGACAACGAGTGGGGCTACTCCAACCGCCTGGTGGACCTGACCACCTTCGTCGGCGGCCAGCTCTGATCTCTGGGTGACACCCGAGACACCGAGATGTGGGGGACGGGGCTCGTACGACGCGATGAGGCGTCGTACGGGCCCCGTTCCGCGACCGACCGACCCATGTGATGGAGTCACTCCTCATGAAGACGATCGACGACCTCCAGGTAGCGGGTAAGCGGGTCTTTGTCCGCGCCGACCTGAACGTGCCGCTGGACGGCACCACCATCACCGACGACGGCCGGATCCGCGCCGTTGCCCCGACGATCGCCAAGCTCGTCGAGCGCGGCGCCAAGGTGATCGTCGCCTCCCACCTGGGCCGTCCCAAGGGCGCCCCGGACCCGGCCTTCTCGCTGGGCCCCGCCGCCGAGCGGCTGGGGGAGATCCTCGGGCAGGCCGTGGCGTTCGCGACCGACACGGTCGGTGAGTCCGCCGCGTCCGTGACCGCTTCGCTGGCCGACGGCCAGGTGGCCGTTCTGGAGAACCTTCGCTTCAACGCGGGCGAGACCAGCAAGGACGACGCCGAGCGCGCCGCCTTCGCCGACCGTCTCGCCGCCCTCGCGGACCTGTACGTCGGCGACGGCTTCGGTGCCGTGCACCGCAAGCACGCCTCCGTCTACGACCTGCCCCAGCGGCTTCCGCACGCCGCCGGCGATCTGATCGCCACCGAGGTGCGCGTCCTGAAGAAGCTCACCGAGGACGTCAAGCGCCCCTACGCCGTCGTGCTCGGCGGCGCCAAGGTCTCCGACAAGCTCGCCGTCATCGACCAGCTGATCGAGAAGGCCGACCGCATCCTGGTCGGTGGCGGGATGGCGTACACCTTCCTCAAGGCCAAGGGCCACGAGGTCGGCATCTCGCTGCTCCAGGAGGACCAGGTTCCGGCCTGCCTGGAGTACCTGGCCCGGGCCGAGAAGCGCGGTGTGGAGTTCGTCCTGCCCGTCGACATCCTGGTGTCGACCGAGTTCCCGGACCTGAAGACCAAGGCCCCGGCCCACCCCGAGACCGTCGCCGCGGACGCCATCCCGGCCGACCAGGAGGGCCTGGACATCGGCCCGAAGACCCGCGAGCTCTACGCCGCGAAGCTCGCCGACGCGGGCACCGTCTTCTGGAACGGCCCGATGGGCGTCTTCGAGCACCCCGACTACGCGGGCGGCACCGAGGCCGTCGCGAAGGGGCTGCTGGACTCGGACGCCTTCACCGTCGTCGGTGGCGGTGACTCGGCCGCCGCCGTGCGACTGCTGGGCTTCGACGAGAATGCATTCGGCCATATTTCGACCGGCGGTGGCGCCAGCCTCGAATACCTCGAAGGCAAGACGCTGCCCGGCCTCGCCGCTCTGGAGGACTGAACAACGTGACTGCTCTTAACGAGGGCCGTACCCCGCTGATGGCGGGCAACTGGAAGATGAACCTCAATCACCTCGAGGCCATCGCCCATGTCCAGAAGCTCGCCTTCGCCCTTGCCGACAAGGACTTCGACGCCGTAGAGGTCGCGGTCCTGCCGCCCTTCACCGACCTGCGGTCGGTGCAGACGCTGGTCGACGGCGACAAGCTCAAGATCAAGTACGGCGCCCAGGACATCTCCGCGCACGACTCCGGTGCCTACACCGGTGAGATCTCCGGCCCGATGCTGGCCAAGCTCAAGTGCGCGTTTGTGGCCGTCGGCCACAGCGAGCGCCGCCAGTACCACGGCGAGAACGAAGAGATCTGCAACGCCAAGGTCAAGGCCGCCTTCAAGCACGGCATCACCCCGATCCTGTGCGTCGGCGAGGGGCTGGAGGTGCGCAAGGCCGGCAACCAGGTCGCGCACACCCTCGCCCAGGTCGACGGCGGCCTCAAGGACGTCCCGGCCGAGCAGGCCGAGACCGTCGTGATCGCCTACGAGCCGGTGTGGGCCATCGGCACCGGCGAGGTCGCCACCCCCGAGGACGCGCAGGAGGTCTGCGGCGCCATCCGCGGCCGCCTCGCCGAGCTCTACAGCCAGGAGCTGGCCGACAAGGTCCGCATCCAGTACGGCGGCTCGGTCAAGTCCGGGAACGTCGCCGCGATCATGGCGCAGCCCGACGTCGACGGCGCGCTGATCGGCGGCGCGGCGCTGGATGCGGACGAGTTTGTGAAGATCGTCCGCTTCCGCGACCAGTAGCAGCTATGACGAGGGGGAGCCCTCGTCGTACCCTGTCGGGGCCGGGACCGGTGCAGCGGCACCGCCCCCGGCCCCGCACCATTTGTTGCAGATATCGTGATCCATACGTCCGTCCGTCAGTCCTAGAGAGTTGGTCCAGCCGTGGTCATCGGGTTCTCGATCGCCCTCATCGTCTTCAGCCTGCTGCTGATGATGCTGGTGCTCATGCACAAGGGAAAGGGCGGCGGCCTGTCCGACATGTTCGGTGGCGGCATGCAGTCCTCGGTCGGTGGCTCCTCGGTCGCCGAGCGCAACCTCGACCGCATCACCATTGTGATCGCTCTGTTGTGGTTCGCCTGCATCGTCGTGCTCGGCGTCCTGATGAAGCTCGGCAACTGACAATGCGTCGGAGGCGCGGCCTATCATGAGGGTGGCGTCCTCGGACGGGTAACTCCAGCCACTGGACGCGCGTTGGGCCTTACGTAGACTGGGGCGTTCCGCAGCCCAGCTGCTGCGAGAGGCTGTGCAGCACCATGACGCAGGGAGTTACAACCGTGGCAAGTGGCAACGCGATCCGAGGAAGTCGGGTCGGGGCGGGGCCGATGGGGGAGGCCGAGCGCGGCGAGTCCGCGCCGCGCACCCGCATCTCCTTCTGGTGCTCCAACGGGCACGAGACGCAGCCCAGCTTCGCCGGCGATGCGCAGGTTCCGGACACCTGGGACTGCCCGCGCTGTGGTTTCCCGGCAGGCAAGGACCGGGACAGCCCGCCGGACCCGCCGCGCACCGAGCCCTACAAGACCCACCTCGCCTACGTCCGGGAGCGCCGCAGCGACGCCGACGGTGAGGCGATCCTCGCGGAGGCGCTTGCCAAGCTCCGCGGCGAAATCTGACGGACCAGCCAGCTCATCTCGGTCGGCCCGGCCGGAGGGGACACCATCCCTCCGGCCGGGCCGACCGCGTTGGTACACGCATCTGAGGCAGCGGATGGGGAAGGTGCCCGAGGATCGCTGTCAGTGGTCGCCCGTACTGTTTTCGTAGGCGCACGAGGCGGACGGGGGCCGGGCGGGATGGCACGCAGAAAAGCAGGCGCGGAGGCGGGTACGGGGACGGAGTGGGGTACGGAGAGGGGACGTGCGGCTGGAGCCGGCGTGCTCGTCCCGGGCGGTGGCTTCGGCCGGTTATGTGGTGCCGCCGCCGTCTCCCGCTTCGGTGACGCCCTGCGCGGCACGGCGCTGCCGCTGCTCGCCTATACCCTGACCGGTTCCCCGCTGTTGATCTCACTCGTCACCGCCTGCGGCTTCGTTCCCTGGCTGCTCTTCGGGCTGCTGGGCGGCGCGGTTGCGGACCGGGTGGACCAGCGCCGGGCGATGTGGGCGGTCGATGTGCTGCGCGGGCTGCTGATGGCCGGCTTCGCCCTGGCCGTGGCGCTCGACCGGGTGAGCATCGGGCTGCTGCTCGCCCTGTCCTTCGCGCTCACCACCCTCCAGACACTCTTCGACAACGCCGCCACGGCCCTGCTGCCCGTGGTGGTGCCCCAGGAGAAGCTGGGCCTCGCCAACGCGCGCCTGATGACCTGTCAGGAGGTGGCCGGGCGGTTCATCGGCGGGCCGCTCGCTCCGGCGCTCATCGCGCTCGGCGCCGCGCTCCCGTTCCTGGCCGACGCGGCCACCTACCTCGTCGCGGCCGCCCTCGTCGCCTCCTTGCGCACCGGCCCGCCGGCCGGGCGGCCGGCCACCGCAGGGCGCACTGTCCGGCGCGAAATCGGCGAGGGGATACGGCAGTTGTGGCGCGACCGGGTGCTGCGTGCGTTCTGTGTGTCGGTGGCGCTGGGCAATATCGGCATCGGCGCGCTGATCGCGACCCTGGTGGTGGTCGTCAAGGGCTGGCTGGGTGCCGGGGACTTCGGCTATGCCGTCGTGACCACCGGCTACGGCATCGGGATGGTCCTGGGCGGGCTCCTCGCGGACCGGACGATCGCCGCGCTCGGCGGCACCGGCCGCACCCTGCTGCTTGCCGGAGTGCTCCAGGCGGTGACCCTGGTGGGCTTCGGGACGCTGCGCTCGGTCTGGCTCGCGGCGCTGCTCCTGGGTCTGTTCGGCTTCGCCGGCATGGTGTGGAACGTCCTGGAGACCACGGCCGTGCAGCGGCGCAGCCCGGCCGGGATGCTCGGCAGGATCAGCTCCGCCTTCCGTACGGTCTCCGTCGCCGGGACACCGCTCGGCGCGCTGTGCGGCGGTGCGGCCGCCACGGCCTTCGGGCCCAACGCCCCCGCGCTGCTGGCCGCCGCGCTGCTGGCCCTGGGAGCCGTCGCGTTGACACCCGTTCTTCAGCCCCCCGACGGCGCCTCGTCCGACAGCGGACAGATACCTCCTACCGCGCCCTGATCAATTAGGTTGGGAGACGGCGGGGCCGGTACGAGAAGAAGAAGGCTGATGTCCGAGATGAACGCAGAAGGCCGCAGCAGGCTCGATCAGTTGCCTGAGTGGACCGCGCTGAGCAAGCACCGGGAGCAGCTGGCGCAGGTGCATCTGCGCGAGCTGTTCGAGCGGGATCCGGGGCGCGCCGAGCGCTACACCCTCCAGGTCGGCGATCTGCACCTGGACTACTCCAAGCATCTGGTCACCGACGAGACGCTGGAGCTGCTGCGCGACCTGGCCGCGGCGCGGGGGGTGGCCGAGCTGCGGGACGCGATGTTCCGCGGGGAGAAGATCAACATCACTGAGCGGCGCTCCGTGCTGCACGTCGCGCTGCGCGCCCCCGCCTCCGAGGCCATCAAGAGCGACGGCGAGAACGTCGTCCCCGGGGTGCACCACGTCCTGACGAGGATGGGCACCTTCGCCGACCGGATCCGCTCCGGCGACTGGAAGGGCCACACCGGCAAGCGCATCAAGACCGTCGTCAACATCGGTATCGGCGGCTCGGACCTGGGCCCGGCGATGGCGTACGAGGCGCTGCGCGCCTTCACCCACCGGGACATGCAGTTCCGCTTCGTCTCCAATGTGGACGGCGCCGATCTGCACGAGGCGGTCCGCGATCTGGACCCGGCCGAGACGCTGTTCATCGTCGCCTCGAAGACCTTCACCACCATCGAGACCATCACCAACGCCACCTCGGCCCGCGACTGGCTGCTGACCGGTCTCGGTGCCGGGGGAGAGGCCGTCGCCAAGCACTTCGTGGCGGTGTCGACCAACGCCGAGAAGGTGGCGGAGTTCGGTATCGACACGGACAACATGTTCGAGTTCTGGGACTGGGTCGGCGGCCGCTACTCCTACGACTCCGCCATCGGTCTGTCGCTGATGGTCGCGATCGGCCCGGAGCGCTTCCGCGAGATGCTGGCCGGCTTCCACCTCGTCGACGAGCACTTCCGCACCGCCCCGCCGGAGGAGAACGCCCCGCTGCTGCTGGGTCTGCTCGGCATCTGGTACGGCAACTTCTGGGACGCCCAGTCGCATGCCGTGCTGCCCTACAGCCACTACCTCTCCAAGTTCACCGCCTATCTGCAGCAGCTGGACATGGAGTCCAACGGCAAGTCCGTGGACCGCGAGGGCCATCGGGTCGGCTGGCAGACCGGCCCCGTCGTCTGGGGCACGCCCGGCACGAACGGCCAGCACGCCTACTACCAGCTGCTCCATCAGGGCACGAAGATGATCCCGGCCGACTTCATCGGCTTCGCCCGGCCGGTCGACGACCTGCAGCCTGGTCTGGTCGCCCAGCACGACCTGCTGATGGCCAACCTCTTCGCCCAGGGCCAGGCGCTGGCCTTCGGCAAGACGCCCGAGGAGGTGCGTGCCGAGGGCGTGGCCGAGGAACTGGTGCCGCACAAGACCTTCCCGGGCAACCGCCCCACCACCACCATCCTGGCCGGCGAACTCAGCCCGTCCGTGCTGGGCCAGCTGGTCGCGCTCTACGAGCAGAAGGTGTTCGTCCAGGGCGCGGTCTGGAACATCGACTCCTTCGACCAGTGGGGCGTGGAGCTGGGCAAGGTCCTGGCCAAGCGCGTCGAACCGGCCCTGACGGACGGCGCGGAGGTGCCGGGTCTCGACGCCTCCACGGCCGGATTGGTCACCAAGTACCGGGAGCTGCGCGGGCGTTGATCACCGGGATCACCGGGATCACCGGGATCACCGGGATCACCGGGATCACCGGGGTCGCCGGGATCGCCGAAATAGCCGGGATCACCGAAATGGCCGTGGTCGCCGGCGGCGCGGCCCGGTGACCACGGCGATGCCGAAGGCCCCGCACCCTTTTCAGGGCGCGGGGCCTTCGGCATCGGCTCCTGCTGCGGCGCTCAGGCCGACGCCGGCGGGTAGAGGCTGCGCGGCAGTTGGGCCGCCGCCGCCCCGTCCAGCAGCCACAGGGTCCGGCTACGGCCCCGTGCGCCGGCCGCCGGAGCCTGGACCTCCCCGGCGCCGGAGAGGGCGATGGCTGCGGCGTTGGCCTTGTCCTCACCTGCCGCCAGCAGCCAGACCTCCCGCGCCGCGCGGATCGCGGGCAGGGTCAGCGAGGTGCGGGTGGGCGGCGGCTTCGGCGCGCCGTGCACCCCCACCACCGTCCGCTCCTGCTCGTAGACGGCAGGCAGCTCGGGGAAGAGCGAGGCCACATGGGTGTCCGGGCCGACGCCCAGCAGCAGGACGTCGAAGGAGGGCACCGGCCCGTGGTCCTCGGGGCCTGCCGCGGCGGCGAGTTCGGCCGCATACGCCTCGGCGGCGGCGTCGGCGTCCTTGCCGTACGGGCCGTCCGACGGGGGCATGGGGTGCACCCGGGCCGGGTCCAGCGGGACGCTGTCCAACAGCACCCCTCGGGCCTGGGTGTAGTTGCGCTCCGGATCGCCGTCCGGCAGGAACCGCTCGTCGCCCCACCACAGGTCGAGCCGGGACCAGTCCACGGCGTCGCGGGCGGGCGCCTCGGCGAGGGCCGCGAGCAGCCCGTTGCCGTTGCGCCCGCCGGTCAGGACCACGGAGGCGGACCCCCGGGCGGCCTGGGCATCCACGATCTTCGTGATCAGCCGGGCCGCCGCGGCCTTGGCCATCAGCTCCTTGTCGCGGTGGACGACGACCTGCGGAGCGCTCACTTGGCGGCTGCCTTCTTGGCTGCCTTCTTCGCCGCGGGCTTGGCCGGTGCGTCCTTGCCGGCCTCCGGCTCCCCGGCCTCCGGCTGCCCGCCGGTGCCGTCACCGATCCGGTCCACGCCGTACTTCAGGGCGCCGGCGTAGATCTCGTCCGGGTCGAGCCGGCGCAGCTCCTCGGCGAGCAGCTCGGCGGTGTCCCGCCGCTTGAGCGCCACCGCACGGTCGGGCTGGCCGTGTATCGAGAGCGTGGCCAGCGAACCGTCCGGGCGGTCCAGCACGATCGCACCGGTGCTGGACTCCATCCGTGCGGCCGTCAGCCCCGGGCCGTCGGACACCTTGCGGGTGACCGGGACCTTGAGCCTGTCGGCCAGCCACATCGCGAGCAGCTCGCAGCTGGGGTTGAACTCCTCGCCGGTGACCTCGGCCGAGCTGACCGTGCACGGGGCCTGGTCGAGCGCCGCCGCCAGCATCGAGCGCCAGGGCGTGATGCGGGCCCAGGCCAGATCGGTGTCACCCGGGGTGTAGGTGTCCGCGCGCGCCGACAGCTCCGCGATGGGCTGCTCGGCGGCGTAGGCATCGGTGACCCGGCGCTGGGCCAGCGCGCCGAGCGGGTCCTTGGCCGGGTCCAGCGGGGCGTTCACCGCCCACCAGACCACGACCGGTGCGTCCGGCAGCAGCAGCGGGAGCACCACCGACTGGGCGTGGTCGATCACATCGCCGTAGAGCCGGAGTATGACCGTCTCGCCGGTGCCGGCGTCCGTGCCGAGCCGCACCTCGGCGTCGAGGCGGGCCTTGGCGCGGTCGCGCGGCGACCGGCTGACCCGCTTGATGACGACCAGGGTGCGCGAGGGGTGCTCACGGGACGCGTCGTTGGCCGCCTTCAGCGCGTCGTAGGCGTTCTCCTCGTCGGTGACGATGACGAGGGTGAGCACCATGCCTATGGCCGGGGTGCCGATGGCGCGGCGTCCCTCGACGAGCGCCTTGTTGATCTTGCTGGACGTGGTTTCTGTCAAATCGATCTTCATGGCCGACGCCAGCTCCGTCCGTCTCGTGCGAGCATTTCGTCCGCCTCGGCGGGGCCCCAGCTGCCTGCCGGGTACTGCGCGGGCCTGCCGTGCTTCTCCCAGTACGCCTCGATCGGGTCGAGGATCCGCCAGGACTGCTCCACCTCCTCCACACGCGGGAAGAGGTTGGCGTCGCCGAGCAGTACATCGAGGATCAGCCGCTCGTAGGCCTCGGGGCTGGACTCCGTGAAGGACTCGCCGTAGGCGAAGTCCATCGACACGTCCCGTACCTCCATCGAGGTGCCCGGGACCTTGGAGCCGAACCTGACGGTCACGCCCTCGTCCGGCTGCACCCGGATGACCAGGGCGTTCTGCCCCAGCTCCTCGGTGGCGGTGCGGTCGAAGGGGGAGTGCGGGGCACGCTGGAAGACCACCGCGATCTCGGTGACGCGCCGGCCGAGGCGCTTGCCGGTGCGCAGGTAGAAGGGGACGCCCGCCCAGCGGCGGTTGTCGATCGACAGCTTGATCGCGGCATAGGTGTCGGTCTTCGACTTGGGGTCGATGCCGTCTTCCTGGAGGTAGCCGACGGCCTTCTCGCCGCCCTGCCAGCCCTCCGCGTACTGCGCGCGGACCGTCTCCTTGCCGGGGTCCTTGGGCAGCCGGACCGCGCCCAGCACCTTGGTCTTCTCCGCGACCAGTGCATCCGCCTCGAAGGAGGCGGGCTCCTCCATGGTGGTCAGCGCGAGCAGCTGGAGGAGGTGGTTCTGGATGACGTCCCGGGCGGCGCCGATGCCGTCGTAGTAGCCGGCCCGGCCGCCGATGCCGATGTCCTCGGCCATCGTGATCTGGACGTGGTCGACATAGCCGCGGTTCCACAACGGCTCGAACATCGTGTTGGCGAACCGCAGCGCCAGGATGTTCTGGACCGTCTCCTTGCCCAGGTAGTGGTCGATCCGGAAGACCTCGTGGGGCGGGAAGACCTCGTGGACGATCCGGTTGAGCTCCTTGGCGCTCTCCAGGTCGTGCCCGAAGGGCTTCTCGATGACCGCGCGCCGCCAGGAGCCCTCCTTCTGGTCGGCCAGCCCGTGCTTCTTCAGCTGCTGGACGACCTTGGGGAAGAACTTCGGCGGCACGGACAGGTAGAAGGCGAAGTTGCCGCCGGTGCCCTGGGCCTTGTCGAGCTCGTTTATCGTCTCCTTCAGCGTCTCGAAGGCCTCGTCGTCGTCGAAGTCGCCCTGGACGAAGCGGCAGCCCTGGACCAGCTGTTGCCAGACCTCCTCGCGGAACGGCGTACGCGAGTGCTCCTTGACCGCCGTGTACACCTCCTGCGCGAAGTCCTCGTGCTCCCACTCCCGGCGGGCGAACCCGACGAGCGAGAAACCCGGCGGCAGCAGACCGCGGTTGGCGAGGTCGTAGATGGCAGGCATCAGCTTTTTGCGGGACAAATCGCCCGTGACGCCAAAGATCACCAGGCCCGACGGCCCCGCGATACGCGGGAGCCGTCGGTCCAGGGCGTCACGAAGCGGGTTGGCTCCGTGTGCATCAGACAAGGGAGATCAGCCCTCCGAGGGAGCGAGGCGCTTGAGCTCCGCCTCCGTGGACTTGAGCAGGTCGTTCCAGGACGCCTCGAACTTCTCCACGCCCTCGTCCTCCAGGACCTGTACGACCTCGTCGTACGAGATCCCGAGCTTCTCGGTCGCGTCCAGGTCGGCCTTGGCGGCGTCGTAGGTGGCGCGCACGGTGTCACCGGTGATCCGGCCGTGGTCGGCGGTGGCCTCCAGGGTGGCCTCCGGCATGGTGTTGACCGTGCCCGGGGCGACCAGCTCGTCCACGTACAGCGTGTCCTTGAAGGCCGGGTCCTTGACACCGGTCGAGGCCCACAGTGGACGCTGCTTGTTGGCGCCGGCCTTGTCGAGGGCGGCCCAGCGCTCCGAGGAGAAGACCTCCTCGTACGCCTGGTAGGCCAGTCGGGCGTTGGCCAGTGCGGCCTTGCCCTTGAGGGCCTTGGCCTCGTCCGTGCCCAGCTTCTCCAGGCGCTTGTCGATCTCGGTGTCCACCCGGGAGACGAAGAACGACGCGACCGAACGGATCAGGGACAGGTCCAGGCCCGCGGCCTTGGCCTTCTCCAGGCCCGCCAGGTAGGCGTCCATGACCTCACGGTAGCGCTCCAGCGAGAAGATCAGCGTGACATTGACGCTGATGCCCAGGCCGATGACCTCGGTGATCGCCGGGAGGCCCGCCTTGGTGGCCGGGATCTTGATGAGCGTGTTCGGGCGGTCGACCAGCCAGGCCAGCTGCTTGGCCTCGGCGATGGTCGGGGTGGTGTGGTGCGCCAGGCGCGGGTCCACCTCGATGGAGACCCGGCCGTCCTGGCCGCCGGTGGCGTCGAAGACCGGGCGCAGGATGTCGGCGGCGTCGCGGACGTCCGCCGTCGTGATCATGCGGATGGCTTCCTCGACGGTGACCTTACGGGCGGCGAGGTCGGCGAGCTGCTGCTCGTAGCCGTCGCCCGAGGAGATCGCCTTCTGGAAGATCGACGGGTTCGTCGTGACACCGACGACGTGCTGCTGGTCGATCAGTTCGGCGAGGTTGCCGGACGTGATGCGCTTGCGCGACAGGTCGTCCAGCCAGATCGCGACGCCTTCGTCGGAGAGGCGCTTGAGTGCGTCTGTCATGGGTTCTGCATCTCCTACTTGTCGTGTACGGGCGTCAGCGCGCGGCGGCTTCGAGAGATTCGCGGGCGGCGGAGGCGACCGCGTCGGCGGTGAAGCCGAACTCGCGGAACAGGGTCTTGGCATCGGCCGAGGCACCGAAGTGCTCCAGGGACACGATGCGCCCGGCGTCACCGACGAAGCGGTGCCAGGTCAGACCGATGCCGGCTTCGACGGCGACCCGGGCCCTGACGGACGGCGGGAGCACGCTGTCGCGGTAGGCCTGGTCCTGCTGGTCGAACCACTCGACCGACGGCATCGACACCACGCGGGTGGCCACGCCCTCGGCCTGCAGCTGCTCGCGCGCCTCGACGGCGAGCTGCAGCTCGGAGCCGGTACCGATCAGCACGACCTGCGGCGTGGCGGCCTCGCCGTCGGCGCCTTCGGCCTCGAACCGGATGTAACCGCCCTTGGCGGTGTTCTCGTCGGCCGGGTACGTCGGCACGCCCTGACGCGTCAGCGCGAGGCCGTGCGGGGCCCCCACGCCGTACTCCTTCGTCCAGCGCTTGAGGATCTCGCGCCAGGCGATGGCGGTCTCGTTGGCGTCGGCCGGGCGGACGACGTTCAGGTTCGGGATGGCACGCAGCGAGGCCAGGTGCTCGACCGGCTGGTGGGTCGGGCCGTCCTCGCCCAGGCCGATGGAGTCGTGCGTCCACACGTACGTCACCGGCAGGTGCATCAGCGCGGACAGCCGGACGGCGTTGCGCATGTAGTCGGAGAACACCAGGAAGGTGCCGCCGTAGACCCGGGTGTTGCCGTGCAGCGTGATGCCGTTCATCTCCGCGGCCATGGAGTGCTCACGGATACCGAAGTGGATCGTGCGGCCGTACGGGTTGGCGCCCGGCAGCGGGTTGCCCTCGGGCAGGAACGACGAGGTCTTGTCGATCGTGGTGTTGTTCGAGCCCGCCAGGTCGGCGGAGCCGCCCCACAGCTCGGGGATGACCGCACCGAGCGCGTGCAGCACCTTGCCGGACGCGGCGCGGGTGGCCACGGCCTTGCCGGTCTCGAACGACGGGAGGTGGTCCTCCCAGCCCTCGGGCAGCTCGCCCGCGGCGACCCGGTCGAACTCCGCGGCGTGCTCGGGGTTCGTGGTGCGCCAGTCGGCGAACCGCTTGTCCCACTCCTTTTCGAGGTCACGGCCGCGGTCGAGCGCGGCGCGGGTGTGCGCGAGCACCTCCTCGGGGACCTCGAAGGACTGCTCCGGGTCGAAGCCGAGGACCCGCTTGGTGGCCGCGACCTCCTCCTCGCCCAGCGCCGAGCCGTGCGCGGCCTCGGTGTTCTGGGCGTGGGGGGCCGGCCAGGCGATGATCGAGCGCATCGCGATGAACGACGGGCGCCCGGTCTCGGCCTTGGCCGCCTCGATGGCGTGGTACAGCGCCTCGGGGTCCAGGTCGCCGTTCGCCTTCGGGGCCACCCGCTGTACGTGCCAGCCGTAGGCCTCGTAGCGCTTGCAGGTGTCCTCCGAGACCGCGGTCTCGGTGTCGCCCTCGATCGAGATGTGGTTGTCGTCCCACAGCATGATGAGGTTGCCGAGCTTCTGGTGGCCCGCGAGCGAGGAGGCCTCGGCGGAGATGCCCTCCTGCAGGCAACCGTCGCCGGCGATGGCGTAGATGTGGTGGTCGAAGGGCGAGCTGCCCTCGGGCGCCTCCGGGTCGAACAGGCCGCGCTCGTAGCGGGCGGCCATCGCCATGCCCACCGCGTTGGCGACACCCTGGCCCAGCGGGCCGGTGGTGGTCTCCACGCCGGTGGTGTGGCCGTACTCGGGGTGGCCCGGGGTCTTCGAGCCCCAGGTGCGGAACGCCTTCAGGTCGTCCAGCTCCAGGCCGTAACCGGCGAGGTAGAGCTGGATGTAGAGGGTCAGGCTGGAGTGGCCCGCGGAGAGGACGAACCGGTCGCGTCCGGTCCAGTTCGCGTCCGCCGGGTCGTGCCGCATCAGCTTCTGGAAGAGAAGGTAGGCGGCCGGAGCCAGGCTCATGGCCGTACCCGGATGGCCGTTACCGACCTTCTGCACGGAATCCATGGCCAGGACACGGACGGTATCCACTGCCCGCTGATCCAGTTCGGTCCACTCGAGATCTGTGGTGGTCGGCTTGGTGCTCACCCTGAGTCAGGGCTCCTCTCCACATGTCGAATGCCGCGGACGGTATGTCCGCCAGGCGGTGTCGAGCCTACCCCCGCAAGGGCGTGCGTCTTTTCGACGCTCAGTCGGTGTTTTCGGCGCTCAGTCGGTGCGCGGGTGCCATGGCGGCTCGTCGCTTCGGGCAACCACATCGGACTCGGGGCATTCCCGGCCCCGAGGTGACGGCCCTACGACCAGACTGCCGGGCGGCGGTCGCGTTCGCCTCCCGAACGCCGGGCGGCCGCCGGGGAATAGATGCCGTCTCCACCCCGGGGTCCGACGCCCAACACGACCCCACCCCCGCGAAGATCGCCTTATGGCCAACGTCTAAAGTGGCGTGGTACGCGCAAGCCCTTCACCGGGTATTCACGGCCGGAGCGGCTTGCATGCCTTATCTCTTCTGCGGCAGAGGCCGCTGATGTTACTTCCAGGGGTGTGCGTGACGGCCGTCGAATCCCGTCCTGCGGGTGGGGGCACCACCCACGCCATTAAGGCTGTGGGGGAGTTTTCCCAGGTCCCCGGGAGCCCCGGTGACCGGCCGTTCGGGGCCCGCGTCAAGGCGTTCGTGGCGCTGACCAAGCCGCGGGTCATCGAGCTGCTCCTGATGACCACGGTGCCGGTGATGTTCCTGGCGGCCAAGGGCGTGCCGGATCTGGTGCTGGTGCTGGTGACCTGCATCGGCGGCTATCTCTCGGCCGGCGGCGCCGCCGCGTTCAACATGTACCTCGACCGTGACATCGACGCGCTGATGGACCGTACGTCCCAGCGGCCCCTGGTCACCGGCATGGTGAGCCCCCGCGAATGCCTGGTCTTCGCGACCGTGCTCGCGGTGGGCTCCACGGCCCTGTTCTGGTTCCTCGTCAACCCGCTGTCGGCGATGCTGTCGCTCGGTGCGCTGCTTTTCTATGTCGTCGTCTACACGATGATCCTCAAGCGGCGTACGTCCCAGAACATCGTCTGGGGCGGCATCGCGGGCTGTATGCCGGTCTTCATCGGCTGGTCGGCGGTGACGAATTCCGTTTCCTGGGCCTCGTTCATCCTCTTCCTCGTCATCTTCTTCTGGACGCCGCCGCATTACTGGCCGCTGTCGATGAAGGTCAAGGACGACTACGAGCGCGTCGGTGTGCCGATGCTGCCGGCCGTCGCGGGCAACAAGGTCGTCGCGCGCCAGATCGTCGCCTACAGCTGGGTGATGGTGGCCGTCTCGCTGCTGCTGCAGCCGCTGGGCTACACGGGCTGGTTCTACACCGTCGTCGCGGTCGCCTGCGGCGCCTTCTGGCTCAAGGAGGCGCACGGTCTGCAGTCCCGCGCCAAGGCCGGGGTCACGGGCGCCAAGCTCAAGGAGATGCGGCTGTTCCACTGGTCCATCACCTATGTGTCGCTGCTGTTCGTCGCCGTCGCCGTGGATCCCTTCCTTCGCTGATTACCGATGGGTAGCATGTCTGTATGGCAGACATCCAGCAGGCGGACGAGCAGACGGAGACGGCGGCCGACGTGAAGGCCGCGGCACGCACCGACAAGAGGGCCGGCAAGCACGCGGACCGGCTCGCCAAGCAGATCCGCGCCTTCGCCGCCACGCACGGTGGCAGCGCCGAAGGCCAGCTCGCGCACATCGGCCGGGGCCGCACCCGGATCGCCCTCGTCGGGGCCGACGGCGAGTGGGGCAACCTCGTCGCGGACACCTTCGGCTCCGCCAAGGACGCCGCCGGCAAGGCCGGCCTCACTCTCCACGACGACTTCGACGGCGACCTTGCCGCCAAGGTCCGTACCGGCCGCTACGAGTGGTCCCGGATGGCAGGCATCCAGGTGGGCGGCCCGGCCAACAGCTGACGGTCGGGTGCCCGGGCGCCGTGCGCCGGAGCGCACGCCGGAAGCGGAGCCCGATACCTCACCACCTCCTCGTCCGTTAAGCCGACCAGGCGTGGCGCTCCGGCCGCGCCCGGCGGGCCTACGGCGAGGAGGAGCGGATGGACGGACTTCCACCGCTCATCGATCAGCACAGCCATGGCGCGGTGCACGGCGAGCTCGGTCTCGGCTCCTTCGAGACGCACCTCGCCGCCGCGGTCGGTGCCCACGGCCCGGCCCCCGCCGGCACCAGCTACTTCGACAGCTTCACGGGCCTGGCGATACGCCGATGGTGTCCCCCGCTGCTCGGCCTGGAACCGCGGTGCCCGCCCGCCCGCTACCTGGCCCGCAGGCGTGAGGTCGGTGCCTACCGGGCCGGCCGGCTGCTGCTGCGCGGCTCCGGCATCGGCACGTTCCTGCTGGAGGCCGGCACTCCCAGCGACCTGACCTCGGCCGGCGAACTGGCCGCCGCCGCCGAAGCCGGGGCCCACGAGGTCGTACGGCTCGAACCGCTCGCCGAGCAGGTCGCCGACACCTCCGGCAGCGTCGACTCCTTCATCGGCTACACCGCCGAGGCCCTCTACGCCGCGGCCCAGCACACCACCGCCTTCGCCTCCGGCGCCACCTACTGCGAGGGGCACGCCCCCGAAGCGGGAGAGGTACGGCGCGCCGCGGACCGCTGGCTGCGCCGCCGCCGTCCCGGGGAGCGGCTCGGTGAGCCCGCGCTCGTACGGCATCTGCTGTGGAGCGCGGTGGCGACCGGCCTTCCGGTGCAGCTGCACGGTCCCGATCCGCGGCCGCTGGCGGGCTTCCTGCGCGCCACGACCGGCATCGGCTCGGACCTCGTCCTGCTGCCTCGGGCACCGCACCACCGGCGGGCGGCGGAGCTCGCCGCGGTGCACGCCCATGTGTACGCGGACGCCGGGCCCAGCCCCGAGGAGACGCTCGGCCGGGCGCCGTTCGGCAAGCTGCTGTTCTCCTCGGGCGCCCGCGGGCTGCCCGAGCTGTATGTGACCGGCGCCCGGTTCTTTCTGCGGGCCATGGACCGCCTCGTACGGGAGTGGGCCGACGAGGGGCTGTGCGGCGCCGAGGACGGGCGCCGGATCACCGAGATGGTCGGGTCGGGGACCGCGCGCCGGATCTACCGGCTGAGCGCGGAGGCCGGCTGAGGTTCCGGTGCCTCGTGCCCGCCCGCGGGGGCGGGCTCGCCGGGCTTCTCCTCCAGGAGCGGACCGCGGTCGCGCAACGACAGGCAGACCCGCAGCACACAGATCCACACCAGGGCCGACCCGAGCATGTGGCAGCCGATGACGATTTCGGGCAGGCCCATGAAGTACTGGACGTAGCCGATGACGCCCTGCAGGGCGAGGCAGGCGAGCAGTTCCAGGACCGTCCGGCGGGGTGCGGCCGGGGCCTTGACGGCGCGCAGCGTGAACCACAGGGCGACGGTCAGGCCGACGACGATGTAGACGAAGTCGACGTGCAGCTGGGTGATCTCCTGCCAGTCCAGCGGGATGCGGTGGACCTTCTTCGCGTCGCCCGCGTGCGGGCCCGTGCCGGTGACGACCGTACCGATGACGGTGAGCGCCGCGGCCGACCCCGTCAGCAGCCACGCCAGCTGCCGTACCGGGCGGGCGCCCAGTTCGCGCGGTGCCTCGTCGCCCTCGCACGCGCGCCGCCAGCTCAGCACGGCGACTGTGAGCAGCCCCGTGGCCGCCAGGAAGTGCGAGCTGACGATGTACGGGTTGAGGCCGGTGAGGACCGTGATGCCGCCGATGACGGCGTTGCTCATGACGAGCCAGAACTGCGCCCAGCCGAGGCGGGTGAGGGAGCGGCGCCGGGGGTGACGGGCGCGGGCGGCGATGATGAACACCCCGACGACCACGCACAGCACATCGGTCAGCATGCGGTTGCCGAACTCGATGATGCCGTTGATGCCCATCGCGGCGGTCGGAGTCAGGCTGTCCGGCGTGCACTTGGGCCAGGTCGAGCAGCCCAGTCCGGACTGGGAGAGCCGGACGGCGCCCCCCGTGACGACGATGATCACGGCCATCACGACGGTGGCCAGCGCGGCCCGTCGCACAAAGGCCGCGGACGGCTGCCAGCGGCGGGCGATCAGCTCGAGGGGATTCAGCGTTTTCGGCACGGGAGACATCGTAGGCGGGGCCTTGTGCAAGTTTTCACGAGGGGTGCGCCAGGGGGCGGACCGGCGCGGAACGGCGGCGGTACGGCGGCGGTACGGCCGCCCGCGGCTCACTCCCGGCGGCTCACTCCCAGCGGAAGAAGCGGGCCGCCGTGCCCAGCCCCAGGACCGACCAGACCGCCAGGATGCCCAGGTCCCGCCAGGGGATCTGGGCGCCGTGCTGGAGGACGTCACGCAGCCCGTCGGACAGCGCCGCGATCGGCAGCAGCCCGAGCACGCTCTGTGCGGCCTGGGGGAACTTGTCCAGCGGGACGATCACGCCGCCGCCGACGAGCAGCAGCAAGAACACCAGGTTGGCCGCCGCGAGGGTGGCCTCCGCCTTGAGGGTGCCGGCCATCAGCAGGCCCAGGCCCGAGAAGGCCGCGGTGCCCAGCAGGAGCAGCAGCACCACCGAGAGCGGGTTGCCGTGCGGGGACCAGCCCAGCGCCAGGGCCACGGCCGTGAGCAGCGCGGTCTGCAGCACCTCGGTGACCAGCACCGCGCAGGTCTTGGCGGTCATCAGCCCCCAGCGCGGCAGCGGCGAGACGGCGAGCCGCTTGAGCACGCCGTAGCGCCGCTCGAAGCCGGTCGCGATGGCCTGGCCGGTGAAGGCGGTCGACAGCACGGCGAGCGCCAGGATGCCGGGCGCCAGGAAGTCCACGGAGCTGCCCGCCCCGCCGGCCGTGTCGGTGGGCACCGCGATGATGTCGACGGCGGAGAACAGCACCAGCAGCAGCGTCGGGATGATGACGGTCAGCAGCAGCTGCTCGCCGTTGCGCAGCAGCATCCTGGTCTCCAGGGCCGCCTGCGCGCGGATCATCCGGGGCAGCGGGGCGGCACCGGGCCGCGGGGTGAACGTACCGGTGACGCCACCGGCCTCGGTCGTGGTCATGCGCGCAGCTCCTTGCCCGTGAGCTCCAGGCTGTGCCTGCCCGGGGGGCGACCCCCGGACCTCCGGCCGGAAGTCGTGTGGCCGTGATTCATGCGCGCAGCTCCTTGCCCGTGAGCTCCAGGAAGACGTCCTCCAGGGTGTGGCGCTCGACGGCTATCGCGTCGGGCATCACGCCGTTCTGGGCGCACCAGGAGGCGACGGTGGCCAGCAGCTGCGGGTTGACCTTGCCGTGGACGCGGTAGACGCCGGAGGCCGGTTCCGTGGCGGCGCTGTCGGCGGGCAGCGCCTTGAGGAGCGAGGCGATGTCGAGGCCGGGGCGGCCGGTGAAGCGCAGGCTGTTCTCCGCGCCGCCGCGGCACAGTGCGTCCGGGGTGCCCTGGGCGATCACCCGGCCGCCGTCGATGATCGCGACATCGTCGGCGAGCTGCTCGGCCTCGTCCATGAAGTGGGTGGTCAGTACGGTGCTGACGCCGTCGGTGCGCAGCTCCCGTACGAGGTCCCAGGTGGCGTGCCGGGCCTGGGGGTCGAGGCCGGCGGTCGGCTCGTCGAGGAAGACGAGTTCGGGGCGGCCGACCACGGCCATCGCCAGCGCGAGGCGCTGCTGCTGGCCGCCGGACAGCCGCCGGTAGGGCGTCCGGCCGCAGCTGCCCAGACCGAGCCGGTCGATGAGCCCGGTGACGTCGAGGGGGTGGGCGTGCAGGGTGGCGGTGTGCCGCAGCATCTCCTCCGCCTTGGCGCCCGCGTAGACGCCGCCGGACTGCAGCATCACGCCGATCCGCGGCCGCAGTGCCGCGGCGTCGGCAACCGGGTCCAGGCCCAGGACCCGGACCCGGCCGGCGTCCGGGCGGCGGTAGCCCTCGCAGGTCTCGACCGTCGTGGTCTTGCCGGCGCCGTTGGGGCCGAGCACGGCGGTCACCGCACCGCGCGCGACGGTCAGGTCGAGGCCGTCCACGGCGGTCTTGGTCCCGTATCGCTTGACCAGGCCGACGATCTCGACGGCAGGCTCTCGTCCGGGGGTCCGGGGGTCGCCCCCCGGGGAGGTGCTGCGCATGGCGGGCAGTCTACGGAGAGTGGCGGGGGGTTCTTCAATGGGGGCGCCGGTGCTTCTCCGCGCCCGGGTACCCAATCCGGCGGTGTGCGGCCCCGGCAATTCCACCGCTCCGTGCGCTCCGGTGCGGCCCCACTGGGCGGGACCGTCCCGTCGCAGGTCGGCGGCGCTTCCGGGGCTCGGAAGGTACTTGAATTTAGGGCAGCCTAAGTGATAGAGGCCACCCGTCCGTGATCCGGACGAGGCTTGTGTCGCTTCGGCGAATTACGCAACAATGGCGTTGTGAAATACGCGAGCGAGGATCAGGAAGGGCCCGCGGTCGACCGGACCGCAGGGCCGGCCGCCTCCGCGCCCGAGCAGACCGGGCAGCGCGCACCGGGCGCCGCGCCCGTCCCGGCGCCGCACGACGAACAGCAGGGCACCCGCAACCGGGTCGCCCGCTCCATCCTCGACCACGGTCCGTCCACCGCGGCCGAGCTGGCCATGCGGCTGAGGCTGACCCAGGCCGCCGTGCGCCGGCATCTGGACGCGCTGGCCGCCGAGGGCGTCGTCGAGCCCCGCGAGAAGCGCGTCTACGGCACGCGTGGCCGCGGCCGCCCGGCGAAGTCCTTCGCCCTCACCGACTGCGGGCGGGACGCCTTCGACCAGGCCTACGACCAGCTCGCCTCCGATGCGCTGCGCTGGATCGCGCAGAGCGCGGGCGGCGGCGAGCAGGGCGAGGCGGCCGTCGCCGCATTCGCCCGCGCACGGCTCGCCGCCCAGGCCGAGGGCTACCGCAAGGCGGTCGAGAGCGCGGAGCCGGAGGCCCGTACCGAGGCCCTGGCGAAGGCATTGACCGTGGACGGGTACGCTGCTACGGCGCGCAGCGCCCCCAATCCCCAGCTCGGTGAACAGCTCTGCCAGCACCACTGCCCGGTCGCCCATGTCGCCGAGCAGTACCCGCAGCTGTGCGAGGCGGAGACCGAGGTCTTCTCCCGATTGCTCGGGACCCACGTACAGCGGCTTGCCACCATCGCCCACGGCGACGGGGTGTGCACGACCTTCATTCCGAAGGCCGGTGCCGGCAAGGCCGCTCACAGCACCGCACGCACCAGCAAGACCACCACAGCATCTGCAAGCACGGCCGGGAGGAACCCCGCATGACGCTCCCCACGGAGACTGCTCACCCCGAGCTCGAGGGCCTGGGCAAGTACGAATACGGCTGGGCCGACTCCGACGTGGCCGGCGCTTCCGCCAAGCGCGGTCTTTCCGAGGCCGTCGTCCGCGACATCTCGGCGAAGAAGAACGAGCCGGAGTGGATGCTCAAGCTCCGCCTCAAGGGCCTGAAGCTGTTCGACAAGAAGCCCATGCCGAACTGGGGCTCGGACCTGTCGGGCATCGACTTCGACAACATCAAGTACTTCGTCCGCTCCACCGAGCAGCAGGCCGCCTCCTGGGAGGACCTGCCCGAGGACATCAAGAACACCTACGACAAGCTCGGCATCCCCGAGGCGGAGAAGCAGCGCCTGGTCGCCGGTGTCGCCGCGCAGTACGAGTCCGAGGTCGTCTACCACCAGATCCGTGAGGACCTGGAGGAGCAGGGCGTCCTGTTTCTGGACACCGACACCGCGCTCAAGGAGCACCCGGAGCTCTTCCAGGAGTACTTCGGCACGGTCATCCCGGTCGGCGACAACAAGTTCGCGTCGCTGAACACCGCGGTGTGGTCCGGCGGCTCGTTCATCTACGTCCCCAAGGGTGTCCACGTCGACATCCCGCTGCAGGCCTACTTCCGGATCAACACCGAGAACATGGGTCAGTTCGAGCGGACGCTGATCATCGTCGACGAGGACGCCTACGTCCACTACGTCGAGGGCTGCACGGCGCCGATCTACAAGTCGGACTCGCTGCACTCCGCGGTCGTCGAGATCATCGTGAAGAAGGGCGGCCGCTGCCGCTACACGACCATCCAGAACTGGTCGAACAACGTCTACAACCTGGTGACCAAGCGCGCCGTCGCCTACGAGGGCGCGACCATGGAGTGGGTCGACGGCAACCTCGGCTCCAAGGTGACGATGAAGTACCCGGCGGTCTACCTGATGGGTGAGCACGCCAAGGGCGAGACCCTGTCCATCGCCTTCGCGGGCGAGGGCCAGCACCAGGACGCCGGCTCCAAGATGGTCCACATGGCGCCGAACACCTCCTCCAACATCGTCTCCAAGTCGGTGGCGCGAGGCGGCGGCCGGACCTCCTACCGCGGTCTGGTCGAGATCGGCGAGGGCGCCGCGGGCTCCAAGTCCAACGTGCTGTGTGACGCCCTCCTGGTGGACACCATCTCGCGCTCGGACACCTACCCCTACGTCGACGTCCGCGAGGACGACGTCTCCATGGGCCACGAGGCGACCGTCTCCAAGGTCAGCGAGGACCAGCTCTTCTACCTGATGGCGCGCGGTCTGACGGAGTTCGAGGCCATGGCGATGATCGTGCGCGGCTTCGTCGAGCCGATCGCCCGTGAGCTGCCGATGGAGTATGCGCTGGAGCTCAACCGGCTGATCGAGCTGCAGATGGAAGGTTCGGTCGGCTGACGCCCGGCCCCCAGCAGCGACTGACTCTCTGATTGCAGAAAGCGAGCACTACGACAGCCATGGCTGAGGCTCAGAATTCCCCCACTCTCGGCTCCGCTCGAGCGGGGGGACCCCCAGCGGCGGGTTCCACGACCACCGGCTCCCTTGCGGTGGCTGCGGAGTCCACCGTCGCCACCCGGATGAGCGCCCCGCCGTCCTACGACGTGGCGGACTTCCCGGTGCCGCACGGCCGCGAGGAGGAGTGGCGCTTCACGCCCCTCGCGCGCCTCAAGGGCCTGCACGACGGCAGCGCCGAGGCGGGCGGTCCCGACCTGAAGATCGACATCACCGCTCCCGAGGGTGTCACCCACGAGCTGGTCGACCGCAGCGACCCGCGGGTCGGCAAGGCCGGCAAGCCCGTGGACCGGGTCGCCGCCCAGGCGTACAGCTCCTTCGAGAAGGCATCGGTGGTCACGGTCCCCAAGGAGACCGTGCTCCCCGAGCCGATCCGGATCACCGTCCACGGTGAGGGCGGCACGGCCTTCGGCCACCAGGTCATCGAGCTGGGCGCCTTTGCCGAGGCGGTCGTCGTCATCGACCACACCGGTGACGCGGTGCTCGCCGCCAACGTCGACTACCTCCTCGGTGACGGCGCCAAGCTGACCGTCGTCTCCGTCCAGGACTGGGACGACCAGGCCGTGCACGTCGGGCAGCACAACGCCCTCGTCGGCCGGGACGCGAGCTTCAAGTCCGTGGTGGTCACCTTCGGCGGCGACCTCGTCCGGCTGCACCCGCGCATCACGTACGCGGGCCCCGGCGGCGAGGCCGAGCTCTACGGCCTGTACTTCACCGAAGCGGGCCAGCACCAGGAGCACCGCCTCATGGTCGACCACGAGGCGCCGAACTGCCGCTCGCACGTCACGTACAAGGGCGCGCTGCAGGGCCAGGACGCGCACGCGGTCTGGATCGGCGATGTCCTCATCCAGGCGTCCGCGACCGGCACCGACACCTACGAGCTCAACCGCAACCTCGTCCTCACCGACGGCGCGCGGGTCGACTCGGTCCCCAACCTGGAGATCGAGACCGGCGAGATCGTCGGCGCCGGTCACGCCTCGGCGACCGGCCGCTTCGACGACGAGCAGCTCTTCTACCTCATGGCCCGTGGTATCCCGGCCGACGAGGCCCGCCGCCTGGTCGTCCGCGGCTTCTTCGCCGAGCTGGTCCAGCAGATCGGTCTCCCGGACGTCGAAGAGCGTCTGATGAGCAAGATCGAGGCCGAACTGGAAGCGTCCGCGGCATGACCTATGTACGCGCAGCGGCGCTGAGCGAGCTGGACGAGGACACCCCCAAGCGGGTGGAGCTCGACGGCACGCCCGTTTCCCTGGTCCGCACCGAGGGCGAGGTGTTCGCGATCAACGACATCTGCTCGCATGCGAACGTCTCCCTCTCGGAGGGGGAGGTCGAGGACTGCTCGATCGAGTGCTGGCTGCACGGTTCGAGCTTCGACCTGCGCACCGGCAAGCCGAACGGCCTTCCCGCGACGCGCCCCGTCCCCGTATACCCCGTCAAGATCGAAGGGGACGACGTGCTCGTCTCCGTCACCCAGGAGTCCTGAGTTCCCCATGGCAACGCTTGAGATCCACGACCTGCACGTCTCCGTCGAGGCCGAGAACGGCCCGCGCGAGATCCTGAAGGGCGTCGACCTGACCGTGAAGCAGGGCGAGACGCACGCCATCATGGGCCCCAACGGCTCCGGCAAGTCGACCCTCGCCTACTCCCTTGCGGGTCACCCCAAGTACACGATCACCGGTGGCACGGTCACCCTCGACGGCGAGAACGTCCTGGAGATGTCCGTCGACGAGCGCGCCCGCGCCGGCGTCTTCCTCGCCATGCAGTACCCGGTCGAGGTGCCCGGCGTCTCGGTCTCCAACTTCCTGCGGACCTCCGCGACCGCGATCCGCGGCGAGGCCCCCAAGCTGCGGCTGTGGGTCAAGGAGGTCAAGGAGGCCATGCAGCGTCTCCAGATGGACCCCGCCTTCGCCGAGCGCAACGTCAACGAGGGCTTCTCCGGCGGTGAGAAGAAGCGCCACGAGATCCTTCAGCTGGAGCTGCTGAAGCCCGCCATCGCGATCCTCGACGAGACCGACTCCGGTCTGGACGTCGATGCGCTGCGCACCGTCTCCGAGGGCGTCAACCGCGTCCGCGAGACCGGCGAGGTCGGCACCCTGCTGATCACCCACTACACGCGCATCCTGCGCTACATCAAGCCCGACCACGTCCATGTGTTCGCGAACGGCCGGATCGCCGAGTCCGGCGGCGCCGAGCTCGCGGACAAGCTGGAGGCCGAGGGCTACGAGGAGTACACGAAGGGTGGCGCAACCGCGTGACACAGCTGCCGGGCCTCCTCGACACAGAGGCGATCCGTAAGGACTTCCCCATCCTGGATCGCCAGATCCATGACGGGAAGAAGGTCGTGTACCTGGACAACGCGGCGACCTCGCAGAAGCCGCGTCAGGTCCTCGACGCCCTGAACGCCTACTACGAACGCCACAACGCCAACGTCCACCGCGGCGTGCATGTGCTCGCCGAGGAGGCCACGGCGCTGTACGAAGGTGCCCGCGACAAGGTGGCAGCCTTCATCAACGCGCCGAGCCGCGACGAGGTGATCTTCACCAAGAACGCCTCGGAGTCGCTCAACCTCGTGGCCAACATGCTGGGCTGGGCCGATGAGCCCTACCGCGTGGACCACGAGACCGAGATCGTCATCACGGAGATGGAGCACCACTCCAACATCGTCCCGTGGCAGCTGCTCTCGCAGCGCACCGGCGCGAAGCTGAAGTGGTTCGGCATCACCGACGACGGCCGCCTCGACCTGTCCAACATCGACGAGATCATCACCGAGAAGACGAAGATCGTCTCCTTCACGCTGGTCTCCAACATCATGGGCACCATCAACCCGGTCGAGACGATCATCCGTCGCGCCCAGGAGGTCGGCGCGCTGGTCTGCATCGACGCCTCGCAGGCCGCCCCGCACATGGTGCTGGACGTCCAGGCGCTGCAGGCCGACTTCGTGGCCTTCACCGGCCACAAGATGTGCGGCCCGACCGGCATCGGCGTCCTCTGGGGCCGCCAGGAGCTGCTGGAGGACCTTCCGCCGTTCCTCGGCGGCGGCGAGATGATCGAGACCGTCTCGATGCACTCCTCGACCTATGCGCCCGCGCCGCACAAGTTCGAGGCCGGTACGCCCCCGATCGCCCAGGCCGTCGGCCTCGGTGCGGCCGTGGACTACCTCGACGCGATCGGCATGGACAACATCGCCGCGCATGAGCACGCGATCACCGAGTACGCCGTCAAGCGGCTGCTGGAGGTCCCCGACCTGCGCATCATCGGCCCGAGCACGGCCGAGGACCGCGGGGCGACGCTCTCCTTCACGCTCGGGGACATCCATCCGCACGACGTCGGCCAGGTGCTGGACGAACAGGGCATCGCGGTCCGCGTGGGCCACCACTGCGCACGGCCGGTCTGCCTGCGCTACGGAATTCCTGCGACCACGCGAGCGTCGTTCTATCTGTACTCCACCCCCGCCGAGGTCGACGCCTTGGTCGCGGGCCTGGAGCACGTCCGCAATTTCTTCGGTTAGACAGACACAGCCGGTTAACAAGCACAGCGGATGAGGACGAGGACTGACTGAGCCGTGAAGCTGGATTCCATGTACCAGGACGTCATCCTGGACCACTACAAGCACCCGCACGGGCGCGGTCTTCGGGACGGCGACGCCGAGGTGCACCACGTCAACCCCACGTGCGGTGACGAGATCACGCTGCGCGTGCGGCTCGACGGCACGACGATTGAGGATGTGTCCTACGAGGGCCAGGGCTGCTCCATCAGCCAGGCCAGCGCGTCCGTGCTCAACGACCTCCTGGTCGGCAAGGAGCTCGGCGAGGCGCAGAAGATCCAGGAGACGTTCCTGGAGCTGATGCAGTCCAAGGGGCAGATCGAGCCGGATGACGCCATGGAGGAGGTGCTGGAGGACGCGGTGGCGTTCGCCGGTGTCTCCAAGTACCCGGCGCGCGTGAAGTGCGCGCTGCTCAGCTGGATGGCCTGGAAGGACGCCACGGCCAAGGCCCTCTCCGAGGAGGCGAAGACCGCATGACCGACACCCCGACCACCACCACCAAGCCGGCCTCGGAGGAAGAGGTCCGCGAGGCGCTGTACGACGTCGTCGACCCCGAGCTGGGCATCGATGTCGTCAACCTGGGGCTGATCTACGGCATCCACGTCGACGACGCCAATATCGCCACCATCGACATGACGCTGACCTCCGCGGCCTGCCCGCTGACCGACGTCATCGAGGACCAGGCGAAGTCCGCCACGGACGGCATCGTCAACGAGCTGAAGATCAACTGGGTCTGGATGCCCCCGTGGGGCCCGGACAAGATCACCGACGACGGCCGCGAGCAGCTGCGCGCGCTGGGCTTCAACGTCTGAGACGTCGCCGCCCGAAAGACCGAGCCGATACGGCCGTGCCCCCGGAAATCCGGCGGGCACGGCCGTTTCGCTGTTCAGGGCGCGCGCCGGGCCCGGCCGGATTCCGCGGAAGCGGGGCCGAAAATCGTTGTGTACGTCCGTACGCAACGTTGTGTACGCTCGTACGCATGGTCTATATGACGCTCGCCGGTGCGATCCTCTCCGAGATCCTCGCGACCACCGCGATGAAGTACAGCGACGGCTTCAGCAGGCTGTGGCCCTCGCTGGCCACCGCGCTGGGCTATCTGCTCGCCTTTGCGCTGCTCGCCCAGACGCTCAAGTCGATGAGCGTCGGCACCGCGTACGCCATCTGGTCCGGCGCCGGAACGGCGGTGATCGCGATGATCGGGGTGGTCTTCCTGGGGGAGAGCGCCAGTGCGCTGAAGATCCTCGGGGTGCTGTTGGTCATCGGCGGGGTCGTCGTGCTGAGTCTGGACGGGGCGCACTGATGGCCCGGCGCTACGATCCGGACCGGCGGCAGCGGATCATCGATGCGGCGATCGCCGTGGTCGGCGAGCGCGGGATCGCCGGGCTCAGCCACCGCGCCGTGGCCGCCGCGGCGGATGTGCCGCTCGGCTCGACCACGTACCACTTCGCGTCCCTGGACGAGCTGTTGGTCGCCGCGTTGCGGCAGTCCAACGTCGTGTGCCTGGCCGAGTTCGCGCGCTGGGTCGACGGCATCGACCCGGCGGCACCGCTCGCGGAGGAGGTCGCGAGGCTGGTCGAGGACACGCTGACCGGTGACCGCAGGCGGATGGAGCTGGAGTACGAGCTGTATCTGGCGGCGCTGCGGCACGAGGCGGTGCGGCCGATCGCCGCCGAGTGCCTGGACGAGATGGTGCGGCTGCTCGGACAGCGGATCGGCGATCTGCGCACGGCGCGGACGGTGGTGGCCCTCACCGACGGGTTGGTGTTGCAGCATCTGCTGACCGGACAGCCCTTCGACCCCGAGGCGGTGCGGGCCGGGCTGGCCGGGGTGCTGGGCTGAGCCCGCCCCTGCCGTCGTGCGGGCCCCGGCGGGCCGGTGAAGGCGCCCCACGTCCCGGCCGGCCGATGAGACCGGTTCGCCTCGGCGGGCGCCCTCCGGTTAGGTTTCGGACATGACCGATGCTGCTGTTTCCCGTACTACCGGCGCCGTCGCCGCCGGGCTCGCCACCGTCACCTCCGACGGCACCGTTCTCGACACCTGGTTCCCGGCGCCCGAGCTGGTCGGTGCGCCCGGTCCGGCCGGCACCGAGCGCCTCGACGACGAGCGCGCCACCGAACTCCTGGGCGCCGCCGTGCTCAAGGCGATCGGCCCCGACCCGGTCCGTGATGTCGAGGTCGTCGCCGTCCGTACGGTCATCTCCTCCCTCGACGACAAGCCGCTGGACGCGCACGACGCCTACCTGCGCCTCCACCTGCTCAGCCACCGGCTGGTCAAGCCGCACGGGCAGAACCTGGAGGGCATGTTCGGGCTGCTGTCCAACGTCGCCTGGACCTCGCTGGGCCCGGTGGCCGTCGACCAGGTGGAGACGGTGCGGCTGAACGCCCGCGCCGAGGGGCTGCACCTGATGGTCACCAGCATCGACAAGTTCCCCCGGATGACCGACTATGTCGCGCCCACCGGGGTGCGGATCGCGGACGCCGACCGGGTGCGCCTGGGCGCGCACCTCGCGGCCGGTACCACCGTCATGCACGAGGGCTTCGTCAACTTCAACGCCGGGACGCTGGGCACCTCCATGGTCGAGGGCCGGATCAGCGCGGGCGTGGTCATCGGCGACGGCTCCGACATCGGCGGCGGTGCCTCCACCATGGGCACCCTCTCGGGCGGCGGCAAGCAGATCATCTCCATCGGCGAGCGCTGCCTGCTGGGCGCGGAGTCGGGCATCGGCATCGCGCTCGGCGACGAGTGCGTCGTCGAGGCGGGGCTGTACGTGACGGCCGGTACCCGGGTCACGCTGCCCGACGGCCAGATCGTCAAGGCCCTGGAGCTCTCCGGCGCGGACAACATCCTCTTCCGCCGCAACTCCACCACCGGCACCGTCGAGGCCCGCCCGAACAAGGCGACTTGGGGCGGCCTCAACGAGGTGCTGCACAGCCACAACTGAGCGCCCTGCCCGGCATGGCGCACAGCCATCATTGAGCGCGCGGCCGCGGGTGAGCGCACGGCCACGGGTGACTGTGCACCACCGGCCGTGCACCACCGGCCGTGCGTGGCGCCCGGTCATGGCAGGGTCAGCGGCCCGGCGGGAGAATCCGCCGGGCCGCTTCCGTTGCCGCCTCCGCACGGTCTCCGCATGGTCTCTGCACGGTCTCCGCGCGCCTGGGTACCGCCCCCGTCCCGGCCCCGGCCGGACGCCGCTAGGCTTTGCGTTATGCGTGATCTTGCAGCGGGGATGCGGTATCTGGGTAAGGGGCAGCGCTGGGTCGCCCAGCACGGCCGGTGGTGGGGATTCGGGCTGATTCCGGCGCTGATCGCGCTGGTGCTGTACGCCGCGGTGCTCACCGTGCTCGCCCTCTGGTCCGGCGATATCGCGGCCTGGGCGACGCCGTTCGCCGATGGCTGGGGCTCGCCCTGGCAGGGGCTGCTGCGCGGAGTGTTCGTGGCGCTGCTGTTCGCCGGCGGGCTGATGCTGTCGGTGCTGACGTTCACCGCCGTCACCCTGCTGATCGGCGACCCCTTCTACGAGTCGCTGTCGGAGAAGGTCGAGCAGTCCGAGGGACACTGCCCGCCGGCCCCGGACCGCCCGCTGTGGCAGGAGATCTGGATCGCCCTGCGCGACAGCGTCCATGTGCTGCTGCGGGCCGCCGGTTTCGGGATCCTGCTGTTCGCCCTCGGGTTCGTGCCCTTCCTCGGGCAGACCGTGATCCCCGCCATCGGCTTCTGCGTCTCCGGCTTCTTCCTCGCCGTCGAGCTGACCTCGGTGGCCATGCAGCGCCGGGACATTCCGGTGCGGGAGCGGCTGCGGCTGCTGCGGGGCCGTAAGGCGCTCGCGGTCGGCTTCGGCACCCCGGTCGTACTGCTGTTCCTGATCCCGTTCGTCGCGGTGGCGCTGATGCCGGGCGCGGTGGCCGGCGCGACGCTGCTGGTACGGGACCTGGTGCCGGACGAGGAGGAGCCGCCCGCGCCGGACCGGGGCGAAGCCGCGGCGGGACACGACCCGGCCGACGGTGCGCCGTACGGGCAGCCGGGTGCGCCGTACGGCCGGCCGGGCGCGCCGTACGGGCAGCAGGGCGCGCCGGCCGGCTTCGGGGCGGCGCCCGCGCCCTTCCCCGCTAGCCAGGGACAGTCGCCGGCACCGCAGCGGTCTCCCCGTCCGCAGTCCGGTCCAGGGCCGTCTGCAGCGCATCCGCCAGCCGCCTGGTGAGCTCGGCATCCGCCGCCAGCAGCGGGCCGCGGACCGGCCCCGCGGGCAGGCCGAGGTGGTTGAGCAGCGCCTTCACGGTGACCGCGCCGGGGTCCTCGCCGCCGGTCACCGCCTCGATGAGCGGGATCAGCGCGAGCTGACGGCGGGTCGCCTCGGCCGTGTCACCGGCATCGAAGGCGTCCAGTACGGCGCGCACCGCCCGCGGCGCGGCATTGCCGGCGGTGCTGATACAGCCGGAGCCGCCGAGCGCACGGAGCGGCAGGATCTGTTCGTCGCAGCCCGCGTAGTAGGCCAGGCCCGTTGCGGCCAGTACCTTCGCCGACTTCAGCGGGTCGTAGGCGCAGTCCTTGACCCCCGCGATCCGCGGATGGGCGGCCAGCCGCAGCAGCGTTCCGGCGGCCAGTGCGGTGCCGGTGCGGCCGGGGATGTCGTAGAGCATCACCGGCAGTCCGGTGGCGTCCGCGACCGTCCGCAGGTGGTGGGCGACGGCCTCCTGGGTGGGCCGTGAGTAGTAGGGCGTGACCACCAACAGGCCGTGTGCGCCCGCCCGTTCGGCGCTGCGGGCCAGGGCGGCGGAGTGGTGGGTGTCGCTGGTGCCGATTCCGGCGGTGATCCGGGCCCGGTCGCCGACGGCTTCGACCACGGCCCGCAGCAGGGTCTCCTTCTCGGCGTCCGAGGTCGTCGGGGATTCCCCGGTGGTGCCGCTCAGTACCAGTGCGTCGCAGCCGCCGTCGTCGACGAGATGGGTGGCGAGCCGCTGGGCGCCGTCGGCGTCGAGCGCTCCGTCGGCGGTGAACGGGGTGATCATGGCGGTCGCGACACGACCGAAGGGCGGTGCGGCCACCGGGGGTGCGAGGGGAGTGGTCATGGTCTCCATGCCAGGAGTCTGGGGGCGCCTCATATTTCACGTCCACTTAGTTGTGCTGGCTGATGTGTTAAGCAGCGCTACGTCCAGCGTGTGTGCCGGGAACGCGAAGCGGCCGCCGCGCCTTCCGGTGCGACGGCCGCTCGGGCATCACAGGCCCATCACGCGCCAGTCAGGCCATTCCGCGAACGCTTCAGGTCCTGGGTCCGCTCGGAAGCGGACTCCTCCGACGACTTCGGCTTCCGCTGGTCGGTGCGCCGTTCGGCGGCACGGTCCTTGTTGCCCGACTTACGGTTCTGGGACTTCGGCATGATGACTCCCTATGTCTCGCCGAATGTTTCTTACATTCCCAGTACCGCACCCCCCGCGGCAGTTGGCCCCCCGGCGTGGGCCAGGCGGGTGACCGCAGTGTCACACGGGGTGACATGCCGCGGACTACGGCTTGATGCGCAGCACCTGCGGATCGTGGTCGCTGGCCTGATCGGCGTACTCGGCGTTGAGGTGCACGATGTCGTAGGCGGACCGCGTCAGCGGACGGCTGGTGAGCATGTGGTCCAGCACCTGTGAGTTGCCGCTGTAGACATAGCCGTAGCGCTCGGCGGCCGGCAGCCGGCCCACCTGGTCGGTGAGCACACCGCCGGCGGTGAGGTCCTTCAGGGCCGGCGAGAACTGGTAGTCGTTGAGGTCACCGGCCACCACCACACCGGCCTTCGGGTCCTTGGCCAGCAGATCCTTGACGAAGGTGTTGACCAGGCGGGCCTGGGCGGTGCGCTGGGTCTCGGAGCTGCGGGCCGGGGGCTGGAAACGGCTGTCCAGGCCCTGGTCGCCGCCCTTGGAGTTGAAGTGGTTGGCGATCACGAACACCCGGCTGCCGGGACGGCTCTTCGCGGAGAACTGGCCGACAAGAGGCTTGCGGCTGGTCTTCCACGCTTCGTCGGTGGGCGCGATCCGGCCGGGGGACGCGGACAGCGAGGCCTTGCCGTGGTCGTCGACCACCTTCACCGGGGTGGTCGCGTCGCCGCCCTTGATGTCCGTGAAGGACGCCCGCTCGGGGTTGAACAGGAATGCCGTGCGGATATTGCCGCCGGGCTGCCCGCCGTCCTGGTCGTTGACCGGGTCGATCTGCCGCCACTCGTACGCCGGACCGCCGGCCGCCTTGACGGCTTCGGTCAGCTTCTTGAGGGTTTCCCCGGCGGTGATCACGCCGTTGTCCTTGGGGCCGCTGTCGTCCTGGACCTCCTCCAGCGCCACGACATCGGGGGAGGACAGGTTCTGCACCAGCGCCTTCGCCAGCCGGTCGAACTTGGCCTGCGGGGTGGCGGGGGAGAGGTTCTCGACGTTGTAGGTGGCCACCGCCAGCTCGTCGGGCTTCTGCTTGCGGGTGGTTTCCGGGGTGGGGCTCTGACCGGTGACCTTGCCCAGCTCGGTGGCCTGCAGGGTGTAGCCGCCGAAGTTGTCGTAGTCCAGCGGCCCGGCGGTGGTGCCGGACAGCGCCTGGCCGACGTCGGCGACCGGGAACGGCTGCTGCGAGAAGGGGATCAGGGACGCCACCTTGACCCGGCCGCCGTTGGGGTCCGCGTACGAGCGGTAGAGCGTCCCGCCGCGGGTGGTGCGGTCGTGGCCGGGCTCGGCGGTCACCCACAGCTCGTGGTAGCTGCTGGTCGGGCCGACGACCGGGGCATTCGAGACGGAGACCCGCATGCCCTCCAGAGACTCATAGCGGTCCAGGGCGTACGAGGCGGGGCGCAGCTTGAGCGACTCGATGCTCTTGCCGCCCGCGGAGGGGGCGTAACGATTCGGCACCGAGGCCGGGTTGAGCTTGAAGGCGGCCGGCAGCGGGGCGCCGGAGGAGGTGGTCTTCCAGGTCGCGTCGGTGATCTCGGTGACGGACTGCAGACCGGCGTCCTTGCCGCCCGGGTAGTACTCGCTGACCGTGCCGGAGAGCGTGAGCGCATCGCCGACGGCGACCTTCGGCGTCTCCTTTCCGGTGAAGACGAAGACCGCCTCGCTGGTGGCGGGGTTCTTGTCCGGGTGCGGATCCTGCACCCAGAAGCCGCGCGCCGAGCCGAACGAGCGGATCGCGGTGACGGTGCCGGGCACCTCGCTGACCTGCTGTCCGGCCAGCGGGGATATGCGGGTGCTGCCCTGGATGTCGTGGATCCGGGTGCCGGCGGCGGAGGCGGACTGCGTGGCGGTCAGCAGTCCGCCGGCCAGGGCGGCACAGACCACCGCGCCGAGGGTGACCGGTCTGCGGAGCGAACGACGGGACGGCATGGATGCCTCCGAGGGATATGGGGGGTGGCCGGTGAAGGTGCGTGCGGAGCCGGACCGGCGCGCGCTACGCGCGTCGATCTGCGTCAATCTCTTGCGCACACAGGGGAGTTGTCAAGCTTCTCCCGGTGACCGGCAGGGGACGCGAAGGTGAACCGTCCGGGTTACGGCGAATTCCGTCTACGCTTGGGCGGCGCACTCCCCCAGCTACGGCTGGGAGGTACCCCAGCCGTAGTCCGTCCGAGGAGCTGAGCACCCGATGTCCGCCGACCGCCCCACCCTGCCGCCGGTGCGGCTGCACTCCGAAGCGGAACTGGCCAGGGACGCGCTGAGCGCCCCCCTGCTGGCCCGGGCCGCGAAGCTCGCCCGCTGGGCCGAACGGGGCGTACCGGTCGGCGTCGGCGGCCAGATCCTCGACGAGCCGCTGGCCGCCGCCACCGAGCACCTGGGCCTGGCCGGCGACGAGGACGGCGCCGCCTACACCGCCGAGGCCTGGCAGCTGGCGGTGGACACCGGACTCGTGGAGATCGAGGAGAGCACCGACGACGAGGACGGTACCGACCTCCCCGACGACGCCGCCGCCGGCCTCGCCACGCCCGGCGAGGAGCTCGGCCTGCTCACCTCCGGCAGCCCGCAGGACATCCTCGACATCTGGCTGGGCGGTATGGAGACCGTGCTCGCCGATGCGGCCGCCCCCGACCTCGCCGACCTCGCCGACCAGCTCACCGAGGGCGGCGAACTCGACCTGGACGCGATCGACTGGAACCCGGAGGAGGAGGCCGAGCTGCTGGACGGCATCCTCGGCAACCTCTATCTGCTCACGGCTCTGAACGAGAGCCCTGACCAGGAGGTTCCGCTGCCCGCGCTGGCCGCCTCCATGATCGTCCCGGACGATATGGACGAGCCCACCGACGACGTCCTCGAAGAGGTCTCCGAGGCGATGATGCGCCTGGACGACCAGTTCCGGGTGCTGGAGCCGATCGGTCTGGTCGCCTACCAGCCCGTCGACGAGGCGCTCATCGAGGAGCTCGACGAGGACGGCGAGAGGGTCCTTGCCCAGGAACCCTCCGAGGGGACCTCCGCAGCGGGGCCGCTGACGGACGAGGACGTCTCCCGCTACGGTCTGGTCCGCCTCACCCCGCTCGGCGTCTACGCGGTACGCGCCCGGATGCTGGACGCGGGGGTGGCTGCCCCGGCGGTCGGCGACCTCGCCGACAAGGGCGCCGATGTCCTCCTGGAGGCGCTGCCCGACTACCCCGAGGCGCTCGCCCAGGCCGAGTCCGAGCTGTGGCTCGCGGCCCGTACGCCCCTGGACGCCGCACGGGACCTGCTCACCGCCGCCCGCGGCGACGACGACTGCGCCCCGCGGCGCCGGCTGGCCGCCCAGCAGACCCTCTCGCTGGTCTCGCCGGACGCCGAGGCCGCGCTGCGCGAGGTGCTCGACGACCGGCAGCTCGGCGGCCTGGCCCGGGTCTGGCTCGCCGAGCGGGCGCTGCCCGGCATCCCCGAGCCGTCCCAGGAGATGATCTTCTGGCTCACGGTGGACACCATCGCGGCGCAGCTGGACAGCGCCGAGGAGGACGCCACGGGCGAGCTGCGCGACCTGGTGCAGGGCCTGACCGAGCAGCACAGCGGGTTCTTCGACACGGCCTGGCGGGTGGACCACCCGGCCACCGCCGACGTCCTGGAGGTCATGGGCCGGCTGCACCCGGACAAGAAGGCGGCCAAGGAGGCCCGCAAGGCGGCGTTCAAGGCGCGGTCGCGGCAGTCCGGCTAGCGGAACACCGGGCACGGCCGGGGCGGACCACCCAGGGGAGAGACCCCCTGCGCCCGGGGCCGGTGCGGCGGATCAGGACCGGCCCGGTCCCGATCCGCCGCACCGGCCCCAACTGCTTCCTGGATGTCGCACGGCGTTCAACTGGAGTTCGACGACGCACGAGAGCGTGTGCGGCGCAGGCACAGGGATGAAGAAACCGGCCATCCAGGAGATGACAATGCCGCTCACCCGCAGAGACTTCGCCAAGCGCTCCGCCCTCGCCGGCGCGGGGGTCACGCTGGCCGGGAGCGTCGGGGTGCTGGCCACCGCGCCCGGGGCCCTCGCCGAGGAGGTACCGGACGCCGGCCAGGGCGATGCGGCGGACGGCCACGGTCATGGCATCGGCTACGGCCCGCTGGTCCCGGACCCGGACGGCATCCTCGCGCTGCCCGCCGGGTTCTCGTACAAGATCATCACGCGGACCGGTGTCACCAAGCTCGACAGCGGCGAGTCCACCCCCTCCAACCACGACGGCACCGGCACCTTCGCGGGCCACCGTGGCACCACCCTCCTCGTCAACAACCACGAGTTGAAGGGTCCGCGCGCCGACTGGCCGCACCCGGTGCCGCTGGCCGAGGGCTTGGTCTACGACCCGGCGGCGTCCGGCGGCTGCACCGTCGTCGAGGTCGCCAAGGACGGTACGCCGGTCGGCGAGTGGGTCGGCATCGCCGGTACGTCCACCAACTGCGCGGGCGGGACCACCCCGTGGGGCACCTGGCTCACCTGCGAGGAGAACGAGGACAAGGCCGGCCAGCACGGCATGACCAAGGACCACGGTTATGCCTTCGAGGTCGACCCGTACGACCGCCGGGCGGGCCGCAACCCCAAGCCGGTCAAGGCGCTGGGGCGCTACGCCCACGAGGCGGTGGTCGTCGACCCCAAGCGCGGTCACCTCTTCCTGACCGAGGACGCCGACACCCCCAACGGCCTGTTCTACCGCTGGACCCCGCCGCACGGATTCCGGCACGGCCGCGGAGCGCTGCGCACGCTGGCCGATGACGCCGGCGTGCTGGAGGCCTTCAAGTGCTTCGACTCCGGCGGCCGTTTCGTCGACGACCTCTCGCGCGCCACCAAGGCCGGCACCGTCTACGGCGTCGACTGGGTCGAGGTCCCCGACCGCGACGCCCGCAAGGTCTCGGTGCGCAAGCAGTTCAAGGACGGCGAGGTCACCCGCGCCCGCAAGCTGGAGGGCCTGTGGTGGGCGGACGGCGGCGCGTACGTGGTGTCCTCGTACGCCCGTGACGAGAGCCCGGTCCAGCACGACGGCCAGGTCTGGTTCTACGACCCGCGGCGGCGGACCCTGACGCTGAAGGTGCTGCTGGGCGTCAACCAGGATCCTTCGAAGGACGGTCCGCTGGACGGTCCCGACAACATCACCGTCTCGCCCTACGGCGGGCTGATCATCGCCGAGGACGGCGAGGGCGTCCAGCACCTCTTCGGGGCCACCGACGACGGCCGGACCTACCCGATCGCCCGCAACGACCTCAACATCGGCACCGCGGACGAGCCGGAGTTCAGCGAGTTCACCGGGCCGGTGTTCTCCCCGGACGGGCGCACGCTGTTCGCCAACATCCAGGAGCCCGGCATCATGCTGGCCATCACCGGCCCCTGGAAGCGGCAGCGCCGTCAGCGGTAGCGCCGTGAGCGGTAGGGCCGTCAGCGGTAGCGCCTGGTAGCCGTACCCGGCGGCGACGGGGCGGGTGCCTCAGCCCGCGCAGGCCGTGAGCACGTAGTAGTCCAGCAGTCCGGTCTCATACGCCGTCAGGTAGCGGCGCGGCCACTCGTCGCGGAGCTCGGGCTGCTGGGCCATATAGCGGTCGTAGTGCTCCCAGACGCCGTCGCCGATGGACCGGACCCGGACCTCGTGCAGACCCGCCGCGGTCAGCGTGTCGGTGACCTCGCCGACCACATGTGGGACGTCCAGGCCCTCGGCGTACGGGGGCAGCATGGCGGGCAGCAACGGGGCGGCCGCCCGGGTGCGGGCGAAGAAGGTCGTCAGCGCCAGCCGGCCGCCCGGGCGAAGGACCCGTGCCGCCTCCCGGGCGAACCCGGCCAGATCGCGGAAGTGCTGCGCCGCCTCCACGGAGAAGAGGCAGTCGATACAGCCGTCGGGGAGCGGGATGCGCTGGGCTGCGCCCTGGCGGAACTCCAGCCGCCCGGAGGAGTCCGAGGAGGGGGCGAGCAGCGCGGCGTTCGCCTCCCGGGCACGGGCGATCTGGTCGGGGTGTGCGTCCATGCCGATGACCGTGCCCAGGCCGAACTCCCGCAGCGCCAGCGCGGAGCCCAGCCCGCGTCCGCAGCCGACGTCCAGGGCGGTGCGGCCCTGCGGCCGGTCGAAGGTGCCGAGCACCAGGCGGTAGAGATCCTGCTCGCTGCGCACCCGGTCGGCCTCGGTCAGCGGCCGGCCGGCGGGGCCGGGCAGGCCCGTCCAGTAGCCGAAATTGATGAAGCCGCCGGCGAAAGCGGGGACGGTGCTGAGGTCGAGCTCGCCGTAGGTCAGCGCGACCCGGTCGGGAAGGTCCGGGGGCACTGGACCGTCCGGGGGATCCGCGGGTCCGGCCGGCGGCGGCTGCTGCTGCGTCATCGAACGCTCCTCGTGCGTGCCGTGGGGACGCGCCGGGACGGGCTGGGCCGTGGGTGGCGCGGGGCCAAAGGGCGTGGCGGGAAGGGGAACGGGCGGGGCGGGCGGAGGCGGACGGTGGGGAGAGACGGTGAGCTTTGCGGGTGGGGACGGCACAATTTTCGGTCCTGGGCCGTTCCCGCACCAGGGAAGTTCGGTCCTGGGCCGTTCCCGCACCAGGGAAGTTCGGTACTGGGCGGTTCCTGCACCGGGGAAGACCGCCGCCGGGCGTCCCGATGCCCACGGCGCCCCGATCGGGCGCAGAGCCGGGGGCGGGGTGCCGGGTGCCGGGTGCCAGGGGTGCCAGCAGTGCCAGGGGTGCCGTCCCTGACGGGCCCGGGGCCCGTCAGGGACGGTGGGCGTCAGTGGGCGTCAGCGGCTCACAGGGCCTGTGCGGCGGGTTTGGCCATGCCGCGCACCGTACGGGCGTCGACGAACTCGCCCAGTGCGGTCATCTCCCACTCGCCGGAGAACTGGCGGATGAGCTTGGCCATCATCACGCCCGTGCGCGGCTCGGCGTGGGTGAGGTCGAAGCGGACCAGTTCCTCGCCGCTCTGGGCGTCCACCAGGCGGCAGTACGCCTTGGCGACGTCGGAGAACTTCTGGCCGGAGAAGGAGTTCACGACGAAGACCAGGCCCGTCACCTCCGGGGGCACTCCGCCCAGGTGGACGGTGATCGCCTCGTCGTCGCCGGCGCCCTCGCCCGTGAGGTTGTCGCCGGAGTGCTGGATCGCACCGCCCAGGATCATCAGCTTGCCGAAGAAGCAGTTGTCGACCTTTTTGCGGTCCGGGCCGTAGGCGATGACCGAGGCGTCCAGGTCGATGCTCTTGCCGCGGAAGGCCGGCTCCCAGCCGAGGCCCATCGTGACCGAGGTGAGCAGCGGGCGGCCGCCCTTGACCAGCGACACGGTCTGGTTCTTCTGCAGGCTGACCCGGCCCTTGTCGAGGTTGACCTTGCCGGAGCCCGGCGCCGGGGCGGCGGGGGTGGGGGCCGACGGCGGGGCGGCCGGAGCCGGGGCGCCCGCGGGCGGCCCCCACTGGCCTGCGGGGGCCGGGGGAGCGGCGGGCGCTTGCGGGGCGGCGGGAGCCTGCGGGGCGGCGGGCGCTTGCGGGGCGGCGGGAGCGGCCGGCTCCTCCACACTGACGCCGAAGTCGGTGGCGATCCCCGCCAGGCCGTTGGCATAGCCCTGGCCGACCGCGCGGACCTTCCAGACACCGCCCCGGCGGTAGATCTCGACGACCACCAGCGCGGTCTCGGGGCCCAGCTGCGGCGGGGTGAAGGAGGCGATGACGCTGCCGTCGTCGGCGTTGCGGACCGTGCCGGTCGGCTCCGTGCCGGCGAAGGTCGCGCCGGCGGCGTCCGGACTCGCGGTGACCACGATCTTCTCGATGCCCTCGGGGACCGCGGCGGTGTCCACCGTGATGGTGTCGCCGCCGCCGGCCGCCGCGGAGTGGGTCACGCCCGGTCCGCTGGGCTGGTTGTAGAACACGAAGTCGTCGTCGGAGCGCACCTTGCCGTTGGCGGCGAGCAGCAGGCCCGACACGTCCAGCCGCACGGGGGCGGTGACGTCCACCGCCACCCGCACGGCGTTGAGCGGGAGGTTCGAGCCAGGAGTCATAGCGGTCATGCCGGGCTCAACGATCGGCTCGCCTTTGCGGTTCCATTACCTGCGGTCCGATGGCCGCCGGGCCCGGTCACCGGCGTTCGCGGGAGTTGCCGAAGAGCAGCCGGTAGGCGATCAGCAGGACCAGTGCGCCGGCGATCGAGGCGATCCACATGGACGGTTCGCCGAAGTCCTTGGGGATCGGGCGGTGCAGGAATTTGGTGGAGAGCCAGCCGCCGAGGAAGGACCCCACGATGCCGATCAGGGTCGTGCCGACGATGCCGCCCGGGTCCCGCCCCGGCAGCAGGACCTTCGCGATGATGCCCGCGATCAGCCCGAGTACGAGCCAGCTGACGATGCCCATGATGCGTTCCTCGTTCCTGCGCGGTGGGTGGGTACACAGACCAGGACGCCGGCCGGGCGGCGGGGGTTCCGCGGGTGGCAGGGGACACGTTCGTACGGCCGGGCTGCACGGTGGCGGTGCCGCACCGGGCGGGGCCCTCAGGGTGACCACCGGCCGGGCCCCTCGGAGTGACCACTGTGCGGGCCCTCGGAGCGACCACCGGGCGGGACCGTCAGTGCGGCCACCGGGGCGGGCGTGTCAGCGCGGCCACCGGGGCGGGTCGGTGCAGAAGGCGCCCCCGAGAAAGGCGTGTTCGGGGTTCTCCGGGTCCAGTGCGCCCTGCGCGGCGATCAGCCGTGCCGCGTACGGCTCGGAGTCGTCCTGCGGTGCGTACCCCAGGGCGCGGGCGGTCGACAGGTCCCACCACAGGCGGGTGTTGGCGGAGGAGCCGTAGACGACGGTGTGCCCCACGTCCGGCGCGGTGAGCGACGCGTGCAGCAGCCGTGCGCAGTCGGCCGGGCTCAGCCAGATGGACAGCATCCGCACCGAGGTCGGCTCGGGGTAGCAGGAGCCGATGCGGACCGAGACGGTCTCGATGCCGTGCAGATCCCGGTAGAGCGAGGCCAGATCCTCACCGAACCCCTTGGACAGCCCGTAGTAGGTGTCGGGGCGGCGGGGTGTGCCGACGGAGATGGCGCCGGAGCCGTCCGCGGGGCGCGGGGTGAAGCCGACGGCGTGGTGGGAGGAGGCGAAGACGATGCGGCGGACGCCCGCCTCGCGCGCCGCCTCGTACAGGCGGTACGTGCCCTCGATGTTGGCGCGCAGGATCTGCTCGAAGTCGGCCTCCAGGGAGATGCCGGCGAGATGGATCACCGCGTCGACCCCGCGCATCGCGTCGCGCAGTGCCTCGGTGTCGGCCAACTCGGCGGTGATCGCGTCCGGTTCGCCGGCCGTGGTGTCGACGGGCCGCTGGTCGAAGGGGCGCAGCCGGTACCCGTAGGGCGGCAGCAGCTCACGCATCAGGGTGCCGAGCCCGCCGGCGGCGCCGGTGAGCAGGACGGTGCGGGGCGCGGTCATGGGCGGGGACTCCTCCGGCTGCAGGGCAAGGCTGTAGGCACGGACGGCATTCGCTGTAGGGAAACGGTAGGAAGCTGGATCAAGACCCACTCACTGTCCCCCGCCACCCCGCCGCCGCATCGTCACCGCCGTACGGCGGGGTGATCGTCGTCGGGACCGGCACGGGGCCGCCTCACAGCCTCCGGGCGGCCAGCGTCAGCCGGTCGCGGGCGTCGAACAGGGTGTCCTTGATCAGCTGCTCATGGGCCGGGGTCAGCCGGGCCACCGGCACCGAGCAGCTGATCGCGTCCCGGGCCGGGGTGCGGTAGGGGATCGCGACGCCGAAGCAGCGCAGGCCCAGGGTGTTCTCCTCGCGGTCGACCGCATAGCCCTGCTCGCGCACCGCATGCAGCTCCTCGATCAGCTGCTCGCGGTCGCTGAGGGTGTGCTCGGTGAGCTGCGCGAGGGCCGGCGGCAGCATCGCCCGCACCTGGTCGTCGGTGTACGTGGCGAGCAGCGCCTTGCCCAGCGAGGTCGAGTGCGCGGGCAGCCGCCGGCCGACGCGGGTGAAGGGGCGCAGATAGTGCTGCGACTGACGGGTGGCGAGGTAGACGACGTTGGTGCCGTCCAGGCGGGCGAGGTGGATGGTCTCGGTGGTGTCGTCGGAGAGCCGGTCCAGTGTCGGCCGGGCCGCGGCGACCACCTCGTCGCCGTCGATGTACGACGTGCCGACCAGCAGCGCGCGGACACCGATACCGTAGCGGGTGCCGGTGGCGTCGGTCTCGACCCAGCCCAGGTCGGCCAGGGTGCGCAGCAGCATGTAGAGGCTGGATTTCGGGTAGCCGACGGCTTCCTGGACAGCGGCCAGACTGTGCATACCGGGGCGACCTGCGAAGTACTCGAGCAACTCCACCGTCCGCACCGCGGATTTGACCTGAGATCCACCGGTCTCGGCAGCTGGCATCGCCCTTGACCCCTCTGTTCGGACAGCCATAGAGTCCCGGTTGTTCACCATCTGGGACAGCGTTCAGCATATCGAACGCAATCCGATGTGCGGCAGGACTCGGAAAGACTCGGCAGGCATCGCCCGGGAGGAATGCACGGTGACAGCAGCATCAGTCTGGAGCGTCGATCCCCGAACCGGGAAGCAGCGGGAACAGGTTGCGGTGGAGGCCACAGCCGACGAGGTGGATACCGTGGTCCGCGCGGCCCACGCCGCCCGGGACGCGCTCGCCGACCGTGCCGTACGCGCCGCGCTGCTGCGCCGCGCCGCCGATCTGCTCGACGAGGCGGGCGAGGCGGTCATCGAGGCCGCCGACGCCGAGACCGCGCTCGGCCCCGGCCGGCTCACCGGCGAACTCGGCCGCACCACCTACCAGTTGCGGGCCTTCGCGGACCTCGTACAGGAGGGCGCGTTCCTCGACGTACGGATCGACCACGCCGACCCCGGCCTCACCCCGCCCCGGCCCGACCTGCGCCGCTACAAGATCCCGCTGGGCCCGGTCGCGGTCTACTCCGCCAGCAACTTCCCGCTCGCCTTCTCGGTACCGGGCGGCGACACCGCCAGCGCCCTCGCGGCCGGCTGCCCGGTCGTCGTCAAGGCACACCCGGACCACCCGGCCACCTCCGAGCTGTGCGCCGCGCTGCTGCGCCGTGCCGCCGCCGAGGCCGGCCTGCCGGAGGGCGTGCTGAGCCTGGTGCACGGCTTCCAGGCCGGTATCGACCTGGTGCGCCATCCGCTGATCACCGCGGCCGGGTTCACCGGCTCGGTGCGCGGCGGCCGCGCCCTGTACGACGCGGCCGCGGCCCGCCCGCACCCCATCCCCTTCCACGGCGAGCTGGGCAGCCTCAACCCCGTCGTGATCACCGAGGCCGCGGCCGGGGAGCGCGCCGAGCAGATCGGTGCCGGGCTGGCCGCTGCGATGACGCTCGGCGTGGGCCAGTTCTGCGTCAAGCCGGGCCTGGTCCTGGCGCCCGACGGCGCGGCGGGTGAGCGGTTGCTGGAGTCGCTGACCGACGCGGTCAGCGACACCGAGGCCGGGGTGCTGCTCGACCACCGGATGCGGCAGGCGTTCCTCGACGGTGTCCGCACCCGCGCCGAGCTCCCCGACGTCGAGGCGCCGGTGACCCCGGGCGCGGGCAGCGAGCACACCGTCAGCGCCGGCTTCCTCTCCGTGCCGGCCGCCCGCCTCGCCGCCGAAGGGCCGCACGACCTCCTCCTGGAGGAGTGCTTCGGCCCGGTCACCGTCGTCGCCCGCTACACCGACGAGGCCGAGATCGGCGCCGTACTCGCCCGGCTGCCCGGCAACCTCTCCGCGACCCTGCAGCTCGGCGACGCGGAGAGCGCCGGCCGCGACGACGGGGGCCGCGGCGCCCGGCTGCTGGCCGAGGTCACCCCGCTCGCCGGCCGGGTGGTCGTCAACGGCTGGCCGACCGGTGTCGCCGTCGCCCCCGCCCAGCACCACGGCGGCCCCTACCCGGCGACGACCTCCACCTCGACCTCTGTCGGCGGCACCGCCGTCGAGCGCTGGCTGCGCCCGGTCGCCTACCAGAACACCCCGCCCGCGCTGCTGCCGCCCGAGCTGCGCGAGGACAATCCGCTCGGTCTGCCACGCCGGGTCGACGACCGTGCCGAGGGCGCGTAGACACCGTGCTCCCGACCACCGACGAGGCCGCCGTCCAGGTCCGTGCGGCACCTCCCGTCGGCCTGGCGGCGATCGCCGCCCTGCACACCGGCGCCCGCGCCGCCTCCCACCGGGCACCCGCGTTCTCCGCGGCCCTCGCCGGTGCCCCGCCCCGGACGCCGGCCCCGGCGACGGCTCCGGCCCCGGCGACGGCTCCGGCCCCGCCGCGGCCTGCTCCCTGCGGGCGATGATCTGCAGCCGCTCCGGCGTCCGCACGTCCAGCGTGTCCACCACGCCGGCCCGCTCTTTCCGCACCGAGAAGCCCGCCTCCCGCAGCAGCCCGCGCAAGCGCTCCGGCGGATGGTGCCGGAACACCCCGCCATCGGGCGTCTCGAAGACCCCGTACGTCCCGTAGCGCTCCGCGAACCGGGCATACCGCTCCCGGTTGAGCACATCGCCCTGCAGCGGCACATCGCTCGGATACCGCACCCCGCCGGGCCGGACCAGCCGCCCCAGCTCCGGATGCTCCCGCCGCCCCCGCGCGATCGGCGCCGCCGAGACATCCACCCCGCGGACCGCGCCGTACCCGAGCCCGGCCAGCTCGGCGGTCAGCCGCCCGTAGCCGCAGCCGTAGTCCAGCACCCGCGCGCTCCGCGGTACGTAGTCGTCCAGCAGCGCCGGATCGAGCGGATGGGTGAAGGTCTTGGCGGACCCGGTCGTCTCCCAGAACCCGAGGAATCCCTGTGGCGAGGTCATGCCCGGCCGCTACCCGCGAAACAGTTGGCCGCCCCCGGGAAACCGGTGGGACGGGCTGCTGAAGCGGGGGCCGGCTCATCCGTTGCCCCAGCACCAGGTCCCGGTCGGGGAGAGCGACCGTCGGAAGCCCCCGTACGCCCAACCCCTTGTCCACCTCCTCGACCAGGTCGGCGGCTCCCTCGGCCGTGGCCCGGTTGGCTTCCGTCTCGATGAAGGTGCCCACCCCGCCCACGGTGTTGATGCTTACCGTTACACCGGGGGTGTCCGGGCGGCGGCAACTGGTGCGCGTCTTCTCCACACGCACCCACTCGCGCATCCCGATGGAAGTAAGCCGCCCGGGAATAGCCCGCCGCGCCCCGAGGTTGCACCCCGACACATCCACGACGAGGAAAGTCAGCTCATGCGCGTCGAAATCTGGTCCGACATCGCCTGCCCCTGGTGCTACATCGGCAAGGCCCGCTTCGAGGCCGGGCTCGCCGCCTTCGCGCACCGCGACGGGGTCGAGGTGGTGCACCGCTCCTTCGAGCTGGACCCGAAGGCGCCGGCCGCCACCGACATCCCCGTGCTCGACATGCTCGCCACCAAGTACGGGGTGAGCCGTGAGCAGGCCGAGGCGATGGAGGCCCGGGTAGCAGAGGCGGCCGCCGCGGAGGGGCTGGACTACCGCTCCGACCGGATCCACGGCAACACCTTCGACCTGCACCGGCTGCTGCACGCCGCCGCCGCGTACGGCGTGCAGAACGCCGTGCTCGACGCCTTCTACCGCGCCAACTTCGCCGAGGCCAGGACGCTCGGCGACCCCGCCGTGCTCCGCGAGACCGCCGTGGGTGCGGGGCTGCCCGCCGAGGAGGCCGACCGGGTGCTCGCCGACCCCGGGGCGTATGCGCCAGAGGTACGGGCCGATGAGCGTGCGGCCGCTGAGCTGGGCGCCACCGGTGTGCCGTTCTTCGTCATCGACCGCCGCTACGGCATCTCCGGCGGTCAGCCCGCCGAGGTCTTCCGGCAGGCCCTGGAGCGCGCGCACGCCGACGGCACGGTGCGGATGCCGGCGGCCGGCGACGCCGACGAGGCCGGCCAGGCCGGGGTGTGTGGTGACGACGGCTGCGCCGTGCCCGGGACGTGAGCCGCGAAGGGAGCCGGGGCGGTCCGCCCGCGCCCGGCGTGACCTGCGCCGATGAGGAACGGTTGCGCTCCGGCCCGGCGGATTCGGCATGGACGTGGCGCGATGTGCCGAGCACAGTGGGGGCATGCAGCGACGTGCGCCACTCGGCGGGGCGGAATTCGAGCCCGAGACGACCTATCTGAACTCCGCCTCCAGCGGGCTCCTCCCGGCGCGCAGCGCCGCCGCCCTGCGCGCTGCCGTCGAGGAATCCGCCTCCTACGGCACCATGGGCCGCGACTACTTCGCCGCCGCCGGGGCCTCCCGTGCCGCCTTCGCCCGGTTGCTGGACGTCCCCGCCGAGCGGGTCGCCGTCGGCAGCTCGGTCGCGGTGCAGTCCGCGTTCGTCGCCGCCTCGCTCCCGGACGGTGCCGAAGTACTCGCCCCCGAGGGCGACTTCAGTTCCCTGCTCAATCCGCTCGCCGCCCGGCCGGGGATCAAGCTGCGCACCGTGCCGCTGGAGGCGCTCGCCGATGCGGTGCGCCCCGGCACCGCGCTGGTCGCCTTCAGCGCCGTGCAGTCCCTGGACGGGCGGATCGCCGAGATGGCGGCGGTCCGCGAGGCGGCGCGGGCCCACGGGGCACGCACCTACCTCGACATCACCCAGGCCGCCGGCTGGCTGCCGCTGCGTGCCGCCGACTTCGACTTCGTCGTCGCCGGGGCCTTCAAATGGCTGCTGTGCCCGCGCGGGACGACCTTCATGGCGTTCGGTGGGGACGTCGGGCGGGGCGAGGAGTGGCCCGCCGCCCTCCACGCCGGCTGGGTCGCCGGCGAGGATCTCGGCGCGTCCAACTACGGCCTGATCCGGCCGGCGGCCGACGCCCGGCGCTTCGACGAGCCGCACGCCTACTTCTCCTATGTGGGCGCCGAGCAGTCCCTCGGCCTCCTGGAGGAGCTGGGCGTGGCGGCCGTCCACGCCCACAACACCGCGCTCGCCGACCGGTATCGCGCGGGGCTGGCCGAACGCGGTCTGACGCCCTGCCCCGCGCCCGGCTCGGCGATCGTCTCCACCCCCGGGATCGCGGACGCGGAGCAGCGGCTGACCGAGGCGGGTGTGCGGATCGCGGTGCGCGGCGGGCTGCTCCGCGCGGCCTTCCACCTCTACAACTCGACGGACGACGTGGACCGGTTGCTGTCCCTGCTGGGGTAGCCAGGCCCGGGAACAAAGGGGGCGGGCGCGGGGCGTCGGGGCGGCTGATGTAATGGGCAACGATCTTGTCCCGAGCAGTATGTGAGAGGCCCTCAGTGACCACCGCGTTCGATCCCGTCGACCTTGCCGGCACCCCGCTCGCCAACCGCATCGTCATGGCACCGATGACCCGTAACCGTGCCACCCGGGGCGGTGGGGTGCCGACCGACTCGATGGTCACCTACTACACCCAGCGCGCCTCGGCCGGGCTGATCGTCACCGAGGCCAGCCAGACCTGCGTCGTGGGCCAGGGCTACCCCTTCACCCCCGGGCTGCACACGCCCGAGCAGATCGCCGGCTGGCGCCGGGTGACCGATGCGGTGCACACCGCCGGCGGACGGATCTTCGCGCAGCTGTGGCACGGCGGCCGGATCGGCCACCCGGTGCTGCTGCCGGACGGGCTGGTCCCGGTCGGCCCGTCCCCCGTGGCCGCGGCCTGCCAGGTCTTCACCGAGGACGGCATGAAGGACTGCGTCACCCCGCACGAGCTCACCGACGCCGAGATCCGCACGACCGTCGAGCAGTTCGCGGCCGCCGCCCGCAACGCCGTCGAGGCGGGCTTCGACGGGGTGGAGATCCATGGCGCCAACGGCTATCTCGTGCACCAGTTCCTCGCCCCCAACAGCAATCTGCGCACCGACGACTGGGGCGGCTCGGCCGAGGGCCGCATCCGCTTCGCCCTTGAGGTCACCCGCGCGGTGGCCGAGGCGGTCGGCGCCCACCGCACCGGTCTGCGGCTCTCCCCGGGCAACCCCTTCAACGGCATCGACGAGCCCGCACCCGAGCCGCTCTACACTGCGCTGCTGCAGGCCGTCGAACCCCTCGGCCTGGCCTATCTGCATCTGTGCGACGTCCCCGACCACGAGCTGATCGCCCGGCTGCGCAAGCACTTCACCGGGACCTTCGTCCTCAACCCGGCCGACGAGGGGCGCCCCACCGGCCCCGAGGACCTGCCGCTGGTCGAGGACGGCACGGCCGATCTGCTGGCCTTCGGGCGGCAGTTCCTCGCCAACCCCGACCTGCCCCGGCGGCTCGCGCAGGGCGGCCCCTTCAACACCCCCGACCGGGCGAGCTTCTACGGCGGCGACGACACCGGCTACCTCGACTACCCGGCGCTGGACGCCTGAGCGACCGCCGGCAGTAACGGGCGGTGCCCGGTGCACTCCGCCCGTACTGCCGGCGGGCACCGGAAACCGCCGGTCACCGGAAACCGCCGGTCACCGGAAACCGCCGGTCACCGGAAACCGGCGGGCACCGGAAACCGCCGGTCACACAAGCGCGGCCGCCGCACAGACCCTGCTGTGCGGCAGCCGCGCCACCCGTACGTAACCCGCCGTGACTACTTCACCGGCGTGAAGTCCCGGGCTCCGATGTACTCGGGGCGCCGGACCGGCGCCGCGAACGGCTCCACCGCTTCGTTGTCCACGCTGTTGAAGACGATGAAGACATTGCTGCGCGGGTACGGCGTGATGTTGTCACCCGAGCCGTGCATGGCATTGCAGTCGAACCAGGTCGCCGAGCCGGCCTTGCCGGTGAAGAGACGGATGCTGTGCTTGTCCGCCATCTTCGTCAGCACCTCGTCCGACGGGATGCCCGCGTCCTGCATCTGCAGGGACCGCTTGTAGTTGTCCTTCGGCGTCGCGCCCTCACAGCCCACGAAGTGCTGGTGCGAGCCGGGCATGATCATCAAGCCGCCGTTGGTGTCGTAGTTCTCCGTCAGCGCGATGGAGACCGACACGGTGCGCATGTTCGGCAGACCGTCCTCGGCGTGCCAGGTCTCGAAGTCCGAGTGCCAGTAGAAGCCGGTGGCACCGAAGCCGGGCTTCACATTGATCCGCGACTGGTGGACGTAGACGTCCGAGCCGAGGATCTGCCGGGCACGGCCGACCACACGCGGGTCGGAGACCAGGTTGGCGAACACCTCGCTGATCTTGTGCACCTCGAACACGGTCCGTACGTCGCCGGACTTCGGCTCGACGATGGAGCGCGGGTCGGCGCGCATCGCCGGGTCGAGGACGAGACGGTCCAGTTCGGCGCGGTACACCGCGACTTCTTCCGCCGTGAGCAATTCCCCGATGGCGAAAAAGCCGTCACGTTCGAAGTCGCTCAGCTCGGACGGCGCGAACGGGCCGGCCGTTCCGGGCTGCGACCACACCACCGGGTCCTTCCGCGGGGTGATGACCTCAGCGGTCCCACGGGTCGGGTACAGGTCGGCGGTGCGCTCGGGTGCGGTGGTCATGGTGTTGCCTTCCTCTCCTCTCGTACGGGCTCTGGCTTCCGTGCGTGTGGGCGTGCCTTCCTCATCTGCCGGACGGGGCAGGCGGGTGCCGATCGCCTCAGACCGTCTCGGCCTCGGGCTCGGGCTCGGTGAGCAACGGGTAGACCCCGTTCTCGTCGTGGTCCTCGCGGCCGGTGACCGGCGGGTTGAAGACGCAGACGCAGCGGAAGTCCTTCTTGATCCGCATGGTGTGCTTCTCGTGCCCGTCGAGCAGGTACATCGTGCCCGGCGTGATGAGGTGCTTCTCGCCGGTTTCGTCGTTCGTGAGCTCGGCCTCGCCCTCTACGCAGAGTACGGCTTCGATGTGGTTCGCGTACCACATCGACGTCTCCGTCCCGGCGTACAGGGTGGTCTCGTGCAGCGAGAAGCCGACGCGCTCCTTGGCGAGCACGATGCGCTTGCTCTCCCAGGTGCCCGACTTGGCCTTGACGTGGCGGTCGGTGCCTTCGATGTCCTTGAAGGATCGGACGATCACGGTGACTCGGTGCCTTTCTGTGGAACGGTAAGGGGCTCTGGAGTGGTCAGACGCAGTCGCGGACCGCGCGGGCGAGGATCCGAAGGCCCTCGTCCAGCTCCTCGGGGGTGGTCGTCAGCGCGGGCAGCAGCTTGACGACCTCGCTCTCCGGGCCGGAGGTCTCGATCAGCAGACCCAGCTCGAAGGCGCGCTTGGCTATCTTGTCGGCGACGGGCTTGTCGTTGAGCTCCATGCCCCACACCAGACCGCGGCCGCGGTACTCGGCGATGGCGTCCGGGTGCTCCTCGGCGATGGCCTTGAGGTGTGCTTCGACGATCTCACCGCGGGCGAGAGTCTGCTTCTCCATCTGGCCGTCGGCCCAGTAGGTGTCCAGCGTCGCGGCGGCGGTGACGAACGCCGGGTTGTTGCCGCGGAAGGTGCCGTTGTGCTCGCCCGGCTCCCAGATGTCCAGCTCAGGCTTGAACAGCGTGAGCGCGAGCGGCAGGCCGTAGCCGCTGATGGACTTCGAGACGGTGACGATGTCCGGCACGATGCCCGCCTCCTCGAAGGAGAAGAAGGCACCCGTACGGCCGCAGCCCATCTGGATGTCGTCGACGATGAGCAGCATGTCCCAGCGCTCGCACAGGTCCGCGAGGGCGCGCAGCCACTCGGGACGGGCGACGTTGATGCCGCCCTCGCCCTGGACCGTCTCGACGATCACGGCGGCGGGGGTGTTCAGGCCGGAGCCCTGGTCCTCCAGCAGCCGCTCGAACCACAGGAAGTCCGGGTAGGTGCCGTCGAGGTAGTTGTCGAACGGCATCGGGGTGCCGTGCACCAGCGGGATACCGGCGCCGGCCCGCTTCATGGAGTTACCGGTGACGGCGAGCGCGCCCAGCGACATGCCGTGGAAGGCGTTGGTGAAGGACACGATCGACTCGCGGCCCTTGACCTTACGGGCCAGTTTGAGCGCGGCCTCGACGGAGTTGGCGCCCGTCGGGCCCGGGAACATGACCTTGTAGGGCAGGTCGCGGGGCCGCAGGACGATGTTCTGGAACGACTCCAGGAACGCCCGCTTGGCCGTGGTGGACATGTCCAGGCCGTGGGTGACGCCGTCCCGCTCGATGTAGTCGATCAGGGCGCGTTTGAGCACGGGGTTGTTGTGGCCGTAGTTGAGCGAGCCGGCCCCGGCGAAGAAGTCGAGGTAGGTGTGGCCGTCCTCGTCGGTCATGCGGCTGCCCTGCGCGCGGTCGAAGACGGTGGGCCAGCTACGGCAGTAGCTGCGCACCTCCGACTCCACGGTCTCGAAGACGCTCAGATCGGGCTGGGTGATGGTCACAACATGCTCCTGGGAGATGAGTGGCGAAAAGGTTCAGGAAGTCTGTGGGGGGCTGGGCGGTGCCGGCGGTGTCGCGGGTGTGGTGCCGGGTCCCGCATGGCCGCTGCGGCGCGGTGGCCGCGCGGTCCTGGGAGGCGTCAGTGCTCCGGGCCGGCCGGTGGCTCGAACGGGCCGATGAGGTGCAGGACCTCCGGCTCGTGGCCCTGCTCGGGGAACAGCCCCGCGTCGAAGAGCACCTCGCGCTTGATCGGCACTGAGTGCCGCTCGGCGAAGGACGCGAACAACCGGTTGGATGCGGCGTTGTCGGGGGTGATGGTGGTCTCGACGAAGCGCATGCCCAGCTCGTCCCTGGCACGGGCGCCGAGCCCGTCCAGGAGTGCTGCCGCCAGCCCCTGGCCACGGTGCGCGTCGTCGACGGCTACCTGCCAGACGACGAGGGTCTCCGGGCGCTCGGGGCGGATGTATCCGGTGACGAAAGCGGCCGGCTCGCCCTCCGTGTCGCGGGCGACGACGGAGGTGGCGGCGAAGTCGCGACACCACAGGAGGTAGCTGTACGAGGAGTTGAGGTCCAACGCCTTCGAGTCGCGGGCGATACGCCAGATCGCGGCTCCGTCCTCCACGCGTGGGGTGTCGAGCTTGAAGCCCTCCGGCAATTCTCTGATATCGCTTCGGGCACCTGCATGGTCTGCTTGTGCGGCGGTCATAGAAATTAAATTTACCCAGGGAAAAAGGAAATTGCATCGTGGGCAGGGGTTACGGAAGCGCCGAAGATGTGTTATCGCGCGGGGGCGCCCGTGCACGCGATCCCACCGCAGAATGTCCCGATTTGACGGGGATGTTCGGGGCGAAACGGACACGTTGTGTAGTCGGTCACAGCTCCGTAACACCACTGAGATCCGTCCGAATTGCGGAACTTGCCACTAGCGAAATCTTGGCGTTTGGGGTGAGGAAAAGCGGGCAGAAGAATACGGGAAGCTGTACGCGCGGGTAATTGGGAATTCGTCCCCGGAAGGCGTGGCGTAAGGCCCATCGAAACCTGCGCGGCAAGCCCGTGGCAAGACCCGTAAGAACATGTGCGAGACGATGTCCCAAAACGTGCGGAGAACCTGCGCGGAAGTGTGCGCCGCACGTACAGAAGGTCTACGGAGAGCGACCGGGGCGAAAAGCGCGGCGCAGCGCCGGGTGTCCGGGAAACGGCGGGGGAATGCTGCCGGGCAGCCGGTGTGACCGCACGGGTCACACCGGCGGTGCCGCCGCCTAAAGTGCCCCTATGACGTCCATGAGCGAAGGTGCGGTGCTGCACCTCAAGGGGAGGGTCCTCGTCGGGCCGGACGACGTGCGCGACGAGCTGTGGGTGGTCGGCGGCCGGGTCACCTTCGACCGGCCGGTGATGGCACGGGATGCCACCACCGTGACGGGCTGGGCACTGCCCGGCCTGGTCGACGCGCACTGTCATGTGGGCCTGGACGCGCACGGTCCGGTGGACGCCCCCACCAGCGAGAAGCAGGCGCTCACCGACCGTGACGCCGGCACGCTGCTGATCCGTGACGCCGGCTCCCCGTCCGACACCCGCTGGATCGACGACCGCGAGGATCTGCCGCGGATCATCCGGGCCGGCCGCCACATCGCCCGCACCAGGCGCTACATCCGCAACTACGCGCACGAGATCGAGCCCGAGGACCTGGTCGCCTATGTCGCCCGGGAGGCCCGCCGCGGCGACGGCTGGGTCAAGCTCGTCGGCGACTGGATCGACCGCTCCACGGGCGATCTGGAGGCCTGCTGGCCCCAGGGGGCGGTCGAGGCGGCCATCGCCGAGGCCCACCGGCTGGGCGCCCGGGTGACGGCCCACTGCTTCGCCGAGGACTCCCTCGCCCCGCTGGTCGAGGCCGGCATCGACTGCATCGAGCACGCCACCGGGCTCACCGAGGACACCATCCCGCTGTTCGCGGAGCGTGGCGTCGCCATCGTTCCCACGCTCGTCAACATCGCCACCTTCCCGCGGCTCGCGGACGGCGGTGAGGGAAAGTTCCCGCGCTGGGCGGACCACATGCGGCGCCTGCACGCACGCCGCTACGACACCGTGCGGGCGGCCTACGACGCCGGTGTGCCCGTCTTCGCCGGTACGGACGCCGGCGGCTCGCTCGCCCACGGCCTGGTCGCCGAGGAGGTCGCCGAGCTGACCAAGGCCGGTCTGTCCGCCGTGGCGGCCCTCTCCGCCACCACCTGGGGCGCCAGGGACTGGCTGGGCCGCCCCGGCCTCACCGAGGGCGCTCCGGCGGATCTGGTGGTCTACGGCAGCGATCCGCGCGAGGACGTCCGGGTGCTGGCCGCGCCGCGGCGGGTGGTGCTCCGCGGGCAGGTCGTGGGGTAGTCGGCGGCAGGTGGCGCCGGGGTGCCCGATCGGGTGTCCCGGCGCCACCCGGCCCGGTCAACCCGGGTCCCCCGGGCGGTGGGGCCGCTGTGGCGAGGGTGGTGCCACGTGCCGCAGGAATCGAATAGATACGCGGAAACCACCCATTGGGATGAACTGACGTCGCGTGGCTCCCCGTTCACCCTCTGTGCGGACACGATGTGCGGGTCGAGGTCGTCGGCCCGCGTGATGTCCCCCATTGGCGCGGCCGGCGGCTCCATTTCTCCTGTGAGGGTTCCACACACGTGTCCACCAGTCCCGCCCGCTCCTTCGGCATGCCCCGACGCCTCGCCGCGACCTTCGTCGCCACCGCGCTCACGGCCGGCCCCGCCCTCCTGCTCGGCGCCGTGCCCGCGCATGCCACCGGAGATCACGGCCCGGCCCGCGGCACCGCAGACGCGGTCGTGCTGCGCACCGGCCTGAACGTCGGGCTGCTCCACAAGACGCTCGACGTCCCGCTGAACGCCGTCCTCAACGAGGTGCACGCCCCGGCCTCGGCCGGCAAGACCGCGCTCAGCGTCAACCTCGACGGCATCAACCACGGCAAGCCGTTCAGCGTGCTGCGCGCCGATGCCGCCACCGCACGGGCCACCGCCGACCGCCGCAAGACCGAGGGCTACGCCAACCTCGTGAAGGCGAAGGTGCAGGTGCCCGGTCTGGCGCTGCTGTCCCTGATCGAGGTCCGGCAGGTCACCGCCAAGGCGGTGTGCGAGGCGGGCGAGCGGCCCCGGGCCGAGGCGAACGTGCTGGGCGATGTGCTCGTCCTGGGCAAGCGGGTCAGGCTCACGGCGGGCGGGACGACGGACGTCAAGGTGCCGGGCGTGGGCGAGGTGCGGCTCGACCTGTCCCGGAAGAACGTCCTGTCCAAGAGCGCCGCGGCCACCGCGCTCGACCTCAAGGTCTCCCTCAACCCGTTGAAGCTCGGCGTCGCCGAGGTGCACGGCCGGGTGACACTGGCCCGGGCCACCTGCACCGCACCGGGCGTCAAGGCGCCCGAGCACAACGGTTCCGGCGGCACCAGCGGTGGCCAGACCGGCGGCACCAAGCCGGACGGTGGTACCAAGCCGGCCGGCGGCAAGGGCACCGAGGTGCAGCAGACCGGTTCGCGGCCCGGCACCGAGAACCTCGCGGAGACCGGTGGCAGTTCGGCCACCCCGTATCTCGCCGGGGGCGCGGCCCTGCTGGTCGCCGTGGGCGCCGGGTCGGTCGGCTACGCCCGACGGCGCCGCAACGCCGCGCAGGGCGGCCGCGGCTGACGGACCCCGTACACCGCGCCGGTGCTGTGGGGGCCTCGCGCGCGGAGTACGGCCCGAGGTGCGCCGTACCGGGCCGGAGACGGCCGGGTGCGGCGCACCTCACCCTCGCCGGGGCCCATGGAGGGTGCGGTGGGCCGCCGACGCGGTGGCCGGCCCGCCACCCGGCGGCGGCGCGCTTCTGCGACCGACGAACCCCACGGCCTAGCGGAGCACCTCGCCCAGCGCCGCCGCGAACCGGTCCGTCGTGGCCCGGTCCCGTACCGCCAGCCGGAGCCAGCCGGGGCCCAGACCGGGGAAGGTGTCACCACGGCGTACCGCGAAGCCACGGGCCCGCAGCGCGGCGCGTACCGCGTCCGCGTCGGGCAGCCGGATCAGCACGAACGGGCCCTCCGCCGGGCCGGCCGCCCGGATCTGCCCGAACTCGCCCAGCCGGGCCAGCAGATGCGCCCGGTCCAGGGCGATCTCCCCGGCCGCAGCCGCCGCCTCCGCCAGCGCCCGTGGCGTACAGCACGCCTCGGCGGCGGCCAGCGCGGGACTGGAGACCGGCCACAGCGGCTGCGCGCGCTCCAGAGCGGCGACGATGTCCGGGGCGGCCAGCACATAGCCGATCCGCAGCCCGGCCAGCCCCCAGGTCTTGGTCAGGCTGCGCAGCACGACCAGCCCCGGCAGGTCCGTGCGCCCGGCCAGCGCCTCCCGCTCACCGGGCACCGCGTCCATGAAGGCCTCGTCCACCACCAGCGTCCGGCCGGGCCGCGCCAAGGAGGCCAGTACGCCCGCCGGGTGCAGCACCGAGGTGGGGTTGGTGGGGTTGCCGACGACGACCAGATCGGCATCCTCCGGCACGGCGGCCGGATCCAGCCGGAAGCCGTCGTGCGCGTCGAGCAGCACCCGCCCGACGTCGTACCCCGCGTCCCGCAGTGCCGCTTCGGGCTCGGTGAACTGCGGGTGCACCACGACCGGCCGGCGGGCCCGCAGGGCGCGCGCGATCAGTACGAATGCCTCCGCGGCCCCCGACGTCAGCAACACCCGTTCCACGGGCAGACCGTGGCGGGCCGCGACCGCCCGGCGTGCCGCGCTGCCGTCGGGGTACGCGGCCAGACCGTCCAGCGACGCGGCGATCGTGGCCTTGAGCCAGCCCGGGGGAGTGCCGGTCCGGACATTGACCGCCAAATCCGTCAATCCGCCGTCCGCGCCCCGTACTTCGGCATCGCCGTGGTGCCGCAGGTCGGGCTCGTGGGGCGGTGCGTCCCGGACGGGGGGCGGGGCGTCCCGGCCGGGCGGCCGGAGCGGGGCGGGCCCGGTGTGTGCCGGCATGCTCATCGCTCCCCGGCGTCCGCCGCCGCGGCGGTCCGCCGCGCCGTGCCGTCCGTCGCCCGGGCGTCCGCCGCCGCCCGGCAACCGCACGACGCGCCGCTCAGCAGCGGATCGTCCGCCACCGTCGCGCGGTAGCGCTCCATGACCGCCTCGGCCACCTCGGCCTCCGGGCCGATCACCTCCGCGCCGATCACCTCCGTGCGGGGGTGGGCCGCGGCCCAGCCCTCGGCCTGCATCCGCAGCCGTTCCAGCAGGCCGCCGGGGAAGAAGAAGTAGGGCAGCACCACGATCCGGCCCGGCCTGCGTGCCGACGACGCGGCCGCCAGTGCCCGGCACCGGTCGAGGCCCGTCGGCACATCGGGCACCGCCCGGGAGACGAACGCGGTCTCCACACCCGCGAAGCCGCGCCCCTCCCACAGCAGCCGCGCGGCCCGTGCCACCTCGGCGTTGGCGTACGGATCGGCCGCGCCGCGCCCCACCAGCAACACCGTGGTGCGTGCCCGGTCCTCGGGCCTGCGGGCGCCGCCGCCCAGCGCCTCGTCCAGCCGTCGTTCCAGTACGTCGAGCACCTTGGGGTGGGGGCCCAGTTCGGCGCCGCAGGCGTAGCCGAGCCCCGGGTGGCGCTCCGCGGCCCGCTCCAGCGCCGAGGGCAGCGCGTCCGGTACCGGCCCGGTCGGGGCCGGCAGCAGCGGTATGACGGCGAGCCGGGTCGCGCCCCGCTCGACGAGTCCGTCGACGGCGTCGCCCAGCGGCAGCGGCGCGGCCGGGGCGCCGAAGAACCCGCCGGCGACGGGCACTTCGGGGTGGCGCTCGCCGAGCATGCGCACCAGTGCGCGCAGCGCCTCGGCCCCGCCTTCGTCACGGGTGCCGTGACCGGCGATGAGCAGTGCGGGAGGAGTGGTCACTGGGTCTCCTTGCTACCGGGGGTTGCGCTGCCGGGCGCCGGGTCGCCGACGACCGCCGTCCACCGATCCGGGCCACGGCGGGGCGGGTTGGGGGAGGTCATGACGATAACCGTCCCGGCGGACGGCACGGCGGGCGCTCCCTCCCTACCAGCGGTAAGGACGCCGCCGTCCGTTACAGCCGGCACGGCGAGCGCACAGGTCGCCCGGGCCGGCGGCGCCGACTTCCGCTTGCCGGCGGCCAGGGCGGCGCCCGGCCCCGCGGCCAGCAGCGCGGCCGCCTCGGCCACGCTCGGCGTTCCGACGGCGGCCGCCGCGGCCGCGGACGGCTCCGGTACCCGTACGGCCGCCAGGGACTCTGCCGGGAACGACCGCAACGGCACCCCCAGCTCCCGGGCCGCCCCGGTCAGCCCCGGCTCGTCCGCCTTGGCCGCCACCGTCGCCAGTGCGACGACCTGGCGGGCGGCGTACCCCGCTGCCGCGCAGGTGGCCGTGATCAGCTCCAGTACTTCCGACACCGGGACGCCACGGCGCGCGCCCACGCCGGCGACCAGCGGCGCGAGCGGCGCCTCGGCCTCGTCGGCCTGGTCGGCCGCCCGGCCGCTCATACCGCGACGGTTCCCCGGCCGGCGGCTCCCCGAAGGACGGCGGCCGGTCCGGACCGGCCCGCCGGGACCGCGGGGAGACCGTCGCGGCCCCCGGGCTCCCCGCTGCCGCTTCCGCGAGTCATCACGTGGGCCATCACGTGGGTCATCACGCGGGTCGTCCCACGGAGCTCCCGGCCACGGTGCCCCGCGCCGCGCTCGCCACCAGACGTCCGGCCAGCGACGGCTCGGCGGCCCAGTGCACATGCAGATACGAGGCATGCACCCCGCCGGACACAAAGCCCTCCACCCGCCGTTCCGGGTGGGTCAGCCCCCATGCCGGGTCCGCGCCCGCGCCCGGCTCCAGCACGGTGCGGTGGAACTCGTGGCCGCGCACCCGGGTCCCGGCCGCCGCCAGCGCGTTGTCCCGCAGCGCCACCGCCTCGCGGTAGCCGAGGGTGAGCCGTTCGGTCATCCGGGACTCGGCGGGCAGCACCCCGCACATCGGTTTTCCGTCCAGCGACCGGGAAAGGTAGAGCAGCCCGGCACATTCGGCCGAGACCGGCGCCCCGGACGCGGCCAGTGCGGCCACCGCCGCGCGCAGCGGCGCGTTCGCCGACAGATCCGGCGCGTACATCTCCGGGAAGCCCCCGCCGATCACCAGGCCCCGGGTGCCGGGCGGCAGTTGTTCGTCCCGCAGCGGGTCGAAGGCGGCCACCTCGGCGCCCGCCGCGGCCAGCAGCTCGGCGTGCTCGGCGTACGAGAAGGTGAACGCCGGGCCGCCCGCCACGGCGATCAGCGGCTTCTCCTGGGCGGTGACCCCCTCGGCCACGGACAGCTCCGCCGCCGGGTCCCAGGGGGCGTCCGGCAGCTCGGGCACCGTACGCGCCAGCGCCAGCAGCGCTTCCAGATCGCAGCCCGCGCGCACCCGCGCGGCCAGCTCGCCCACCGACTCCACCGCCTCGGCCCGCCGTTCGGCGACCGGCACCAGGCCCAGGTGGCGGGACGGCGTACCGGCCCGCCCGTCCCGGCGCAGGGCGCCCAGCACCGGCACCCCGGAGGAGTCCATCGCCTCCCGCAGCAGCTCCTCGTGGCGGTCCGAGCCGACCTTGTTGAGGATCACCCCGGCCAGCCGCACCTCCGGATCCCAGGAGGCGAAGCCGTGCACCAGCGCCGCCACCGACCGCGACTGCGAGGAGGCGTCCACCACCAGCACCACCGGCGCCCGCAGCAGCTTGGCCACCTGCGCCGTCGAGGACAGTTCGCCCATTCCGGACGCCCCGTCGAACAGCCCCATCACGCCCTCGACGAGCGCGAGATCGGCACCGGCCGCGCCGTGCAGGAACAGCGGCGCGATCCGGCCGGGCCCGCACAGATAGGCGTCCAGGTTGCGGCCGGGCCGGCCGGTGGCCAGGGAGTGGTAGCCCGGATCGATGTAGTCCGGGCCCACCTTGTGCGGCGACACCACGAGCCCGGCCTCGGCGAACGCCGCCATCAGGCCGGTGGCCACCGTGGTCTTCCCCGCGCCCGACGACGGGGCGGCGATCACCAGCCGGGGGATCGAGCCACTGCTCATGCCGCGCTCCCGCTCTTCACCATTCGATGCCCCGCTGGCCCTTCTGGCCGGTGTCCATCGGGTGCTTGACCTTGGTCATGTCCGTCACCAGATCGGCGTAGTCGAGCAGCGCCTCGGGGGCGTCCCGTCCGGTGATGACGACATGCTGCGTACCGGGGCGGTCGCGCAGCGCCGAGACCACCTCCTCGGCGTCGATCCAGCCCCACTTCAGCGGATAGGTGAACTCGTCCAGCACCAGCAGCTTGTAGGTCTCCGCGGCGAGATCCCGCTTGACCTGCTCCCAGCCCTCGCGCGCCGCCTCCTCGCTGGAGGCGATGTCGCGCTGCACCCAGGACCAGCCCTCGCCCATCTTGTGCCAGGCGACCGTGCCGCCCTCGCCGGACTCCCCGAGCACCTTCAGCGCCCGCTCCTCGCCGACCTTCCACTTCGCCGACTTCACGAACTGGAACACCCCGACCGGCCAGCCCTGGTTCCAGGCGCGCAGCGCCAGCCCGAAGGCCGCGGTGGACTTGCCCTTGCCCTGGCCGGTGTGGACGAACACCAGCGGGCGGTTGCGGCGCTGGCGGGTGGTGAGCCCGTCGTTCGGTACGACGGACGGCTGTCCCTGCGGCATTACGCGGCCTTCCTGTTGCCTTGTACGGTCCGTACGAGCGCGGAGACACTGTCCGCGCGCAGTTCGTCGAGGGTGACCGCGGTGCCCTGCAGCTCACGGGCCAGCTCGCCCGCAAGACCCAGCCGCACCGGGCCCGCCTCACAGTCCACGACCACCGAAGCGGTGCCCTGGCCCGCCAGCAGGCGGGCCGCGCGGGTGGCGCGCACGACGGGCTCCGGGCCGCCGGTCGCCCGTCCGTCGGTGACGACCACCAGCAGCGGCCGCCGCGAGGCATCCCGCAGCCGCTCCACCCGCAGCACCTCATGGGCCCGCAGCAGCCCCTCCGACAGCGGCGTACGGCCACCCGTCGGCAACTGCTCCAGCCGCGCCGCGCCGGCCTCGACCGAGGAGGTCGGGGGCAGCGCCAGCTCGGCGCCGGAGCCCCGGAAGGTGATCATGCCGATCTTGTCGCGCCGCTGGTAGGCGTCCAGCAGCAGCGAGAGCACCGCGCCCTTGACCGCGCTCATCCGCTTGCGTGCCGCCATCGAACCGGACGCGTCCACGACGAACAGGACCAGATTGCCCTCCCGCCCCTCGCGTACCGCCTCGCGCAGATCGTCCCTGCGCACCACCAGGCCCCGCCCGTGACGGCCGCGGGCCCGCTGGTGCGGCGCCGCGGCCTGCACGGTCGCCGCCAGGTGCAGCTTGCCCAGGGCGCCGTGCGGACGCCGGGCGCCGGTCGTGCGGCCGTGCGCGGTGCGGGCCCGCGACCTGCGGCCGTCCGCGCCCTCGCCCAGGCCCGGCACATCCAGCCGCCGGGTACGGAACGGCTCGCCGGCGCCGACCGCGGCCTTCTCGCCGCCCGCGGCGGGGGTGCCCTCCTGGGACTGCTCCGGGGCCGCGGGCTCCTCCTGGGGCCGCTCGGGGGTCTCGGCGGTCTCCCGTTCCTGCTGGTGCGGGAGTTCGGGGCTCTGCGCCGTGGGCGATTCCTGCGGACCACCGTCCCGGCCGTCCTGCGGGGGTGCTCCGCCGCCGTCCGGGCCGCCCCCGCCGGGGCCGCCGTCCGGCCCGTCCGGGTCCGGATCGTCCTCGCCGTCCGCGCCCTCGCCGTTCGTGCCCTCGTCCGCGCCGCCGAACTCCTCCAGCGTCCGGTCGAGCTTGTCCTCGTCCAGGCCGGGGGCGTCGAAGGGATTACGGCGCCGGCGGTGCGGCAGCGCCAGCAGCGCCGCCTGGCGTACGTCCTCCTCCAGGACATCGGTCCGCCCCGCCCATGCGGCCAGCGCCGCGGCGGTCCGCGCCATCACGATGTCCGCGCGCATCCCGTCCACCTCGAACGCCGCGCAGGTCGCGGCGATCTGCCGCAGCGCCGCGTCCCCCAGCATCACGCCCGGCAGCAACTCCCGTGCCGCGGTGATGCGGTGGCGCAGCGCGTCCTCCTCGGCCGCCCAGCGTGCCGCGAAACCGGCCGGGTCGGCGTCGTACGCCAGCCGGCGCCGGACCACCTCCACCCGCTGGTCGGGCTCGCGCGAGGCCGCGACCTCGACGGTGAGCCCGAACCGGTCCAGCAGCTGCGGCCGCAGCTCGCCCTCCTCGGGGTTCATGGTGCCGACGAGCAGGAAACGGGCCGCATGCCGTACGGAGACGCCTTCGCGCTCCACGTAGGAGGCGCCCATGGCGGCCGCGTCCAGGAGGAGGTCCACCAGATGGTCGTGGAGGAGGTTGACCTCGTCGACGTAGAGGATCCCGCGGTGCGCATCGGCCAGCAGGCCCGGCTCGAAGGCCTTCACACCCTCCGACAGGGCCCGCTCGATGTCCAGCGCGCCGACGAGCCGGTCCTCGGAGGCACCGACGGGCAGTTCGACCATCCGCGTCGGGCGGTCCTCGACGGCACCCGCCTCGTGCGGCCCGTCGGGGCAGCCGGGGTCGGGCGCGGCCGGGGCACAGGCGAAGCGGCAGCCGCTGATCACGTCCACGTGCGGCATCAGTGCCGACAGCGCACGCACGGCGGTGCTCTTGGCGGTGCCCTTCTCCCCGCGGACCAGCACACCGCCCACCGCGGGGCTCACCGCGTTCAGCAGCAGCGCCAGCCGCAGATCGTCCATCCCGACCACCGCGGTGAAGGGGTACTGCGGGGCGGTGTTGTGAGCGGTTGTCATGCTGTGTCGTCCTCCAGGTCGTCGGCCGGCTGCGTCTTCTGCGTCTGTCGCGGTCCTCCACTGCCTACCCTCATGGCGCCCCCGGAGGCACGAACGGCAGCCCCTCCGGTACCCCTTCCTCGATCAGCCGCAGCAGTGCGCCGGTGTCCGCGTGCTCCTCGATCAGATCGCCCAGCCGGTCGAGCTGCTCCTCGCGCAGGGCGGCGAAGGCGGTGTCGGGGGCCGGCACGAACGCCCGGCCCGCGTCCGCCGCGACGCGCCGCAGGAAGGCCCGCCGGAAGCCGTCGCTCTCCAGCGAGCCGTGCCAGTGCGTGCCCCATACGGAGCCGGTCCGGCACCCGTCCAGGCTGCGCCCCTGGCCATCGGACATGAACGACTCGTCCCCGCCGGTCACTTCGGCGACCCCGTGGTGGATCTCGTAGCCCGCCACCGGCTCGCCCAGCGCCTCGCCGACCGGCCGCGCCAGGGTCTTCTCCGCCGCGAACCGCACGCGGACGGGCAGCAGCCCCAGCCCGTCGACCGTGCCCGCCTTCGACTCGACGTCGTCCTCGATGCGCTCGCCCAGCATCTGGAAGCCGCCGCAGATGCCCAGCACCGGACGGCCCTCGGCGGCCCGCCGGACGACCGCGTCCGCCAGTCCGCGCTCGCGCAGCCACTGCAGCGCCCGGACCGTGCCCCGGGTCCCCGGCAGCACCACCAGGTCCGCATCGGCCAGCTCCTCGGCCCGGTCCACGAACCGCACCACCACGCCCGGCTCCGCGGCCAGCGCGTCCACGTCCGTGAAGTTCGACATCAGCGGTACGGCGGCGACCGCCACCCGCAGCACCTCGGCGCCGTGCGGCGGAGCCACCACGCTCTCGCGCACCGCGCCGCGCAGCGACACATGCAGGCCGTCCTCCTCGTCGATGCCGAGGCCGTGGGAGAAGGGCAGCACACCCAGCGTCTGCCGCCCCGTGAGACCGCGCAGCATCTCCAGCCCCGGCTCCAGCAGCGTCACATCGCCCCGGAACTTGTTGACGAGATAGCCGGCGACCAGCGCCTGGTCCTCCTTGGACAGCAGCGCGGTGGTGCCGAAGAAGGAGGCGAACACCCCGCCGCGGTCGATGTCACCGACCACCACCACCGGGATCCGCGCGGCCCGTGCCAGGCCCATGTTCACGAGGTCGGTACGCCGCAGATTGATCTCGGCGGGACTGCCGGCGCCCTCGCAGATCACCGCGTCGTGGGTACGCCGCAGCTCCGCCAGGCAGTCGGTGACCGTGCCGAGCAACTGCTCCTGGCGGCCCTCGTGGTAGCCCCGGGCACTGAGCTCGCCCACCGGCTTGCCCAGCAGCACCACCTGGCTGCTGCGGTCGCTGCCGGGCTTGAGCAGGACGGGGTTCATCAGCGCGGTCGGCTCCACCCGCGCCGCGGCGGCCTGCATCGCCTGGGCCCGTCCGATCTCCGCGCCCTCGCGGGTGACGAACGAATTCAGCGACATGTTCTGTGCCTTGAACGGCGCCACCCGCACACCCTGCCGGGCCAGCCAGCGGCAGATGCCCGCCGTCACCACGCTCTTGCCCGCGTCGGACGTCGTACCGGCCACCAACAGGCCACCGCCGACGGCTCCGCCCGATGCCTTGAACCGCCCGTTCACCGGGTCCTCCTCATGCGCCGGGCCTCCGGCTGTCGTGAGCCGTACGCGCCAGTGCGCGCACGGTCCTGGGCGTCACCGCACCCGTGGCCGGGCGGGCGGTGGCCACCGGGGCCCGTCGCAGCGCCCCGACCGCCAGCCGCGCCGCCACCGTCGTCGCCAGCGCAAGGACGCCCACCCGGCGCGAGAGCCGCACGGCCCGTTCGATGTCGGGCACCGCGACCGGCGGCGCCCCGCCGTTGAGCTGCGGCCGGTGCTCCACCCGTCCGCCGTAGGCCAGCGTGCCGCCCAGCCGTACGCCCAGCGCACCCGCGAACGACGCCTCCACCGGGCCCGCGTTGGGGCTCGGATGGGCGCCGCCGTCCGCTCGCCAGGCCCGCAGCGCACCGCGCCGGTCGGGCCCCGCGAGCACGGTGAGGGCGGCGGTCAGCCGGGAGCCGGGCCAGCCGGCGAGGTCGTCGAGCCGGGCCGAGGCCCAGCCGAAGCGGCGGTGGCGCGGCGACTTGTGCCCCACCATCGCGTCCAGGGTGTTCACCGCCCGGAACGCCACCAGGCCGGGCACCCCGCCCAGCGCGCCCCACACGAGGGCGCCCACCACGGCGTCCGAGGTGTTCTCGGCGACCGATTCCACCACCGCGCGGGCCATCTGGGACCCGTCCAGGGCCTGGGGATCGCGGCCGCACAGATGCGGCAGCCGCTCCCGCGCCACGTCCAGGTCGCCCGCCGTCAGCGCACCACCGACGGCCCGCGCCTCGCGGCCGAGCGAGGTGCCGCCCAGCACGGCCCAGACCGTCGCCGCGGTCAGCGCGATCCGGGCGCCGTCGCGCAGAGGGGCCGGGGCGGCCGCCCGTACGGTGCGCTCCAGCAGTGCGGCACCGGCGGCGGCACCGCCCGCACACAGCACGGCGTGCGCCGCTCCGTAGCCGCGGTGATCGCGCCACAGCCGGCGTTCGACGGCGCTCGCGGCCCGGCCGAAGGCGGCCACCGGATGGCCGCGCCGCGGGTCCGCCGCGATCAGGTCGCCGAGAAAGCCGAGGGCCGCGCCGCACGCATATCCCGCGTGTTCGCCGCGCATCGGGTCAGACCGCCGCTGGGGCGTGTCCAAGGGGCCCTGCGGCGGGCAGTGGAGATCTCGAAGGGCGGCCGGGCATGGCGGTGTGTCCTCACTCAGGGTCCGCGCCCTGGCTCGACGTGACGGCGACAAGAGTCTCCTGGCTCCCGGATCGGCGAAATCCTCCGGCCTTCCAGTCCTGCGTACGTCATCGGACGTACGCGAGGCGGACCGTGGCCTTCGCTGGAGGAACGCTCCCCGGTGACAGTGGCGGGACCGCGCCGGATTCACACCGGACTTCCTCAGCTGTCGCCGAATGGCTCCGGCAGTCCACCACGCCCCGCGATGCCCGTCAACTCGCCCTTGACCTGCAACGCTGTCCTGTGGCACGCGTTGTGGTGCACGCCACAGCGTGGCAGCGAGGTCACAGACGGTTGCCCCCGCCCCTGATCTCACGTCACTATCTGGTGCACGGTGGCGACGGGGCCGCCGGAAGGGGGCCGGGGGATGCCGCAGAGCGCTGACCGTCACGAGATCCGCCTCAGGATCACGGGCACGAACAATCCGGACCAGGACATCGAAGACCTCAGGGCCTGGCTGGAGCGCGAGCCGTGGCTGGACCGGCACGGCCACGACTGGCAGCTCCGGCCGCGGCCGGCGGACGAGAGCGACGACGGCCCCGGTGACATGGCCGTCGGCGTCGACGACCTGATCCTGGTCATCGTCGGCGCCGTCGCCGCCGAGATCACCAAAAGCCTCACCATCGCCCTGCAGGAGTGGCTGCGACGGCGCCGGGAGGAGCGCGACACCGGCGAGCGGCCCGCCGTCGCGGTCGGGGCCGGTGACGGGGACCTGTGCGCGCTCGGCGACGCGGGCCCGGGCGCCGCGGCCCCCGGGCACCCCGATCCCGGCAGCCCGGCGGACGAGAGCGGCAGCACCGACGGGGACTGAGCCGGATGTCCGAATACGACGCACGGGGCAAGGTCAACCGGGCGCTGCTGATCGGCGTCGACGACTACCGCACGCTGCGCCCGCTGCCCGCGGTGAAGGACAACGTCCGGAAGCTGGAGCAGGCCCTGCTCGCCCCCGGCGTCGATCTGTTCACCAAGGGCGAGGTCGTCACCTGCCGGCCCCAGGAGCCCTGGGAGGTGGAACAGGCGCTGGACACCGTCGTCCAGGAGGCGCGCGGGCTGCTGTTGGTGTACTTCTCCGGCCACGGCCGGGTGGCCAGCGACGGCGGCAATCTGCACCTCATGGTCGGCGCCTCGGAACGGCGTCACAAGACCGTCTCCTGGCAGCACACGGTGCTGTCCTATCTGGACAACGCACGGGCCGACCGCATCGTGATCGTCCTGGAGTGCTGTTACGCGGGCAATGCGAGCGAGGCCTTCCACTCCTGCCGCAACCCCACCTCGCTGCTGATGGCCGCGCAGCCCAACCGCCGGATCTTCAGCGGCGAGGAACCCACCGGGGGCAGTGTCTTCAACCGCGCCCTGGTCCGGACCCTGGAACGGGGCATTCCCGGCAAACGGTTCGTCACCTTCGAGGACCTCGTCCGGGCCCTGCAGGAACAACTGGCCGGTGAGCGGACCCCGATGGGCGACGTCTGGGAGCCGCGCTCGGCGAAGCAGAACACCGTCGACGACGTCATCCTGTCCTTCGCCACCCCCGAGGCCCGCCCGCCGACCCCGCTGCGGATCCGCTTACGCCGCCGGCTGAAGTCGTCCTTCCGGCACTGGCCCCGACTCCGGCACTGGCCCCGACTCCTGCTGATCCTGGCGATCATCTTCGTACCGGCCATCACGGGCATCGTCCTGCTCCGGCTCCCGCACGGCGAGGCGCCCTGTCCGCCCGCCCTCGAACTGCGGCTGCTCACCGCCCCCGAGGCCGAACCCGCGCTGCGCCGGGCCGCCTTCGACTACGAGATGTCCGAGACCAACACCCGGCCCCTCAACGGCGAGAGCGACCTCCCCGACGGCTGCCGCCGCGCCCAGATCACCGTCTACTCCGCCGCCCGCGACCAGGTCGACCAGGGCTTCGCCGCCGCCGAGCGCTGGCAGGGCGAGGCCCTGGGGACCGGGAGGGCCCGGCCGGCCGACAAGGGCATCGACCCCCTCAACCGGCCCGGACCACAGCCCGACATCTGGATCCCCGAGTCCACCGCCGACTACTACGAGGCCCGCCGCGGTATGCCCGCCACGGGCTCCCCGGCGACCCTGCACTACAGCGCCCCCGTCGCCTACACCCCCCTGGTCGTCGGCATCCCGGAGAACCGGCGGCCGGCCGACGTCGATCCGGCCCACGCCTCCTGGCCCGAGTTGCTCGACCGGACCGACGGCGCCCACCACGACCTCAGACTCCTGCGGCCCAGCCCGGTGCTGTCCGGCACCGGGCTGCTGCACACCATCGGCCTCTACCTCGCCCACGACGGCCCGGGCAGCACCTCGACGGGAGCGCCCGACCTCACCCTCGCCCGGCAGGCCGAGGAGCGGCTCTCCGCCCCGGGCAGCCAGTACGCGGGCAGCACCGAACTGCTGTGTTCGCTGCGGCCCGACACCGACAGCGACGCCGCCGGCTTCGTCGACCGCACGAAGTCCGCGCCCCTGGTATCGGAGAAGTCCCTCGCCGACTACAACCTCGGCCACGCCATCGGCAGTTGCCCGGCCCGCCCGTCCGCGCTCCCGTTCCGCAACCGCTACCTCGCCTACTACCCCGAGAACGTCCCCGCGCTCGACCACCCCCTGGTCCGCGTCGACTGGCAGGGCGCCACGGACGCCACCGTGCGAAAGGCCGCCGTGGCGCGCTTCGCCGGCTGGCTGCGCGACCCCGACGGCGGGCAGCGCACCCTCACCGCGCAGGGCTACCGCGGGGTGCGGGAGGCGAGCCCCCCACCGGGCTCACCGCTGCGGGACAGCCGCGCGGACGTCGACCCCGTCGGACGGATCGTGCCCTTCACCGCCGGCCCGGAGCAGGTCTCCCAGGTGCTGGACGGCTACGACAAGGCACAGAAGTCCAGCCAGGTGCTGATCCTCATGGACACCTCCACCTCCATGGCGGACGGCGGCAAGCTCCCGGTCGCCCTGAGCGCCGCCGGACGCGCCCTGGAGATGGCCGGCCCGCGCCATACCTACGGCCTGTGGGCCTTCCCGGACCGCGCGCACCCCGCCGACGCCGACGCGGTGCGCGAGCTCGTCCCGCCGGGCAGCGCCGACCCGGCCCCGGGCAAGGCGGCGCTGGACCGGATCGCCGGCGGCGAACTGGTCGAGCACGGCGCCGCGATGGAGGAGGCGCTGACCCGCGCCCTGCGCACGATGAAGAAGTCCCCGGCCGCCAACAAGGCCATCGTGCTCCTGCTCGACCAGGACGACGGCGCGGGCCGGCGTGCGGCGAGCGTGGAGCGGACGCTCAGCACCCTCGTCGAGGAGAAACCCGAAGTGCCCATCCTGGCGCTGGTGATGGGCCAGTCCGGCTGTGACACCTTCGCCTTCCGGCAGCTGGCCGGCGCCTCGCACGGACAGTGCGTGCCCGCCGGCCCGCAGGCCGTCGACACGCTGGCCGGCCGGATCGCCTCCATCGGCACGGCCGCCCAGGGGGACCGATGACCGCTGTGCGCACCACCGCGCCCGCCGTCCTGTTGTGTCTGCTGCTGACGCTGGCGGTGAGCGGCTGTACGCCGGGGGAGCAGGACGTCCCGGAGAAGGGCGCGATCGTCTTCGCCACCGGCCGCGACCTCAGCAGCTCCGGCATCCGCCAGGACCTGATCCACGCCTGGGAGAAGGAGCACGGCCGCACGGTCCGGATCGTCGAACTCCCCGACACCGCCGACGGCCAGCGCAGCCAGCTGCTGGCGGCGGGCCAGTCCGGCAACGGCGGGTACGACGTGCTCAACCTCGATGTGGCCTGGACCGCGGAGTTCGCCGAGGCGGGCGTGATCCGCCCCTGGCCCGCGAGCCTGGACGGGGATTTCCTCGGCAGTGTGGCCAAGACCGTGGAGTACGACGGCAAGGTGTGGGGGGTGCCCTTCAACACCGACGCCGGGCTGCTCTACTACCGCAAGGACATCCTGCGCGCGTACCACCACGGCGCCCCGTCGGACTGGGGCGAACTGAAGGACGTGGCGATCGAGGTGGCAAAGGACTACAACCACAAGGCGGCCCGGGACGCCGCCGCCGGCAAGAAGAAGCGGCCCACGATGTACGGCATGGTCGCCCAGCTGCGGCCCTACGAGGGGCTGACCGTCAACACCCTGGAGTCGGCCTGGGCCCACGGCGGCGACCCGGAGGCCACCAGCTTCACCAAGGGCGAGCAGGTCGGCGCGCTGCAACTGGGCGTCGCGGAGCTGAAGAACCGGCTCGATTCGATCATGCCGCACGAGGCCACGGCCATGGACGAGACGGAGAGCCGCCGCTGGTTCGCCGACGGCCGCGCGCTGTTCATGCGCAACTGGCCGGTCGAGTACGCCTCGGTCGCCGAGAAACTCACGCCGGGCAAGGAGTTCGACGTCACCCAGCTGCCCGCCCGCCCCAGCGACGGCAAACGGATGTCCGTGCTGGGCGGGCAGAACCTCGCGATCTCCGCGGGCAGCAAGCGGCCGGCCGGCGCCCGGTCCCTGATCGAGGCGCTGACCGGTGCGGGCAGCGAACGCTGTCTGCTGGAGCGGGGATTCGCGGCCACCCGCGACTCGGCGTACCGGGACGGGCCCACGGCGCCGCGCTGCCCGCTGCCGCCCCGCGATGCGGAGCGCGGCGTCCCGGGAGCGCCGGAGCCGCGCCCCGACCCCCGCACCCTGCACGAGGCGCTGCTGGCGGCCGAACCGCGCCCGCGCAGCGCCCACTACCAGACCTTCAGCAAGGTCGTTCAGCTCGGGGTGTCCGCCTTCCTCAACGGCCGCGGCGGCACGGCCATCGCCGACCAGTTGGCCCGGGAGGCCGATGACGCGCTCGGCGGACGGGGCACACCGGCAACGAAGCGCCCGGCGGACGACGGCTGATGCCGTGGTCCGCCGGGCGCCTTGCGCTGTCCGCTGCCGCGGCCCGCTGCCGTCCCCGGTGGGGTCAGGCGGCGACGATCAGATAGATGCCATAGGCCACCGCCGCCGCGCACAGGGCGAAGGCGGCCACCGCGCCGGCCCGCGCCCCCGCACCCGGTGCGGCGACCGTGGCTGCGGCTGCTGCTGCGGCGCCTTCCGGCTGCGGCTTGCGGGACGTACCGACGATGCCGACGGTGAACAGGCCCACGATCCCGACCGTCACCGCGAGGGTGACGCCGAAGACCTGGCCGAGAGCTGCCCAGTCGATGCTCATGGAGTTCCTTACGTGATGACAGCTAGCGGGAGGCCGTCGCGGTCTTGGCGCGCCGGGCGGGTGTCGTGGGGGTGTCGGCGCCGGATGCCCGGGCCGGAATCCCGGCGGTCTCCGGGGCGTCGGCCGGCTGGGCGTCGGCCACCGGGACATCGGTCACCGGGACATCGGTCACCGGGACATCGGTCACCGGGGCCGGCTGGCCCGCCGGGGGAGGGGAGACGGTGCGCAGCGCGGCGGTCACCACGCCCACCGGCTCCGCGGGCGCGCCTTCGTTGACATTGGTGTGGTCGATCGGCTTGCGCCGGGAGGCGGCCCAGATCGCGCCGCAGATGCCCAGGGCGAGGACGGCCACCGCGGCCACGCCCCAGCTGCCCTGGTCGGCGAGGAACGCGGCGCCCGCCGCGACCAGACCCGCGGCCGGCAGCGTCAGGCCCCAGGCCAGGACCATCCGGCCGGCCGTGGACCAGCGCACCACGCCGCCCTTGCGCCCCAGTCCCGAGCCCATCACGGAACCGGAGCAGACCTGGGTGGTGGAGAGCGCGAAGCCGAGGTGGGAGGAGGCCAGGATGGTGGCCGCCGCGCCGGTCTGGGCGGCGAAGCCCTGCGGCGGCTGGATGTCGGTGATGCCCTTGCCCATCGTGCGGATGATCCGCCAGCCGCCCAGGTAGGTACCGAGGGCAATGGCGAGACCGGCCGAGGCGATGACCCACAGCGGCGGGTCGGCGTGCGGGGCGACCACACCGCCGGTGATCAGCGCGAGGGTGATCACACCCATCGTCTTCTGGGCGTCGTTGGTGCCGTGGGCGAGGGAGACCAGGGCGGCGGAGGCGATCTGCCCCGCGCGGTAGCCCTTGGCGGTGTCCGCCTCGTCGCGGTTGCGGGTCAGCCGGTAGGTGAGCCGGGTCGCCGCCATCGCGGCCAGGCCGGCGACGATCGGGGCGGCCACCGCCGGGATCAGGACCTTCATCACGACGGCGTCGCCGTGCACCCCGTTGGTGCCGACGGACACCAGGGTGGCGCCGATGAGACCGCCGAAGAGAGCGTGGGAGGAGCTGGAGGGGAGCCCCGCGAGCCAGGTCAGCAGGTTCCAGACGATCGCGCCGACCAGGCCGGCGAAGATCACTTCAGGTCTGATGCCGGCGCTCTCGTCGATGATCCCGCCGGAGATGGTCTTGGCCACCTCCACGGACAGGAAGGCACCGACGAGGTTGAGCCCTGCCGACATCGCCACCGCGGTCTTGGGTCGCAATGCCCCGGTGGAGATGGTGGTGGCCATTGCATTGGCCGTGTCGTGGAAGCCGTTCGTAAAGTCGAACACCAAGGCCGTGACGATCACGATCCCGATGAGAAGCGTGATGTGTTCCATTCACCCAGGCAATCAGTTCGAAGGTCAGTGACGTTGGGACCGTACGGAGAACGGATGAACGGAAAGTGAACTGGGACGGGCGCGGTGATGACGCCCCCGCAGTGTTCATACGGAGGAATCCCCCGCGTCACTTCCGCCTCATCCGTTGGCGAACTTGATGAGCTGTGCCGGCGAGCCGTTCCCATGATGGCGTCGCGCGCAGACTCCTCGATGACATTAACGGAGAACCAATGCAAGGTGACCTGTCTCCGGCCAAACTCTGACAGAGGGACAGATATCCCTATATGGCGGATACCGGCCGGGTAGGACCCGTCGTACTCTGCCCCGGCCTGCTCGTACGGTGTCGCGCACACATCCGTCACTCGCCGCACCGCGCCGGAGGACCCATGAAGGACCGCGCCGACCGCCTCGCCGAAGCCTGGGGCGAACTGGTCGCCACCGCCCGCAGAACCGTCACCGACGGCCTGGTCGTCGGTACCTCGGGCAATGTCTCGCGCCGCATCAAGGACCTGGTCCTGGTCACCCCCAGCGGCGTCCCGTACGACCGGCTCGGGCCGGGCGACACCACCGCGGTCGACCTCGAAGGGCGCCAGATCATCGGCACGCTCCGGCCGACCAGCGAACTCCCGATGCATCTGGCGGTCTACCGCAGCACCACGGCCACCGCCGTGGTCCACACCCACGCCCCGTACGCCACCGCCGTCTCCACCCTCGTCCCCGAACTCCCGCCGGTCCACTACATGACCGCGGCACTGGGCGGTCCCGTACGCGTCGCCCCCTATGCCCTGTACGGCAGCGACGAGCTCGCCGCGAACATGCTCGACGCGCTCCGCGACCGCACCGGCTGTCTGCTGCAGAACCACGGCACCCTCACCCACGGCGACAGCCTCGACCAGGCGCTGGACCGCACCGCCCAGCTGGAGTGGATGTGCCGGGTCTGGCTGACCGCGAGCTCCGTGCCGGGGCACACGCCGAACCTGCTGTCGGCCGGGCAGCTCGACGCGGCCGCCGCACAGCTGCGGGGCTACGGCAGGCAGGGCTGAGCACCCGTCGTGGACGGCGGCGCGGCACCCGGCCGCCGTCCCCCGGCCGCCGTCCCCCGGTCGCCGTCCCCCCTTGGTCACCGTCCCCCTCGGTCACCCGCCCGGCAGCGCCAAGTGGCCGCGCCCGGCGCCGCTGCGCACACTGAACAGGTGCGCCTGGTTACCGCGGCGGCCGTGGCCGCCACCACCGTGATCGGTGCCGGGGCGGCCGCCGTGGCGGTCGGCCGGTACGCCGGCGACATTGCCCTGAAACCGTCGCCCGACGACCCCTTCCCGGGCGACTCCCGTCTCACCGTGCACTCCGCCACCGAGAACCGCATCGCCCTCACCCGCAGTCTGGCGACCCTGCGGCCCGGCACCTACGGGCTCACCGGCTCCGGCTGTCACGCGGTGGTCGGCGATGTGATCCACGGCGTGCCGCACCCCGCCGACGCGGTCGTACGGCGCCTGGTGCGGGTCACCCACGGCACCCTCAAGCCGGGCAACCGGATGCGGCTCACCCCGCAGGTGCACCTCGGCAACCCCCGTGACGCCCTCGGCCTGGACTGCGCCGATGTCGACGTCCCCGGTGAACTCGGCGCCCTCCCGGCGTGGTTCCTCCCCGGCGTACGCGACACCTGGATCATCACCGCCCACGGACTGGGCACCACCCGCGAACACCCCATGGTGGTGATGCCGTTCCTGCACCGCCACCGGCTGCCCGTCCTCGACCTGGCCTACCGCAACGACGTCGGCGCCCCGCGCACCGCCGACGGCCTCAGCCACCTCGGCGACACCGAATGGCGCGACCTCGACGCCGCGATCCGCTACGCGGTCCGCTACGGCGCCCAGGACATCGTCCTCTACGGCTGGTCCACCGGCGCGACCATGGCACTGCGCGCCGCCGCCCACTCCGCACTGCGGGCCCGGATCAGCGGCCTGGTCCTGGACTCCCCGGTCCTCGACCGGGGCGCCACCATCCGGGCGCTGGCCGCCGCCCGGCGGGTCCCGCGGGTCCTGCTGCCGCTGGTCGTACGCGCCGCCGAGGGCGCCACGGGGATGCCCGTCGACCGGCCGGCCGATGCCGTCGACCCGGACGGGCTGAACGTCCCGATCCTGCTCTTCCACGGGCCCGACGACCTCATCGCCCCCTGGACGGCCTCCCGTTCCCTCGCCGCCCGCCGCGCCGATCTGGTCACCTTCCAGCCGGTCCCGCACGCACCGCACGCCGCGATGTGGAACGCCGACCCGCCGGGCTACGAGGAGGCACTGCGGCGCTTCCTCACCCCGCTCATGTGACACCTCTGCACCGGCGGCCCCGGTCCGGCGGCCCCGCCCCGGTGCGCAAGCCGGGCACGTGTCCCCGCCTGTCCCGCTGCCCCCCGCCTGTCCTGCTGCGCCCTGCCGCGCCCGCTGCCCCCCGCCGCGGCCACTTGCCCCGCCCTCCGGGTCCGCCGACGCCCCCGCCGGGAGCCGGCGCCCGGTGACGCCCGGGCATACGGGGCGACAACTCCCCCCATCAGGGACGGGCCGGCAAGATGACATGGCCCCGGCAGGTCGCAGGCAGGGTTCCGATTGGGCTTTCGGGCCGACAGCGGGAACACTGCTCCTGTGACGTCCCGTACCCCGCGCGACTCCCGGCTCCGCATCGTCCCCCGTCAACCGGTTGCGGCCGCCCGCCGGGCGGTGACAACCCGGACCAAGCGTCCGGCGCCCCGCCCGCCCGAGGGCACGCCGCCGCCCGCGGAACTGGCCCGGCAGGCCCGCACCGTACTGGCCGGCGCGGCCCGCCTCGCCCGCTGGGCCGACGGCGCCGCGTTGCGCGCCGGCCCGGACGGGGCGCTGCCGAAGGCCGCGGCGCAACGCGCCGCCGAAGCCCTGGGTCTGACGCCGCAGCAGGTCCGCACCGACTGGGACCGGGCCCGGCTCGCCGGTCTCGTCGAGCTCCATGACGGCCTCGCCCGCCCCGGCTGGCGGCTGCGTGCCTGGGACCGCGACGACACGGCCGTGCTGCGCGGCTGGGTCGCGCTCTTCGACGCCTGGTCGCTGGCCCGCCCCGCGCCGGCCACCGCCGGCCCCACGATAGTCGCCGAAGTCGTCGAGGCGCTGCCGCAGTTGCTGTCCCTGCTGCACCTGTCGGCCGGGCCCGTCCGGCTGCCGGTGCTGCTCGACATGCTGGACCAGCGCGTCGCCGAGCTGCGTACCGAACGCTGCGAGGTCCCCTACGGCCAGGACCCGGCCCCGGGCAGCGCCGACCATGCCGCGGTGGCGGCCGACGACGCCGCGGGGGCGTCGCTGGCCGAGCTGCTGGGCTGGGCGCTGGACGCCCTGCTGACCGTCGGCGCGCTGGTGGCGCCGGACGGTGCGCACGACGGTGTCCACGAGGCTTTCCACGACGCGTCCGAGGCGCAGCTGACGCCGCTCGGCAACTGGTCGGTGTGGGTCAAGCTGGAGCAGATCTGCGTCGCCGCGCAGAGCCCGGCCGGCCATATCGAGCAGTCGGCGGAGGCGATGCTGCGCGGCTGTGCCCGGCTCACCCCCGGGCCGGCCCGTGCCGAATACCGCGCCTGGCTCGCCGCCCGCTCGGTCGGTGCGGCCGTCGAGGAGCTGCTGACCGTGGCCCGTGGCGAGGACGCGCTGCTGCGCGGCCTCGCCTTCGAGGCGCTGCGCGCGGTCGGCGCCCCGGCCGAGCCCGCCGTACGCGCCGCGGCCGACGAACCGGGCCTGCGTCCGTACGCCCTGCTGTGGCTGGTCGAGCACGAGGGCGGCGACCCGGAGACCGCACCCGATGTGCTCACCCGTGAGGAGTCGACCTGGCTGTGGGTGGACACCGCGGCGGCCGTCGCCGACCACGGCGAGACCCAACTGCTGGTGCGGCACCTCGACTCGGCGGTCCAGGGCTCGGTGCCGCGCCTCCTGGAGGAGGTGCGCGCCATTGGGCACCCCCGCACCGTCCAGGTGCTGGTGGCGCTGGCCGCGGCCCACCCCGACCCGGCACTCGCCAAGGCCGTCCGGCGCGCGGCGTTCCAGGTCCACACGGGCGGCGCCTGAGCCCCGTGGCGGGCGGCCGGCGACGTCGGCTCCGTGGCGCGGGCCGGGACTCCGTACTGAGACCTGCCTCACAGTCTCGCGGCGGGTCCTGACCAGGCATCCGCCCGCCCGCCGCAGCTCGGCGCGCCCCGCCCCGGGCCGGGGCGCACGGCAGGCCCGGCGGGGCACCGCGCAGGGGCGGCGCCTGCGCCCGCGGCCCGGAAAAGTATTTGCACACGGCCGTTAGACTGCCTCCCATGGCAGTTCTCCCCCGGGTTCATTAGACGGCGCAGCCCGCTCTCGGACCGTCCGTCCATTCCGCCGTCTTCCTGCCCTGGAGTCTTTTCCGTGATCACCGCCTCCGGCCTCGAGCTGCGCGCCGGCGCCCGCATCCTCATCGAGTCCGCTTCCTTCCGTATCGCCAAGGGTGACCGCATCGGCCTGGTCGGCCGTAACGGCGCCGGCAAGACCACCCTCACCAAGGTGTTGGCGGGCGAGGGGATCCCCGCCTCCGGCACGGTCACCCGCTCCGGCGACGTCGGCTACCTGCCGCAGGACCCGCGCACCGGCGACCTGGACGTGCTGGCCCGCGACCGCATCCTGTCCGCCCGCGATCTCGACAGCGTGCTGCGCAAGATGCGCGAGAACGAGGACCGGATGGCCAACGGCAAGGGCGCCACCCGCGACAAGGCGATGAAGAAGTACGAGCGCCTGGAGACCGAGTTCCTGACCAAGGGCGGGTACGCCGCCGAGGCGGAGGCCGCGACCATCGCCGCCAGCCTCGGCCTGCCCGACCGCATCCTCGGCCAGCCGCTGCACACCCTCTCCGGCGGTCAGCGCCGCCGCGTCGAGCTGGCCCGGATCCTGTTCTCGGACTCCGACACCCTGCTGCTCGACGAGCCCACCAACCACCTCGACGCCGACTCCATCGTCTGGCTCCGCGACTACCTCAAGACCTACCGCGGCGGCTTCATCGTCATCTCGCACGATGTCGACCTGGTCGAGACCGTCGTCAACAAGGTCTTCTATCTGGACGCCAACCGCTCCCAGATCGACATCTACAACATGGGCTGGAAGCTCTACCAGCAGCAGCGCGAGGCCGACGAGAAGCGCCGCAAGCGCGAGCGGCAGAACGCCGAGAAGAAGGCCGCCGCGCTCAACACCCAGGCCGACAAGATGCGGGCCAAGGCCACCAAGACCGTCGCCGCCCAGAACATGGCCAAGCGCGCCGACAAGCTGCTCGCCGGCCTGGAGGCGGTGCGCGCCTCCGACAAGGTCGCCAAGCTGCGCTTCCCGGACCCGGCGCCGTGCGGCAAGACCCCGCTCACCGCCGAGGGCCTGTCGAAGTCCTACGGCTCCCTGGAGATCTTCACCGATGTCGACCTGGCCATCGACAAGGGCTCCCGGGTCGTCATCCTCGGTCTGAACGGTGCCGGCAAGACCACCCTGCTGCGGCTGCTGGCCGGCGTCGAGACACCGGACACCGGCGAGGTCCGCCCCGGGCACGGTCTCAAGCTCGGCTACTACGCCCAGGAGCACGAGACCCTGGACCCGGACCGCACGGTCCTGGAGAACATGCGCTCGGCCGCCCCGGACATGGACCTGGTCGCCATCCGCAAGACGCTGGGTTCCTTCCTCTTCTCCGGCGACGACGTCGACAAGCCCGCCGGGGTGCTCTCCGGCGGCGAGAAGACCCGGCTCGCCCTGGCGACGCTGGTCGTCTCCTCCGCCAATGTCCTGCTCCTCGACGAGCCCACCAACAACCTCGACCCGGCCAGCCGCGAGGAGATCCTCGGCGCGCTGCACACCTTCACGGGCGCGGTGGTCCTGGTGTCGCACGACGAGGGAGCGGTGGACGCGCTGGAGCCGGAACGCATCATCCTGCTGCCCGACGGTGTCGAGGATCTGTGGGGCCAGGACTACGCGGACCTGGTCGCGCTGGCCTGATCACGGCGTATGGATCATGCCGTATGGATCATTCGGCCGATGTGTGATCCATCATCTGAGTGAGAACGGCTCGTACACCGGCGAGTCTGCGGCATCCGGCCGGGTCCTTGGGGCCCGGCCGTCACCATTTCGGCGGCATACCGCCTGACCTGCCCGTTCTCGCACAAAGCCGGGGACGGGCGGCCTTCTGTAGAGGCGGAATGAGGCATTCCGGTCCGCATGAGCGGCCGCCGGGCGGCAAAGGATGTCGTACTGACCCTGCGGAATGGGTGGCCAGGAAGCCGGGGAGGGGTGATCATGAGAGTCCAGAGCGCACTTCCCACGAGGAGGCACGGGTGGCCGAGACTCTGAAGAAGGGCAGCCGGGTAACCGGCGCCGCGCGCGAGAAGCTCGCGGCAGACCTGAAGAAGAAGTACGACTCCGGTGCGAGCATCCGGGCGCTGGCCGAGGAAACCGGCCGCTCCTACGGATTCGTGCACCGGATGCTCAGCGAATCCGGTGTGGTCCTGCGCGGTCGAGGCGGAGCCACAAGGGGCAAGAAGGCCGCATCGGCCTGACGGCTGCGACTCCGGGAGCAACGGTGTCCCCCCGGTCGACCGAACAGTCGACCGGGAGGTTACCGTTCAGTCACTTACGCACGCAGGTGCGGCCGGCTGACTCGGAGGCGCTCATGACTCTGCTCGACAAGGACGGTGTGCGACTCACCGTTGACGGTGCGATCGCCACGGTGACCCTCGCCAACGCAGCGAAGCGCAATGCGCAGTCGCCGGCCATGTGGCGGGCGCTCGCCGAGGCGGGTTCGCTGCTGCCGGGAAACGTGCGGATCGCGGTGCTCCGTGGTGAGGGCCAGTCCTTCTCCGCGGGCCTCGACCGTCAGGCGTTCACGCCCGAAGGCTTCGACGGCGAGCCGTCGTTCATCGATCTGGCGCGCGGCTCGGACAGCGAGCTGGATGCCACGATCGCCGAGTACCAGGAAGCGTTCACCTGGTGGCGGCGCAACGACCTGGTGTCCATCGCCGCCGTGCAGGGCCATGCCATCGGCGCGGGCTTCCAGCTCGCCCTGGCCTGCGATCTGCGGGTGGTCGCGCCCGACGTCCAGTTCGCCATGCGCGAGACCAGCCTGGGACTCGTACCGGACCTGACCGGTACCCACCCCCTGGTCGGGCTGGTGGGCTACGCCCGCGCGCTGGAGATCTGCGCCACGGGCCGCTTTGTGCATGCCGAGGAGGCCGAGCGGATCGGCCTCGCCAACCTCGTGGTGCCCGCGGACGAACTCGATGCCACGGTGACCGACCTGGCCGCCGCGCTCACCGCCCCGCCGCGGGACGCCGTCATCGAGACCAAGGCCCTGCTGGCCGGCGCCGCGGGCCGTACGTACGAGGAGCAGCGCACCGCCGAACGGGCCGCGCAGGCGCGCCGGCTGCGTGACCTCGCAGGCGTGGGGGAGTAGCCCCGCCGCACCCCTTCCGCGACGGGCGTACCGACCGGCCGGGGCGCCCGTCAGCTCTGTTCCACGGCGGTGACCAGCACGGCAACCGTCGACGGCGCCGCCGGTGCGGCGGCCACCGCCTGCCGTACGGCGCACGAGACATCCAGGGCCCGGTAGCCGGGCGCGGTCGCCAGCTGGATCAGCACATGGCCATCGGTGCACCGCACCGGACGGGACGCCCCGCCGAGCACCGCTTCCAGCCGGGCCACGCCCGGCACGCCCCGCGCGACGGCACTGATCCCCGCCGGGCCCTCCTGCGCCGCACCGGTCCCCTCATCCGGCACAGGAGTGGCACGGGGACCTTGCGTACGGGCGGCGGGCGGCGGTGACGGTACCTCGCCCTCGTCCAGCAGCCCGCTGACCTGCAGATCCACCACACCTACCACCAGCCCCAGCTCCCGGACCGAGGCCTCCAGCAGCGCGGTGCGCACCTGGTCGGCGACGGTGGTCAGCGGCCGGTCGGCGACCGTGGCGAAATCCGCCTCGATCCGCAGCGGGCCGGGTGGCAGCGCGCTCGGCGGGGCCGGCACCACGGGCCGGGGGGCCCGGGCGGCGTCGGCGACGGACAGCCGCAGCACGCCGAGGTGCACACCGGCCGGCGTCCCGGCGGCCGCCCGCAACACCCCGGCTGCCGCCTGCTCGGTGATCCACGATCCGTCCGCGGGCCCGCCGAGCGGCAGCACCCGGCCGATCCCGAGCGCTACCCGCACCGCCTGTGCCCACTGGTTCGCGGCCACCGCGTCACCCCTTTCCCGGCAAGTCCCCGGACCTGTTCCGGACACGTCCCGCACCACTCCACCAGCCTGCCGCAGACCGGCCCGTACGGCCCGTACGGCAGGGCGGTGTGCCGGGCGGTCGCCGTGCGGAGCACTCCGCTGCCACATCCCCGGAGCGGACCGGGAGATGCGGACCTACTGTGGACAGCGGAGCGGGCGGACCGCTTCTCCTCGCGGAAGCAGACCGCTTCTCCTCGCGGAAAGGGACCACGGCGATGAGCGAGAGCCAGCAGCATGCAGAGGGGCCCCGGACTCCTGCCAAACGGGGTGGCGGCGACCCCGCGACCCGTGGGCGGACCACCATCGCCGACGGGGTGGTGGAGAAGATCGCCGGACTGGCGGCCCGGGACGTCCTCGGCGTGCATGCCATGGGCAGCGGCTTCGCCCGTACGCTCGGCGCGGTACGCGACCGGGTGCCCGGTGGCGGCAGGTCCGCGACCGCGACCCGCGGGGTCAAGGCCGAGGTCGGCGAGGTGCAGACCGCGCTGGACCTGGAGATCGTGGTCGACTACGGCGTTGCCATCGCCGAGGTCGCGCGCTCCGTCCGGGAGAACGTCATCTCCGCCGTGGAGCGGATGACGGGCCTGGAGGTCGTCGAGGTCAATATCGCGGTCAGCGACGTCAAGCTGCCCGACGAGGAAGACGAAGATGAGGGACCGGAGCAGCGGCTCCAATAGCCGGGCCCGTCCGGAGGGGTAGCGAAGGAGCGCACGATGAGCATGGCAGTGGTCGGCCTCTTGGCCGGTATGGCGCTGGGCTTCGCCGGATACTTCGGCGGTTTCGGCGCCTTCGTGCTGGTGGCGGCGCTGGGCGCCGTCGGCTTCGTGGTCGGCAGATTCCTGGAAGGGGATCTGCAGGCCGGTGAATTCTTCCGTCCGCGCAGCAGCGACCGCTACGAGCGGCGGCGGTGAGGCCGGGTGGCGACGGTGTCCCAGGCCACCGCTGCCGCCGGCGTGGCGGCGGGCGAGCGGGGCGCGACCAGCATCGCGGACCGGGTGGTGGCGAAGATCGCCGCACAGGCGGCCCGGGAGGCGCTGCGCCGGCAGTCGCCGCCGGCCCGCACGGACGCGCAGGCGACGGTGACCGTGCACCGGCGCGATGACCGCCGGCACTTCGGCGAGGCACGGGTGCGGATCGCCGTGGAGCTGGGCTACCCCTCCGACATCGGCGCCCAGTGCCGGGTGGTACGCCGTCACGTCACCGAGCGGGTCAAGGCGTTGGCGAGCATGGAGGTGCCCGAGGTCGCCGTGGAGGTCGAGCGGCTGCACTCCCCGCTGGAGGAGCGTACGGGCCGCGGGAGGGTGCGATGAGCGACGACGCGGAGCAGCCGGACACCCGGCGGATGCCCACGCTCGACAAGACGCCCGACGCCGCGGACGGCCGGAGCGAGTCCGCCTCGGACGCGGCCGCGACGGACGGGGCGGACGACGGCCGCACCGGGCGCTTCTGGTCGGCCCGCCGGATTCCGGCCGCGGTGGTCGCGCTGGTGCTGCTGGCCGCCGCCGGGCTGCTGCTCTACGACGTGGTCGCGGTGCGCGCCCACCACCCCGCGATGGCCTGGCGCCGGTGGCTCGCCCGCGAACTGGCCACCCGTCACCTCGACACCCCCTGGGTGCTGGCCGCCGCCGCTCTCGCGGTGGTGCTCGGCAGCTGGCTGATCGTGCTGGCGCTCACCCCCGGACTGCGCCAGGTGCTGCCGATGCGGCCGACGGCGCCGGACATCCGGGCCGGACTGGACCGGGCGGCCGCCGCGCTGGTGCTGCGCGACCGCGCCATGGAGGTCGCCGGCGTCCAGTCCGTACGGATGAAGGTCGGCCGCCGTAAGGCCAAGGCGCACGCCGTCTCGCACTTCCGCGGGCTGGACGAGGTCCGCGCCGACCTCGACATCGCGCTGGGCGAGGGCCTGCGGCAGCTGGGGCTGGCGCACCGGCTCGGCCTGACCGTGCGCGTCCGGCGCCCGAAGAAGGGATGAGGAAGCGATGCGCAGGGTCGGCAGAGCGATCAACCGGGTACTGCTCGGTCTGTCCGGTGCGGTGCTGTTCGGCGCCGGCGGTGCGGTGCTGTTCGGCGGTCTCGGCCTGCCCGCGAAGTGGCAGCTGCGGCTGCCGGCCGGCTGGCCCTGGTCCCGGCCGGACGAGGTGCTGCTCCCGGCGCACGCCCGCACCCGCTGGAGTGGCCAGGGCTGGTTCTGGCCCGCCGTGATCGCCGCCCTGGCCGTCTTCGTGCTGCTGATGCTGTGGTGGCTGCTGTCCCAGCTACGGCGGCACCGGCTGAACGAGATCCTCGTCGACAGCGGCGACGGCGAGGGCGCCACACTGCGCGCCCGGGCGCTGGAGGGCGTGCTCGCGGCCGAAACGGAGTCGCTGGAAGGCGTCGACCGGGCCGGGGTACTGCTGACCGGCCGCCGGAGCGAACCGCGGGTCCGGGCCCTGCTGTCCCTCGCCCCGCACGCCGACCCGGGGACCGTGGTCCGTCGCCTGTCGGACGAGGCGGTGGCCCACGCCCGCCGCTCGGCCGGGCTCGACCGGCTGCCGGGAGACGTCCGGCTGCGCGCGGTCAAGCACCGGCCCGAGCGGGTCAGTTAGGGCGCCTCTTGCCAAGCGCCCCGGCCCGGCCGCCCGGCCGCGCGGGGGGCTCCCGTCAGAAGCCGTGCCGGGCCCCGCCGTCCACCGGCACCATCACCCCGGTGACATACGACGCGGCCGGCGACAGCAGGAACGCCGCGGCCCGGCCGAACTCCTCCGGTGTGCCGTAGCGGCCCAGCGGGATCGCCGCGGAGTTACGGGCGCGGCTGCCCTCCGGGTCACCGGAGAGCGCGTCGAGCTGGGTCATCCGGTCGGTGGCGATCCGGCCGGGCAGTACGCCGAGGACCCGGATGCCGCGCGGGCCCAGCTCGACCGAGAGCGACTTGGCGAAGCCGGCGAGGCCGGGGCGGAGCCCGTTGGAGACGGTCAGCCCGGGGATCGGCTCATGCACCGAGCCGGACAGCACAAAGCCGATCACGCCGCCCTCCGCCAGCTCGGCGGCGGCCGTGCGGGCCAGCCGTACCGCGCCGAGGAAGACCGACTCGAAGGCCTGCTGCCACTGGTCGTCGGTGTTGTCGAGGGCGCCGCCGGGCGGCGGGCCGCCCACGCTGATGAGCACGCCGTCCAGGCGGCCGAAGCGTTCCCGGGCCGTGGCCACCAGGCGGCCGGGGGCCTCCGGGTCGGCGTTGTCGGCCGCCACCCCCAGGGCGCGTTCGCCGAGCGTGGCGGCGGCCGCGGCCGCGCTCTCCTCGGTGCGTCCGGTCAGCACGACGTTGGCGCCGTCGGCGACCAGTTCACGGGCGGTGGCGAAGCCGAGGCCGCGGGTCGCCCCGGTGACGAGGTACGTCCGGTCGGTGAGTCCAAGATCCATGGCCCTAGTCTGCCCCTGCCCCCTCCTGCAGTCCGAAGGCGGTCCCCACCAGGCCGATATGGCTGAACGCCTGCGGATAGTTGCCCAGCTGGCGGCCGGCCGCCGGGTCGTACTCCTCGGAGAGCAGCCCCACATCGTTGCGCAGGTCCAGCAGCCGCTCGAACATCTCCCGGGCCTCGTGCCGCCGTCCGCTCATCCGCAGCGCGTCGACGAGCCAGAACGAGCAGGCCAGGAAGGCGCCCTCGTCGCCCGGCAGCCCGTCGACCGAGCCGCCCTCGGTGCTGTAGCGGCGTACCAGACCGAGGGGGGTACCTTCCATGCGGTCGGGGCAAGGGGGGAAGGTCAGCTCCCGGCGCACCGTGTCGATGGTGCCGGAGACCCGCGGGTCGTCACCCGGCAGAAAGCCGACCCGGGGGATCAGCAGGGTCGCCGCATCCAGTTCCGCCGATCCGTAGAACTGGGTGAAGGTGCCGCGGTCGGCGTCATAGCCGTGCTCGCACACCTCCCGGTGCACCTCGTCGCGCATCGCCCGCCAGCGGTCGACGTCCCCGCCCAGCTTCGGATTGGCCTCCAGCGCCCGCACCACCCGGTCGGCCGCCACCCAGGCCATGACCTTGGAGTGCACAAAGTGCCGGCGCGGCCCGCGGATCTCCCACAGCCCCTCGTCGGGGTCGCGCCAGGCGGACTCCAGGTAGTCGACCAGCGCGCGCTGGATGCTCCAGGCGTGCGGCTCCGACGGCAGCCCGGCCGCGCGCGCGATGTGGAAGGAGTCGAGCACCTCGCCGTAGACGTCGAGCTGACGCTGTTCGACGGCGGCGTTGCCGATGCGTACGGGCACGGAGTCGGCGTATCCGGACAGCCACGGCAGCTCGGACTCCGGCAGCCGCCGCTCACCGGCCAGCCCGTACATGATCTGCAGATCGTCGGGGGCGCCGGCCACCGCGCGCAGCAGCCAGTCCCGCCAGGCGCCGGCCTCCTCCAGATATCCGGCAGAGAGCAGGGAGTTCAGGGTGAGGCTGGCGTCGCGCAGCCAGCAGTAGCGGTAGTCCCAGTTGCGTACGCCGCCCAGCTCCTCGGGCAGCGAGGTGGTGGGGGCCGCGACGATGCCGCCGGTGGGCGCATAGGTGAGCGCCTTGAGGGTGATCAGCGAGCGCATCACGGCCTCGCGGTAGGGGCCCTGGTAGCGGCAGCGCGCGGACCAGGTGTGCCAGTCGTCCAGGGTGTCCTGGAGCGCCTCGAACGGGTCGATCCGGACCGGCCGGGGCTCGTGCGAGGGGTGCCAGGTCAGCACGAATGCGGTGCGTTCGCCCGCGGTGACGGTGAAGTCCGAGCGGGTGCTGAAGTCCTTGCCGTAGGTGCTGCTTCGGTGCGGGGTGCGCAGCCATACCGAGTCCGGCCCGGCGACCGCGACCCGGGAGCCCTCGGTGGCCCGCACCCAGGGCACCACCCGGCCGTAGTCGAACCGCAGTCGCAGCACCCCCCGCATCTCGACGCTGCCGCTCAGGCCCTCGACGATCCGTACGACATCGGGCTGACGGTCGCGCTGCGGCATGAAGTCGATGACCCGGACGCTGCCCGTGGGGGTCTCCCACACCGTGTCGAGGATCAGTGAATCACCGCGGTACGAGCGCTCCGCGCGGGCCTCGGAGGAGCGGGGGGACAGCCGCCAGTGGCCGTTGTCCTTGTGGCCCAGGAGCGCGGCGAAGCAGGCCCCGGAGTCGAAGCGGGGCAGGCACAGCCAGTCGATGGAGCCGTCGCGGCCGACGAGTGCGGCGGTCTGCAGATCGCCGATGAGCGCATAGTCCTCGATATGTGGGTGCACCCAGCGCCTTTTCCCGCGCACCGGGTGCGCCACGCGCTGTGGCGGCTGTACGGGCTACGGTGTGGCCGGCACCGGCGCCGTGTCGTCGGCCTCAGGGGCCGGTTCGGCCTCTGCCGCCGCCTCCTTGGCGGCGGCCTCCAGCCGGTCGCGGCGCTCACGGCGGACCAGGATCACCCAGCCGACCGGCACCGCCGCCGCGAACAGCCACCACTGGACCGCATACGCCATGTGCGGCCCGATGGAGTCGTGGTCCGGCTCGGGGACCAGCTCCGGCTTGCCGCCGGGCGGCTTGGGCCCGGTCTGTTCGATATAGCCGCCGAGCAGCGGCCGGCCGACCCGCTGCGCCTGCTCCTTGCTGTTGATCAGCATGATCTGGCGGGCGGGCAGGCCCCTGGTGTCCTTGATACCGCTGACGGCGGTGGTCTCGTCGGCCATGATCCGGCCGGTCACGGTGATCTTGCCCTGGGGGGCGGCCGGGACGTCCGGGAACCGGGTGAGGTCGTTGCCCGCCGAGATCCAGCCGCGGTTGACCAGCACGGCCCTGCCGTCGCCGAGGACCAGCGGGGTCAGCACGTAGTAGCCGATGCTCTGCTCGTCGGCGGCGGTGCGCTGACGGACCACGACCTCGTGCGCGGTGTCGTAGGTGCCGGTGGCGGTGACCGTGCGCCACATGTCGTCGTGGGGCAGGTCCCGGCCGGGCGCGGTCAGCTGGGTGACCGGGACCGGCCTGGCGGCCAGGCTGCTCGCGATCAGCTGGTTCTGCGCCACCTTGTGCTCATGGCGGTGGAGCTGCCAGAAGCCCAGCTTGATCATGACGGGGATCAGCACAAGAGCCACGAGGGTGAGGATCACCCACTGCCGGGACAACAGGAAGCGGTACACGGCTTCGACGGTACCCGGACCGCCGAAGCCCCCGAGCCGGGGGTCCCCGGTAGCGGCCGGGGGGAGGGGCCGGCCGGGCGGCCGCCCGGACCGGTCCGGACCGGTCCGGACGGGCCCTTCGGACCAGACCCGGTGCCGTCGGATCCGGTGCCGTCGGACCAGGTGGCATCAGACCCAGGTGGTACCGGGCGGGTCGGGCGGGACCGGGCGGGATCGGGCGGGATCAGACCCGGTCGACGATGCCCACCCTCCCGTCCGACCGGGCGCAGTGCGCACCGCAGTACCACTGCCCGTCGGCTTCCACGCCCTGGCCGATGATCTGGCACCGGCAGTGCTCACAGATCGGCGCCATGCGGTGGATGGCGCAGGCGAAACAGTCGAAGACGTGCACCGCGCCCTGCGCGTGCACCTCGAATGTCATGCCGTATTCGTTTCCGCAGACCTCACAACGTGCCATGCGCCACAGGGTGCGGGCGGCACCCCTGCGGGGCGAGGTGCCGGCGGGTGTGTTGGACGGGCTTCACCCGGACGCAGGCGCCGAGCCCGCCGGCTCGACATCCTGCAGCAGCTGCATGAAGGCCGCCTCATCGATCACGACCGTGCCGTACGAGGCGGCCTTGGCCGTCTTGGAGGTCCGGGCGTCGGGGTCGTTGGTCACCAGCAGGCTGGTCAGCCGGGACAGGCTCGTGGCGACATGGAGCCCGGCCTCGATGGCCCGGTCCTCCAGCAGCTCGCGGTCCACGGAGGTGTCGCCGGAGAAGGCGACCCGCATTCCCTGGACGAGCCGGCCACCCGCTTCGTAGCGCCCCGGGTTGGGGTACGGGCACGCCGGGCGCTTACGGGAGGGCCGCCAGGACGTGGGGCGGTACGCCGAGGCGGTGGCGTGCTGCCGGGGTGCGGGGGTGTCCGACCACTCCGTCAGCGCCTGACAGCTCATCAGCGGCAGGCGCAGATTCTCCTGTGCGGCCCGCCGCAAACCGGGACGGAACGCCTCGGCCAGCACCCGGGCGTCGTCCAGCGCATGGTGGGCGCGCTCCTGCACCACGCCGTAATGCGCGGCGAGGGATTCCAGCTTGTGATTGGGCAGCGGGAGCCGCAGCTCCTTGGACAGGGCGATGGTGCACAGCCGCTGCTGGACCGGTGCCGTCGCCGCGGCGCGGGCGTACTCGCGGGCGATCATCGACCAGTCGAACATGGCGTTGTGCGCGACCAGTACGCGGTCCGCCAGGCGCCGGGACAGCTCCGGGACGATCTCCGGGAAGAGCGGGGCATCGGCCAGCACGGCGCTGGTCAGGCCGTGGATCCAGACCGGCCCCGGGTCCCGCTGCGGGTTGACGAGGGTGTACCAGTGGTCCTGGACCTCGCCCTGTGCGTCGAGTTGGTACACCGCGGCGGAGATGATCCGGTCGTCGCGGGCCAGGCCCGTGGTCTCGACGTCGACCACCGCGTATCCCTGGGGATATGCGGACGGCCAGGGAGCCGGCGGCGTCTGCGGGCCCGGCTGCTGCCCGATCTTCGGCGCGATCGGGTCGGCTGCTGCCATGCGGTCTTCGAGCATGGTCATTGAGGATACGGGCCACCACTGACAGCCACCGAACCGGCGTGGCGCGCACGGGGCAGTCGCCCACCCCACGCGCCGCGGGCCCGCTCTGCGGACGGACGACGGGAGGTCGGCGACACCCCCTGGTCCACCCCCGGGCCACCCCCTGGTCGACACCCCGGTCCACCCCTGTTCCCGCAACCGGTAACGGAGTTGACGGCGGGCCGGAGGCCGGTCACCGGGGTCACGCCCCCAGGAGCCGCGCCGTCTGTGCCACTTCCTCCGGCGAGCCGTCCCCGCCGACGCTCACCCGGTGGAGCGTGGCGCCCGGTCTGCGGGTGACGACGTCCACGAGGCGGCCGTCGGCGAACACCCCGGCGGCGCCGTCGTCGACCGCCCAACCTCCGGGCAGTGAGCGGTCGTTGACCGCTGCGAGATAGCCGGGTCTGCGCTCCGGTTCGCCGTCGTAGTGCGGGCACAGGCTGCCCGGCAGCAGTCCCAGCCCGTCGGACAGCGGCACGGGCGGGCCGAAGGAGTCGGAGAACGCGCTCTCGAACCAGCAGCAGGCCCCGGCGCTGATGCCGCACAGCAGCACCCCTGCCGCGTACGCCTCGCGCAGGACCGCGTCCAGACCGTGCACCCGCCAGACGGCAAGCATGTTGGCGGTGTTGCCGCCACCGACGTAGACGATGTCCTGGTCGAGGACGAATGACCGCAGATCGGTCACGGTGCGCCGGAACAGCTCCACATGGCTCGGTTCGCACCCGCGCGCGGCGAACGCCGCGTGGAACCCCTCGATGTACCCCGGCGCGTCACCGCTGGCGGTCGGCAGGAAGCAGACCTTGGGACGGGGCCGCCCGGCGGTCTCCAGCAGGAAGTCGTCCAGCAGGGTGTCGGGATCGTCGGAGAAGCCGCCGCCGAGCAGGGCGATGGTGGGTGTGCGGGTCATGGGACCTCGATTCCGGTCGTGGTGGGGACCTGCCGCCGGGGTGTCGTCGCGGCGCAGCTGACGGCACGTCTTACATACTTCTCAGTAACAACCCCTAGCGGCGCCGTCGTCCACACCTTTATGGTGCGGTGCATGCCGCACCTGCCCGATGTCCTGTTGTGGTCCATACCGGCCTTCGTCCTGCTCGCCGTGATCGAGATGGTGAGCTACCGCCTCCATCCCGACGAGGAGGCGGAGGGCTACGAGGCCAAGGACGCCGCCACCAGCGTCGGCATGGGCCTGGGCAGCCTCGTGTTCGACACACTGTGGAAGATCCCCATCGTGGCGATCTACGCCGCGGTCTACGAACTCACCCCGCTGCGGATACCCGTGCTGTGGTGGACGCTGCCCCTGATGCTGCTCGCCCAGGACTTCTTCTACTACTGGTCGCACCGCGGCCACCACGTCATCCGCGTCCTGTGGGCCTGCCACGTGGTGCACCACTCCAGCGAGAAGTTCAACCTCACCACCGCCCTGCGCCAGCCCTGGACGACCTGGACCGTCTGGCCCTTCTACGTCCCGATGATCGCCCTCGGCGTCCATCCGGCCGTGATCGCCTTCACCTCCGGCGCCAACCTCGTCTACCAGTTCTGGGTGCACACCGAGCGGATCGGCAAACTGCCCCGGCCCTTCGAGTTCGTGCTCAACACCCCCTCCCACCACCGGGTCCACCACGCCTCGCAGGGCGGCTACCTGGACCGTAACTTCGGCGGGATCCTGATCATCTGGGACCGGATGTTCGGCTCGTTCGTGGCCGAAACCGAGCGGCCGGTCTACGGACTCACCAAGGACATCAAGACCTTCAACCCGCTGCGGGTGGCCACCCATGAGTACGCCGCCATCGCGCGCGACATACGGGCCGCGGACAGCTGGCGCGAGCGCGCCGGGCGGGTGTTCCGCGGGCCGGGCTGGCAGCCGGCCTGGCGGGCCGCCGCGGGTCAGGCCCCGACGGCCGGCCGGCCGGAGGCCGAGGCGCGCGCCTCCGTCGGGGAGTCGGCCGCATGAGGGCACGCCGGCCGCGGGCCGTCCGGCCCCTGCTGTGGGCCTTCGCCGCACTGGCCGTCGTGCACCTGGGAGCGCTGCTCGGCGGTGTCACGGCCGCCGGGCAGATCACCAAACCCGCGCTGATGCCGGTGCTCGCCGCCTATGTACTGGCGCGCGGCGGTCCCCCGCTGCTCGCCGGTGCGCTGCTGTGCGGCTGCGGCGGGGACACCTTCCTCCAGATCGGCGGGGACGTCGCCTTCCTGGTGGGGATGGGCTCGTTCGCCGCCGGACACGTCTGCTATCTGCTGCTGTTCGCCCGGCACGGAGCGGCGCCGGAGGCCGGACGGCGGGGGCGGACGGTCGCCGCCGCCGCTGCGTATGCCGCGCTGCTCGCCGGCACGGTGGTGCTCCTGTGGCCGGACCTCCCGGCCGATCTGCGGATCCCGGTCGCCGGCTACAGCCTGCTGCTCACCGCGATGGCGTTCGGCGGGCTCCGGGCGGGCCCCTGGGCGGCCGTCGGCGGGCTGCTCTTCCTGCTCTCCGACACCCTGATCGCGACCGGCATCGCCCACTGGCCGCAGCTGCCGGCCCCGCAGTTCTGCATCATGTTCACCTATCTCGCGGCCCAGTACGCGCTGGCCGGCGGGGTGCTGCGCGCGGCCGGCACCGCTCCCCGGCCCGCAGCGGAGACCGGTGAAGCGCGGGCGGGGGTGGCCGGACGCACCGCCGCTTGAGTCTCCCCCCGTGGGAGACCCGACAGTGGAGGGCATGTACGAGGACGGCACAGGCCTGCTCACCATCGGCGCGCTGGCGCGCCTGACCGGCGTTCCGGTCAAGACCATCCGCAACTGGTCGGACCAGGACCTGCTGCCGCCCGCCACCCGCACCCCCGCGGGCTACCGCCTCTACGGCCCGGACGCCCCGGCCCGCCTGGAGATCGTGCGCAGCCTGCGCGACCTGGGCATCGGGCTGGCGGCGATCCGCTCGGTGCTGCACCGGGAGCTCCCCCGTGGCCTGAGCGGCACGGAGGGATCCCCGTCGTTCGCCGAGACGGCCGCGCAGTGGGCGGACGCCCTGGACGCACAGATCCGCACTCTGCAACTGCAGCGCGCCGTGCTGCGCTCGGTGGCCGCGCGGGGGAGCGCAGCAGAGGAGCTGCCGACCATGACCGAACTGGCCCGCCTGTCGGACCAAGAACGCCGCCGCATCATCACGGACTTCGTCGAGGACGCCCTCGACGGCGTGCACGCCCCCGCCTACCGCAGCGGTCTGCTGGCCGCCGTTCCCGAGCTGCCCGACGACCCCACCCCCGAGCAGATCGACGCCTGGACCGCACTGACCGCCCTGGTCAGGGGGCCGGAACTACGGGCGGCGCTGCGCCGGCTGGCCGAGTACAGCGCGCGTACCGGGCCGGCGGCGAGCGGGGCGCGCGCCGCGGGCGGGGCGCACACCGCGGGGGAGACGGCCCCTGCCGCGCAGGAACAGGCCGCGCAGGAACAAGCCGAGCACGAACAGGCCGCGCAGGAACAGGCGGCAGTGCGCGTCGCAGAGCTGATGCGGCGGCGCGGAGAGGAGGCCGTCACGGCCGGCATCGCCCCCGACTCCCCGGCCGCGGAGTCCTTCATCGCCGAGCTGATCGCCGCCTGGCTCCCCACTCAGGTCGGCACCCCCGACCCGCCCGCCGAGGACGGCCCGCAGGCCCGCGGCCGGCTGCTGGAGCAACTGGAGACCGCCGCCGAGCCGGCCGTCGAGCGCTACTGGCAGCTGCTGTGCACCGTCACCGGCCGGCCCGCCCCGCCCCGCTGGGACCTCGCGGGAACCTGGACCGCGGCCGCGCTGCGCGCCCACCCCCGGACGTACGAGCTGGACCGCTCCGCGTTCGACGGCACCGACCCGGACCGGGTGATGTACGCCTACGAGCAGGTGATCCGGGATGTGTCCGCGGTGGTCGCCGCCGTACGGCCCGAGGATCTCGACCTGCCGACACCGTGCGCGGGGTGGCGCGTATGGCAGTTGCTCGACCACATGGTGTGGGAGAACCTGATGGCCACCTCGATCGCCGAGGACGCCCCGCGCACCGACCACGCCGCCGGCCATCTCGGTGACGATCACCGCGCCGCCTTCGAGGACTCGGCGCGTGCCGCCCTCGCCGCCTTCACCCACAGCGGGATGCTCCGGCGCACCTACGGTCCCTACGACGCGCCCGGCGCGATGCTCGTCCAGCAGGTGGTGGTCGAACTCCTCGCACACGGCTGGGACGTGGCCCGGGCCACGGGCGCACTGACCGGGCTGGCGCCCACGGTCGCCGAGGAGACCCTGGCGGCGGCCCGCCGGATCTACGGCGCCGCGCCGCGCACCGAGGGCGGCTCGTTCGCCCCCGAGCGCCCCGCCCCGCCCGGCGCGAACGCCACGGACCGGCTGGCGGCCTTCCTCGGCCGCGACCCGGCCGTCCTCCTCGGCCGCGACCCCGCCTGACCGGCCCGCCCCGGGGCCCGTCCGCACCCGCAAGGCAAAGGACCGGGTGGCGCACCACCCGGTCCTTCCCCGCAACTACCCGGAACAGCGCGGGAGTTACTTCTTCACTGCGTCCAGTGCATCGACGATGCCGTAGCCGAAGTGGCTGTTGACATGCTTGGTGCCGGTGCAGGTCGCGTCACCCGTGGGGCAGCCGGGGTTGTCCGCCTGCTCCTTGAGGAGCCACTGGATCTCCTGCGGGCCGGACTTCGGGTGGGTGCTCTTGAGCAGCGCCGCGACGCCCGCGACGTGCGGGGTCGCCATGGAGGTGCCGGCCAGGTAGGCCCAGTCACCGCCCGGCATGGTGGAGAGGATGTTGCCGTTCTTGGCGGGCAGCTCGGGCACCTGCTTGGAGTCGCCGCCCGGTGCGGACACATCGATCTGGCCGAGACCGTAGTTCGAGTAGTACGACTTGAGCTTGTTGACGCCCGCCGCCGCGACCGTCACCGTGCCCGGCAGCTGGGTGGGAACGTCCCAGCAGGTCTTCGGGTTGATGGTGCGCTCGACCGGGGTGGAGTCGTTCGGGCTGGAGGCGTCGGGCAGCTGGGGAGCCGCCAGGTCGAGGCCCGAGTTGCCCGCCGCGGCGATGTTGATCGCACCCTTGCGCTGGGCATAGCTCGCCGCACGGCCGACCGCGTCAATGATGGCGGCCTGGTCGGCGTCGTCCTTGCAGTTGAACATCCACGGGTCGACGTAGTAGCTGTTGTTGGTGACCTCGACGCCGTGGTCGGCCGCGAAGACGAAGGCGCACACCACGCTCTCGGCGTAGAAGAGGCTCGTCTCCGGCTCACTGACCTTGAGGGCGGAGATCTTCACACCCGGCGCGACCCCCGCCACGCCGACGCCGTTCCGGGCCGCGGCGATCGTGCCCGCGACGTGAGTGCCGTGGTAGTCCTCGTCCGGGTTCCAGGGGCGCCAGGCGCCCTTGGAGGTATCGGCCACGCCGCCCACGCAGTTGGCGGACTGCTTCGCGGAGAAGTTGGCCTTCAGATCGGGGTGGGTGTCGTCCACCCCGGTGTCGATGATGGCGACGGTGACGTTCTTGCTGCCCGGGTTCACCTTCGCGGCCTTGTCGGCCTTGATGGCGGGCAGGTCCCACTGCAGCGGTTCGAGCGGCTCCTCGCCGTTCGCCTTCGCTGCCTTGCCGACCGCCGTGAGCTGGGACTTCGGCAGGTCGATCTTCTTCGGTTTGCCGATGTCGGTGGTGCCCTGCGCCTTCAGCGGCGCGGTGCGGGTCGCGCCCGCCGACTGCACGCCCGGCACCGTGCGCAGGGAGGCGGCGAACTGCGGGTTGGCCGAGTGGACGACGATCACGCCTATCTGTCGATGGGCGATGACCACCTTCCCGCCGGCCTTGGCTATCGCCTTCTCGACCTTGCCGACCGTGGCGTTGCCGGGCGTGGTGTTCACGACGTACGAGAGCAGCGGGCCGTCGGCCGAGGCGGCGGCCGGGACGGAGTCCTGGGGTGCGGCGGTGGCCGCGCTCGGGAGGAAGCCGAGGGACGCCGTCAGAGCCAGTCCGAGGGGTACGGCCAGCGCCCGCATGCGTCTGGATCGGGGAGGTGCCATGGGTACTCCACATCATCCGTGAGACCGCCCGTGCGCGGATTGCACACGGGCGGTTGCAGTGAGATGTGAAGTTATCGGCGACCACTCGTGTGCAGCAATGGACTACGGAGAAAAAACGGGGAGAAAACCCGCCAGGAGTGTGAAATTGATAGTGCGTCAGCCGATTTCGACCGTCTTGAACGTCCGTCAGGAGCCGGTCAGCCGTTGCGTCGCAGGGTGCTGATGCTCAGCGGGGGCAGCGCGATTCGCGGTCCGTACCAGCGGCGCGCGACGGTGGCCGTCCCCGGTCGTGGCTCCGGCGGGGCGAGGGGGAGCGGCGCCGGCAGGCGGATGCTGCCGTAGGGGCGCCGGCGGGGAACGGGGGGCTGCGGGGCCTGCTGTGGCGGCGGATTCACACCGGGCTCAACGAAGCGCCCCGCGCGCGGTGGCGGTCCGCCGCGGGCATTCCCCCGGTTTCTTTTGGGATTCAACCAACGGACCCCTGTCGTATCGTCTGATGCACCTCTACCATGCGTGATCCAGATCACTTACGTGAGCTTTACCGCCGGCCGGGCTCCTCCCGGGCCGATCCGCCGGACCGGCCCGGGAGCCCGCCCCTTCGCGTCAGGAGATTCCGTGAGCGCCGCACCGACCCTCGACCCGGGGACGCATGAGCCGCCCGACTACATCCAGGTGCAGTCGAGTGCGGAATTCGATGAACTCCGCCGCGCACACCGCTCGTTCGCCTTCCCGCTGACCGCCGCCTTCATCCTCTGGTACCTCGGGTACGTGCTGCTGTCGAGCTACGCCGGCGGCTTCATGGGCACCAAGGTCCTCGGCCATGTCAATGTGGCCTTCGTCCTGGGCATCGCCCAGTTCGTCACGACCTTCCTCATCGCCTATGGGTACTCCCGGCACGCCGCCGCCAAGCTCGACCCCAAGGCCGAGGCCATCAAGACCCGCCTGGAAGGTGACGCATGAGCCCCCTGCGCCCTTCCCTCGCGCTCGACCTCGCGGCCGGCGGCGCGGGCGAGCACCGGACCCTGATCGTCACCCTCTTCGCGGTCTTCGTTGCCGCCACCCTCGGCCTCACCGTCTGGGCGGGCCGGCAGACGAAGGGCGCGGAGGACTTCTACGCCGGCGGCCGGCAGTTCAGCGGATTCCAGAACGGCCTGGCCATCTCCGGCGACTACATGTCCGCCGCTTCTTTCCTGGGCATCGCCGGCGCCATCGCCCTCTTCGGCTACGACGGCTTCCTCTACTCCATCGGCTTCCTCGTCGCCTGGCTCGTCGCGCTCCTCCTGGTCGCCGAACCGCTGCGCAACTCCGGCCGCTTCACCATGGGCGACGTCCTCGCCTACCGGATGCGCCAGCGCCCGGTCCGCACCGCCGCCGGCACCTCCACCATCATCGTCTCGATCTTCTACCTGCTCGCCCAGATGGCGGGCGCGGGCGCCCTGGTCACCCTGCTCCTGGGCATCACCAGCGAGGCGGGCAAGATCCTGGTCGTCGTCCTCGTCGGCATCGTGATGATCCTCTACGTCACCATCGGCGGCATGAAGGGCACCACCTGGGTCCAGATGGTCAAGGCGGTCCTGCTGATCGCCGGCACCCTGCTGATCACGTTCCTGGTGGCGCTCAAGTTCCACTTCAACCTCTCCGACCTGCTGGGCGCCGCCGCCGAGAACAGCGGCAAGGGAGCCGCCTTCCTGGAGCCCGGCCTCAAGTACGGCGCCACCGCCACCTCGAAGATCGACTTCATCTCGCTGGGTATCGCCCTCGTCCTGGGCACCGCGGGCCTGCCGCACATCCTCATCCGCTTCTACACGGTCCCCACCGCCAAGGCCGCCCGGAAGTCCGTGAACTGGGCGATCGGCATCATCGGCGTCTTCTACCTGATGACCATCGCGCTCGGGTTCGGCGCCGCGGCCCTGATCAAGCCCGGGACGATCACCGCGTCCAACAAGGCGGGCAACACCGCGGCCCCGCTGCTCGCCCAGGAGATCGGCGGCGGCGCGGGCTCCACCGGGGGCGCGATCCTGCTCGCCGTCATCTCCGCGGTGGCCTTCGCGACCATCCTCGCGGTGGTCGCCGGCCTCACCCTCGCCTCGTCCTCGTCCTTCGCCCACGACCTGTACGTCAATGTGCTGCGCAAGGGCAAGGCCACCGAGAAGGAAGAGGTCGGCGCGGCCCGCTGGGCGACCGTCGGCATCGGCGGTGTCGCCATCGTCCTGGGGGTCTTCGCCCGCGGCCTGAACGTCGCGGGCCTGGTGGCGCTCGCCTTCGCGGTCGCCGCCTCCGCCAACCTCCCGACCCTCCTGTACAGCCTGTTCTGGAAGCGCTTCACCACCCGGGGCGCCCTGTGGTCCATCTACGGAGGCCTCGTCTCCTCCGTCCTCCTGGTCCTCTTCTCCCCGGTCGTCTCCGGCAAGGAGACCTCGATGTTCCCCGGCGCCGACTTCGACGTCTTCCCCCTGGAGAACCCGGGCCTGATCTCCATCCCGCTGGGCTTCCTGCTCGGCTGGCTCGGGTCCCTGCTGTCCAAGGAGGAACCGGACGTCACGAAGTACGCCGAGCTGGAGGTCCGCTCGCTCACCGGGACCGGAGCGCACTGACGCGGCCCTCCCGGCGGCCCGGCTGAGCCGTCCCTACAGGGCCCGGGCGGGGTGGAGTCGTAGATCTCTACGACTCCACCCCGCCCACCTCGTGCTTCTCCCCCCTGCTCGCTGTCACACCCATCGCGTAGGCTCGAAGACGTACTGATCCACCGAAGGAGAGGTACCGAGCCAACACTCTTGGGGAGGGGGCCCAGTGCTCATCGACACCTATGGTCGTGTGGCCACCGACCTGCGCGTTTCACTCACCGACCGGTGCAATCTGCGGTGTACGTACTGCATGCCGGAAGAGGGTCTGCAGTGGCTGGCCAAACCCGACCTGCTCACCGACGACGAAATCGTCCGGCTGATCGGCATCGCCGTGCGGGACCTGGGCATCGAAGAGGTCCGCTTCACCGGCGGTGAACCGCTGCTCCGCCCCGGCCTGCCCGGCATTGTCGAGCGCGTCGCCGCCCTCACCCCGCGCCCCCAGATGTCGCTGACCACCAATGGCATCGGCCTCCAGCGCACCGCCGCGGCACTCCGCGACGCCGGCCTGGACCGCGTCAACGTCTCCCTCGACACCCTGCGGCCCGACGTCTTCCAGGCCATGACCCGCCGCAAGCGGCACGACGATGTCCTGCGCGGCCTGGAGGCGGCCCGCGCGGCCGGTCTGACCCCGGTCAAGGTCAACACCGTCCTGATGCCGGGGCTCAACGACGACGAGGCCCCCGACCTGCTGGCCTGGGCCATCGCCCACGACTACGAGCTCCGCTTCATCGAGCAGATGCCGCTGGACGCCCAGCACGGCTGGAAGCGCGACGGCATGATCACCGCGGGCGACATCCTCACCTCGCTGCGCACCCGCTTCACGCTCACCCCCGAGGGCCGGGACGAGCGGGGCTCCGCGCCCGCCGAACGCTGGATCGTCGACGGCGGGCCGCACCGCGTCGGTGTGATCGCCTCCGTCACCCGCCCGTTCTGCCGGGCCTGCGACCGTACGCGACTGACCGCCGACGGCCAGATCCGTACGTGCCTGTTCGCCACCGAGGAGACGGATCTGCGTACCGCCCTGCGCTCCGAGGCCCCGGATGACGAGATCGCCCGCATATGGGAGCACGCGATGCGGGGCAAGAAGGCGGGCTCCGGCCTGGACGACCCCTCGTTCCTGCAGCCGGAGCGTCCGATGTCCTCGATCGGCGGCTGAGCCGACCGGGTCACAAGCAGTGGTTGCGCCCGTCCGGCGTCAGCGGCCGGCGGCCGACGCCTCCCACTCCTCCAGCGTCACGACATCCTTGAGGAAACCGCGCACGCCGAGGAACTGCGACAGATGCTCCCGGTGCTCCTCGCAGGCCAGCCAGGTCTTGCGCCGGTCCGGGGTGTGCAGCTTCGGGTTGTTCCAGGCCAGCACCCATACGGCGGCGGCGCGGCAGCCCTTCGCGGAACAGACGACGGTGCCCTCGGCGGGTTCCTGGGGGTTCGGGGAGATCACGGCCTCAACCCTACGTCCTGCGCTCACAGCCCCGGGCCCGGCTACCGCACCCGGCGGACCTGCGGACATGACGACGCCGGGCAGCCACGGGGGGAGCCGCCCGGCGTCGGTCCGTCGCTCCGACGGGGGATGCGGAGCGCGTACGCAGTATGTCACGGGGGAGGGTGCCTGGTGCACCGGAACTCCATGATTGATCTGAGCTTTTCTTGAGCTTTGCAGACCGGGTGATGATCAGCTGGGGTCATGTGGTGATGCGGAAGAGCCCGCCGCCGGCCGCTCCGGAACGGATTCCGCCGGAGCGTCGCCGGCTCCCGGCGTCAGCATCGGCCGGGTCGGGCCCGCGACGAAGGTCTTCGGGAGCGAAGGGACGTTCTCCCGGCCCGCGTTGGCGATCACCACCGCGATATAGGGCAGCGTCAAACCGAGCACCAACGTCGCGATGGCGACCGGCCTTTCGATGTTCCACAGCACGACGGTGAGCACCACGGCCACCGTCCGCACCGCCATCGAGATCACATACCGCCGCTGCCGTCCACGCACATCCTCGGACAGGCCCTGCCGTGCCCCGGTGATCCGGAAGGCCTGGCCGCTGCTCTGCTTCCGCATCACGTTCCACCGCCTGCTCAGTCGTGCCGGATTCTCCCCGGTATCCGGTCGCTTTCCACGGTACGCCGCGGCTGCGCCGCCTTCGAGACCGGGGCATGCCCCGTTTCGGCGGGGTCTGTCACGCACTGGTGCGTACGACGGTTCCCGGCGTGCGGCGTAGCCGATGCGGAGCGACACTGAGCGGGCGAGTGTCATCTGCACCGTGCCGCAAGAGGAGTCGACATGACGTGGTTGTGGGCCATCATCGTGGGCCTGGTGCTCGGCCTGATCGCGAAGGCCATCATCCCGGGCAAGCAACAGATCCCGCTCTGGCTGACCGTGATCTTCGGCATGCTGGGCAGTGTCCTCGGCAACTGGGTGGCGACCGGCATCGGCGTCAACGAGACCCGGGGCATCGACTGGATCCGGCACCTGCTGCAACTGGCCGGCGCGGTGGTCGTCGTCGCCGTCGGTGACCGCATCTGGGCGTCCATGCGCGGCCGCAAGAGACATGCCGCCTAGGGACTGTCTCCCCCTGGACACAGAGGACACGGGCGGCCGGCGCGCAGCGATGCACACCGGCCGCCCGTGTCCTCCGCCGTCTCAGCGGCCGTCGAGCTGAGCCAGCTTCCGTCCGGCCTTGAGGTACGCGACCCCGGCCGTGTCCGCCAGCTTCTCGGCCAGCACCTCACCCAGCGGCCGGACCGAATCGGCCTCCGCGAGCGTCACGGTCTGCTGCCCGTCCTCGCCCTCCACGACCAGTCGCAGCGCATTCTGCTTGGCCAGCCGCCGCGCCGCCGAGGCGCTCGGCGTGAACTCCAGGATCTTGGTCAGTACCGTCGCCACCGTCTCCGCGCCGTGCGCGGCGACATCGACGACCGGGAGCGAGTCCACATCGGCGAACGACTTCTTGGAGAACTGCGCGACGAAACCGGCCCGCGCCGCCATCGCCGCCTCCAGGCCGTACAGCGCCGCCACGACCTCGCCCGCCAGGACCTTCTTGAGGTCCATCGGGTGCAGCGAGCGGTCCGTGATCCGGCCCAGGACGAGGGCGATCTCCCCGTCCGTCCACTCCGTCCAGGCCTTCAGGTACGGCTCCATCAGCCGGTCGGGCACCGACATGATCTTGCCGAAGACATCGTCGGCGGGGGCGCCCAGCCCGACGTAATTGCCCTTGGACTTGGACATCTTGGCGCCGGTGCCGTCCGTGCCTTCGATCAGCGGCATGGTCACCACCAGCTGCGGCCGCTGCCCGCGCAGCTCCATCAGCTTGCGGCCCATCTGCAGATTGAGCAGCTGGTCGGAGCCGCCCAGCTCCACATCGCACTCCAGCGCCACCGAGTCCAGGCCCTGCGCGATGGGGTACAGCAGCTCCGTCATGGTCAGACCGGAGCCGGCCGCCAGGCGGTTGCGGAAGTCCTCGCGCTGCAGCAGCTGGGAGGCCGGCACCTGGGCGAGCAGCGTGAGCAGCTCCGGGAAGGTGTACGGCGCCAGCCACTCGCTGTTCTGCCGGAAGCTGACCTTCTCGAAGTCGAAGAAGGGCCGCACCTGTTCGCGGTACGTGGCGAGGTTGTGCGCGATGTCCTCGTCGGTCAGCGGCGGGCGCTCGGCCGTACGGCCCGACGGGTCGCCGATCTTGGCGGTGAAGTCACCGATGATCAGGGTGACGTCATGACCCAGCCGCTGGAACCGGCTCAGGACGATCAGCGGCACCGCATGCCCCAGGTGCACATCGGTGGCCGTCGGGTCGATGCCCAGCTTGATGTGCAGACCCTCGCCGGCCGCCCGGCGCTCCTCGATCCGCTCGGCCAGCTTCTCCACGCCCGGCAGAACCTCGACCGTACGGGCCGCGATCAGCTCGGCCTGCTCCTTGGCGGGCAGGTCCGTCAGATCCAGATAGCGCCGGGTGCCCGTCTCCTGGAGCAGCTCCTGGACCGTGGCGTCCGAGGAGAGGTCTGCGGAGAGCAGGGTGGTGGCGCGGGCGACGGATTCGCCGAGGCGTGTCATGGCGTTCCTGATCGATCGTGGTTCCCAAACGGGAGGACAAGCGGACAGTCTATTAGCCCCGGAGGGCACTCCCGCGCCGTCCGCCCGCCGCCGGCCCGCCCGTCCGCCCCGCCGCCACCGGCCGGGCGGACGCCCACGGCCTCACACCCCGCGGCTGACCGAGCTCATGTGGAAGTCCGGGATGCGCAGCGCCGGCATCGCGGCACGGGTGAAGTAGTCGCCCCACTCCCGCGGCAGGGTCCGCTCCGTACGGCCCGCCTCCACCGCCCGGGACAGCAGGTCCACCGGCGACTCGTTGAACCGGAAGTTGTTCACCTCGCCCACCACCTCGCCCTGCTCGACCAGGTAGACCCCGTCCCGGGTCAGCCCGGTCAGCAGCAGCGTCGCCGGGTCGACCTCGCGGATGTACCACAGGCAGGTCAGCAGCAGGGCCGGGCCGTCGTGCCCGGCGGCGGCCACCATCTCCTCCAGCGAGCGCGAACCGCCGCCCTCCAGGAGGAGGTTGTCGATGCCCGGCGCCACCGGAAGGCCGGTCAGCCCGGCGCTGTGCCGGGTGGTCGGCAGCCGGTTGAGCACGCCCTCGCGCATCCACTCGGTGGACGTCAGCGGCAGCCCGTTGTCGAAGACCGACGCATCGTCGCCGGAGGAGTGCGCCAGCACGAACGGTGCGCACTCCAGACCGGGCGCCCGTGGGTCGCTGCGCAGCGTCAGCGGCAGCTCGCTGAGCCGCTCGCCCAGCCGGGTGCCCGCCCCGGGCCGGTCCGCCGCGCCGCCGTCGGCCGGCCGGGAGAAGACCGTGCGGCCCTCGACGGCGTCCCGGGCCCCGGAGGACCACATCTGGTAGACCAGCAGGTCGCCCACGGCGGTCGGCGGCAGCAGGGTGTCGTACCGCCCGGCGGGCAGCTCGATCCGCCGCTCGGCCCAGCCCAGCCGCCGGCCCAGCTCGGTATCGAGCACCCGCGGATCGACATCGGTGAAGTCGCGGGTCGCATGGCCGGCCCAGGCCGAGCGGGTGCGGTCCGGGGACTTGGCGTTCAGCTCCAGCGTCCCGGTGGGCTGGTCGTGCCGTAGCCGCAGCCCGGTCGAGGTGCCCAGATACGACGAGACGACCTCGTGCCGGGCGAAGCCGTACAGCTCACGGCCGCCTGCGCGGGCCTGCCGGAAGGACTCGCCCAGCGCCGGGGCGAACGCCGCGAACACCTCCGAGGAGGTCTCTGCGGGCGCATCGGTGAAGCCGGGGGACACCTTCTCGCCGCCGACCAGCGGGCGGGCGTCCTCGGCGGGCCCGGCGTCCCGGGCGGCGGCCTCGGCGGCACGTACCAGCGGCTCCACGTCGTCCGCGGTCACCGCGGAGCGCGAGACGACACCGGACGCCGTGCCCTGGCCGCCGTCCACGGTCGCCACGACCGTCAGGGTGCGGCCGCGGGTGACGCCATTGGTGGTGAGCGCATTGCCCGCCCAGCGCAGATTGGCGCCGGTGTGCTCATCGGCGATGACCACACAGCCGTCGGCACGGGAGAGCTCCAGGGCCCGCTCGACGAGCTCGTGCGGCCTGTTCCTGCGCGGTGTACGCGTGCTCATCGACCGGCCTCCTGGTGGAAAGCGGACTGTTCGGGGTGGGGTGATGACATGGTGTCGACCTTGGAGCAGAGCTTATCGAGCGGTCTACACGGCCATGGAGGGCTCTGCCAAGGGCGGACTCCGCCCGATGGGTGGCCACCAGCCACTCCGGCGTCGGAGCGGGGCCGGACCGGGGGCACCGCCCGTTGCACTTCGGAAATCCTCTCGGGCGAGGTGGGGCGCCGGGTGCGCACCGTGGCAGGCGGGGGCCGGGCGTGGATCGGGCTGATGGAGGGGCGCTCACGTGTCTGCGCCGTACCTTCCTCCCATGGACTTCCACATCACGGCCGAAGAAGAAAGCCTCGTCTTCCGCATCGCTGAGCGCCTCCGGGCCGGCGACTCCCCGACGGATGACGACCTGGCCGAAGAGCTGGGTGACGAGGTCCGGCCGCAACTCCAATCTCTCCTCGCGAAGGGGTGGATCGTCGTCGATGCAGAGCGTTCGCTGAACCTCTCCACGGTCGCTCAGGTGGCTCTTTCCAGCCGGCGCGACGTCGGGGGAGCGGACTGACACGGCCGGTCCGGCGTTCTCGCGGAACTCATCGGCCCCAGAGGCCACTTGCACAAAAACTGGGTCCGGCATTGCCCCTGTGCCGGGGGCGTGGAGAGCCCGGGGGACGTTCAGCACGCTCTTCCCTTCGGGTCACCTGCGATCCGCTCGTAGGCGCAGGCTGCTGACGGTTCATTACTGCTGGGGTTGAAAGTCCCGCGGGCGGCCCGTCCCTAACCGCCAGCGGATGCGTGCGGTGCCACCTTCACCACCGGCAGCACCACGCTGTGCGCGTCCCTCACCAAGACCCAAGGCGTGGCGGTCTGCCCCGGCCACCCTGGCGCTGCCGCTGATCATCCTCAACGGCGGCTCCACCACCACCGCCACCTACGCGGGCAACGCCAACCACCGGCCCGCCACCGCCCACGGCGCCCTCATCGCCGTGTACGAGGCCCCGACGATCGTCGGGAGGGAGAGGGAGAGGGAGAGGACCGGGACTACGTGGCCCAGGTGTTCGCCGTGCTCGCGCGTGGACCCGGTGCAGACGTCGGGGCCGTGGTGGGTGCCCGTCAGGTTCGCCCCGACTCGGCCGACGTGTTCAGGATGTTCACGTTCCGGAACAGTGCCGAGGGGCAGCCGTGGGAGACCGAGGCCACCTGACCGGGCTGGGCCTTTCCGCAGTTGAAGGCCCCGCCGAGGACGTAGGTCCGCGGTCCGCCGACCGCGCTCATCGAGCCCCAGAAGTCGGTGGTGGTTGCCTGGTAGGCCACATCGCGGAGCTGTCCCGCCAGCCGCCCGTTCCGGATCGCGTAGGCCCTCTGCTGGGTGAACTGGAAGTTGTACCGCTGCATATCGATCGACCAGGACCGGTCGCCGACGACGTAGATGCCGCGCTCCACTCCCGAGATCAGTTCCTCGGTGGACGGGCCGTCCGGTGCCGGCTGCAGCGAGACGTTCGCCATCCGCTGGACCGGCACATGGCCGGGGGAGTCCGCGTAGGCGCATCCGTTGGAGCGGTCGAAGCCCGTCAATTTCGCGATTCTGCGGTCGAGTTGGTAGCCGACCAGGGTCCCGTCCTTGACCAGGTCCCAGGACTGGGCGGCCACCCCCTCGTCGTCGTAGCCGATGGTCGCGAGCCCGTGTTCGACGGTCCGGTCGCCCGTGACATTCATCAGCGCGGAGCCGTACGCCAGCTTCCCGAGTTGGTCGAAGGTGGCGAACGAGGTTCCCGCGTACGCCGCCTCGTAGCCCAGCGCCCGGTCCAGCTCCGTCGCGTGGCCGATCGACTCGTGGATCGTCAGCCAGAGATTGGACGGATCCACCACCAGGTCGTACGTGCCGGCCTCGACGCCCGGCGCGCGCATCTTCTCGGCGAGGTGCTCGGGGATCCGGGCCAGTTCACCGTCCCAGTCGTGGTGGTCGCCGGTCAGGTACTCCCAGCCGCGGCCGGCCGGCGGGGCGAGGGTGCGCATCGAGTCGAAGTCGCCGGTCACCGGGTCCACCGCGACCGCGGTCAGCTCGGGGTGCAGCCGCACCCGCTGCTGGGTGGTGCTGGTGCCCGCGCTGTCGGCGTAGAACTTGTTCTCCTGCACGGTCAGCAGCGAGGCGTCCGCGTGGGCCACGCCCGCGGCGCCCAGCAGCCGGGCGCTCCACTCGGCCAGCAGCCCGCTCTTCTCGGCGTCCGGTACGTCGAACGGATTGATCTCGTACGAGGAGACCCAGGTGCGGTCCGGGTGGGCGGGCTCATCGGCCAGCTCGACCCTCTCGTCGGAGCCGGCGGCCTGGATGACCTTGGCCGACAGCTTGGCCATCGCCACCGCCTGCGAGGCCACCCGCGCCGCCGCGTCCATGGTCAGATCGACCCCGGAGGCGAAGCCCCAGGCCCCGCCGTGCACCACTCGGACCGCGTACCCGAGGTCGGTGGTGTCCGAGGTCCCGGACGTACGGGCGTCCCGCAGCCGCCAGGACGCGCTGCGGATCCGCTCCAGGCGGAAGTCCGCATGGTCGGCGCCCAGCGCGCGGGCGCGGGCCAGCGCCGCATCGGCCAGCGCGCGCAACGGCAGCGCCAGGAATGTTTCGTCAACGGCATGCGGTGCAGGCAAGGAGTCCTCCCGTGGTCGGCGCCTGCATCATGCCCTGCCGGGCGCCCGTGGCCCAGGGCGCGGCGGTATGCGGCGCCGGGAGTCGGCCAGGATGTGGGCGTGTGCCGGGCGCCGGTGCGGGCACGGGCGGTGGCCGCCGGGGGCGCGCCGCGGGCACGGCCGGTGGCCGCCGGGGGGCGCGCTGCGGTGGTGGTTCTGTGGAGACCCGACAGGGACCGGCGCCCGGGCCTGTCCGTGCTGGATTCCACCTAAGGGCTCCGTGACCGATAGTTTCGTATCGAACGCAGGACGGACAGGAAACGGAAAGGGTGATCTCTTGAGCCGCTCGGTTCTGGTCACCGGAGGTAACCGCGGCATTGGCCTCGCCATTGCCCGTACCTTCGCCGAGGCAGGCGACAAGGTCGCCATCACCTACCGCTCGGGCGAGCCGCCCGCGGGGTTTTTGGCCGTGAAGTGCGACATCACGGACAGCGAGCAGGTCGAGCAGGCGTACAAGGAGATCGAGGAGAAGCAGGGTCCGGTCGAGGTGCTGGTGGCCAACGCCGGCGTCACCCGTGACCAGCTGCTGATGCGGATGTCCGAGGAGGACTTCACCTCGGTCCTGGAGACCAACCTCACCGGCACGTTCCGGGTGGTCAAGCGCGCCAACCGGGCGATGCTGCGGGCCCGCAAGGGCCGGGTCGTGCTGATCTCGTCCGTGGTGGGCCTGATGGGTGCCGCGGGCCAGGCGAACTACGCCGCGTCCAAGGCCGGCCTGGTGGGCTTCGCCCGCTCGCTCGCCCGGGAGCTGGGCAGCCGCAACATCACCGTCAACGTCGTCGCCCCCGGCTTCGTCGACACCGACATGACCCGGGTGCTCACCGACGAGCAGCGGGAGAGCATCGTCAAGCAGGTGCCGCTCGCGCGGTATGCGCAGCCCGAGGAGATCGCCGCCTCGGTCCGCTTCCTGGCCTCCGACGAGGCCGCGTACATCACCGGAGCCGTCATTCCTGTCGACGGCGGATTGGGCATGGGTCACTGATCAGCATGAGTGGAATCCTTGCAGGCAAGCGCATTCTGGTCACAGGAGTGCTGACCGAGTCGTCGATCGCTTTCCAGGCGGCCAAGGTCGCCCAGAACGAGGGCGCCGAGGTCATCCTCACCGGCTTCGGCCGGCTCTCCCTCGTCGAGCGGATCGCCAAGCGGCTGCCCAAGCCCGCCCCGGTCATCGAGCTGGACGTCACCAACCAGGAGCACCTGGACGGGCTGGCCGACAAGATCCGCGAGCACCAGGGCGAGGGCGCCCGCCTCGACGGCATCGTGCACTCCATCGCCTTCGGCCCGCAGGGCGCCTTCAACTTCCTGGAGGCGGAGTGGTCGGACGTGGGTACCGCGGTGCAGGTCTCGGCGTACTCGTACAAGTCGCTGACCATGGCCTGCCTGCCGCTCATGGAGCACGGTGGCGCGGTCGTCGGCCTCACCTTCGACGCGCAGATCGCCTGGCCGAAGTACGACTGGATGGGCGTGGCCAAGGCGGCGCTGGAGAGCACCAACCGCTACCTGGCGCGTGACCTCGGCGCCAGGAACATCCGCTGCAACCTGGTCTCGGCCGGCCCCATCAAGTCGATGGCCGCCAAGTCCATCCCCGGCTTCGAGGAGCTGGCGGACGTGTGGAACCACCGCGCCCCGATCGGCTGGGACCTGGCCGACCCGGAGCCGGCCGGCCGCGGCGTCGTCGGCATGCTGTCCGACTTCTTCCCCCGTACGACGGGCGAGATCGTCCACGTCGACGGCGGTGTGCACATGATGGGCGCCTGACCCACCGGCGCCTTTGTCGTCCTGCCCGTCCCGGTCCGCCGGGGCGGGCAGGACGCGTTCACGGGCGGGGAGGACGTCTGTACGGGGGCAGGGCGCGTTCACGAGCGGGATCCGGCGGGCCCCCGCCGGAGTGCGGTGTGCGCCGTGTGAACTGTGTCCGCCGTGTGCGGTGCCCTGCGGGTCAGCCGCGGTCCGGGAGGCCGAGCCGGCAGCCGAAGGGGTGGGCGCTCGCCTCGGCGGCGGCCCGGTCGCCGTCGCCCGCCCGGATCGCCTCGACCAGCCGGGCATGGTCCATATGGGCCTCGGGCCGCAGCTCCTCGCCCACATCGGCCCGCAGGAATTCGCGCAGCACGCCCCCGAGGTCGGCGTAGATCTCGGCCAGCACCTCGTTGTGCGAGGCCGCCACGATCGCCATGTGCAAGGTCGCGTCCGCCTGCACGAAGGCCTCCGCTCCGCCGGATTCCCAGGCGCGCTCGCGCCGCTCCAGCAGGGCGTCGATCTGCCGCAGGTCCTGTGCGGTGCGGCGCTCGGCGGCGAGCCGGGCGGCCGACGCCTCCAGGGCACTGCGCAGCTCGGCGACGTGGCCGGGCTCGGCCGCCGCGAACCGGCGGTTCATCACCCCGGCCAGTTCACTGGTCGCCACCACGTACGTGCCGGAGCCCTGCCGGATGTCCAGCAGCCCGTTGTGTGCCAGCGCCCGCACGGCCTCGCGGACGGTGTTGCGGGCCACCCCGAGCTGCTCGACGAGCGCCGGCTCGGTCGGGATACGGGAGCCCACCGGCCACTCGCCGGACGTGATCTGGGCGCGCAGCTGCGCGATCACCTGGTCGGCCAGCGCGGACCGGCGGGGCGAGGTCAGAGGCATGGCTGCACTCCGGGGTGAAGGGGACGACGGACGGGGGCGGTGCGGCGCTCGACGGAGCCTTGCGGCCGCCGGCGCCGGCCGGGCCGACAGAGGCTATCGATATCGACTGGACAAGCATTCATCCCATGATTCTATGATGGCGCCTATGGCAGACGACGACCTCGCGACCCTCGGCCCCGCCGCCGAGCCCCACCCGACCCCCGCCGACCGGCCCGCCGGCGGCACCGGACGCCCGCAGCCGGGCCCCCGGGGAGCCGCCCCCGCGCCGGAAGGCCTCCCGGCAACCGGGCCGGACGGCGGCCGGCTGCAGTGGATCCTGATCGCCGGTCTCGTCCTAGCCGCGCTCAACCTCCGCCCGGCCATCACCAGCCTCGGCGCGCTGCTGGAGGAGGTCCGTGACGGCCTCGGCATGAGCGGCACCGTCGCCGGCCTGCTGACCTCCGTACCCGCGCTGTGCTTCGCCGCCTTCGGCATTGCCGCACCCCGCCTGGCCAGGCGCTTCGGGGCCGGGGCGATCGTCTGCGCCGGTATGGTCGCGATCACCGTGGGCGTCGTGGTGCGCCCGTACGCCGGCGGCACCGGCGGCTTCCTCGCCGCCAGCGGACTCGCCCTGGCCGGCATCGCGGTCAGCAACGTCCTGATGCCGGTGGTCATCAAGAGCTGGTTCGCCGACCGGGTCGGCCCGATGACCGGGCTCTACTCCATGGCACTGGCCCTGGGCACCTCGCTCGCCGCGGCGCTCACCGTGCCCATGACCAATGCGCTCGGCGGCAGTTGGCGGACCGGCCTGGCGGTGTGGGCGGCGCTCGCCGCGGTTGCCGTGCTGCCCTGGCTCGTGGTGGTCCGGCAGCGCAGGGCCGCCGCCGGGCCGGCCACGGGCGGCGCGGCACACACCGGGGAGACCACCGTACGGATCACCTCCTCACCGACCGCCTGGGCGCTGGCGGTCTTCTTTGGCCTGCAGGCCACCGCCGCGTACATCACGATGGGCTGGATGCCGCAGATCTTCCGCGACGCCGGGGTCTCGGCGGGCACCGCGGGAGTGCTGCTGGCGGTCACCATGGCGATGGGCGTCCCGCTCTCCTTCGTCCTGCCGCGGCTGGCGGCCCGGATGCGGCATCAGGGTCCGCTGGCGGTGCTGCTCGGCCTGTGCGGCCTGGCCGGTTACGCCGGGCTGTGGCTGGCACCGGCCGCCGGCGCCTGGGCCTGGGCGCTGCTGATGGGCATCTCCAACTGCGCCTTCCCGCTGGCCCTGACGATGATCGGGATGCGGTCGACCAGCTCCGCCGGGGTCGTCAAGCTCTCGGCCTTCACGCAGAGCGTCGGCTATCTGATCTCCGTTCCCGGACCGCTGCTGGTCGGCACGCTCTACCAGCACAGCGGCGGCTGGGGGCTGCCGATCGCCCTGATGGCAGGGCTGATGGTGCCGCAGATCGCGGTGGGTGTGCTGGCCGGGCGGGACCGCCGGATCGAGGACGAGACCTGAGTGCGACACTGGGCGCATGCCAGTGCTCGAACCGAATCCGCAGGGCGGCCAGAAGAAGCTGCTCCTCGTCCTGGGCGTCATGCTCGGCGTGACCGTCCTCGTCGCGATCATCGCGAGTATCGCGGCGCCCTAGGGGAGACACCCCACAGGCCGTAGGTGTACCGGGCCGAGAGGCTGCTCCGGCCGGGGCCCGCCCGGACGGGGTGGGCGTGCCCCAGGGTGCCCCCTGGCCCGCACGGGGTGGGGGTGCCCCCGTCCCCTAGGGGGTCGACGGCAGGGTCGAGTGGGGGGCTTCCCGGATAGGAACGGCCGCCGAGTATCCGTAGCTTCGAAGAGCACCGCACACAGCGGTGGGTGCGCCGTGGCCCGCGGTCGCGCCCCCTTCGATGCGCCACGGAGGCGATGCGCATGTCCGCCGTGCCCGGCCGGCCGGCCGCCGCCAAGGCCCCCCGCTCCCGCCTGCGGATGCGCCTGCCGTGGTGGGCACTGGCGCTGCCGGTGATCTCCTTCGCGGCCCTGCTGATACTCGTCGCCGGTCCCGCCCGGGCGAGCGCCGCGAGCGCCCCGCAGGGCCTGGCTGCGCTGCTGGAACTCCTGGTCCGGATCGTGCGCGGCGGTGCCTGACGCCCGCCCGCCGCCCGCGCCTCATCCCGCAGGGGGAGCACTTCAACACCCCGCGCCCCGTGCCGCCTTTCGTGCGAAGCTGGGACGCATGAGCGCCGATACACCCCGCCGGATTGTCCTCCTCCGACACGCCAAGGCCGAATGGTCGGAGACCAGCGATCATGAGCGTCCGCTCGCCGAGCGCGGCCGCAAGGATGCCCCGGTCGCCGGCCGCTGGCTGGCCGGAGCCGGGATCACCCCCGACCTGACCCTGTGCTCGACGTCAGCGCGTACCCGTGAGACCTGGAAGCTCGCCGTCCACGAGCTCCCGCAGCGCCCCAAGACCGTCTATGAGGAGCGGATCTACGAAGCCTCCCTGGGCGAGCTCATCGCGTTGCTGAACGAGACCTCCGACGACGTCACCGACCTGATGCTGGTCGGGCACAACCCCGGGGTGCACGCCCTCGCCGACGCGCTCTCCGGTGACGCCGAGGGCGATCTGCTGCCCCGGATGAACCGCAGCGGCTTCCCGACGGCCTCGCTCGCGGTGCTCGCCTTCAACGGCTCCTGGAAGTCCGTCGAGCACGGCGTCGGACGCCTGGTCGCCTACTGGACCCCCCACGGATAACGCCGAGGACCCCGCGCCGCGCGCAGTGCGGGGAAGCGTGACGAACGCACGAGGGCCCCGGCACACAGGTGCCGGGGCCCTCGTCTGTCCGTCGTCTCCGTCGTCGTCTCTGTCGTCGTCGTCCTTCGCCCTCGCCGGGCGGTGCTCCGTACCGCGGCTGTGCCGACTGTGCCGTTCCGCGGCTGTGCCGACTGTGCCGTTTCCCTGCCGACCGGGCCGTTCCCTGCCGACAGTGCCGTGCCGACCGTGCCGACGGGCCCGGCCGGCCGCTCAGCCGACGAGCGTGTCCGCAGCCTCGACCTCTTCGCGGGTGATGCCCAGCAGGTACAGCACGGTGTCCAGGAACGGCACGTTCACCGCGGTGTGCGCCGCCTCCCGCACCACCGGCTTGGCATTGAAAGCGACACCGAGCCCGGCCGTGTTGAGCATGTCGAGGTCGTTGGCACCGTCCCCGATCGCCACGGTCTGCGCGAGCGGCACCCCGGCCTGCTGGGCGAACTCCCGCAGCAGCCGCGCCTTGCCGGCCCGGTCCACGATGTCGCCGGTGACCCGGCCGGTGAGCTTCCCGTCGACGATCTCCAGGGTGTTGGCCGAGGCGAAGTCCAGCCCCAGCTCCTCCTGGAGTGCGTCGGTGACCTGCGTGAAGCCGCCCGATACGACGCCGACTTGATAGCCGAGCCGCTTGAGGGTCCGTACCAGGGTGCGGGCCCCCGGGGTGAGCCGTACCTCCTTGCGTACGGCCTCGACCACGGATGCGTCGAGCCCGCCGAGCAGTTCGACCCGGGCGTGCAGCGACTGCTCGAAGTCCAGCTCACCGCGCATCGCGGCGGCGGTGACCTCGGCGACCTCGGCCTCACAGCCGGCGTGCGCCGCGAACAGCTCGATGACCTCGTCCTGGATGAGCGTCGAGTCGACGTCCATGACCACCAGCCGCTGTGCCCTGCGCTGCAGCCCGGCCGCCACCACGGCGATATCCACGCCGAGCCGCGCGGCCTCGGGGGCCAGCACACTGCGCAGCGCCTCGGTCGCCGCACCGGACACCGCGAACTCGACGGCGGTCACCGGATATTTGGCAAGCCGGAAGATACGGTCGATGTTGCCGCCGGTGGCCGTTATGGCGGCGGCGATCGCGGCGGCGGTCTCCGCGGTGAGCGGGTGCCCCAGCACGGTGACGTGCGAACGCCCGGTGCCGCGCGGGCGGTTGTCGCCGCGGCCGGAGATGATCTCCGCCTGGAGGTTCAGCGATTCGGCCCAGCTGTGCACGGTGGCCCGCAGGTCACCTTCGGAGGTGCCGGTGGAGCCCTCGGCGGGGGAGGGGGCGGTGACCAGCGCGCACAGAGTGATGCGCCCCCGGGTCACCACCTGTTCGATGTCCACGACATCGACGGAGTAGGCAGCGAGGGTGTCGAAGAGACCTGCGGTGATGCCGGGCCGGTCCTTCCCGAAGATCTTCACGAGAAGGGTCGGTAGGTCATCGCCCGGTACGGCGGTGGCAGGCGGGATCTGCGATGCGCTCATGGTGCCCTTACGGTAACCGCCGGGCGGTCGCGTCCGTACGGGTGTCCGGGGTTCGGACCGGCGTGGCGCGGTGCCGCCGCGCCCGCACCCCTGGGCCTCCGGTCCCCGGCGGCCCGTCGATCGTTATCGAGTCGTGTCCGGCTCACGCCGCGCCGCCCGACCAGGGCATCTGCCCCGCAGTGCCAACCCGCCTGCCGGGGCGACGGGTTCGATACGTCGGCGGTACGCAAGCGCGACGGACCGAGCGGTCGGTCAGCCGTGTATCCACTTCCTCCCATAATGCGGCCTCCACCGTGGACGTGCATGGCGTCCGCGGCGGGCCGTCCCGCTCCCGCCGGAGCCGGTTCCGTCCGGAACACCCGTTATCCGATGATCCCTGCGCATTCATGGCTGCTTCCCGCGCTCCGGGGGAGTTTGACGGCCACGGGCGCACGCCCCTGCACCCCGTCCCCGTCCCGGTTACCGGTCCAAGGGCCGAGCCTGAAATAGTTCCTCACGATGTTCACCATCCCTGGACTTCCCATACAGGGCGTCACTCGGGGGACTATGTAATGGGGCGTGGAGTGCCTGAACTCGTACTCGAATTGAACGGAAGGACCTGGACGCTCGATGCGTCCCGGTCCTACAACGTGGGCCGTGATCCGCAGGGCGACATGGTGCTCGACGACGCCAGGGTCTCCTGGCGGCACGCCACCGTGCGCTGGGCCGGCCACAGCTGGATCATCGAAGACCAGGGCAGCACCAACGGCACGTACGTCCAGGGCCGGCGGATCCACCAAATGGAGATCGGCCCCGGCTCGACCGTGCATCTGGGCAACGCCACCGACGGCCCCCGGGTGACCCTGTCCGCCGGGGCGCCGGCCGCCGACGCCTTCAGCGCGCAGCCCGCGAGGGCGCCGCAGCAGCAGCCCGCGCAGGGCTGGCAGGCGCCCCCCGCACACCAGCCGCCGGGCCGGCACCAGCCGCCCGCACAGCAGGGCTGGCAGGCGCCTCCGCAGGACCAGCAGCAGCCGCCGTACGTCCCGCCCCAGCAGGCCCAGCAGGCCCAGCAGGCCCAGCAGGCCCCACAGGCCCAGCAGCCTTCGCAGGCCGTGCCCCCGCAGCAGGCCCGGCAGTCCCAGCAGGCCGGCACCCCGGTCCACGGCGACCGCAGCCCGACCACGTTCCACCGCCTCGACTCGGGGCGGGTGATGCGCATCGGCCGTGCGCTGGAGAACGAGCTGGTCGTCTCCGACCTCCAGGTCTCCCGCCACCACGCCGAGTTCCGCGCCACTCCCGACGGCCGTTTCGAGATCCACGACCTCGGCAGCCACAACGGCACCTACATCAACGGTCAGCCGGTCCCCAAGTCCGGCAAGGCGCCGGTCGGCCCGAACGACATCATCGGCGTCGGTCACTCCACCTTCCGGCTGGTCGGCGACCGCCTCGAGGAGTTCGTCGACACCGGTGAGGTCTCCTTCTCGGCCCGCCACCTCACGGTCACCGTCGACGGCGGCAAGCAGATCCTCAAGGACGTCTCCTTCGGCGTTCCGGAGAAGTCCCTGGTCGCGGTCATCGGCCCCTCGGGTTCCGGTAAGTCGACGCTGCTCAAGGCGCTGACCGGCTACCGCCCCGCCAACCAGGGCGATGTCCTCTACGACAACCGGAACCTCTACAAGCAGTTCGCCGAACTGCGCCAGCGCATCGGTCTGGTCCCGCAGGACGACATCCTGCACAAGGAGCTGACCGTCGAGAAGGCCCTCAGGTACGCGGCCAAGCTCCGCTTCCCCGGTGACACCGCGGATGCCGAGCGGAAGGCCCGGATCGACGAGGTGCTGCACGAGCTCAAGCTCCACGTCCACAAGGACAAGAAGGTCACCTCGCTCTCCGGCGGCCAGCGCAAGCGGGTGTCGGTGGCCCTGGAGCTGCTGACCAAACCGTCACTGATCTTCCTGGACGAGCCGACCTCGGGCCTCGACCCGGGCATGGACCGCGATGTCATGCAGCTGCTGCGCGGCCTCGCCGACGACGGCCGTACGGTCCTGGTCGTCACCCACTCGGTGGCCGAACTCGCGCTGTGCGACAAGCTGCTGGTGATGGCCCCGGGCGGCGGCGTGGCCTACTTCGGCCCGCCCGAGGAAGCGCTCAACTTCTTCCAGTACGACACCTGGGCGGACGTCTTCTCGGCGTTCGAGAACTACCGCGACTACGACTGGATGGGGCGCTGGCGCGGTTCCCCGCACTACCAGATGTACGCCGCGGACATCGACGCCGTCGCCCCGCAGTCGGTCAATGTCCAGGTGCCGCCGGCCCGGATACAGAAGTCCCAGAGCTGGGGCTCGCAGCTGTGGACGCTGATGCGCCGCTATGTCTCGGTGCTCGCTTCCGACCGGGGCTTCTTGGGACTGATGCTGATCCTGCCCGCGGTGCTCGGCGTGGTCTCGATGCTGATCCCCAGCGACTACGGCCTCGGCTACGGCCCGCTGACCAAGGGCCGCACCAACCGCGATGCCAGCACCATCATGCTGATCCTCGCCGTCGGTATGTGCTTCTCGGGCGCCGCCAACTCGGTGCGCGAACTCATCAAGGAACGGGTGATCTACGAGCGCGAACGGGCCACCGGCCTGTCGCGGTCGGCCTATCTGATGTCCAAGGTGATCGTGCTCGGGGTGGTCACGGCCTGCCAGGGCGTGATCATTGCGGGAATCGGCTTCTGGACCCGGAACCTGCCCTCCGAGGGCCTGATCCTGGCGAAGGCCCCGGCGATCGAATTGGCCCTGGCGATCATTGCGCTCGGCTTCACCTCGATGATGTTCGGCCTGATCATCTCCGCGCTGGTGAAGACCGCGGAGAAGACCATGCCGCTGCTGGTCATGTTCGCCATCGTCCAGGTGGTCTTCACCGGCGTGCTCTTCCAGCTCTTCGACACCCCGGGCGTCGCACAGTTCGCCTGGCTGATGCCGTCGCGCTGGGCCGTCGCCGCGATGGGCGCCACCGCCGATATGAACACCCTGCTGCCCTGGGAGCCCGGCAACCCGGACCCGCTGTGGAAGCACCAGACCGGCGTCTATGTGATGGACATGATCATCCTGATCAGTCTGGGCGTCGCGCTCGCCTTCGTCGTCGCCCGGCTGCTGCGCCGCCATGAGCCCGAGGTCATGCGCAAGTAGCACCGCGCACCGCACCGGCACGCCCGAGGGGCGGCACCCGAGACCGGGTGCCGCCCCTCGGCGGTGTGCGCGACTGCGGACCGACTGAACCGGCGGCTCAGTAGGCCGAGTTGACGTTGTCCATCGAGCCGTACTTGTCGGCCGCGTAGTTGCAGGCGGCGGTGATGTTGGCGACCGGGTCGTACAGGTTCCAGGAGGTGCCTTCGACGTGGTACGTCTTGAAGGTCGGCGCGATGACCTGCAGCAGGCCCTTGGACGGGGTGCCGTTGATGGCGTTGATGTCCCAGTTGTTGATGGCCATCGGGTTACCGCTCGACTCGCGCATGATGTTGCGGTGGATGCCCTCGTACGAGCCGGGGATGCCCTTCTTGGCCATGATGGCCAGCGACTCGCGGATCCAGCCGTCCAGGTTGTCCGGGTAGGTCTTGGCGGCCGGCTTGGCGGCGGTCTTTGCGGCCACCGGCTTCACGGCCGGCTTCACGGCCGGCTTCGCGGCGGCGGGGATCGCGGTGCGCACGGCGGTCCGGCTCGCGGCGGCCTTCGTGGCACGCGCCTTCTCGGCCTTGGCCTTCGCTACGGCGGCGGCCTTCGCCTTGGCGGCCTTGACGGCCGCGGCCTTCTTGGCGGCGGCCTCGGCCTTGCCCTTGGCGGCGGAGCTGTCGGCCTGCTTGGCGATCGTGGCCTGCTGGGCCTCGGCGGTGGTACCGACCGCGCTGAAGGCGACCGGCTTCACGTTCTCGACAGCGGTGGCCTGCGTCTTGCCCTGATCGGCGCCGGCACCCGGAACGACGGTGAAGACCAGAGCTGCGGCACCGGCTGCGGCGACACCGGCAACGGAGAGCTTGTGCGTCCGGGTCAGGCGGTGGAGACCAGAAGTGGCGTGCTGAGGCATGGCGGGACAGACCTTCCGATGGGGGGACGCCGCACGGGCCCAGAGCGGTGGCGAACGCCGTAATTCCGTTCACGGCGCCGAGCGACGGGGCCATTCTTAGCGGCCGGAAATTCCCCCGGCAAAGGTGTGACGTACGATCCGGGTTAGTGGAACCCAGGCGCCGGATATTGCGTCCCGAATAGGACTTTCCCAGCTCATGGCGGATTGCGAGATCCACTAACCCGGCTCGTAAGTGACCTGCGTCCTATGCGCGGCGTCACAGTGCGAAGGTGTTTGTCTCGCCGGACGTAATTGCAAATGCACAGTCCGTATGCGTGAGATCTCCGTGATCTCCGTGATCTCCGTGAGATCTCCGCCAAGACCCGGCGACGGAATCTCGGGTTCCCCCGGGCACGAAGCCCGCCCGGGGCTGCTGCCGTGCCCTCACCGCGCCCGGAGCTCAGTCGGGCAGCACGAGATGCAGATCGCCGAATTCATGCCACAGATAGCGCCGCTGCACCGCCGCGGCGTAGGCCCGCCGCAGCGACTCGCCGCTGTCCGCCACCGCCTCCAGCATCAGCAGATGGGAAGCGGTGGGCTCGTGCAGCCCGGTGAGCAGGCCGTCCACCGCCCGCACCCCGCGCTCCGGCGTGACCACCAGTTCCGTCCAGCCGGCCGCGGCCCGCACCCGCCCGTCCGTGCCGGCCGCCGACTCCAGTGCCCGTACGGCCGTGGTCCCCACCGCCACGATCCGCCCGGCCGGGGCGCCCGGACGCTGCCGCCGCGCCGCCGCCCTGCGCCGGGCCCGCGCGGCGTTCACCAGCCACGCCGTGACCGGTGGCACCACGAACCGCTCCGCATACGGCGGCTCGAACGCCTCCGCCGAGGCGACCCCGGTATGCAGCGAGACCGGCGCGAACTGCACCCCCTTGCTGACCAGCCGCGCCACCAGCGCAGGGGTGAAGGGCCGGGCGGCACTCGGCATCTCCGCGCTGCCGCCGCCGGGGGAGTCCACCGCGAACACCGTCTGGTACGCGTCCAGCGGCTGGTCCCGGTCCGTGTAGCCGTAGCGGATCGGCCGCCCGTGGCGCCGCATCAGCTCGGGCATCTCCGCGCCCGCCACCCGCGCCCACCACAGCCGTGCGCTTGCGGGGTCCAGCCGGGCCTCCAGCACCAGCCGCGCCCCGCCGGGCAGCCGCACCACCGTGCCGGCCGGGCCGCCCGCCCGCGGCCTGGTGCTGCCCCGCCCGTCCGGGCTCCGCAGCTCCACCGCCCAGCAGCCGGCCACCGCCCGGCCCGCCGGGTGCCACCGGTCCGCCCGCGTGGAGAAGTGCACCACCACCGGCTCGCCGCGCCCCCGGCCGTCGCCGACCCGGCCGTCCACCGCGGCCGGCAGCGTCCGCGAGGTGTTCACCACCAGCACATCCCCGGCCGCCAGCAGATCCGGCAGCTCACCGAAGACGTGGTGGCCGGTCTCGGCCGCACCCCGGCTCACCATCAGCCGTACGGCATCCCGGGCCAGGCCGGGCCCCCGCTGCTCGGCCGGGACCCCGGCCGACAGCTCCGCCGGGACCTGCACCGCTTCCGTGATCACCGGGGACCCGCCCCGTCGGACGCGGGCGTCCCGTCGGACGCTGCCGCCCCGGCCGCCGCGCGGTACCGCCCGCTGGGGGCCTCGTCGTCCAGCAGGCGCAGCAGTCCGGGCACCACGGTCCCGGGCAGCGGCCGCCCGGAGGGGTCGTCGTCCGGTACGGCGGCCGTGTACAGATCGGTCCGCATATCGCCCGGGTCCACCCACCACACCCGCAGTCCCGGCTCCTCCACCGCGAGCACCGCCGACTGCTGGTCCAGCGCCGCCTTCGCCGCCCCGTACCCGCCCCACGTCGGGTACGCCTCGACGGCCGCGTCCGAGCTGATGTTGAGCACCGCCCCACCCATGCGGGCACATGCCCCTTTCGCCCCCTTGGCTGCCCTACTTACCACTTCATAAGTGGACGAATCGGACGATCCGGCATTTCGGTCATTCTCGGCGTAAGGGTGCGAATTGTATGTCGTGCCATTTCCGACATCCCCTATATAAGGAGCATTCCCTGTGTAGGGGAAAACGCCCTCATACGAGGACAGGTAGGAGGAATCCCGCAAGAGCGGCAAAGCTTCCTGGATAAGTCCGAGCGGCGCCACCACATTCACCTCCAGCGCCGCCCGCAGCCCGCCCAGCGGATGGTCCGCCAGCCGTGCCAGCGGCTCGGCCCCCAGCACGCTCGCGTTGTTCACCAGCAGATCGAGCCCGCCCAGCTCACCGGCCGCGGCCACCAGCGCCGCCCGGTGCCCGCGGTCCGCCACATCCCCGGGCAGCGCGACCACCCGCACCCCCGTCCCGCGCAGCTCCCGTGCCGCGTCCTCCAGCGGACCGGCCGACCTGGCGTCCACGACCAGATCCCACCCCCGTGCCGCCAGCGCCGCGGCGAGCGCCCGGCCCAGCCCCTTCGATGCCCCCGTGATGACCGCTACCGGCATGATCGCGTCCCCTTCCGGTCCGGGCCGGGATCCCGGCCTCGCCCTCACCGTAGGAACACCCCCGTCGCCCGGACGTCGGGCGCCGGACCTGCCATGGCCAGGGCATTCGTCCTAGGCCGGTGGGCGTAGGCGGCAGCCGTCAGCGGACCGATACGGCCTGGTCGCCCCGCCGGTACGGTGAGCCCATGACCAACGGACCGGGAGCCGGGATCCCCGCGGTGAGTACCGCGATCCTGGCGATGAGCAGGCATCTGGAGGTGCGCGACGTCCTCAAGACGATCGTGGCCTCGGCCCGCGAGCTGCTGAACGCCGAATACGCCGCCCTGGGCGTGCCCGACGACCACGGCGGCTTCGCCCAGTTCGTGGTGGACGGCGTCAGCGCCGAGCAGTGGAAGGCCATCGGCCCGCTGCCCCGCCAGCACGGCATCCTCGCCGCGATGCTGCACAACGCCACCCCGGAACGGCTCGCCGACGTCCGTGAGGACCCCCGCTTCGGCGGCTGGCCGACCGCCCACCCGGACATGTCCGACTTCCTCGGCCTGCCGGTCGCCGACGGCGACGAGATCCTCGGCGCCCTCTTCCTGGCGAACAAGCGCTGCTCCAAACCGGCCGGCGACTGCGGTTTCACCGAGGAGGACGAGCGGCTGCTCGGGATACTCGCCCAGCACGCCGCCATCGCCCTGACCAACGCCCGCCTCTACGAGCGCAGCCGCGAGCTGACCATCGCCGGGGAGCGCGCCCGGCTCGCCCACGAGCTGCACGACGCGGTCGCCCAGAAGCTCTTTTCGCTCCGCCTCACCGCCCAGGCCGCCACCGCCCTGGTCGACCGCGACCCGGCCCGCGCCAAGGACGAGCTGCACCAGGTCGCCGCGCTGGCCGCGGAGGCCGCCGACGAACTGCGGGCCGCCGTCATCGAACTGCGGCCCGCCGCCCTGGACGAGGACGGCCTGGTCGCCACCCTGCGCTCTCAGATCCAGGTCCTGGACCGGGCACACTCGGCGCGGGTCACCTTCACGGCACACTGCGTCCGCGCGCTCCCCGCGGCCCAGGAGGAGGCGATGCTCCGGGTGGCCCAGGAAGCGCTGCACAACGCCTTGCGGCACTCCGGTGCCGGGCATGTCGAGGTGACCCTCACCCGCAGCGGTCAGGGCGCGCTGCTGCGGATCGCCGACGACGGCTGCGGATTCGACCCCGGAACGGTGCGCCGGGCCGGCCGCCACCTGGGCCTGGTCTCGATGCATGACCGCGCGAGCGGTGTCGGCGGAAAGCTCACCGTGGAATCGGAGCCCGGCAAGGGCACCGCTGTCGAGATGGAGGTGCCCGGTGGCTGACACGGACAGGAGCGGCGCGATGGGGTTTCCCGCGGACGAAGCAGGGGCGGCCTCCGGGCCGCGGACCACGGGCGGCGGACCGGCGATCCGCGTGCTGCTCGTCGACGATCACCAGGTCGTACGCCGTGGACTGCGGACGTTCCTGGAGGTCCAGGACGACATCGAGGTGGTGGGGGAGGCCTCCGACGGCGCCGAGGGCATCGCCGCCGCCGAAGAGCTGCGCCCGGACGTCGTCCTGATGGACGTCAAGATGCCCGGCATGGACGGCATCGAGGCGCTCCGCACGCTGCGCGAACTGGAGAACCCCGCCCGGGTGCTGGTGGTCACCAGCTTCACCGAACAGCGCACCGTCGTCCCGGCGCTGCGCGCGGGCGCGGCCGGCTACGTCTACAAGGACATCGACCCGGACGCGCTGGCCGGCGCCATCCGCTCCGTCCACGCGGGCCATGTCCTGCTGCAGCCCGAGGTGGCCGGTGCACTGCTGTCCCAGGAGGAGAACAACAGCGGCCAGGGACGCGGCACTTCCCTCACCGACCGGGAGCGCGAGGTCCTCGGCCTGATCGCGGACGGCCGCTCCAACCGCGAGATCGCCCGTGCGCTGGTGCTGTCCGAGAAGACCGTCAAGACCCATGTCTCCAACATCCTCATGAAGCTCGACCTCGCCGACCGGACGCAGGCCGCACTGTGGGCCGTGCGGCACGGCATCGGGGCCTGAACGCCCGTAGGGGAGCGCCGGTGTACGACGCGCTCCCCTACGGGCCTACGGGCCTACGGGCCTACGGGCCTACGGTCCTACGGGCCCACGGGCCTCCGGACCCTCTTCGCCGCCCCGTCGTTCGCCCGGCGGCAGCTCCGGAGGCAGCCGGGACTGTGAGACAGGGACTCCTGGGACTTCGGGACAGGGACCGCGAAGACAGGCCCCGGGCGATACCGCAAGCGGAACGTCGTCTTCAGATCCGAGATTCATACTGTCGTGTAGCCGTAGCCCATTCGGCGTATCCCTTCTCGGCCCGGGCCGTTGTCCAGTGCAGTCGTGGCGGCTGGCCACGGCAACGGCAACGAGGAGCTAGAGAAGTGAAGAACATCAAGCGCGCAGCGGCCATCACGATGGTGGCGAGCGGTCTCGCCCTCGCGGGCGCCGGCGTCGCCTCGGCCCACTCCCCGCAGGCGCAGGGCGGCGCCGTGCACTCCCCGGGGATCGTCTCCGGCAACGCCGTCCAGGCCCCGGTGCACGTCCCCGTGAACGCCTGCGGCGTCACCGCCACCGTCATCGGCGCGCTCAACCCCACCTTCGGCAACCCCTGCGTCAACGTCTGATCCCAGGACGTCCGCAGGACCTCGTCCGACCCCCGCGATGCCATGGTGCGCGCGGGTCGGGCCGGACCGGCCCCGTCCTCCCCTGGACGCGCGGCCGGTCCCCCCACCCTCCGCCATCGTCTTTCCGGCCCTGTGCCACCACGTGAGGAACACGCCCCCATGAACACCGCCAAGAAGGCCGCCCTCGTCCTCGCCGCCACCGGGATCGCCCTCGGTGCGGCCGCCGGATCCGCCTTCGCGACCAGTGGCGCGCAGGCCGACGGCACGGCCGTGCTCTCCCCCGGCATCGGCTCCGGCAATGTCGCCCAGGTCCCCGTGCACGTCCCCGTGAACGCCACCGGCGTGACCGCGACCGTCATCGGCGCGCTCAACCCCGCCTTCGGCAACGCCACCTCGAACAACTGAGGTTGTCCGAACGGGCCGGACGGCTTCGCCTGCCCAGAGGCGTCCGGCCCGTTCGGCGAAGGCCCCGTCGACCACACAATGGTCCGGCGGGGCCGCTTCCATTCACCCCCGGTGCCGCTCCCTCTCCTCCACCGCGGAGTTGTACGCCGCCACCTGCGCCCGCCGGGCCGTACGCTCCACCGGCCGCAGCGCCTCGGCACGGGCCGCGATCTCGGACGAACTCACCGCCGCACCGTGCTCCCTGCCGTCCCCGCCGGCCTGCTGCGCGATATCGATGAGCGCACCGACGCGCTGCGCCAGCTCCAAAACCCGCACCGCCCGCGGCGGATACCCGGGAGCCAGCACCTGCCGGCCGGCCTCCGCCCGCGCCCGGTACGCCTCCAGCGCCGCCTGTGCCACCGGCCCGGCCCCGGCCACATCCAGCTTCGAGAGCAGTTCGGTCGCCTCCCGCAGCGCCTGAGCCAGCTCCCGCTCGGCCTCGCCCAGCGACGGCACATCGGCCGGCGGCGCCTCCCGCACCGGCAGACAGCGCCAGACCACCTCCACATGCACATCCGGTCCGGTGCCACCCTCCGGCCCGGCTTCGTACGTCTCCGGGATCAGGCCCAGCCCGGCCCCCGGGGCGAGCACCGCCTCCTCGGCCTCCAGCGCCCGCGCATTGAATTCCGGCGGTCCGCACAGGCCCAGGGGATGCCCGGGAGCCGGCAGGGCCACCCGCAGGCCCCTCGCCCCCAGCGTCCGCAGCCGCCCCAGCGCGAGTGTCAGGCCGACCGGCGCCTCCTCCCCGGGCAGGCCTTCCACGCGGTGCACCGCATCGTCGTCCGCGATCCGATGCGCGGCTTCATCAGGTGAGACAAGTCCGGCCAAAAGGGCATTTCCCCATGCCGCAAGCCGTCCTGAACGTGGTTCATCGAGCATGTCCCCAGCCTAGGGAAGAGCACCGACAACGAGTGGCGTAGGTTTGCAGGGGGGCTGCGCCTACAGGTGTACGCGACGACCGAGAAGCAATGGGAGACAACGCGCTCATGAGCGATGTGCTGGAGCTGGTGGACGTATCCGTGGTCCGCGAAGGACGGGCTCTGGTGGACCAGGTCTCCTGGTCGGTGAAGGAAGGGGAGCGCTGGGTGATCCTCGGCCCCAACGGCGCCGGCAAGACCACCCTGCTCAACCTCGCCTCCAGCTATCTCTTCCCGAGCTCCGGCAGCGCCTCGATCCTCGGCGAGCAGCTCGGCAGGGTCGACGTCTTCGATCTGCGCCCGCGCATCGGCATCGCCGGCATCGCGCTGGCCGACAAGCTGCCCCGCAGTCAGACCGTCCTGCAGACCGTGCTCACCGCCGCGTACGGCATGACGGCCGGCTGGCAGGAGAGCTACGAGGACATCGACGAGCAGCGCGCCCGCGCCTTCCTCGACCGCCTCGGCATGACCGCCTATCTCGACCGGAAGTTCGGCACCCTCTCCGAGGGCGAGCGCAAGCGCACCCTGATCGCCCGCGCCATGATGACCGACCCCGAGCTGCTCCTGCTGGACGAGCCGGCCGCCGGTCTCGACCTCGGCGGCCGCGAGGACCTGGTCCGCCGCCTCGGCCGCCTCGCCCGCGACCCGTACGCCCCCTCGATGATCATGGTCACCCACCACGTCGAGGAGATCGCCCCGGGCTTCACCCACGTCCTGATGATCCGTCAGGGCAAGGTGCTGGCCGCCGGCCCCCTCGAACTCGAACTCACCTCCAGCAACCTCTCCCACTGCTTCGGCCTTCCGCTGATCGTCGAGCGCAACGGCAACGACCGCTGGACCGCGCAGGGCCTGCCCCTGACCTGACCGCCCGTCGCCGGACCGCCCTCCTCAACGAGCCTCCCCCCGGAGTCCGTCCGGGGGACCCCGTCGCGGCACCGCGTGCTTCCGGCAGCTGACCGATCGCGCCCTGTCCCGGACCGCCGCACGGATCTACCATGAAGCCGTGGATCCATGGGTGTGGTGGCTGATCGCCGCCGTAGGACTGGGCATTCCCCTCGTCGTGACCGCGATGCCCGAATTCGGGATGCTCGCGGTCGGTGCCGTCGCCGGTGCCGTCACCGCGGGTCTCGGTGGCGGCACCGTCCCGCAATTCCTCGTGTTCGCCGCCGTATCGGTGGCGCTGATCGCCGTCGTACGCCCCCTCGCCAACCGCCACCGCGGCCAGAGCCCCCAACTCGCCTCCGGCATCGACGCGCTGAAGGGCAGGAGCGCCACGGTCCTGGAGCGGGTCGACGGCGGGGGCGGCGGCCGTATCAAACTCGCCGGTGAGGTCTGGTCCGCCCGTTCCCTCGACGGCAGCCAGGTATACGAGCCCGGCCAGCAGGTGGACGTCGTCGAGATCGAAGGCGCCACCGCCGTCGTCATCTGACCCGAACACGCTGCGCGACGAGCCACGACTCTGAAAGACTGATCAATGGCAAGCCGGTCACCGGCCGGCGCGGACCAGCAACGAAGGGCACGGGAGCCGCTGTGGAACCGATCATCATCGTCCTGATCATCCTGGTGGTGCTCGTGTTCATCGCACTCATCAAAACGATCCAGGTCATCCCACAGGCCAGCGCCGCCATCGTCGAACGCTTCGGCCGCTACACCCGCACCCTCAACGCGGGCCTGAACATCGTCGTCCCGTTCATCGACTCCATCCGCAACCGCATCGACCTCCGCGAGCAGGTCGTGCCGTTCCCGCCGCAGCCGGTGATCACCCAGGACAACCTGGTCGTGAACATCGACACCGTCATCTACTACCAGGTGACCGACGCCCGCGCTGCGACCTACGAGGTCGCCAGCTATATCCAGGCCATCGAGCAGCTGACCGTCACCACCCTGCGGAACATCATCGGCGGCATGGACCTGGAGCGGACCCTGACCTCCCGCGAGGAGATCAACGCGGCACTGCGCGGCGTGCTCGACGAGGCCACCGGCAAGTGGGGCATCCGCGTCAACCGCGTCGAGCTGAAGGCCATCGAGCCGCCGACCTCCATCCAGGACTCGATGGAGAAGCAGATGCGCGCCGACCGTGACAAGCGCGCCGCCATCCTCCAGGCCGAAGGTGTCCGGCAGTCCCAGATCCTCACCGCCGAAGGTGAGAAGCAGTCCTCGATCCTGCGCGCCGAAGGTGAGGCCAAGGCCGCGGCCCTGCGCGCCGAGGGTGAGGCCCAGGCGATCCGGGTGGTCTTCGAGTCGATCCACGCAGGCGACCCGGACCAGAAGCTGCTCTCCTACCAGTACCTCCAGATGCTCCCGAAGATCGCCGAAGGCGACGCCAACAAGCTCTGGATCGTGCCCAGCGAGATCGGTGACGCGCTCAAGGGCCTCGGCGGCGCCCTCGGCAACTTCACCCCGCCGACCGGCGGCGGATCCATCCCCAAGCCCAGCTCGCCGAACCGCGAAGCACCCCCGATCGACTGACGGGCCGGCCCACTGGTGCATGATCGGGAGGAACCGTACCGATCATGCACGGGGGAATTCGCGTGACCATCTGGGAAGCCATCGCCGTCCTCGCCGCCGGAATCGGCGCCGGCACGATCAACACCGTCGTCGGATCCGGCACCCTGATCACCTTCCCGGTGCTGCTCGCCTTCGGCCTGCCACCCGTCACCGCCAACGTGTCCAACACGCTTGGCCTGGTGCCCGGTTCGATCAGCGGAGCCATAGGCTACCGCCGCGAACTCGTCGGCCAGGGCCGCCGGATCCTCCGCTTCGGCGTCACCGCCCTCGTCGGGGGCCTGACCGGAGCGATCCTGCTGCTCGCACTGCCCTCGGAGGCTTTCGACGCGATCGTCCCCGCCCTGATCGCCGTCGCGCTGGTACTCGTCATCGTCCAGCCCAAGCTGTCCGCCGCGCTCCGCGCCCGCCGCGAGCGCAACGGCACCATCCCCCACCGCGACGGCGGCATCGTCTTGTCGGCCGGCCTGCTGGTCGCCAGCGCCTACGGTGGCTACTTCGGCGCCGCCCAGGGCGTGCTCTACGTCTCCCTGATGGGGCTGCTGCTCGACGAGGACCTGCAGCGCATCAACGCCCTCAAGAACGTCCTCGCCGCGATCGTCAACGGCGTCGCCGCGGTCTTCTTCCTCTTCGTCGCGCACTTCGACTGGGCCGCCGTCGGCCTGATCGCGGTCGGGTCCGCCCTCGGCGGCCAGCTCGGCGCGAAGGTGGGCCGCCGTCTGCCACCCACCGCCCTGCGCGCCGTCATCGTCGTCGTCGGCCTGCTGGCCATCGCCCAACTCCTCCTCAAATGAGGCGAGCCGGGCGACGGCCCGGTACCCGGCGGACCGGCCGGCCGCGCACTACGCAGGCAGCGCCAGCCACTCCGGCAGCCCGTCCCGCACCGACACCCCCAGCGTCGACAGCAGCGCATCGGCCGGCGTCGGCTCGAACGGCCGCCGCAGCAGCCGCATCCCCGCCTGCTCGGGCGTACGGTCCGCCTTGCGGTGATTGTCCTCCGCACACGAGGCAACGGTATTCAGCCAGGTGTCCCCGCCGCCGTGCGACCGCGGCACGACATGGTCCACGGTCGTCGCCCGGCGCCCGCAGTACGCACACCGGTGCTGGTCACGCACCAGCACTCCGCGCCGCGACCAGGGCGCCCGTTGTCGGAACGGCACCCGTACGTATCGGCAGAGTCTGATCACCTGTGGCACCGGCACGTCCACCGCAGCGGCACGGATCCGCAGCCCCGGGTGAGCGTGCTCGATGACCGCTTTGTCCTGCATGACCAGCACCACCGCACGCCGCAGCGACACCGTCGACAGCGGCTCGAAGCTCGCATTGAGCACCAGCGTCTCGCGCATCCCGCCCACCTCCCGGACCCGCTTCGCCCCCGCGGCGAAGCTGCTCCACTGTGCAGCGGCAGGTATTCCCCGAACAACGCAATTTCCGCATGCCACAAGGGAAATGGAGGACGATCAGCAGATGAAAAAGAGGGGACCGGCGGCGCCTCCCGGGCCGCGGAAAAGAGTGCGCTCCGGGTCCCACCCCCGTGAATTACCGGGACCCGGAGCGAACGGCAGCCGATGAGGACACCCGAGACACATTCGGGCTCCGGCGAACAGCGGGCGACACACCTGCGCCCCGCCGCTCCCGCCACTGCGGTACCTGCTGTCCCACGCCCTTCTTACGGGGCGGCGACACGGGAACCACAGTGCGTGCGAGAAGCGCCGGGGCGCAATGGAATTACCGCGCTCAGCCCGCCGCGGGCAGCTCGAATTCGGCGATCAACTGGGCCCGCCCGAGCGTGTGGAACCGCAGGTTGAAGCCCACTACCGCGGGCGAGGCCTCGGCGTCCGGACCGAGCTTCTCCTGGTCCACCGCGTACACCGTGAACACATAGCGGTGCGGACCGTCCCCGGGCGGCGGCGCAGCGCCCCCGAAGTCCCGCGTCCCGTAGTCGTTACGGACATGTACGGCGCCCTCGGGCAGCCCCTTCATCTCCCCGGACCCGGCACCGGCCGGCAGCTCCGTCACCGCCGCCGGAATGTCGAACAGCGTCCAGTGCCAAAAGCCACTGCCCGTCGGCGCGTCCGGGTCGTAGCAGGTGACGGCGTAGCTCTTGGTCCCCGCGGGCGCACCCTCCCACCGCAACTGCGGCGAACGGTTCCCCTCGGCGAACACCTGCTCCGGCCGCAGCGTCCCGCCCGGCTCCACCTCGTCGCTCAGCACCGTGAACTCCGGCACCGGCGGATGGAAATCGTGCGGGAGCGGCCGCCGCTTCAGCTCGGACACTGCAACACCTCCTGGTCGTTTGCTGACACCTGTCCGGCCAGGTTAGAGCCAGTTCCGCTTACCGCCGACCTCCGCCAGCCACTGGTTGAGGTAACCCGCCCAGTCGGTCCCCTCGAAGTCGTTCAGCCCGACCGTGAACGACCGGTAGGTGTCCGACCCCTCGCTGAACAGACCGGGCTTCTTGTCCATCTCCAGGACGACGTCCATCTCCCGGTCGTCCGCCACGAACGACAGCTCGACCTGGTTCAGGCCCCGGTACTGCTGCGGCGCATGGAACTCGATCTCCTGGTAGAAGGGGAGCCGCTGTCGCGTTCCCCTGATGTGCCCCTGCTCGAGATCAGCGGCCTTGAAACGGAACCCCAGCCGCCCGAACGCGTCCAGGATCGCCTGCTGCGCCGGCAGCGGATGCACATTCACCGGGTCCAGGTCGCCGGAGTCCACCGCCCGCGCGATCGCCAGCTCCGTCGTCACCCCGACGTTCATCCCGTGCAGATGCGTCCCCAGGAACGTGGTGATCGGCGTCTCCCACGGAATCTCCAGCCCGAACGGCACGGTGTGCGCGGCACCCGGCTGCACCGCAAAGGCACCGCCCAGCTGCACCTTGGTGAACTCGATGTTCCGCTTGTACTCCTCGTCGCCGCTCTCGACCTCGACCCGCGCCTGCAGTCCGACGGACAGCCCCTGGATGTCCTGGGCCACGGACCCGCCCTGGATCCGCACCTCGCCCTGTACGACCCCACCGGGAACGACGTTCTCCTCAAAGAGCACCGTCTCCACCGACGCACCCCCGGCGCCCAGGCTCGCCAGCAGCTTCTTGAATCCCATGCTCGTCCTCCCCAGGCAAAACGCCTGTGCTCTGTATTGCGCGCCGAGCTCTCGGCTTGATCCCTACGCACGCGAAACCGTACGACCCGGTTCCACGGCCACACTTTCCCAACCCCGGCGTCCCCATGGCCAGCCGACCTCTCCAACAGCTGCACTACTCTCGGTCCGCATGACCGACGTACCGGAACGTATGCCGCTCACCCACGACTTCTTCGACCGTCCCGTGGTGGACGTGGCCCCCGACCTGCTGGGCCGCATCCTCTGCCGCAACACCCCGGACGGTCCGATCGAACTCCGCCTCACCGAGGTCGAGGCATACGACGGTGACACCGACCCCGGCTCCCACGCCTACCGCGGCCGCACCGCGCGCAACGCCACCATGTTCGGCCCGCCCGGCCATGCGTACGTCTACTTCATCTACGGGATGTGGTTCAGCCTCAACGCGGTCTGCGGCCCCGAGGACAAGGCGAGCGGTGTCCTCCTGCGCGCCGGCGAGATCCTCACCGGCGCGTCCCTGGCGGCCACCCGCCGCCCCAAGGCCCGCAACACCGACGAACTGGCAAAAGGCCCGGCCCGCCTGGCCACCGCCCTCGACATCGACCGCACCCTCGACGGCACCGACCTGTGCAGCAAAGCCACCGCCCCCCTCTCCGTCCTGCACGGCCGGCCGCCCGCCCCCGCGCTGGTGCGCAGCGGTCCGCGCACGGGCGTCGGCGGCGGCGGAGCCGACCACCCCTGGCGCTACTGGATCGCCGACGACCCCACGGTCAGCCCCTACCGCCCTCACGTCCCCCGACGCCGCACCACCAGCGCTACTTGACTCTGTGTCGCCGACCGCCTAACGTAGCCCGAGCCGCTGGAGACGGGCAGCGCTATTTGCGCAGACCGCCAGGCGGCACAACCAACTACTCCGATCGGTTCCCTAACGGGCCTTATTTCGCGTTGCCGAAATTCGATCCGGCCGCCTCGATTATGAGGCGCCAGGGAAAGCCGCTAAAGTAGTAACCACGCCGAAAGGGCAGCAGTAAATAACTGCCCCAGGGCGGACCTCCGACGGATATCGGAACCGGAATCGAAAGAAACCGGATCTGCTAGAGTCGGAAGGGCCGGAAAGCGAAAGCCGAACGGCCGACCCGCTCCAACAGGGGGCCAGAGACGGAAACGGATCTGGTAAGGTTGGAAACGCGAAGAAGCCGAAA